>NZ_JCAUAW010000003.1:0-618199 GCF_059692155.1 Paenibacillus sp. JT22N1
GCACAGCAAGCTCGGATATTTGTCCCCAGACAAGTTTGAAACGCAGTATTACAAGCAAGCTAAACTAATTTCTTAACCTTTTTTTGTGTCCACTCTATTGACTCAAGTACATTTCGGCGCTTATCGAGCGGGCTTGCGCGGCGCAACGAGCTGTAAGCGCCTTTTCGGCGCTTATCGAGCGGGCTTGCGCGGCGCGGCGAGCTGTAAGCGCCTTTTCGGCGCTTATCGGGCGGGCTTGCGCGGCGCGGCGGGCTGTAAGCGCCTTTTCGGCGCTTATCGGGTAAATTCTTATTCATATAAAAAAAGCAGTTTGCACATGGCAAACTGCATAAATTAAGCTTTTTAAAATCGAGGTAAATTAGATAAATTGTTGCTTGGATCGCCATCTGGATAAGATCTGAGCGTTTTTTGACCTTCCCGATTCCTGCCCGTATTCACATCTTCAATCAGTCCTGCTTCTGTCATAGCAATGGCATTAGCAATATCAACCACCCTACCATCTTGGAATTGAACCGCGCTGATGCCGCCATCTCCATAATGGACGGATTGAATAATAGCTTTATTGGGGTCTATCGTGTGTGGACCTGCACCATACTGCGTTCCATCCCGCATAAAAGTGCCATATTGGGTTGGTTGGCCATTCGCACCATAGCCGGTATATCCCCCTTGAAAGCCTACATTTCTCGCATCCGCGTGGTTGATTCCCGTATTTCGCTGACCATATTCGGCATTCATGTTGCCTGAAGAACCTGGAACCGGCATTCCACCTTGGGAAGTCTGTGTACCATTGTTACGAGCTTGAGGAATAAATGGCTGCTGCCCATATTGTCCAGCTTGCTGGTACATCTGTACGTTTGGAATCGGTTGACCATTCCATGCAAAATTCCCATTATGGGTAGGTTCGACCGCATTGCTATAATTTTGAGAGGGTTCAAGCTTTGTATTCGTCAACCCATACGGTTGAT
Source organism: Paenibacillus sp. JT22N1 (assembly GCF_059692155.1). Classification (NCBI taxonomy): domain Bacteria; kingdom Bacillati; phylum Bacillota; class Bacilli; order Caryophanales; family Paenibacillaceae; genus Paenibacillus; species Paenibacillus sp. JT22N1. The sequence continues at coordinate 966 of NZ_JCAUAW010000003.1, forward strand.
TCTGCATCATCTGTTGTTGCATTGGTTGTTGCAACGGTTGTTGTCCACGTCGGCGTCGCGCCATAGATATCAGCTCCTTTGTTAATTCTATAAAGCGGCTTCCACCTATAGCATGCGTCACCTATATGCAGCTTATCCCTTTTAACCCAATTAACGCCGAAGCCCCATCATATTGCCAGAAGCGTATCGCCTGAGTCCTGTGTAAAACAAATAGATGCCTCCCAAGCAAAGCAGGCCTGTCACAGCTATGGCACCTGATATAAAAGGAATATCCAGCTGACGTAACAACCCAATGGGTAAGTAACTGATGAACCCCGCTGGCAACACAGTAAACAGTACGATTTTGCCTATCCCTCGAAATATGCTCGTTGGATACGTGGTGAATGTCAGGAGCCCATTATATAGCTGAAAACTCAACCCATCTGAACTCCCTATCCAGAACGCAGGGCAGTTCACAATAACCGTGAAAAATAAGAAAATCAGCGTCGATAACGCCATAGCTAAACCAAATTTTACAAAGCCTATCATCGATTTATCTCCAAATGCGACGTAAATGATAAGTGCGAATAAGACATCCCCAATTGCACTTACCGACATGCGGCTAATGAGAACATGAAGAAGCACCGGCTTTGGCTGAGTTAAATATATATCAAGCTGTCCGGTTGCAATCAGATTCGAAATTCGCATAGCGTTACCGAAAAACGTAGCCATAACGCCAAAGCCGCCAGCCGCTACAGCCCATAGCATCATTACATCCTGTAGTTCCCATCCATTCAATACAGGAAATCGGCCAAAATAAAGTCCCCAGAACACAATCCAAACCACATTATTGATAATCATCATACCAGCCGTGAGAAAGAAGCTCATCCGAAACTCCATAGCGCCAGCAAGATTTAATTTCCAGCATTGCCAGACGAAACGAAGTAAACGCCCGAATTTACCTGGCTGATCAAATTCACTAATGGGTGTCAATTTACGGCTATCCACCATTAACATTGAGTTTTTTCACTCCTTTCCTATAAACCAATGAGACAATTATGCCAATGATAACAACCCATATTAGCTGTGTGCAGAGCATTCTTGGCAATTGAACTGCATCAAATGTCACTGTTGTCTTGGCCGGGATGTAGACAATGGCTTGAAACGGCAGCCAACGTCCTACCCGCTGCAGCATGTCGGGAAATAACTCCAGAGGCATCAGCATGCCACCAATCGTAAATAAAAATTTGTTGTATACGAATTCCAATCCGCGTGTCTCCTCCACCCAGAAAGAGCTTAGCGCTAAAACCATATTCAACATGAAATTAACTGTGAAACCGCACAGTGCCACAATAGGCAACCATAGTAACCCATAACCAAAATTAGGCGGACCCATAATAAGCAATCCTAACAAACCGCCAAGCGCCGCGTTAACGAGAAAACGAATCACAGCTTCACTCATATATTCGACATAGTGAAAGGCGACAAAATTGACAGGCCGTACAAATTTGAAAACGATATCCCCGCTTTTCACTTCTTCCTCTACGCGTGTGCAGAGACTTGGACTGGCGAGGATCATCGATTCCGTTATAACGAGATACCACATGATCTGCTTGAAGCTGAAGCCTGCTATGGTTTCCGTTCCCTCGCCATGAAACGTTGTCTGCCATAGTTGAAGAAAAATATAAAGAATCAACAGCAGAAACAACGAGCGGATAAGAAAATCGGCCACATAAGCAAGTTGATTGCGAAGTGTGATTTTGCCGATAAAGGCATATTTAACCGATTTTCTCCAGTTGTTCATGTCCTTTCTCCTCCTTACCGAAGCTCCCGTACATACGCGTGATGATGTCCTCCATCGGCGGATCTTCAACCGTAACGTCAATGATTCGGTGCTCAGCCATGATCTGGGACAGCGCTGCTTCTATCGTCGTTAGGCCCATATCGACGGAAAGCGAAATTCTTACACCACTTCGTTCGAGTACCTTCACCCCGACAATTTCTATGGAATCCGGCTCCTCTCCCAATACAAGGCGGACCGTTTTTTGTGTCAAAAACTGCTGCTTCATAACCTCGACACGGTCATCGAAGACAATCCGGCCATGATTGATAACAATCGCCCTGTCACATAGCCGCTCAATATCACCAGCATCATGTGACGTAAGAAAAACAGTTGTTCCTTCTTCACGTTTTAATTCTAAAATAAGCTCTCGTATTCGCTGTTTAACGACAACGTCAAGCCCAATCGTAGGTTCATCAAGGAACAGCACCTGCGGGCGGTGTATCAAGGAAGCAGCGATCTCACAGCGCATCCGTTCGCCTAGCGAGAGCTTCCTCACTGCCGTATGCAAATAGGGTCCAAGTTCAAATCTCTCTATGAGATCATCACGTCGGCGTACATACTCGCTGCGCCGCAGCTCGTAAATACGGCTCATCAACTCGAAGGTATCGATGGGAGGCAAATGATACCAAAGCTGCGACTTTTGCCCGAAGACAGAGCCTATTCGATAGCTCAGCTTAGTCCTCTCTTTCCATGGACAGCAGCCTAGAACTTCAGCCTGACCTACTGTAGGATGAAGGATGCCTGTCAGCATCTTAATAGTCGTGGATTTCCCGGCACCATTCGGTCCGAGAAAGGCAAGTGTTTCCCCCTGATCCACGGAGAACGTTATGCCCTCTACGGCTGATTTGTCTACATACTCCGGCTTTAACAGTGCCCGAAAACTCGCCATAAAGCCTTCTTCTTTTTTCTTGAGTCGAAAGGATTTCCCTAATTGTTCCACACGGATCGACGCCATCTCTGTTCCCTCCACTTATTAATTCGGTAAAGCAAAAAAGACCTCAGTCCGTTTCGCCTAAACAGGCGGAACTTTCCGAAGGTCTTTTATCCCTTACGGTGTAACACGTTATGTATCCGTGTCGGCTTCGCTCGGTTCGCCACCTTGTAGGTTCGGATCCCTAGAAGCCCTTCCGTTTATTTTCCACATATTAACACATGATGTCATGTACAGACAACACTTTTTTTGCGATCTTTCCAAGCAAAAAAAGCCTGTTGCAGATGCACAGACTTTTTACGCTAACTCTCTGACGTTACGTTATTGGGTTTGATGAGATGGATGAGATTGTTGTGATTGTTGAGATTGTTGAGATTGTTGAGATTGTTGTGATTGTTGTGATTGTTGTGATTGCTGCGATTCTTGTGTCGTTTGTAATTCTTGTTTTAAATCTTCCGTCTTTTGCTGGGCCTGCTGGATTTGTCCCTGAAGATCTTGCAGCTGTTGTTCCGCTTCGGACAGTGCAGCTTCAGTCGCCTGTGAATAAATCTCCTGAGCAACTTGCAGAGTTTGTTCAGCAGCTTGCTCAGCTTTTTGGGCAGCTTCTTTTATTTGCTCAAAACCTTGTTGATTTTGTTGCGGCGTTTGTTGTTGCATTGAGATACCCCCAGCTGAATTTTTCATACCCGATTAATTTTAGTAAATGTTCCTTTTTTTATTCCTATTGAATATACTCCCCTTTCATCGTCAAAATATCAGACAGCACAGAAGTCGGAATAATAAACTCGACAACGCCCATATAACCGGGAGAGACCTCGTATTTTTGGAAAGAGATAACGAGTTGACCATTCGTATTAATGTAGAAGTTTTGATTCTTCGTGATGGTTTTGAAGTATGAATTCACCTCATTTGCGACACCCTCAACCCAATAAATCTTCTTCGGGTCCTGCTTCATCTGCTCCTTCATTTGCTCTTTAATATTTTCACTAATAACACGGATATATTCATCATCTTTAAACAAAGTTGGCAAAGTGATGAGCAATTGTTTCTTCTTGTCGATTGTGTCGTATTTGAATGTTGTTGAGGAGGATCCGACCGTATTTACCACGTATCTACCCACTGAGAGGATGTGATCGTTATCGGTTTTAATGACATAACCGCTATCTACACCTACATGACCGCCGCCATTTTGCTTCAAACTTTCCATTTCGATTATAAAATCAGTATATAACTTCTTGCCTTCTTCCAGATATTTGTTATTCAGGGTATCTTCCAAGGTTTTATTATCCAAATTCGTGATTACAGGCACTTCTAAATTAGCTTTATAGGATCCATCATTGAACTTATATTCTCTAAAAGTTAGTACCTTAACGACGTCTCCAACGAGAGGCACTTCAGACAAAGCATGGGCCAAAGTAGGACTGGTATTGATACCTGTGACAAACAAGATAGCCGCCGCTGCAACTGCAAATCCCCATTTAAAATTGCTTTTTCTTTTCTTATTTTGCTTAATGGCTTGGTTTACAATAAAATCCAATTCTTTTGGAATCGGAATATCCATATAGTGCTGTTTCATTTGTTCTATTTTCTCATTCATTTTAGTTGACCTCCTCTAACTTATCGTCGACCATTTTAATCCGGAGTAATCGGAGAGCTTGATACAATCTTGTTTTTATCGTACTGCTGTTTTCTTGTAAAACCTCGGCAATTTCATCAATCTTCAAATCCTCAAAAAATCTTAGTACTATCACACTTCTATAAATTGTCGGCAAATCATCCAATGCCCTTTCCAGATCAATATTGGGATAGGCATCTTCACTTCCTTGAGCATACGATTCCATCGTGATTTCATCAACGACTTGAATTTTCTTATGCTTCCTCAAGAAGTCCAATGAAGTATTTACAACGATCCTGTAAAACCAGCTCTTTATGGATGCAGTGTCTTTCAGAGAGCCAGCTGAAGCAAAAGCCTTATGTATGGCGTCTTGAACGACATCGAGGGCATCTTCCGAATTTTTCACGTAACTGTAAGCTAATCGATACACATTTTCTTTATGTTCAGTCATACATGCAATCAGTAACTTTTCTAACTTGCCATTCATCGTCATGAGATTAAAAGACGCTCCTTTTTCTACGCGCGTATAAGATTTGGTCTTGTATGAGTTAAGACGTGCGAGTGCGCAGAATAGTTTGGTACACTAAATAATAGCACAGGGTCTTATGCTTCGAATCGACCTTCTTCTACCAATTTCCCTTACCCACTGCTATACTAACAGCAAGAAGAAGCTAGTGAGGTGACATTTACCTATGAACATCATTAAAGTCAAAGATCGCCTTGAATTAGAAAAAAGAATCCCTACCATGCCGTGGTATATTGAGAAATTTATCAATTATAAGCTGCCAGACCTCTCTCCGTCCTCATTACTTGAGTATGTACGTGATTACGAAATCTTTCTATCCTGGCTGCTAGCCGAAGGATTAAGTTCAGCACCATCTATGAACCAAGTTCCTCTTGAGGATTTGGAGAAATTACATATGGATAGCGTTGACAACTTTCGCATGTTCCTAGCAACTCGTAAAGCTCAGGCTAATGTGAAAACGACGATTAACCGTAAGCTTTCCGCATTGCGTTCCTTATTCCACTATTTAAGCCAAATTGCCGAAGACGATAATTTCTACCCGCTTCTGAAGCGGAATGTGATGGCCAAAGTGGAGATCAAACGCTCGCATAGGCCCAAGGACAGTGCCGCTAAACTCGAGGGCAAGCTGCTTCAAGAAGAGGAGATCGTTGAATTTATTGCGTATGTGCAGCATGGCTATGAGCACGATGTAGCTACTAATAAGCAAGCTCTTTACTCCTATGAGTTGAACAAAATAAGAGATACTTGCATCATTACACTCATACTTAATTCGGGGCTTCGTGTATCGGAAGTATTCAATCTGAACGTCGATGATATTGACCTTAAGAAGAAGCTTACCTATGTATATCGCAAAGGTAAGAATGATGACACGTTCAAAACTCCCGTATACTTCCGTAATGAAGCTATTCAAGCTCTAACGGACTATATCGCCATCCGCTCAACTCGCTATAAGCCGCTCAAAAAGGAAAAAGCCCTCTTCCTTGCCATCGCAAATGGCAAAAAAGAGGGCGAACGTATGACGAAACGGGCTATCCAAGAACTCGTTATCAAGTACGCTAAGCGCTTCGGCAAGCCCTACCTGTCCGTTCATAAGCTGCGGCACTCGTTCGCCACAGATTATTACTTACAGAATGACTTGTACAAAACACAAGAGCAGCTCGGCCATGCCTCCCCTGAAACAACGCAAATCTATGCGCATCTCACCGATAAAACAATGTCCGAAGCGATTGATAAACGGCTGGAATCCTGAAGATTACTTCAGGATTTCTTCTATTTTAGCCAATTCTTCTGGAGAGAATGCTAGGTTTTTAAGTGCAGCTACGTTCTCTTCAATTTGAGACACACGACTTGCACCAATCAACGCTGACGTTACTCGCTCGCCGCGTAGAACCCAAGCTAGCGACATTTGCGCCAAGCTTTGGCCACGACTGCTCGCTATCTCATTCAGTTGATTAATTTGAGCAAGTTTCTCTTCCGTAATATCTTTCGTGTTCAGGAATTGACTCTTCCCACCCGCGCGAGAATCACTTGGCACCCCACTCACGTACTTGTTCGTCAGCAGGCCTTGTGCAAGCGGACAAAACGCGATGCTGCCTACGCCAAACTCATCCAGCACATCCTGCAGTCCATTCTCAATCCAACGATTCAGCATGCTGTAGGAAGGTTGATGAATCAGCAGTGGTGTTCCCAGACCTTTCAGAATGGTTACCGCTTCTTTCGTTTGCTCTGCCGTGTAATTGGAAAGTCCTATGTACAACGCTTTACCTTGACGAACTATTAAATCCAGGGCAGCCATTGTCTCTTCGAATGGCGTATTCGGATCCGGTCTGTGTGAATAGAAAATATCTACATATTCCAATCCCATTCTTTTCAAACTTTGATCCAAGCTGGATACTAGATATTTCTTGGAGCCCCACTCCCCATAAGGACCTTCCCACATGTGGTAGCCAGCCTTGGTAGAGATGATCAACTCATCGCGGTACGCGGCCAAGTCGCTTTTCAATACCTTACCAAACATTTCCTCAGCTGACCCTGGTGGCGGCCCGTAGTTATTAGCCAAATCAAAATGGGTAATCCCTAAGTCAAAAGAGCGAAGCAACATAGCCCTTCCATTCTCATGGAGATCTAATCCACCAAAATTGTGCCACAAACCTAATGAAATGGCCGGGAGCTTAAGTCCCGATTTGCCTGAACGATTATATTTCATTTCTGCATAACGCGTTGAGCTTGCTTGATAGACCATGTTTGTCCTCCTCAGAGTTATCGTAGATAACTTACTTCGTAAGCTTCCACTAGAGTTTTCGTAGAAAACTTACTTCGTAAGTTTCTACAAAGTTTCACCAGTAAACTGGCTTCTTAAGTACTAGTATAGGTTAACCGAGGCAACAAAAAAAGAACTGAAAAAAACGTGTCTTACTTACCTCAAGGTTAGTCATGCATTTATTTTACCTACAATCAGAAATAAAACTGCCGAATTCCTTCGACAGTTATTTCAAATTTATTTACTTTTGCCACAACCGCAATTACATTTACGATTTGATTTGTTAGCCATTTTTCCTTTTGATTTCACAGTGGACTTTGCGCTTCCACGTAATCCACCACACCGCAGACAATCCGCAATACATTGATTGCGCCCAACTACAAATAATCGTGTACATACATTACGGCAAAAACGACCACAGTTAGGCACAGCGCGAACATTTCCCAGATAAACACCTTTAGGCATACCTAAGCACCACCTTTTTCATTTGGTACTATATGGTATGCCGACCAGCCAGCTATCGGTTGTATGAATGCACCGCATCTTTACCCTATTTGAATAAAGGAAGAACAAGCTCCGAGCCATTCATTTGCAGCCACTTCGTTTTTCCATACGTATTATGAATAATATCAACGAGCACGCCTTGATCATCCACACCATCTAAGTATCTTCCTAGAAAATGGATAAATACATCCAGCCGACGAAGCTCGATCAGAAGAGGCAATAACTCAATTTCTTCCTCCTCCAAAATGATCGACTGGTGATACCCCTCATAAAAGGCTGCACAATTGCGTTGCAATTCCTTTAATGGCATAGTCGGATCGATAAGATCCGATAAACAAACCGCTAACTCCATCACTCGGACATCTAAAGTTACGAACTCAAAATCAAGAACGGCCGTAATATACCCATAGGTATCAACCAACATATTAGATCCATTGATATCACCATGAACGAGTTGGTGAGGAAGCTTTCGAAGATCAGGAATAGCCTTATAAAAAGCAGCAAATCGCCCAAATATATAGGAAAGCTCATCGTGCTGCAGCCTGAACGGTTCTGGTGGATAAAGGCAGAACTCTTGAATCGCTTCTGGTGTGCAGCGCGGATGGATATGTTCAATTTCATAATAAGGTGGATAGACAGGTTTAAGTTCCATGGAAATCGCAGCCAGTGCACATGACAATTGTCCGACAGCTTCTCCGAATTGCAATAGTTGATGAGCTTTCTCCCAAGTAGGATTGCAGCCATCTGTGAAAGTAAATAAGGCAGCCAGTTTGCCTTCCCTAGCATCTACTCGAACAACCGTCCCCCCAGTCGGGAGCTCCACTGGCACAGGTACACGAAATGGAAGTTTATCTTTTTCTTTATCTAAAGCCAGAAGAACACTATGCTCGAAAATAATCTTGTCTATGTCACGATGAGTTTCGTACAATCGAAGTACATAGGAAGTGCCTTCCACGACAACGAACCGAGTTGTATTATTCATACCTCCCGCGCCAATACGCATGGACCACGTTTGAGTAGGAAACCAATATGTTGGCAGTGAGGCTAATTGCTCCTCTTGATCTTTGACTCGCATATTTACACACTTCAACTCCTCTTCCTAAACCTGATTGTCACCCTCTACCGCAAATTCGAAATCCTCTACGTCAAAAGCTTCGACAGGAATTCCTGCTTGAACCATTCGTTCAATGAGATCTAATTGATCCGTTAACAGAGCAGCCTGTTCTTTGATCGCGGTCAGAATTAATTCCGTCTCAATCGGGTCGAAATTGTCCCCGTACTCTTCATTATCGATCGCAAAAACGACCATCAAGGTGACATGCTCATTAATTGGCAAAGGAGGGCTTTTACGCCATGGAACAGTTAACGCCTTTTCAATTTTTTTCTTATTAAACGCTTCCTCGAAGAAAGCAATCAGTTCACCAATCATTTGCTTCACGAAGCCGTCGTCTTCTTCCTCTAACATGATCGGCTCGCTGCCTGTCTGAAGTTCATATAACTCCTGAATGCTGGTATAAGGAATCACATAAGTAACAGGCCGTTCTGGCAGCATTAATTGACCATGCACCGCTAGCATAACGGCTTCGATTATAAATGTTTTGCTCATCATATTCTCCCCTTTCTCTCTAAGCTTGTAAAAGCATTACTTCGCTAAGAAACTGAAGAAATCCTCTTTTCACAACTTTCTCAACCAAACAAAACCGTCAGTTCATATGATCGAGGTGACCACTTCGAACTAACGGTTTCTATTTCTCTTATAGGATGCCATCGATAACCTCATGATTCTCATAAATTGGCTGATACGGCTTCTTTGAAAAACGATTGGCATAGGCCGAAGCTACATAACAATCTGGTTTAATAACAGGAACCATACCGACAGATTCCACTCGCCGCACCATCTCTTGAACGAATTTAGCCGTCCGGTTCTTATTCTCATCATCACCCGCATCAATATGAATAAACATATCGATTGAGGCACCTTGATACAGATAAGGAAGAATAATGTTTTCCATATCCTGTCGCTTAGACTCATCAAAGTACATCGCAATCTCTTCACTCAAAGCGGTTTCCATCGACAGCTTTTCTTTAATCGAATGTAGGGCTCGATGAACGATGACTTGACGATAACACGCCCACGCTCCTTTTCCTAACCGCTGGATCACTACACCGGTAATGAATTTCGTATGACCTGAGTGCACCTGACAATCCGTACCAATAATAAATTTGTATGTTGCTACGGGGTCGTGACGCATGAAATGGAGAATACGCTCGTGTACGGTATCTAGGTTAAGTCCTCTTTCCGTTGTGTTCCGAAATTCCAATGGATGGGGCGTCGTCGAAGGTTTCAAAGATAAGGCTTCCTTTCTCCTTAGAATGAGGAAGAAGCGAATGCTGAAGCAGCATCCGCCCCTATCTATAGTATATGGCAAAGTTCCTATGATCGAACCATCACTTATTGTAAAATACGGCCACCGTACAAAAAGCGATTTTCCCATTGCTTCCCAGCGATCTTATCCGTACGAACACCGCCGGATTCAATCGAATACGTATGCAGCATATTTCCATTTCCTAAGTAAAGACCAACATGCGTGATCGGTTCTGTAAGAACATTCACGTTATCATAATCTGTTGCTTTGCTCCCTTTGTAGCTGCTGAAGAACATCAGATCTCCACGTTTCAAAGTTGTCCAATCCTTCTTTACGGGGCCTAACGATTTAACGTAGTTACCTTGTGCCTGAGAATCACTTGGAATGGAGAAGCGAAGGGCATCCCAGAACATCGTTTGAATGAAATCCGAGCAATCGAATGTCGTGGTATCGTTACGTTCCGAACCAAACTCATAGGGTGTGCCTAAGTAAACTTGGCCAGCTGCAATAACAGCTTCTATTTCTTCAGCAAGAGGTAGACTGGGTTTAATAACTGAAAAGTTAGTGTTTATGTATTTACTACTAGAAGATAGATACCCGCTAGTTCCATTAGCGTCTTGAATTTTATACCAACTGTCATTGACTTTATCTGTAACTAGGACATCTTCTCCTTTACTGAGCATCCGAATCACTTTGGAGCCTTTTTCAGAAGAAGGAAGTGTGCGAAAGTTTACGCCATAGATGATTTCCGCATTGCTAGTTATTTTTATGTATTTACTATTTGTCGAAACATATCCACTTACACCTTGCGCATCCTTGATTTTGTACCAATTCGTCGTTACATAGTCGGTGACGGTGACGATTTCGTTTGTTTTCAATACGCGTATAACATTGCTTGATGTGCTTGGTTGATTTCTGAAGCTTACCCCTGAAACAATTTGTGCTTTTGTCGTTACTCCTTCATCTGCCTTTATTGCCGCAGGAAAAACAAAAGTAAGCGCAAGCATAAGCATTCCGATAACCATTGTCCATTTTCTCATCTTCTCTTCCTCCATAGGTGGTGTGTCTCTAGCTGATTATGGGCCTTGTATAACCGATCTGACGATATGGGTACTTGTGTCTGACACCTCCAATAGATAGTAAAAAGGACAACCCGTCAGCCTTCATCGGGTCATCCTTTTCTATTAGGAAGGTCCCATCGTATTCGGCAGCTTGCTAGCACTGTAGGCACGAGACCCTTGTTTTACCCAAGCTTTCGCTCGGATTGCCATTTCGTTGTGATGTTAATTTTTTCTTCCGTACCCTTATTATAGTTTGAGGGGGTTCTTCACGAATATAGGCGAAAGGTTGCGTTTCTTGTCGAACTCATAGTGGCTGCGTACCTATTGACGCTAGGGTTTATTTTTCCAGTTTACGGACTTCCGGTTTTCGTGTATGAGGCCAAAACACTTGCAAATTAGGGTCATTTTTCAGCTTCACATTGCAGAGCTTCATTTCACCTTCCTCGAGCTCAGTCACATGCCAAGCATCCGAATCCATTCCCCCCATGTTGTGTAGAAAAGCAGGGAATTGCTGCTCAGCCTCTTCTAAATCCGGCCAAAATTTAACGCCATAATAGGCTAATCCGTAGTGATTGACAAGTGTACATGTGAAAATCTGCTGCGATATTTTGTGCTGTAACACATAGGGCATCTTTCATTCCTCCGATAAAAAGGCACGTTCACCACAGAGGTGAATGTGCCTTCATTTTTTACCACATAAGAAAGTATAAGTTTTCGGTTTCCGAAAACCGCTTTGTTATTGGCGATAAAACCTACATCTAAACGCGGTAGCTCATCTTTGAATGACCTCGATAAAGGTTTTCTCATAATGACGACTTATAAATAAGCATTCTCATGCTTCGCTTTTAACATATTCCAACGACGTTCGACTTCCGTTTCGAATGATTTCAGGGAACCCTCATATTCAGGCTTCGTCATATGCTTCGTTTTCCCCATCGTCTTGAGCCAATCCGATAGTGGAATCTTCTTGCTCTTATCCTCTGGATTATACGTGATGGACGTAACCCCGTGCTCCACTTCATAGAGCGGGAAGAAGCAGGAATCTACCGCAGCTCCTACGATATTGGAGCCTTCCTGATCATCCGACAACCAGTTCAGTGGACAGGCAATGAGAATTTTGCCATACACCAATCCCTCATTCTGAGCGTACCACTGTGCTTTCGCGGCTTTCTTCACAAGATCCTGCGGATACGCTTCCGACCCCGTAAATACATACGGAATATGGGTAGCGGCCATGATTTGGGCTGTATCCTTGTGATGGAACACTTTACCACCCTGATGCTTCCCAACATTCGAAGTCGATGTACGATGACCCATTGGTGTCGAATAAGACAACTGAGCGCCCGTATTCATGTATCCCTCATTATCGTACTCGAGAATAATCATTTTATGATTGCGCAAAGCCGCTCCGATCGCTGGACCCATGCCGATATCCATTCCGCCGTCACCAGTGATCATCACGAAGGTGAAATCGTCCTTCAAACCCAAATGGTCGAGCTCGCCACGTCGCTTGCGCTCCCAGAACATCTCCACAACACCTGAGAGGGTCGCTGCGCCGTTCTGGAACAGATTATGAATATAGGTCGCTTTGTGAGCCGAATACGGATAACCCGTCGTTACAACCATCGCACAGCCTGTATGGAAGATCGAGACAATATCGCCTTCAATCCCTTTGAAAAACAGCTCCAAGCCGGAGAAAATACCGCAGCCTGGACATGCGCCATGCCCCGGAGCAATACGCTTCGGTTTCTTCGTCAATGCACGTAATGGCGGGATACGTACATTCAGCTTGCCCGTGTTCTCATCCGGCGTTACCGTAATGAGTCCCGTCTTCAAATCCTCATACTTCATCGGCGTCAACACCCGCTTCGGCGCTTTCGATGGATCACCTGGCGTGTGGCCGTAGTAATCGAAGGGAACTTCCACCTTGCCGCTTTGTACAGCGTCAATGGCAAATTGGAACAAACTATGCCCGTCTTCGGCATAAAAGTCCTTGCCACCTAAGCCGTAGATTCGGCTTATGACTAGCGTATCTCTGTTCCCATGTGTGAACAGCGCCGCTTTAATTTCGTTGACCATATTGCCGCCATGGCCGCCATAGGAATCCGCGCGATCGCCAACGGTGATCGCCTTCACATTCTGCAAAGCTTCAGCGATCTGCTTTGCTGGGAATGGACGGATGATGTTCGGCGCGATCGATCCGGCCTTAATGCCCTTCTCGCGGAGCTGGTCGACGACGTCCTTGATGATTTCGGAAGCCGAATTCATCAAGAAAACGGCGACTTCCGCGTCTTCCATCCGATATAGCTCAAGAATCGGATAATCACGGCCCGTCAGCTCAGCATATTCTTGCCGAATACGATCATAAACACCTTCGGCGTTATACATGGCCATGGACTGCTGGTAGCAGTTATTAATATAATCTGGCTCATTCATATAAGGACCTACGGTAATCGGATTATTACGATCCAACGTATCTGGGAAGCCCTGTGGCTTCTCTCCTACGAAAGCATGCACATCCTCTCGATGTGCGAACGTTTGTACTCTACGTTTTTGGTGAGATGTGAAATAACCGTCTGAAGCAACCAATACCGGTAAACGCACTTCCGGATCCTCAGCCAGCTTTAAAGCAATGATATTCATGTCATAGACCGCTTGTGGGTCACGACACATTACAATCGGCCAACCCGTATTTAAAGCATAGTACAGATCGGAGTGATCCCCATGAATATTCAGTGGTCCGGATACAGAGCGGCATACCAAGTTCATCACCATGGGAAAGCGTGTCCCGGATTGTACCGGCATTTGTTCCAACATGTACAAATAACCGTTGGCGCTTGTCGCGTTAAATACGCGGCCGCCAGCAGTTGATGCGCCATAACATATGCCTGCTGAACCATGTTCACCGTCTGCTGGAATGAGTACGATGTCATGTTGTCCGTTGGACTTCATAAGATCTAGAAATTGGGCAACCTCCGTAGATGGAGATATCGGAAAGTATCCCATAACATGATAATTAATTTGATGAGCCGCATATGCCGCCATCTCGTTACCTGATTCATATACAATGCGCTGTTCGACCTTGGCTTGCCCTAATTCCTTCTTGATATCAATGGACATGCGAGTAGTTCCACCCTTCTCCCATAAATACTCTCTAAGAGTTTACAGCTAGATTGAATCGATGAGGCATGCGATTTAAGTCCGCATAACCATCTTCTTCCCGCTCACTTACGAGCGCTTCGGTCGGACAAGCCTGTACACATTTAAGGCAACCCTTACAATATTGATAGTCGATCCCCTGTAAGAACATTTGAGGCCGCCCCTTCTTGTCGGGGAGTTCATCCCAAACGAAACAGAAATCCGGACACACATTATCGCAGGAAGCACAGTGAATACATTTATCTTCATGGAAATGCGGCATCATCCCCGCACGTGAAATGCTTAAATCCTTCAGAATGCTGTTCCCAGGATTCGTAATGACACCACCAATGGACTGCGTTTCATAGCCAAGCACTGGCGTATCGAAACGAACGAAATCGGGCATCGTCTCCCCTTCTGGAAGCGCATACGTTTGGAACTTAACTTCATTGTAACCGCGGTCAAACGTTCGTAGGGCTGGTGCAACAGCAAGCGGATATTTCTTTTCTAACGATTTACGAATAACGCCTCTCATGACATCTGGATCAAGGAAATCACACAACCGGAATAGCGCACCAAGCATCGCCATATTCACGCGATTCTTCTCTTCTAATGAGATTCCAATTGCATCGATAACTGCAATGGTACCGCCCCGGAGCTTCATCTTTTCCTTCAATTCATCCGGTGTTTTTGTCGAATTTACAAGTACTGTACTATCTTCATAGATGCCACTGATAACGTTTACAGTTTTGGAAAGTGATTCGTGAAAAACACCCACAACATGCGGACGTTCGACCGGCGAAGTATCCCGAATTCTCGTATCCATGTCACAGAACCTAATATGTGCTTTCACTGCTGACCCTTTCTTCTCTGAACCATAGGAAGAAAAGCTAACCCCGTTCAAACCCACCCCAACGACTCCCGCTTCCGCCAACATCTTACCCGCTAGATTTGCGCCGAGCCCACCGATGGATTCCAGTCTAATCTCAAAAAAACCGAGATCGTTCAATTTAGGTAAAGTTACCATGCTAGGTCTCCTTTCAAAAATGAACTGCATAAATAATGAATAGTATGAATAGTAAATCTACTCTCATTGTAACAAGAAATCTCTGGTAATCAACCTTTTTTTGAAGGTTCCATTCATAGCAAATAATCGATGATGAGGCCGCACCCTCCCAAATAGTAACTTCTCGGCTCTGAGTTCTCGTCTAGAGCAGCATTATCCTTCTCGGCATCCTCACAATCCTCACATACGTCAACATAATCTTCATCAATCGGATTAAAGACAACACCGCAAACCTGTGAGCACGCCCGCATCCTCATCTCTCCTTGTTTGCTAACCAACTTAGATTGTAAACGCTTGCATTGTCGTGTTCCTTTATTATACCGCGGTTTATAGGAATTACACCATAAGTCTTTATCAAATCTTTAGCATTCGAAATGCCCCATTTCCCTTGATAAGGTCAGTTTTTGTGAGATAATGTAGAAATAAAAAAGATACTGTCGGACAGCGGAAAGGATGGCATTTCATTTGCTCCATTCAATCATTTCCAATGAACTACATGGTCTCTTCTACATCATGAGTGCTATATTAATCCATCTAGTTCTTACCCCTATTTTCATTTACAAAGAATATCAGCGTAGATTTCTATTCGCAATTATTTTAATCGTACTCATCTTTTTGTACTGGAAATTTGAAGACATTGATCCCTTAATTTATTCCCTCCATTTGTTTCCGATCAGCTTGATTGCTGTGATTCTGTTTGTCGGATTTATACCAGCTTTTATTACCTGGACCTTATTTAACATAGGTTGTATGGTCGTACTGAATTACTATTGGCAACCCGCTCTAATAAGCAGTGCTGTTTTATTATTAATAGGTGGATTTCTCTTCAGAAATATAATAAATCAACCTACACTCAAGATGAAATTAACTTATGCAACGGGTATGCTGCTCGTGTACGAAGTATTGTATGCACTGTTAACGCTGAACATACAATCTCCTATTTATTTGTATGCTGCATACACCGTAATTTTTTCCTTTTTCTCTCTTTGGATGATTACATACTTACAATTTTTTGTGAAAAAGCATGAGATTCACAAACAGAGACTTGTCGCATTGGAAAAGGATCGAATGCTCGGCCAGTTTGCAGCCACCATTTCTCATGAAATACGTAATCCTCTCACATCTACAAGAGGCTTTCTTCAGTTGCTGGATCAGAAAGAGTTATCCCTCAACGATCACAAGCGGTATGTCGACCTTGCGTTGTCGGGTGTGGATCAAGCAAATGCCATCCTGGGTGATTACTTAAACTACGCCAAGCCGTCATCTAACTTACAGGAACAATTAGAACTCAAGGAAGAGATAGAAGCCATGCTGCGTTTCATCACACCATTTGCTACAGATCACCAGGTTGCTATCCATATTAGTCATGAAAATGAAGATCCCCTTTACATCCTAGGTGAATCCAAAAAGCTGCGCCAATGTTTGATGAATCTTGTTAAAAATGCGATTGAGTCTATGCCTAACGGCGGTAAAATTTCATTAAGCACCTGTAAGCTGCCTAATGCTGTACAAATTTCTATTTCTGACACTGGTGTTGGAATGAGTAAGCAGCAATTAAATTCGATCGGTATGCCTTTCTACACGACCAAAGAACAAGGTACTGGACTTGGGCTCGTCGTGGTCATGAGTATTATCAAAATGATGAACGGAAAAATCTCCTTCTCCAGCAATTTAAACCAAGGCACGCAATGCTCCATTTTATTTCAGCAAAAGTGAGCACCCAGCGCCCTCCATTAACATACTTGATGATCTGTGCTATTCTGTTAAGACTAGCGGTCATCATGACTGGTAAGGAGGGCTTTACTATGAATTCAGATTTCATTCCGATTAAATCACTTGAGGGCGACTTAAAAATGTCTCATAAAAAGAGGGATTTCGGTCTTACTGTCTCTTCCAAAGAGTTGATCCTTCACAAACCTCACATTAATTATTATTTCAAGTTGGAACATATAATTAGCATTATTCCATACGATCATTCAGCTTTCAAAGCCGTCACCTTCGTAAACTCGCGATCAGCCAATCGAGAATTCACCCATGTAGCACCTGGTTCTGATTACTTCCGCATTTATGTCCAAGCAGCTACCGTCCATAACCGCAGCGGGCTGTTCGAAATAGGGCCAACCGATGTCATTATTCCCATCCATCCGAGTATGCTCAAAGCCATATCTGAATATATGCAGCGCATCGGTATAACTATATTTTAGAACTCCTCAAAAGGAAAAAAGCAAGGGTGAAAAGAAAAGAATCTTTTCTCACACTTGCTTTTTTTATTTCATAAGGGATCATCTTACATCTTTTCTTTCTCGATGATAAAGGCTAGTAAGCGTTCGCAGCTCTCTTCGACCATCTCGTACACCTCTTGAAAATTACCCGTGTAATAAGGGTCTGGAACATCTTTATTGGCACGATCAGGTGCAAAATCCAGCAATTTATGAATAGAAGCTCGTTTCTCACCTTCAACGAAAGCAGGAGCAAAAGATGCCAGATTAGTTACATTACTCTCATCCATCGCAATAATATATGTATATTGAACAAAGTCATCGGACCTAACTTGCCTTGCTTTTAGGCCCTCATGATTAATCTGATACTGATCCAATATGTCCCTAGTTCCTTGATGTGGGGGATGTCCAATGTGCCAATCACCAGTTCCGGCAGAATCAATAGTAATTACAGCATCGAGACCCGCTTTTTTTACCTGATGACGAAAAACAGCTTCAGCCATGGGAGACCGACATATATTTCCTAAGCAAACGAATAAGACCTGGATCATACTTCACCAAAGATGAGCTTTTTTTCACGCATGGTGAGCGACCTTGCTGGAATATCCAGCACAATTTTACCTTCAGAAAGTCCCCAAATACGAGTGGCATATCTCTCCGCAAGTTCAACTTGGTGTAGAGTAGCAATGACGCTCATATTTCGATCTTTGCAAAGCGATTTCAAATCCTGCAAGATATATTCCGTTGATTTCGGATCAAGACCAGACACAGGTTCATCGGCGACAAGCACCTTTGGTCCTAGTATAAGCGCTTTAGCAATAGCAACGCGCTGCTGCTCACCGCCGCTTAGCTGACCAACCTTCTTCTCTCCCTTATCAAGCAAACCCACTTTTTCCAAATAATCCATGCTGTCCACATGCTCATCTCTTGAAGTCATGCCAGTCAAAATACGCAAAGGTGTTTGATAGACACGACCCATCATAACATTCTTGACAGCGCTTTTATTTCGATTCAAAGCAGGCTTTTCTTCAAGAAATGCAAAATCTCTACCTAATTTGAAGCGTTCGAATGGACCTGGCTTCGAGATATCATTGGAGTTATAGATCAGCTGACCACTAGTCCATTTCTCTTGATGACTGATACAGCGCAATAATGTGGTTTTCCCACTTCCACTGCTCCCAATAACCGCAATGAATTCGCCTTCATCTACTTGAAAGCTCACTTGTGAAAGTACCTCATTGTCCGGAGGATATACTTTACTTAAATTACGAACTGTAAGCATGGCTATGTCTCCTTCGAGTAAGTCTATTCTTCTGTCTTTCCGATAGAAAGACTCATTTCATAAGCTGCCCTTTTGGGAAAAAATCGCCACTCATTTCAAGCGATAAGCCTGAGTAGAGGGCGATTTTCTAATTCCCAAAGGATGTTATCTTAATCGCAAGATGTCGGAGCTTCCGCCGTGCCTGCTTCTACATTAATTTTATCCGAAATCGTATCACGAATAACCGACATAACAAGCTGCAATAAATAGTTGATGTCCTCTTGTGTTTGCTTGAATTCATTCACAATCGGAATCTCATCTAATTGATCCTGCAGCACTTCAATCTCATTCTCAATTTTCTCGATCATTTTAGCATTTTGGAAAGTCTCGAAAGCAACGACTTCCTTCTGCTTCTTTTTGATCGCACCAATTAGCACTTGAATATCCGGATTCGTAGCGATTTGCTTCTCAGCCTTTTGATAAAACTGCACCTCATTCGAAGTAGTTAACAATTCAGCCAATTCCTTGGCTTTGGTTAAAATATCTTCGCGTACGATCATTTCCGTATTTGTAAACTCCTCTACTTTAAAAGCATGAGGCTCATTATCGTTATGTTTGTGATCACATTGAGACACTTCTAAACACGCTCCTATCTGTTTCAGCTTCAAATTAAATGGACATTTTCATGGGTTTGTGTACAATCTCACCCTTCAAAATCCAAGTTTGTGCATGCGTCACTTCCACTTCAACCATTTGACCAACTAAAGATTTGTCGCCAGTAAAATGGATCAATTTATTCGTCCGCGTGCGACCAGCTAGTACATCAGCATTATTCTTACTTTCGCCTTCAACAAGCACTTCAACGGTCTGTCCTAACAATCTCTCGTTGCTCGCTTTACTGTGTTTATTTACTAGCTCATTCAAGCGATAAAGACGTTGTTTCTTTACTTCCATTGGTACATTGTCTTCCATATCGGCAGCAGGCGTACCTTCTCGCGGCGAATAAATAAATGTAAACGCGAAATCGAAGCCTACTTCCTCATAAAGAGACATGGTCTCATCGAACTGCTCATCCGTTTCACCTGGAAAACCAACAATAATATCTGTTGTCAGAACGACATCGGGCATCGTTTCTTTAATTTTACTGGCCAGCTGTAAATAATGATCTCTGGAATATTTTCTACTCATTCTTTTCAGAACCTCGGTATTGCCCGATTGAACTGGTAGATGTATATGCTCTACAAGATTACCGCGTTTACCTAGTACTTCAATCAAGCGATCATCAAAATCTCTTGGATGCGAGGTAGTAAAGCGAATACGTGGCACATCAATTTTACGAATATCGTCCATTAAATCAGCGAAAGAATACGTAATATCCTCAAAATCTTTACCATAGGCATTGACATTCTGTCCAAGCAGCGTAATTTCCTGAAACCCTTGACGAGCCAAGTCTCTAACTTCAGCAAGCACATCTTGTGGACGGCGACTTCTCTCTTTACCCCGAGTATAAGGAACTATACAGTATGTACAGAACTTATCGCAGCCGAACATGATGTTCACCCAAGCACGGATACCTTCACGCTTTTTTGGTAAATTCTCAATGATATCGCCTTCTTTGGACCAGACCTCAACGACCATTTCCTTGTTATAGAAGGCATCCTTCAATAAGGTCGGTAGTCGATGAATATTGTGCGTTCCGAAAATCAAATCTACAAAAGCATGCTTTTGCATAATTCGATTAACGACCGCTTCTTCCTGCGACATACAACCACAAACACCAAGAACAAGGCCTGGTTTCTGTGCTTTCAGTGCCTTTAAATGTCCGAGCTCACCGAACACCTTGTCTTCGGCATTCTCCCGAATCGCACAAGTGTTGAGCAGTATAACATCTGCTTGGTACTTGTCCTCTGTCGTTTGATAGCCCATTTGCTCGAGTAAACCCTTCATTACTTCTGTATCATGCTCATTCATCTGACATCCGTAAGTGCGAATCAAATAATATTTATCTTTGCCGAACTCCTGCATGTCCTCAGGAATGGTGAAGTCATAGTGTACGGCGATCTCTTCTTTTCCGCGCTTCTTTGCATCTGTCAGTGAAGGAGGCTGAAAATATTGGGAATAATCCTTGTCGGATTTCACTTGGTTAGCCACTTTCTTTCCTCCTAAAGGTTTTGCTTTAGCAAAACTAACTTCGTAAGCATAAGCAGAGTTTTCATAGAAAACTTACTTCATAAGCGTTAACTGAGTTTTGCTGGTAAACTGACGCAACTTTTATTATAGCATCTCAAGCCTGCATAGTACAAAAGGAAATTAACATATATATGAATATTTACTTACAGAATTAATCGATTAGTTCAGCTAAATCGCCAGTTTTCACACCAGCAGCATTCCCCTCATCCGTGTCAATGTGCATGTCTAATGCATAGTTATCAGATACACGCGCAATGACATTCTCGAAAATTAAAGGTCGTTCTCCATTCACTTTGACACGCAGAAGCTGTTTATCTTGAATGCCCCATTTCTCAGCATCCGAAGTATGAAAGTGAATATGTCTTGCCGCGACAATTACGCCTTTCTCCAAATCTACCTCTCCCTTTGGACCAATGACACGGAGGCCAGGAGTGTGCTCTATCTGTCCGGATTCACGTACCGGCGGGTTTATCCCTAAAGAAAAAGCATCCGTTCGAGATACCTCGATTTGTGTATTAGGTCGTGAAGGTCCAAGAATACGTACTTTCTCGATCATACATTTGGGTCCAACAATCGCGACCGTTTCTTGAGCCGCAAATTGTCCTGGTTGTGAGAGATCCTTAAACGTCGTCAATTCATAACCCAGGCCAAATAATATATCAATATGAGCGGGAGATAGATGTATATGTCTAGCTGAAACCCCTACCGGGACTGTTTTCATAGTAACCATCCTTTACCTTTTGTGATAGTAGCCAGTATTGCCGCTCAGCAAAAAAGGCATACGGAAAATCTCCATATGCCCTCAAAGGTGTAACTATTATTTGAATTCAGTAAGCATTTTGCTGAAATCAGCTTCTGAAAGCTTAAGGTCTTGTTTCGAAAGTCCTTCTTTAGCAAAGCTTGGAATGGAATCTTCATAACTCTTTTTCTCTTTGTTTTGATAGATAATACCCGTCAACATGGAGTTTGTTTCCATGATTTTGGTCATTGCCATCACGCGATTCGTATAATCGTAATCCTGAATTTCATCCAGATCCACGATGTTCTCTTTGAACCAGTCATACGTGTTTACTTTATTGAAAGTTACGCATGGGCTAAACACGTTAATCAAAGAGAAACCTTTGTGATTCAAACCAGCTTCGATAACAGCCGTTAACTGTTTCAAGTTACTGGAGAATGATTGTGCTACGAAAGAAGCACCGGCAGCCATCGCAACTTCTAAAGGCGAGATCGCAGACTCAATTGTACCTGATGGCACACTTTTCGTTTTGAAACCTTCCGCACTACGTGGGGATGCTTGACCTTTTGTCAAACCGTAGATTTGGTTATCCATAACGATGTACGTTACATCAATGTTACGACGAATCGCATGTACAGTATGTCCCATACCGATTGCGAAGCCGTCGCCGTCACCGCCTGAAGCGATAACAGTCAAATCACGGTTAGCCATTTTCACACCTTGTGCGATTGGCAAAGATCTACCGTGAATACCGTGGAAACCATAAGCGTTGATGTAACCAGAGATACGACCGGAACAGCCGATACCAGATACGATTGCTAAGCCTTCAGGCTCTAAACCAACATTAGCTGCTGCACGCTGAATTGCCGCTTGTACGGAGAAGTCTCCGCAACCTGGACACCAGTTAGGCTTTACATTGTTACGGAAATCTTTTAATGTTGCCATGCTAAAGTCAACTCCTTACATTTTTGTTCAATTTCTGCTGGCAAGAACGGGTTACCGTTGTATTTAAGAACATTTTTAATTTTATCTGCATGACCAACATGCAGTTTAATTTGATCTGCTAATTGTCCAGTTGCGTTGTTTTCAACAACGATAACTGTTTTCGCTTTTTCAACAAGAGGTCTAAGCTGCTCTGCAGGGAACGGATGAATCAAACGCACTGTAGCGTGATTTGTCTTAATTCCTTCTAGTTCAACGCGACTTCTTGCTTCATCGATCGTTCCGCCA
The DNA here is from genome assembly GCF_059692155.1 of Paenibacillus sp. JT22N1. Lineage (NCBI taxonomy): Bacteria > Bacillati > Bacillota > Bacilli > Caryophanales > Paenibacillaceae > Paenibacillus > Paenibacillus sp. JT22N1. Next base: position 23,894 of record NZ_JCAUAW010000003.1, read on the forward strand.
GTTGAACCCATTCCGATAATCAGAAGATCTGGATTCTCATGAGGTGCGTCGAATTTAATGGCATCTGTTACTTGTATGTGTTTTAGCTTCTCAAGACGTTTATCCATCATACGTTGGCGGTTTTCAGTGCTTTCCGAAGGACGACCTGTTTGGTCATGCTCAACACCTGTAACATGGTGAATACCATGCTTCACGCCAGGAATGACACGCGGTGAAACACCGTTCTCAGTGAACTCATAACGTTTGAACAATTGATTCGCTTCTTGTTCAGGAGCTTCTGATACTAGCGCTCCTCGGTCAATCACAATGCGGTTGTAATCTAGCATCTCTGCAGATTGTTTACCCAGGGAAAGCTGTAGGTCCGTCATCAGAATGACTGGAACTTGATATTTCTCAGCAAGGTTGAAAGCTTCAATCGTATCATAGAAGCATTCTTCAATCGTGCTAGGGGATAGAACGATTTTCGGGATTTCACCGTGTGTACCGTATACCATTGCGTTCAAGTCGGATTGTTCTTGTTTCGTCGGAAGACCCGTACTTGGACCACCACGTTGTGTATCTACGATAACAACAGGTGTTTCAGTCATACCAGCCAGACCAATGGCTTCCATCATCAAAGATAGACCAGGACCAGCAGAAGCTGTAAGTGCACGAGCACCTGCGTAGTTAGCGCCGATAGCCATTGTACATGCTGCAATTTCATCTTCCGTTTGGATAACAGTTCCGCCCAATTTAGGAAGTGCTTTTTGCAAGTATTCCATAACTTCAGACGCTGGTGTAATTGGGTAAGCTGGCATAAAGCGGCAACCTGCTGCTACAGCTCCAAGAGCGATGGCATCGTTACCGATCATGAACAATTTTTGATTGCCGTCAGCTGGTTCCAATTGGAAGTCAGCAATAGGTCCACCGGCCAATTCTAGGACGGATTCTGCACCTTTACGAACAGCTTCAATATTTTTTTCTACAACAGCTGCGCCTTTACGACCAAATTCTTCTTCAACAGCTTTATTAAACACGTCAAGCGGCAAACCGAGCAATGCCCACGAAGCGCCTGATGCGGCCATGTTCTTAAATAAGGAAGTTCCTAGTTCTTCTGCAATCGCAGTAATTGGAACTGGAAACAAACGTGCTTTAATTCCTTCAGGTAAAACGGGGTTAAACTTAGCATCTGCAACGATAACACCGTTATCACGAAGTTCGTGTGCATTAAAATCGATACTCTCTTGGTCGAAAGCGACCAGAATGTCTAAATCGTCTGAAATTGCTCGAATCGGTTTAGTGCTGATGCGAATCTTGTTATTTGTATGTCCCCCCTTAATCCGTGAAGAGAAATGACGGTACCCATACAAATAGTAACCGAGACGGTTCAATGCAGTAGAGAAAATGCGGTCTGTACTTTCGACCCCTTCACCCTGCTGACCTCCGATTTTCCAAGATAACTGACTAATCACCGTACGTCCACTCCTTTTGATTGTAGCTGCATGAAGACCTAAAAAAGCTAATTTGTAGAAATTTAAGATAACGCTATAAAAATTTTCTTTCACTTGTCATCCAAATTCTATGCCTTTACAGAGCAAATTGCAAGGGGTTTAAACGATTCTAAAACATAGAGTTTTTAGATCGAATCCATATCAATATTAGAATGATTCCCAACTTTCATTTCGGAAGATTGGTAAGCATGAAATTCCGCCAATTTCCATAGAGGAATGCCTCCACTTGTGTTTCCTTATAGTTTTTACATAAAGCTTCTATTATATTTCCGTATTGACCGACATGTCTCAAACCTTTCATCCATTGCTCAATCCCATCAAAATCCGATCCAAAGCCAATATGCCCTTCCCCACCCAATGAACAAACATGATCAATATGCTTTAGCAGTGCCGTAATGGGAACAGCTAAATTAGCGCTATCTACAAAGTAAGGAACAAACGTAATCCCGATCAGTCCTTGACACTTGATGATAGCTTTGATTTGATCATCTGATAAATTTCTTGGATGAGGACAAACTTTTTGAGCATTCGAATGGGATGCAATAAATGGTTTAGCATACACCTCAACCAATTCCCAGAACGCCGCAACTGATAAATGTGATACATCTGCTATTATACCCATAGTTTCTAATTCTTTTAACATCAGTTTGCCTTTTCTTGTAAAACCACTTTTACGCGGCTCCATAACACCATCCGCAGCCCAATTTGCATAGTTCCAAGTCAAACCAATACTTCTAACACCTAGGTGCTGAAGAATCCTTAAATGCGTCATGTTACCAGCTAAAGCATCTAATCCTTCAAGAGTGAGAATAGCTCCAATCTGCTCCCCTGCTTCAACAGCACGCCAGTCTTCTACATTCTGAATAAATTTCATTCCTGGATGACGAACAATTTTCCGATGAAATAAATCAATCATTTGCAAAATATGATCGAATGTAGGCTGCTGAATGGAGTCTGATAAATAGATGGCAAAACACTGAACTTTTACTCCTGCTTGCTTAAGCCTTGGATAACTAACATCCAACTCCTGCTCCTCCTTATCGAAGTCCAGCTTGGGGTTCATATACAATTTCGTAAGCGCATCGCAGTGACCATCCATTATTCTCATCCTAGCAGCCTCCTATACACCATCTTATAGACAACACAAAAACCCCTAAGCAGAGGTTTGTTAGGAATTGTGAAAAACCTGTCTACTAGGTAAACAGGCTAGTTATTTTAGTATGGTACGGTGTATTACCTTGGCTCTACAATAAGTTTAATGGCCGTCCGATCTTCCCCGTCAATCACGATGTCTGTGAAGGCTGGTACACAAATTAAGTCAACTCCACTGGGCGCCACAAATCCTCTTGCGATAGCTACTGCTTTGATGGCTTGGTTTAAGGCGCCTGCACCTATAGCTTGGAGCTCAGCAGCTCCACGCTCACGCAACACACCTGCCAATGCACCTGCTACGGAGTTTGGATTGGACTTTGCTGAAACTTTTAATACATCCATGAATAGTACCTCCTCGGGAATGATGGATAGATTCCATTACCCATCATATTCTCAAGGTTGAACAAACATGCTATCGTATCCAATTTAAATGTTCACAAAATTTGGAATTATCTGCTAATCCATGAAAACTTGATCTTCATCATAGCGGATAAGGTTAATTCCTTTTGCCAAACCTGTCTGATCGTTCAATTCAATCACAACAGCATGGAAATGCCATTTGCCTTCATCCGTTACGAATCGAACTGGAAGCTGTGTTTTGAACTTTTGCAGTACAGCATTACGCTCAACGCCAAGAATACCATCACGCGGCCCTACCATCCCTACATCGGTTACATAAGCTGTTCCTTGCGGCAAAACACGGTTATCATTCGTTTGTACATGTGTATGAGTGCCGACAACTGCTGATACTTTTCCATCCAAATGCCAACCCATAGCAATTTTCTCAGAGGTTGCTTCCGCATGGAAATCAACAAATACAAATTTATGTTTCTTCTTATCTGCTTCAAGAATTTCGTCCACTTTACGAAAGGGACAATCAATCGGCGGTAAGAATGTGCGTCCTTGCAAATTAATGATCAGTAATTCCTGATCCTTGACCTTAATGACCGTATGTCCTCTACCCGGTGTTCCAGGAGGAAAGTTAGCGGGTCGAACCATCTTCTCGTCACGATCAATGAAATCAAAAATCTCTTTCTGGTCCCATGTATGATTACCCATCGTCAGAGCCTGAATGCCCATCTCATAGATTTCTTTAGCAATAGCCGATGTAATACCTTTCCCAGCAGCCGCATTCTCACCATTAGCAATGAACACTGCGTGAGGATGAGCTTGTTTTAATCTAGGCATAATATTTTTCAACGCTTTTCTTCCAACAGATCCTACAATATCTCCAATAAATACAATTTTCATAACAAATTAATAGCTCCTTTATAAACAATAGATGCAAAGGCCAGCAATTGATGAATGCAATGACCAGCCTGAAAATAAGGAAAAGTGGCTATATCAGCCACTTTTCGCATTGGTATCTTATTTAGCGTATTCAACAGCCCTTGTTTCACGAATAACCGTAACCTTAATATGTCCTGGATAATCGAGTTCACTCTCGATTTTCTTCGTAATATCGCGGGCTAGACGGAACGCTTCGGTATCATCCACTTTCTCCGGCTGAACCATTACGCGTACTTCGCGACCTGCTTGAATGGCGTATGATTTCTCAACACCTTCGAAGGATTCCGAAATTTCTTCAAGTTTCTCCAGACGTTTAATATACGTTTCGAGCGTCTCTCTGCGTGCTCCAGGTCTTGCTGCGGATAAAGCATCTGCAGCTCCTACTAACATCGCAATAACAGAGGTTGCTTCCACGTCACCGTGATGCGAAGCAATACTATTAATAACGACTGGATGCTCCTTGTACTTCTTACCAATCTCAACACCGATTTCCACATGAGATCCTTCAACCTCGTGGTCTAGCGCCTTACCGATGTCATGAAGCAGCCCGGCACGTTTCGCCAAAGTTACGTCTACCCCGAGCTCCCCGGCCATCAGACCAGCCAGATAAGCTACTTCCATGGAATGTTTCAACACGTTTTGACCGTAACTTGTTCTGAATTTTAAGCGACCCAAAATTTTGATCAAGTCAGGATGCAATCCGTGAACACCAACCTCAAACGTGGCTTGCTCCCCATATTCGCGGATACGTTCGTCCACTTCTTTACGGGATTTCTCAACCATCTCTTCAATGCGTGCTGGATGAATACGTCCATCAGCAACAAGCTTTTCTAAAGATGTACGAGCAATTTCGCGTCGGATTGGATCAAATCCTGATAAAATAACTGCTTCTGGCGTATCATCAATGATAAGGTCGATACCCGTCAATGTTTCCAGTGCGCGAATATTACGTCCTTCACGACCGATGATTCGGCCTTTCATTTCTTCATTTGGCAGTGATACAACTGAAACGGTTGTTTCAGCAACATGATCTGCAGCACAACGTTGAATGGCGAGCGTGATGATTTCACGGGCTTTCTTATCGCCTTCTTCTTTGGCTTGCTGTTCGATTTCTTTAATAAGCTGTGCGGTTTCGTGACGAACTTCCTGTTCTACATTTGTAAGAATGATACTCTTAGCTTCATCCATTGTAAGACCAGAAATTCGCTCTAACTCCGAAACTTGACTTTTATAAAGCTGATCAATTTGTGATTGTGTATCCTCGATCCGCTTCTCTTTGTTGGCAACTTGCTCTTCTTTACGCTCGAGAGATTCTAATTTTTTATCCAGCGATTCCTCTTTTTGCAACAATCGTCTTTCTTGTCGTTGAATTTCATTTCGACGTTCACGAATGTCTTTTTCAGCTTCGGACCTCAGTTTATGCACTTCGTCCTTTGCTTCCAGAACCGTTTCTTTTTTCAGTGCTTCTGCTTCCTTCTTGGCAGATTCTCTAATCTGTTCAGCGGCTGTTTCAGCACTGGAAATTTTCGCTTCTGCAAGAGATTTACGGATAAAATAACCAATCCCTAAGCATGCAGCTCCAACAATGAGAATGATCGCGATCCAGATGAATGACATCATCTTGTTCACCTCCTCGTTGGTTTCTCCAAGGTGTTAGCCTGGGGATTCCCTTCGGTTTTTTAATCCGATTTTTAATTGTTTGACTAGTCATACATACCCTACTTATTAAGAGTATGGCTTTTAAATGAATGCGCACCGTGCGTTAGAGGCACTATAGTGCTAATAATCCATAATCAACAGTGTAAAAATTGGCGGTTTCTACATCTGTCCCCTCAAAATCAATGAATTGAGTATGATTTTGAATACATTATGAAAATATACACTGTTATTTTATCTTTTGTCGAAGAAGCTTGTCAAGCGAATGTCCCTAAGATGACGGAATAAGTATTTCCAGCACTTACACAACACTTAATGCCGTTAACTAATTTGACATATAATTAATGACATTAACAATCAAATGGATCATCTGAGGTTTCAAATTCCTCTTCACTCGATTCACTGCTTAATACCCCCAAAACCTTGTTGACAATAGAGCCCGTATAACCTCTCCGCATTAGAAAAGCTCCCGTCTTTCTTTTACGATCCATTGTCTTGCCTGAGGTTTGCTTCCATTTCGTTTGGCCCAGCTTCATCGCCCCCGTATACTCATCTTCGGGATCGATAGTCTCCATAGCATTTTTGACCAATTCTTTATCAATGCCTCTTTGTTGGAGCTCCTGTCGTATGAGATTACGACCTTTTCGCTGCGAAATAATGCGATTATCTGTCCACATTTTCGCAAATTCCTCATCATTGATATAATTTTGCTGGACTAGCTTCTCACATGCCCATGCAATAATAGGCACTTCGAATCCTTTCTCTTTCAGCTTACGTTTTACTTCACTTAATGAATGAGGTCGTCTGCCTATCATGTTTATTGCCTTTATATAAGCCATATTCTGTTCCTCATCAAGCGTTATACTTTCGATTTCTTGTAGATGTATGGTTTCCCCTTTATTTAACCGATGCTTGATTAAAATGTCTTCATGAACCGAGAATGCATATTCATCATTTAGAAATATATTGTATCGATGCTTACCAAGCTTCTGTTTCTCAACCTTGGTGATGATTAACAATGGTTGTTGCTCTTCACTATTCAAAACTAACCAACTCCTTCAATGAAGAAAGCACCTTAACACTAGGTTTAAGGTGCTTTCTTGTATGCTCATTTATACTTATTCGAAATCCGGTTCCAACTCATCGTCTTCTTCGTCAACATTAAGCGGGACTGCTTTGATTAAATTACTGTTCTCTCGAATCCGCAATTCAATCGTTTCCGAAATACTTTTGTTATCTTTCAAAAACTGCTTCGAATTCTCACGGCCTTGACCAAGACGCTCACCTTCATACGAATACCAAGCTCCGCTTTTATTAACGATATCCATCTCTGTTCCGATATCAATAATACTGCCTTCGCGTGAAATTCCTTCACCGTACATAATATCCACTTCCGCTTGTTTGAACGGCGGAGCTACTTTATTCTTAACGACTTTAATTCTTGTGCGGTTACCAACCATATCATTACCCTGTTTGATAGTTTCCACACGACGAACATCTAGTCGAACGGATGAATAGAACTTAAGTGCACGGCCACCAGGTGTTGTCTCTGGGTTACCGAACATAACGCCAACTTTTTCACGTAATTGGTTAATGAAAATCGCGATAACTTTGGACTTGTTAATCGCACCAGACAGCTTACGAAGTGCTTGGGACATCAAACGAGCCTGCAGACCCACGTGAGAATCACCCATATCGCCTTCAATCTCTGCTTTAGGCACTAATGCCGCCACAGAGTCAATAACAATAATATCTACAGCACCACTTCGTACTAGTGCTTCAGCGATCTCAAGTGCTTGTTCACCGGTATCCGGCTGAGAGAGTAGAAGCTCATCTATATTAATACCAAGCTTGCTTGCATAAGAAGGATCCAATGCGTGCTCCGCATCGATAAAAGCTGCTTGTCCACCATTCTTCTGTACTTCTGCGATAGCATGTAAAGCTACCGTAGTTTTACCGGAAGACTCGGGTCCGTATACTTCAATAATTCTTCCGCGTGGAAAACCACCTATTCCAAGAGCGATATCAAGCGCGAGAGAGCCGGATGAAATCGTTTCAACTTGCATATGTGTAGATTCTCCAAGCTTCATAATGGAGCCTTTTCCGAACTGTTTTTCAATTTGACGTAAAGCATTATCAAGTGCTGCGCGACGATCTGACAAAACACTCACTTCCTTCTTCTATCATTATAGGTATATGATAACTTGTTTTCAGGTGTTTGCCAAGCATTTTTTCGAACATACATTCGACTTTTTAGCGAACAAACAAAAAACCGCAACAAAGTTATCGCTTTGCTACGGTTCTTCCGTTAACACTTAGTCTCATTATATGCGAACTCTAGCTATCTTTCAACTGTTTCCATAAATGATAGAGTGCGCTTTTGGCCGCTCTTTGCTTGATGGACTCCCGATTACCAGATAGCTGCAAAGTAATTACCCTTGTTGCTGCGTCTTTTTGAGCAAAACCTATATAAACAAGCCCTACTGGCTTACCTTCAGACGGACTTGGACCCGCTACACCCGTGACTGATAGTCCAAAGTCACTTCCGGTCACAGTAATCAATTGTTCCGCTAAGAGGGTCGCTGTCTCGCTGCTAACGGCACCTGGGGAACCCTCCCCTTCTAGCACTTCCATTGGAACACCGAGGAGCTTATGCTTCAAGGCATTAGAATAACAAATAATTCCTCCAAGAAATGATTGGGAGCTCCCCGGCACTGCTGTAACCAAATCACTAAGTAAGCCGCCTGTACAGCTTTCGGCCACAGCAAGTGTCTGGTTCTTCTCGCCAAGCAATTGCAGTACAATCGTTTCGATGGGAACATCTTGGTCGGCATAGAGATGCTCTCCTAATCGCTTTCTAATCTCTAGTTCAGTCGCTTGAAGATTCCGTTCACCTTCTGAAGCTGTCTGTGCACGCGTTGTTAAGCGAATCGTCACTTCGCTTTCTTTGGCATATGGAGCGATCGTTGGGTCCGTTTGAGCTTGGATTAGATCAAGTAATTGATGTTCTAAGTTAGATTCACCGATGCCGGCAAATTTGAGCATTTTAGAATAAAGCGGAATCTCAACAGTCATCCGTGCACGCAACCAAGGAGCCGCATACTTGGTGAACATCGGCTTCATTTCTTTTGGCGGGCCTGGTAGAAGAATAAAATGTGTCCCTTCGTATGTAAATGCAATACCAACGGCAAGCCCTGTTTCGTTATGCAAAGGATCGCTTCCCTCAATCATCATCGCTTGACGTCTGTTGCTTTCCACCATATGGATCCCGCGTGACTGGAACATATCTGTAATTGTTTTCATTGAAGGCTCATGCACAGTCAATTCACGGCCTACAAACGCAGCAAGCACATCCTTGGTCAAATCATCCTGCGTAGGTCCAAGACCTCCTGTACAAATAACGACATCAGCCCTTGAAACGGCTAATTTGAAGCTATCTAGCAATCTCTGTTCATTATCACCAACGACCGTTTGGAAATACATATCTACGCCAAGCGCAGCACATTCTCTGGAGAGAAATTGTGCATTCGTATTTACAATTTGGCCTAGTAAAAGTTCCGTTCCAACAGCGATAATTTCTGCTTTCATCTCGAATTCCCTCCTTAAAATGAGAAAACCTCTATCGAGGCCATTCAAGATGAGCGACCGCGTTTAGAGGTAGGTTTTATCGCCAATAAGAAAGCGGTTTTCGGGAACCGAAAACTTATACCTTCTTATGTGGTAGAAAAAACCAATAGGATGCCCTATTATGCCTTTTCTGAAAAATCTATGACATGCTTATTCTTTACAAAGTACTCTACACCAGAATACACGGTAATAATTGCTGCTGCCCAACTAGCTATAACATCAAAAGGGAAGTGCATAAACGTAAAAGGAAAATTATTAATAAGTAGAGCAATGATGGCTGTAATTTGAGCTGCCGTCTTCGCTTTTCCCCATTTGCTAGCCGCCATCACGGTACCTTCCAATAGAGCAATTTGGCGAAGTCCTGTAACAGCCCACTCCCTACTGATAATGACGATGACAATCCAAGCATCTACTTTATCCATTTCCACTAATGAGACGAGTACAGCCGTAACTAGCAGCTTATCCGCTAAAGGATCAAGCAGCTTGCCCAAATTGGTTACAAGATTACGTTTTCTGGCAATGTAACCATCTAAACTGTCTGTACTCGCTGCAATAATGAAAATTAAAGCAGCAATAATTTGATTATACGTTATGCTAAATTCCTCTATCCGTATATGAGGGAATTTCACCTTAATCAACAGAAAAAACATGATGATAGGTACTAATAAAATCCTCGCCACGGTGATGCGGTTGGCCAGGTTCATGCAATTACCTCCCCGGATAAGTCAAACTCATAAGAGTGGGTAATACGAACTTTAGCTAGTTCACCAATGTTAAGCTTCGCATTTGACACGAATACTTCTCCATCAATCTCAGGAGCATCAAATTGGGAACGTCCAATGTATACATCACTTCTGCCATCGTATCTTTCTATAAGCACGTCAATTTCTTGCCCGATGCGGCGTCCGCCACGCAGGTTCGAGATTTCACGCTGAATTTCCATAATCGCGTTCGCTCGATACTCTTTAACATCATCAGGGACTTGGTCCGGCAAACGTGCTGCTGGCGTATCATCTTCCTTGGAATAGGCAAAAACACCAAGACGGTCAAACTGAATGTCGCGAACAAATTGTTTTAAGTTTTCAAAATCTTGTTCAGTTTCACCTGGAAAACCTACAATGAGTGATGTGCGTAGGGCAACATCAGGAATCGCTTCACGAATTTTCCGAACAAGTTCACGCGTATCCTTCTGGCGGCCAGGTCTACGCATCCGTTTGAGAATTGAATCTTCACTATGTTGAAGTGGCATATCAATATACTTACATACCTTCGGATTAGATGCCATGACAGCAATCAATTCATCGCTAAAGAATCCAGGGTAAGCATAGTGCAATCGTACCCACTCGATGCCTTCCACTTCACTAACCTTATTAAGCAAAGTAGGCAGCATGAAACCATCATAAAGATCTGTTCCATAATTCGTGGAATCCTGCGCGATTAGACTAATCTCTTTAACGCCTTGTGCAGCAAGATTAGCTACTTCCGCAACAATGGACTCCATACTTCTGCTTTTGAAATTGCCTCGCATAATTGGAATACTACAGAATGTACATGCATTATCGCAGCCTTCTGCAATTTTCACATAAGCTGTATATCGAGGAGTAGTCATAAGTCTTGGCAGGTCCGCATCATAATTAAACACCGGATTCCCAACAAGAACCGGTTTCTTTCCGCGAAGCGCTTCATCTACGATATGGTTGATTTTATCGAAATCTCCGGTACCCACGATGCCATCTATCTCAGGCATTTCTTCCATCAACTGCTTTTTGTAGCGTTGAGTCAAACACCCTGATACGATAAGCGCTTTGAGATTCGCTGTTTGCTTTAGTTCTGCCATATCCAAAATTGTATTAACGGATTCTTCTTTTGCTGCATCAATGAACCCGCAAGTGTTCACGATAATAACAGTGGCATCTTCCTTGTTCTCAACAAGCTGAAAACCACGGCCATGAATTAATCCTGACATAATCTCGGAATCGACCAAATTCTTTTCGCATCCGAGAGTAACTACTTTAACCTTTTCTGTCATGAAAGAAACAACCTCCAATAGTCCTAAAAAACACTCCCTACCAGTATAATACAAGCCCTATAGGGTGTCAAAATGTAAAAACCCCCTACATGTAGGGGGCTGCTCTCCAAAGAACATCTTATGTATGCCTATTTCAAGTTTACAAATTGCAAATCAAGAGGAATTTCCGCCTTACGCAGCAAGGCAATAACGGCTTGTAAATCATCTCGACTCTTACCGGTTACCCGGATTTGATCCCCTTGGATTTGCGTCTTAACTTTAAGTTTGGAGTCACGAATTAGAATGTTAATTTTTTTCGAGTTCTCCTGATCGACACCTTGCTTCATGCTGATTTTCTGCCTTACCGTGGAACCAGCCGCCGGTTCTACTTTACTGTACTCGAGATTCTTAATCGAGATACCGCGCTTCGTCATTTTGGCGTGCATAATATCAAGGACATTCTGAAGCTTAAACTCATCATCGGAGGTGACAACAAGCTGGTCCTTATCCAATTTAATGCTGCTTTTACTACCTTTAAAGTCAAAGCGGGTAAGGATCTCTTTTTCCGCCTGCTGTATGGCGTTGTTTAGTTCCTGCATATCCACCTTGGATACGATATCAAACGAGCATTCTGAACTCATCTTAGACAAAACATCCTTTCCATCAAATTACAATAGCATTATAGCAAGAAGCCGTAAAAAAAGAAACATCCCAAGCCCTCTCGGCCTAGGATATCTCTTGGTATTATTCATTACCCGGGAAAGCGCAGGAAACGTCAAAAAGCTAGTTTTTTTGCAAATTGAGCTGTACCCTCTTGGGGTTTGGAGTATCCCCGACAGGAACGATCGTACCATTCACAGTAAGCTCCAAAGCACTGGCTGCACCTACATTTAAATACGCAGAACCAGTTAAATCAAAAGAGTCCGTGTCACCGGCTTTGTAAAGTTTCTGTCTAAGCATTTCTTTACCGCCTGCCTCTGTAAGAGAATCCACACGAATCCAACAGGAACCTGTTATTTTCATCTGAATATTCAGATTGGAAGCACCGGTTATCGTGTAATTATCTACACCTTTCTCGCTGCTGCTAAACTTAACCTGAACAGATGGCGTTGGTGTCGGCACCGGTGTTGGAGTAGGAGTCGCAAGAGGCGCCACTTTACCGTCACCGGACGCATTCATTGTCGTACTTGGAGCAGCGCCAGTCGCAGGATTCGTAGAATCTGTGATTCTCGGAGATTGCGTTTGAGAAGGTTTTTCATCCGCTGGCGTTCCCTTATAATTCTTGTATGTATAATAGTATACGATACCGAATATAAGCAGAATGAAACAGACAAACATCGTACCAGAAGCCCAGCGGCTCAATTTCTCGGTATTACGGACACTTGTTCTATTTTTACGAATCGTTTCTACAACTGGTTTCTCTACAGCTGGGGAGGGGTTCGTCGTTTGGTACATGCCCAAAACTTCAGCAGGGTCAAGTCCAACTGCTTCAGCGTAGCTTTTAATAAAGGCACGTACATAGAAGCTGCCAGGCAGAACCTTGTAGTTTCCTTCTTCAATCGCTTCCAAGTATCGTTTACGAATTTTCGTAACTTCTTGAAGATCGTCAAGCGAGATCTTTTTTTCCAGGCGTGTTTTGCGTAAAATGTATCCTAGATCAGACATATGGTCACCTCCTCGCAGGATCTTCTTTTATTTAATGACGTTACAGACATTAAAAAGGTTCGGACGTATACGTAAATGAATCATAATTGATTTCTTCATCCGGGCTATTTCGCAGCTCAATAATATAATCGAAGTGATTATATGTGTATTCCGACTCCCTAATAAATATATCCGGATGCTCGATAACCTTGGTAGAAGGCATACCCATAATGTCCTGTAAAAGGCTGTAATGCTTCTCATTCGAACGTATAGTGGATACGATTCCATCAATAATATATACATTATTTGGAGTCATTTCATCTTCTGATAGTTGGCTGCGTACGGTTTGTCTGAGTAACGTAGAGGAAACAAAAGTCCAACGTTTGTTTGCGCATACACTTCCTGCAATAATCGATTCCGTTTTACCCACTCGCGGCATGCCGCGAAGACCTACAACTTGGTTCCCTTCTCGTTTGAAAATCTCACCAAGGAAATCAACTAATAGCCCCAATTCATCACGAGTAAAACGGAATGTTTTGCGATCATCCGAATCACGCTCAATATACCGACCATGACGGACAGCCAAAATATCAACAAGCTTTGGGGGTCTAAGAGCGGTAATAGTAATATTATCTACTTTTCTTAACATTTTACCCATTAAGTCAATTTTTTCTTCATCATTGGTTTGTAGAAGCATACCACGTGTACGATCTTCTACCCCATTAATGGTTACAATATTAATATCCAGCATCCCCATCAAGGAAGCAATATCCCCTAATAAGCCGGGACGGTTTTTGTGAATTTTGTACTCCATATACCATTCTTTAACGTCCAATCTTTCCACCTCATCGCAATATCTGTAACGAACAAGTCGATACCTATTCAAATAATTTCTACAATTTGCGTCAATGTCCTTCTTTTATCGCGTAAAAATTCACGAATTTATTTCATTTTTAGTTCTTTAAGCTCTTGTTCATTGTAAATCATACCACCTTTTTTCCATGAACTGGTTTTCATCATAGCGAGACGATTGTCCAAGATTTGGGCCCAGTTAAGTTCAGCCGATACAGCTCCTGTAATATCCACAATCGATACTCCGATAGACTTAGCTTTCTGTACTTGTGCCTCATCTACTGGTGTATAGAAAATAATCGTGCTGGAGTGATGCTGCCTCGTTTGGAACGATAACTGCTGAAACCACTGTTCATTATTATCGAGCAAAACGATATGATCCGCTTCCTCCGAAGGTGCCCATGCAGAAGGAATGGGACGATCACTTCGAGTCACCCACTCCACGAGAACGTTTTGTGCTAATAGGTCTTGGATCCATTTATTTTTCAAGGTCTCAATCTGAAGAGAATCAATTTGTAAGAACGAAGCTTGCTCATTTACCTGACTTGTGATTCCTTTGGTATCAAGCTGACTTTGTAATAAGGTCCACTTACCCATCGAAAGTCCTTGTCCAATCACCCCATTAGCAGAAGGAAACAGTTCATTACCAATGACATATATGTAATCATACTTGCTTGCTTTCAACTTTGCTATAACGCTTTCATCCAGTTGATTCAAATCCTTGATCCAATCAAAGGCTATAAAATTAGCATCTCTCCACTGCTGAAGCGCATTTCCTACCGACTGCTTAGCCGGTTCAGACACACTAGCTCCTGTCAGCATTAACACAGATAATTTATTATCCAGCAATTCCTGCTTAATGGTTGGAATTCCACGATTTCCACACCCTGCTACGATAAAAGATAAGAGCAATAATGTAAGCGCAAAACGTTTGATTGCCATGAAGTTACAGTTCCTTTCATCCTTATAAAGCGTGCAAAAGCCTCCGAAAGAGGAGGCTTTCACATAGTACCCTATTGAATTGTAAAACGGTTATTAACCTTTGTCTACTAATTTTACCATGAGGCGGGCAATTGTAAGCTTTTCTTGCTCATCCCCTGCATCCCACAGCTCTTTGAGCACTCGCTCTTGTTCATTTTCGGGATCCACCTTATTTGCCAGAAATTCACCGATTTGAAAAGCGAGCTTAGAAATGGTTTCCTCACTCATCCCCGCATGTCCAGCCTGACTCACACGTTCAGCCAAAAACTCTTTCCACTTATCAAATACCTTAAGTACAGTAGCCATTGTAAGAAGCCTCCTTTGAGTTATGAGAAATGGTCATTACATACGTAATATTCGCTTCTCAGCTTAAAATTATGCGCGAGGCTTCCTACACTGTACTCAGGTTAACCATCCACCATTTGGACTTATGATTTGACCCGTAATATAGCCGGATTCAGGCAGTGCTAGAAAGTATACAAGCGAAGCAACTTCATCAGGCAAAGCAAAACGGCCTACCGGAATTTCATTGGCGATCGCTTCCCGCTCCTCAGGTTGAAATCCTGCCATCATTTCGGTATGTACCGCACCAGGCGCTACGGCATTCACTGTCACGCCAGAAGGAGCCAGCTCCTTCGCTAACGCCTTCGTGAAGGCGTTCAACCCACCTTTGGCTGTTGAGTATACAACCTCACAGGAGGCACCTGAGATGCCCCATATGGAGGATACGTTAATAATGCGGCCGTACTTTTGTTTGACCATTGCCGTCATGAACGTTTGTGTACAAAGAAAGGCGCCTTTAAGATTAACATTCATCACCAGGTCCCAATCTTCTTCGCTTACATCAGAAAGCATACCAAAGTGAGAAATCCCCGCATTGTTCACGATAATATCAGGGACCATGTCTCTTTGTTCCAGCTTTTCTTGCATCTTGTTGATTTGCTCACGAGATTTTACATCCGCGGATACGGTTAACACCTTGGCACCATGCTTCATGCAGGATCTGGCCACTTCATTAGCAGCTTCATGTGACTCACGGTAATGAATAACAACATTCATGCCTACCGCGGCAAAACGCTCAGCAATAGCTGCACCGATCCCCCGGCTAGCTCCTGTTATAAGAACTGTTTGTTCACTGAATGGCTTAGGAAACGTCACGATGGCTTACGACTTTGCACAATCGAAATAGCAAGTCTGCTCCAGTCAAAATGCTCGCGGAACCGACGGTTCACGTCGTCTAGTGTAATTTGCTCGTAAACAGGCAATATATCGAATAAATCAATATCTTTGAAACGGTATTTAGTGAATTCATTCGCTATGGATTCCGGTGAGTTCATCATCCGTAGGAAATTACCAATTTTCTTCTTACGACTCCGCTCGAAGGTGACTTCATCGAGTCCTGAATCCTTACGTTTCTCAACCTCTTCGCGTATGCGCGCTACAAGTTGGTCAGGATCTTTAGTATCTCCGCCAAGAATGGAGAAAGCATAACCCTCACTGCAATTATATTCATGACCAAAATTATCAGAAATCAATTGCTCATCATATAGTGCCTGATAAATATCAGAGCTTGAACTGAACAAAACATCCAACATTAATTTTGTCGTCAATTCTCTAACAAGTAAGTCTTTCCCACTTACAGAAAGCGCAGGCTCCTTAAATCCCATTAAACATTTTGGCATTGAAACAGGAAGTAATGTTACTCTGCGCGATTCTTTCACTTCTAATGGCTCTTCTGGGAAAAATCGTTGGATATTTCCTTGTGGTGGAAAAGTTTTTGCAGCTTGATTCCCTTTAACTAACGAAATAACCTCTTCTGGATCTACACCTCCAACCACAAACAGGCTCATATTGCTTGGGTGATAGAATGTGTTGTAGCACTCATACAAGGTTTCTTTTGAGATTTCGGCAATGGACTCTACTGTACCAGCGATATCGATATGGATGGGATGTTTAGCATATAAGGATTCAATTAATCCATAATAGCTTCTCCAGTCCGCATTATCTTCGTACATTTTGATCTCTTGACCAATAATGCCTTTTTCCTTTTCTACATTTTCATCTGTAAAATAAGGGTTTTGCACAAAATTAATTAATGTCGTTAAATTTGTTAAATAGTGATCTGTGGATGAAAATAAGTACGCTGTCCGATCAAAGCTTGTAAAAGCGTTTGCCGAAGCGCCGTTTGAAGCGAAAGTAGCGAAAATATCACCTTCAGGCTCTTCAAACATTTTGTGCTCCAGAAAATGAGCAATGCCATCCGGAACTTGGACTGCCTCTTTCCCTTCAACTTGAAAAAAGTTGTCAACAGATCCGAATTGCGTCGTGAACGTCGCATAGGTTTTCTGGAAACCATCTTTGGGTAGTACAAACACATGTAGCCCATTATCAAGCTTCTCGTGATAAATGGTTTCACCAAGGTGTGGATAAGGAATAACCTGCATCTTCTACTCTCCCTTCTGGTCCCGCAAAAAGTATATCGTATCCAGTTGAACACGCTTAGCAGCTTCTGCAATAGCCGTAATATCTACCTGCTGCACAGATTCAATCAAGCCTGAAACCGTACGTTCTTTTCCAGATAAAATAGCATTAAAGTCAAATGAAATTAATTCAAATGCGGAATCCTGAATTTCACGCAGTTGATTGGCAATCATGGCACGGGTTTGATTCCATTCAATATCACTGATCTCACCTTGCTCCATGGCAGTCAGCTGCTTTTTAATGATATCAACCGCTTTCTCATAATTCGCCATTTCAATCCCCGATTGAATCGTCAGAATGCCTTTGTGACCATCAAACCGAGAAGAGGCATAATAGGCTAGACTCGCTTTCTCACGAACATTCGTAAACAATTTGGAGTGTGGGTAACCTCCGAGAACCCCATTATACATAAGAGCTACAGGGTACAGCTCATCTCGATACGAAATATTGGTACGTAGTCCCATGTTCAGTTTCCCTTGATTAACATCCAGACGTTCAACGATAGTCTTTACATCACCAGAAGCCCCCCGCGGGGCAGATGTTACATAGCCAACATCCACTTTACGTTCAATGGAGAATGCCTGCTTTACGATACCCTCTACTTCAGAGAGCGTCGTATTTCCAACGACATAAATATCGATAGGAGCCGTTTGAAGCCATTGTTTATATTGTTCGTAAAGTTGCTCAGCATTGATAGGGTCCAAATCATCTATTTTACCCAAAGGGTGAAGCCGATAAGGATCATCACTGCACATTTCTTCGATACAGCGTTCAGCCGCGTAACGAATTTTATCGTTAATGACTGATTCTATACGCTTCTGGAGAGTCTGCTTCTCAGCATCCACATATTTGTTACGAAAATGTCCTTCTTCGAGCGCAGGCTTCGTCAAAGTTTCTCCAACGAATTCAAGTCCCTGCTTTAATAAAGATTGTGCTGATTTCACGAATCGGTCGTTGATGATATCCATGCGTAACTGAACAATTTGGTAATCGCCACGTTTATAAATATCAAAGCCGAATCCTGCACCATATAAATCATCTAAATATTCTCGAAATTGCTTCGTTTCTGGGCGTAATTCCGTACCTCTACGCAGTACAAAGGGTGTTAATGCGGTACTCGTGACCGTATCTTCCTCTAGAGGACGGCCTATGTACACTGAAATGGCAAACGTTTTAAACCGATCTGTCGGCAGCACATGTAAACGTATATGATTCCATGTAGTGCGCTCAAATTGTATATGCTTCAAAGGTCGGTCTCCCTTCTTTTTCCCTGATATAAATCCATTATATTCCTATACGAAGAGGAGAAGCAACCAAAGCTGGTTCCTTCTCCTTGTCCTTTGTCTAAATTATTTACAGAAGATATGCTTCCCAATAGTTTTGACTTGCTGTCTGCTCCAAATCCATTTGGATGTTGCCGTTACCGGGTTGAAATAATAGATGCACCCACCCGAAGGATCCCATCCATTCAGTGCATCTTTTACGGCCTTTTTCGATGATTCGTCAGGTGTTAACCATATTTGGCCATCCGCTACGGCTGTGAAAGCACCAGGCTGAAAGATAACACCAGAAACTGTATTTGGAAAACTAGCTGACTTCACTCGATTCAAAATGACGGCTGCAACGGCTACTTGGCCAATATAAGGCTCTCCGCGAGCCTCCCCATGCACCGCATTCGCCATAATCTTCAGATCCTGTTCAGACAAGCCCAGGTTATTCGAAGGCAGCAAATTGGCTGGTTTTTGATTTGAAGTAGCCGTTTCTTTGCCTGCGCCGCTCTGTCCTCCTGTGGTTGGTGCTGTAGGCTTCCAATTCTTCGTAGCTTCCCACAGTTTAAGCTTGGTCTTGGGACCTACAACGCCATCTACTTTCATCCCAAACTCACCTTGGAATCGCTTCACTGCCGTTAAAGTCTTATACCCATAATCACCGTCTATACTGCCGTTATAGAAGCCAATGAACTTCAATCTGCCTTGCAGCTCGTTAACGTCAGCTCCTGTGGCTCCATAACGCACTTCATTTTTACTAAACGTTTCTTCTGCAGGTGGATTGAACTTTCCCTTCAACTGAAAAGCGACAACTAGTACGAAAACAATACAAACTGTAAGTACAATTAATCGTTTATTCATTCCCCTTCTCAACCTCACTTTTCAAATTACAGCCTTTTCTTGCTTATTATGAGAAAGGGACTCTCTGTTTATACAAAAAAAAACACTCTCTTGAGGAGAGTGCTTGTACAATCGTCTTTTTAAGCTAGGAACTGATCCGATTATGATGGTATTGTTCAATCGACATCAGCACCTCGCGAGGCTTACTGCCTTCGTACGGACCGACGACCCCTTTGGCTTCCATAGAGTCAACCAGCCTTGCCGCACGAGTATAACCTACTCTCATACGTCGTTGCAGCAGGGAAACAGAGGCTTGCTTGGCTTCCAATACAATTTGAACAGCCTGGTCGTAAAGCTCGTCTTCAAATTCATTTTGCTGCTCCGGCATATCTTCAACATGTGGGACCATTTCTTCTTGGTAATTCGCCTGCTCCTGCGTGCGTACAAAGCCAACCACATGTTCAACCTCTTGGTCTGATAAAAAGGCACCCTGAATACGAACAGGTTTGGATGCACCTACTGGCAAATAAAGCATATCCCCTCGACCTAACAGCTTCTCGGCTCCGACCATGTCCAAAATGGTCCTTGAGTCCACTTGAGACGAAACACCAAACGCAATACGCGATGGAATATTGGCTTTAATTACGCCTGTAATAACATCAACGGATGGTCGTTGTGTAGCAATAATTAAATGAATACCTGCTGCGCGGGCCATTTGAGCAAGGCGTGTGATTGAATCTTCCACATCATTAGCAGCAACCATCATTAAATCGGCTAACTCGTCCACAATAACCACGTAATATGGCAGAGGGACTGCTGTACCGCTTTCTGTCAACATTGCATTGTAGCCCTCAATATTTCGCGTTCCGCTTTTCGAGAATAGTTCATAACGCTTTTCCATCTCAACGACGACTTTCTTTAGTGCTAATGAAGCTCGTCGAGGATCAGTTACAACTGGTGCCAGTAGATGTGGAATCCCATTGTAGACATTCAATTCAACCATCTTCGGATCGATCATAAGAAACTTCACTTCATTAGGTTTTGCTTTATACAAAATACTCGTAATAATCCCATTAATACAGACGGATTTACCTGAACCGGTGGCTCCAGCTACAAGTAAGTGAGGCATTCTTGCCAAATTCCCGACGATTGGTTGTCCAGAAATATCACGCCCAAGTACAACCGATAGCCGCGAGCTGGATTCTTGAAAAGCGGATGTTTCCATGACTTCACGCATGGTCACGATCGAAACCTCCAGATTAGGCACCTCAATGCCGATCGCAGCTTTACCAGGAATCGGCGCTTCCATCCGAATATCCTTGGCGGCAAGCGCCAATGCGATATCATCGGTCAAGGAGACGATTCGGCTGACCTTCACACCCACGTCAGGCTGTATCTCATAGCGTGTCACGGCAGGGCCTCTGACGACCTCCAGAACCTTGGCACGAACCCCAAAGCTCTCCAATGTGGCTTCAAGCTTCCTTGCATTCGCTTTGTAGTCGGCCATCTCGCTACCTTTGCCAACAGCAGGTTTCGCTAATAAATCAAGGGAAGGCATTTCATATGGCCGTGTTTGCACAATTGGCACATTCTCCTGAAATTCCAGCGTAACTGGCTCATCATCCGTGTCAACAGCCCCTGCTCCCTGAACTTTAGAAGCCGGCGCTGTAGAGGAAGCTGCAGGATGTTTGACTGCCTGCTGAGCTTCTTGAAAAACCTGCTCCTGAAAATCACGAATAATGGGTGTGATTGGTTGATCTGTGGATGGTGAATCTGATTCAGCTGCTTGCTTCCCGCTTGACTTATAAAGAACTTGCTCGGTTACATCAGCTGCATCTAAATCATTTAATTCATCTGCATTTGAATTATTCTCGACTGCATCCTTTTTCCGACTTTCCTTATTAGGACGAAGCAGCTCCATGAAAAGTGGTGTCTTCTTCGCCCGTTTAACAGGCTGAAAAACCTCTTCATCGAATTCATCATCAACAGGAACATAAGAGGATTTCTTCGCCTTAGTTGCACTAGCACCTGTGGAGACTGTTTGGGGCTGACGTGTTTCGCGATCCTGCAGCCACTCTTTCATTCTATCTTTAAAATTTTGGCCAACATTACTGAATCGACCCTTCACGATATTGCCAACGTCCACGTAAGAAATACCTGTTGCCAGAATAAAACCCATGACAAACAGCGCATATTGAATTAATCTCGCTCCCAAATAGTCGAACAGAAAGTAAAGGACACTGTATAGCACAGCGCCAATCATGCCGCCGCCAATACCATTCTCGAGTGCCGCTTTGCCTGCTTCTGTTGGTTTCAGACCATCTAACATGGCATTCCATGTTGATGCAATGACTTTACCAGACGTGAAACCGCCATCAGGATATAATTGAGCGAACAAATCAATATGATTTTTTATTAGTAGTCCAAGAATGAACAGCAATATGCCTGCTTTCTTGGGCGTAACCATCTGTGGCCATGCTCTCTTGATCATCGCATATAAGGCCACATATATGAAAATCAGCGGTATAAGTGAATACCACGTTCCCACAAAAAATCGAAAAAGGTAAATCAACGAATTCCCGACATGCCCTTGATGAGCAAGTGCAATGACCGAGAAGATTAGAATGAGAATACCATATAACTCGAATAACAAGCTTGTTTTTAGAGCCTTACCTTTTTTCTTGCGTTTCGCCACGCTTGCCACCCCCAAGTCCACATTATACCATATTTGACTTGGGGGATGATACAGGAAGAGCAAGCTAGAAAGTTAAAGTTGCCTCTACTACAGGACTATATGAAATAATAGTTCCAGGGGCATATTGATTATTCAAATAATCCTGAGGATTACAACTAAACAGCCTGACAATTCGTGCCTGAAATCCACTAATCGGTTCAACTTGCATTTTGACTCCACCCTGATCGATTTCGATAAATTTGGGTTCATAAGTCTCCATTCCTTCAAAAATCACATCCATCGGTATAACGGAGTAATGTATCATTGTACAATGCCTCCGCTCGCCGCTGCTTTCTTAATCTCTATACGCTGATTAAGCTCTCGGATTGCATCACCGATACCGCCCACTTGATCTATCAATCCATATTTAACGGCGTCTATCCCAATGACCGTAGTCCCAATATCCCTTGTCAACTCACCAGTCTTAAACATCAACTCTTTAAACTTTTCTTCTGTTACATTAGAGTGCTTCGTTACAAACCGCACAACACGTTCCTGCATTTTATCCAAATATTCAAATGTTTGTGGGACTCCAATAATTAAACCATTTAATCGAATTGGGTGAATCGTCATTGTTGCTGTTTCGGCAATAATCGAGTAGTTCGCTGATACTGCGATTGGAACACCAATGCTGTGCCCACCACCTAGTACCAAAGCAATAGAAGGTTTCGATAAAGTTGCAACCATCTCCGCGATGGCAAGTCCTGCTTCTACATCTCCCCCTACCGTATTTAAAATAATCATAACGCCTTCAATCTTCGGATTCTGCTCTGCGGCGACTAATTGCGGAATTAGGTGCTCATATTTGGTCGTTTTATTCTGGGGAGGGAGAACGATATGTCCTTCCACTTGTCCAATAATGGTGAGACAGAAAATATTAGATTCGCCAGAAAGCGTATTAGTTTGACCTAACTGTTGAATATTTTCGAGGACTGCGTTTTTCTTGCCTTCTTCAGTTTCCGGTTCTTGTTGTTTCGGTCCTGTGGGTGCTGCCACTGAAAATCCCCCTTCGAGTTTTGCTTTTGCAAAAACAGCTTTGTAAGCTTAAACTGCATTGTGCTAGCAAACTTTGCATGTACTGTTCATAATCTCCCATAGTATGAATAAATTTGCGTATTTTCATGCATTCGCATCCTACGAACTATAAGAAAAAAAGCTCCCTCCAGTGATGGAGAGAGCTTTACTATTGCATAGGTTCAAGTGACTTGTTCGAGCCTAGACTTCCATGATAATAGGAAGGATCATCGGTCTTCTTCTGGTTTGTTCATATAAAAAGCGTCCGAGAACATCTTTCACGTTTGTTTTTAAAGATGCCCATTCATTTACATTTTCATTCATTAATTTCGTTAACGTATTCGTTACGATACGATTGGCTTCTTCCAAGAGACCCTCAGATTCACGTACATACACGAACCCGCGAGAAATAATATCTGGTCCAGATAAAATTTTGCCATCTTGTTTGCTGAGTGTAACTACGACCACAAGGATTCCGTCCTGAGACAGTAATTTACGGTCACGCAACACAATGTTGCCTACATCTCCAACACCCAGTCCATCAATCAGAATGTTGCCGCTTTGAACTTTAGATCCTTTGCGAGCAACGCCATTTTGAATTTCCACTGTGTCACCGATATCGCACATAAATATATCTTCTTTAGGAATGCCGACAGACTCGGCTAGGATGCCATGTTGACGCAGCATGCGATACTCGCCATGAATCGGAATAAAGTACTTAGGCTTTATAAGATTGAGCATTAACTTCAATTCTTCTTGACTACCGTGACCTGATACGTGTACGCCAGTAACAGAACCTGGACCGTAAATCACATTAGCGCCAATACGGAATAACTCATCTACGGTTCGGCCTACATAACGCTCATTCCCTGGAATTGGAGTTGCCGCAATAATGACCGTATCACCAGGTAAAATATCGATTTTACGATGGGTTGAACGTGCCATTCTTGTAAGAGCAGACATTGGCTCTCCTTGGCTTCCTGTGGAAAGAATGACAACGCGATCAGCAGCAAGCTTGTTAACTTCCTCTGGCTCGATTAGCATGCCATCCGGAATGTGCAAGTACCCTAACTCGCTAGCGATCGATACCACGTTAACCATACTGCGACCGATTACTGTTACTTTACGATTTGTTGCTGCGGCTGCATCAAACACCTGTTGAACACGGTGAATGTTGGATGCAAAAGTCGCAATAACAACTCTTTGCTTAGCTTTACGGAACACTTCTTCAATCTCAACCCCAACACTACGCTCAGAGCCTGTATAACCAGGACGTTCTGCATTTGTACTGTCAGAAAGCAAGGCAAGTACGCCTTTCTTCCCAATCTCTGCCATACGATGCAAGTCCGCATATTGATCATTTACAGGAGTTTGATCGAACTTAAAGTCTCCTGTATGAACAACAACACCTTCTGGTGTATCTAAAGCGACACCCACAGAATCAGGAATACTATGATTGGTTTTGAAGAATGTTGCAGTAAGAACGCCTAAGGATAGAACGGATTCTGAATTAATGAGGATCCGGTTCGTAGTACCGAGTAAATTTGCTTCCTTCAGCTTAGCTTCGATAAGTCCCATTGTGAGCTTAGTTGCATAAAGTGGAACGTTAAGATGCTTAAGTACATAAGGTAAGCCGCCAATATGATCTTCGTGGCCGTGAGTGATGATAATGCCGCGTACTTTATCCCGATTCTCCGTTAGGTATCCAATGTCTGGAATGACGATGTCGATTCCAAGCATGTCCTCCTCTGGAAATTTCAAACCACTATCAATGACGATGATATCGTTCGCATACTGAACGCAATACATATTTTTTCCGATTTCGCCCACGCCGCCAAGAGCGAAGATCAAAAGTTTATCAATATTTTTTTTGGACAAGAATATACCTCCTTCTAAGATTGGACGACGAATTTTAAATGAAAAAACCGAACTAGTCACTTGCAACCATTATACATGAAAAAAAACAACAAATACAAGTTAATACCTATTACTTTAGATTCCCCAAAAAAAGAAAACCGATGCCAGAAGCACCGATTCATTAGGCGTTATCATACAAAAAGTGATTGGATGAATTGTCCTTCTTGCTCGGATACAGAAACTAACGGAAGTCTTACGCCTCCAGTTTGAATGCCTTTCAATGCGAGAGCATGCTTAATTGGAGCAGGACTCGGCACACGGAAAATGCCAGTAAAAACTGGATGAAGCTTACGATGAAGTTCTGCCGCTTGCTGAGTGTTACCTTCTAAATAATACTTTATCATAGATTGCATTTCTTTTCCAATCACATGACTAGCAACACTAATAATTCCCTGACATCCTACCGCTAGAGCAGGCAGTGCACTGCTGTCATCCCCGCTGTACACAAGAAAATTAGGAGCTGCATCATTAAGTATACGTGTCAATTGATCCGTGTTAGCGCAATCTTTGGTAGCCACGATATTCGGAATTTGGGATAGACGAATAGTTGTCTCCGCATCCAAATTCACACCTGTGCGTCCCGGTACATTATAAAGCATAATAGATACCTGAACTGACTCAGCTACTGCTTTAAAATGTTGGTACAACCCTTCTTGGGAAGGGCGGTTATAATAAGGAGCTACGATCAGTATGGCATCGACTCCAAGTTTCTCAACTTTTTGGGAAAAATGAATGGTGTGCGCAGTGTCATTACTTCCTGTTCCTGCAATGATCTTGCAGCGCCCACCAGCATAACGAACGGATAGTTCGATAAGTTTCAGCTTCTCATCGTCTGTTAATGTTGGTGCCTCACCAGTCGTGCCACAAATAACAAGGCTATCCGACTGCTGCTCTTCGATCAAATAGTTAATTAATGGTTCCACTTGCTCCCAGTTTACTTGTAAGTTCTCGTCAAAAGGAGTTACCATAGCTGTAATTACTCTTCCAAAATCCAACGTTATACCTCCTCAATCTCACATTTTCATTTATATAAATTGAATTTATGATGTAGTGCCCTAACAGATTTAATCATATCAACACCATGGACAAGCACCCAAATCGTTGTATTTGAATCGGCTGATTGAAGGATACGTATGTCCTCCATCGTTAATGCCTCAACAATTTGCGCCATAATACCTGGTACTCCGTTCATACCGCCACCGATCACCGAAACTTTCGCACATCCACTCACGGCCTTAGGATCATAGCCTTGACCTCTGAGCAGTTTTAGAGCGCGTTCCGCTTCATGATCGAACACCGTATAAACGACTCCCGATGGATTGACGTTTATAAAATCAACACTAATCTGATGCAGCGCCATCGTTTTAAATACACGAAGCTGAAGATCGAATTGGCCTTCAACCGCAGCAACATGAATTTGAGTAATGTTCGTAAAATGGGCAATTCCCGTAACGAATCGATCCCTCACTTGACTCATATCCGTAGGGATACTGTCTGAAGTTGTAACCAACGTTCCTTCTTCTTTGGAAAACGTAGATCGCACGCGAATCGGAATATTAGCCTGCATGGCTACTTCTACCGCGCGTGGATGTATAACCTTAGCACCATTATGTGCCATATTGCAGATTTCAGCGAAGCTTACGCGAACTAGCGGTTTAGCATCCTCAACGATCCGTGGATCCGCTGTCAATATTCCGTTGACATCCGTGAAAATATCTACAATTTCAGCTTTAAGGGCAGCCCCAAGAGCAGTAGCCGATGTATCACTACCCCCGCGCCCTAATGTTGTTAGTTCGTCTAGACTTGTTTTACCTTGAAATCCGGTAACAATGACTACCATATCTTGTTCCAACAATTCAAGGATCCGGTTAGGCTGCATAGCTACTATCTGGGCATTACCATGAACATCATTCGTAAGAATACCAGCTTGCCCACCTGTCAAAACCGTAGAACGAATACCTGTTGCTTGTAATAAGCTGCACAAATGTACCGCAGAAATTAACTCTCCGCAGCCCAATAACATATCGAGTTCCCGCGCTGGCAGCCCATCCCCGTTCTTTCGAACGAGGTCTAAGAGCGTGTCAGTCGCATAGGGTTCTCCTTTTCTTCCCATCGCGGATACAACAACAACCAATTTATAATGATTGATAAGTGCGTCTTGAATGTGTCCAATGACGTGTTCTCTGGCATGAGCGGTGGAAAGCGAAGTGCCTCCAAATTTTTGTACAAGGATTCGCATGAGTTTCCCCCATATTCACTGCATGATGATTACGGCAGTCATACTTGCTGATTATTGTTCTATAGCAATATATTCAGCAATTTGTACAGCATTCCATGCAGCGCCTTTAAGTAGGTTGTCAGAAACAATCCACATATTTAGCGCTTTTGGATTGCTCAAATCACGGCGTACACGACCAACGAAAGTTTCCAGTTTACCCGCTGCATCTGTAGCAAGTGGATATTGCTGCTCAGCCGGATTATCAACAAGAACAATACCAGGGGCATTAGCAAGTAACGTCTTCACTTCTTCTACGTCGAAATCTTCTTTTAATTCAACATAGACAGACTCAGAATGACCATAAACAACCGGAATACGGACACATGTAGCTGTAACTTCAATGGACTCATCGCCCATAATTTTTTTCGTCTCAAGAATCATTTTCATTTCTTCATTCGTAAAACCGTTATCGAGGAACTTATCGATTTGCGGAATCGCATTGAAGGCGATCTGATGTTTCACTGGCAAAGAACCAACCGGCAAAATATCCGGATTCGCATCATTTCCTTCAAGCACTTCTTTCGATTGTCTCAACATTTCGTTAATCGCTTTAGCGCCTGCTCCAGAAACAGCTTGGTACGTAGATACGATGATACGGGAAATCCCATAACGGTCATATAGAGGCTTAAGTGCAGCTACCATTTGAATCGTGGAACAATTCGGATTGGCAATAATACCTTTATGCTCGTTAATTTTCTCAACGTTTACCTCAGGTACCACAAGTGGTGTTTCAGGATCCATGCGGTATGCACTCGTATTATCGATACAGATCGTACCCGCCTTAACCGCGTGAGGAGCTAATGCCTTCGTAACATCGCCTCCAGCACTAAATAAAGCAATATCAATGCCTTCGAAGCTTTCTGATGTCGCTTCTTGAACGGTTACTTCTTGACCTTTAAAAGAAAGCTTTACGCCCGCTGAACGAGCGGAAGATAGTAATTTCAATTCCTTGATGGGGAAATTCCGTTCTTCCAATAGACGGATTATTTGTTCTCCTACTGCGCCTGTAGCGCCTACGACTGCAACGTTAAAAAGCTTCTGGTTCGACATGAGCTGGACTCTCCCCTTCAAGATGTTATATATGAATTAGTATAGAAATCTCTCAATAATCATGGGCTGCAATTGCTTACCTTCAAGAGCAGCTTCGCAGGCTTCCATAATCAAGTCCATCCGAGCTACCAACGAATTTGGCTTCGCTCCAGGTGCATCTTGACCATAGGGCACAAAATAAATGTTTTTGGTAATGAGAAGCTTTGCGATATTCATCGCGTTCAAACCCAGCCCATCATTGGTCGAAATCGCTAAAACTAGCGGCCGCAAATTTCTCATTTGTGCTTTTGCAGCCATAAGTACTGGACTCTCTGTCATCGCGTTTGCTAGCTTGCTAGTCGTGTTCCCTGTGCATGGCGCAATAACCATCACATCAAGCAGCTTGGATGGACCTAGAGGCTCTGCGGCTACAATAGTAGATATAATTTCGTTCCCTGTTATATCCTTTATCTGTTGCTGCCAATCATCTGATTTGCCAAAACGTGTGTCGGTGGTCATGACTGTATTCGATACAATCGGAATGACACGTGCACCTGCATCTACAAATCTCTTAATCTGCGGCATGACTTCTTCCAACGTACAGTGAGAACCAGTTAAAGCATATCCGACTGTTTTCCCTTGCCAATTCATTCCACATCGCTCCTGTCTTTGAAGTCTTCCTCGATCAGCTGACTGAGTGTGTTTGCCATGATGCGGCCAGCTGTTTTGGGGGCGACGATGCCAGGTAAACCGGGCGCTAGCAACGCTTTGATGCCTCTTTTCTCGGCAAATCGGAAGTCCGTTCCGCCGGGTTTAGAAGCCAAATCGATGATGAGCGCGCGATGTGGGATATTAGTAATAACTTGCGCTGTGACTATCATAGTCGGAATTGTATTAAAAAGCAAGTCAATATTCCCCACTTCCGGGTACAGGTCCTTAGTATAAAAAGGCTGAAAACCCATCTCCCACGCCCTTGCAAAATGCTCCGGTTTCCTCACGCCAACCTTCACGGTTGCCCCTAATCCCTGCAACGTTTTGGCCATTGTAAAACCTGTACGACCAAAACCTAAAACCATACTAACTGAACCATGGATGGTAATATCGGTGTTCTGGATCGCCATCATAAGCGCTCCCTCGGCTGTCGGAATGGAGTTATAAATCGCTATATCATCACGCTCGAATAGCTCCACTACCTCAATCCCATTTGCTGCACAAAGCTTTTTCAGAAAGCTTTTGGCCATTCCTGTATACACTTTGGCGTGCTTTGGCATTGAAGACATAAGATCGTCTGTCAGTCTCATTTCTTCACTCGAGAATATAGATTCCACTTGTCCCGAATCATCCGTACCTACTGCAGGTAAAATAAGTACATCTACGGTTTGAAACAACACGGGATCGAGTCTAGCATTGGAAACACCGCTAAATTGCCTCCCTAAATTGTCAAAGCCGATTAATGTCACCGTAGCATCAAGTTCAGTAAATTTCTGAATTACTTCAAGCTGCCGGGCGTCTCCACCCATAATAGCAACCGATATCCCAGTGAGCATTCTTACACCCCTTTCTCGGTCCGTTTCGATACGTTATAGTATGCGTTCGCCTAAGGATGGGTGACTTTCCGTGCTCAGTTCCTTGGAAAACAAAAAGAACCCCTTCAATTAGAAGGGGTTCTGACATTTATGCTTACGTATGAAATAGGTCTTTTACCGTCCAGTATGGCCAAAACCGCCTGATCCTCGCTCCGTCTCCGTTAATTCCGAAACCTCATTGAGCTCAATCTGTGGCACAAGCTGGAAAACCATCTGCGCAATTCGCTCATTCCGCTGAATGGTGAAAGGCTCCTGCCCATGGTTAATTAGCAGAACTTTTACTTCCCCGCGGTAGTCGGCATCAATCGTTCCCGGTGAATTCAGTGTTGTAATGCCATGCTTGTAGGCAAGCCCGCTCCTCGGCCGGATCTGAGCTTCAAGCTCAGGCGGCATACTTAATGCAAAGCCTGTCGGGATGAGTTGACGCTCACCTGGACCTAGCACTATCGGCACGCTCACAGCAGCATGAAGGTCAAAGCCACTGGCTGCGGCGGACATTTTCTGAGGTAGAAGGATATCCTCCTGTCCGGATACCCGTTTAATTTGAACATCAAAGTTATAGAGAGACAAGCTGATCCCTCCTGAAGCCGTTAATTACATCATCCGAATTTCCCACCATAGACAGAGCAAAAGGTGCCCCGAATAGCGTTTTCGTCAATTGACGAATGTTCTCCATCTGAACGCTTTCAATTCGCTCGATCATTTCGTCGAGACTGTAATGCTTACCAGTCATCAGCTCATTTTTCCCGAATCGGTTCATACGGCTGCTGGTACTCTCCAAACTAAGGATTAAGCTGCCTTTCAGCTGCTCTTTTCCTTTCTTTAGTTCAGAATCCGTCATTCCATTCACCGCAATATCATGCAGCAGCTCCATAGTCACTTTGAGCACTTCTTCCGTCTGCTTCGGTGCTGTGCCTGTATAAATCGTGAACATGCCGCTGTCGATATGCGAAGAATGGTACGAATAAACGGAATAAGCAAGCCCCCGTTTCTCGCGAATCTCCTGGAACAATCTAGAACTCATTCCACCGCCAATGGCATTATTGAGCAATACCATTGGATATAGATTCTCTTCTTGAAGCGAAAGACCTGGAAGCGATAGACAGATGTGATTTTGCTCCGTTTTTTTCGCATGGAAAATCAGTTCTCCAAGGAAATTCGGTGCGTCATAACTTGTTTCCACGCCCGTTTGAGCGAATTCACCGAAATGCTTCTCAATAAGCTCGCGCACGCTATCATCAATATTGCCAGCAATACTAAGAACTGTATTTTCGGTATTATAATATTGCTTCATATAGTTACGCAGATCTTCGGATTTCATTTTCGATAAATTATCCTGGGTTCCGAGGATCGTATACCCCAGCGAATGTGAGCCATAAGAAGCTTTGGCCAATAAGTCATGAACCAAATCATCCGGTGTATCTTCATACATAGAGATCTCTTCATAAATGACGTTCTTCTCTTTTTCTAACTCACTCTCATCAAATGCAGAATGGAAAAACATGTCCGAAAGCATATCCATGGCAAGAGGCAAATGATCATCGAGAACCTTTGCATAATAGCATGTGTACTCTTTGGAGGTGAATGCATTCACATTTCCTCCGATTCCATCAAATATCTCCGCGATATCTTTGGCTGTATGGCGCTCTGTCCCCTTGAACAACATGTGTTCAATAAAATGCGAAATGCCGTTATTATCTTGAGACTCATTACGCGAGCCCGTCTTCACCCAGATCCCGAACGTTACCGATCGAAACGTAGGAATTTGTTCCATGACAACTCTCAAGCCATTATGTAAGCGATATTTGATCACCAAGGTTCCTCCTCGAATTGTAGCACCTAAAGTCCTTTTCCCCAATTATACTTACTCAGTCTAACAAAAATGTGCCAACGACTCAACTTTGCAGCTGATTCACCAATTAATTCGCGATTTGACCCGGTTCAGCAACACGTTTAGAGGATAAAAGCTCAGATACGGTGCCAACCGTCAATCCTTTATTTTTAATGATACGAATCATACCTTGCAGTGCTTCCTTGGATGAGATCGTTGGATGCATCAAAATAAGTGATCCAGGCTCGACACTTGTCGATAACCGTTGAAGGATTCGCTCAGACCCTGGATTTTTCCAATCTACCGTATCGAAAGTCCAAAGTACAGTTTGCAGACTGAACTCCGATGCTACTTGAACCGTTTCTTGGTTAAAATAACCCGAAGGAGGCGCAAACAGCATGTTCTTTACACCAAGCTGCTGCTTCAACAGATCCTCTGTTTTAGAAATTTCCTCAACAGCTTTACTTCGCGTTATACTTCTCATATCCTTGTGCGAATAAGCGTGATTAGACAATTCATGCCCTTCGCTTTGGATCTTTTTGGCCATTTCTACGTTCTTCTTCAACCACGAGCCATCCAAAAAGAAAGTCGCATGTACATTTTCTTTGCGGAGAGTGTCTAGCATACTAGGCAAATACTCATTTCCCCAAGCAACATTGATCATGAAAGAAACCATTGGCTTCTTGGGATTCCCTTTATATATCGGATTCGGACCGAGATCGTTCAATTGAATACTAGGCTGCACTTCTTTCATTACATAATTGATTTTATTCGGCGTTAAGTGATGCTCTGCTAGCTTGAGCGTCTCCTCAATATCGACTTCTAATCCATTGTAACCGGGAATAGCTTTCCAAACGGGATCAATTTTAGCATTAATGGGGGCAATCTTTCGTTTCTCAGCTTCTTTCATAATCGTTTCTAGTAAAATACTTTGCTTTGACTTCTTAAGTTCAGTTGAATTAATAGTGGAAGAGGCAAAGACAGGGAGCGCTTCTTCATCCCTCCAATTATTATCTGCTAGATACGTAATTTGATTATTCTTCACTGCATTGATGTAAGTTCCTACGCTAGGGATTGCATCCAATGTAAGCAAAACCATAGCAAAAAAACTTCCAAGAAGAAGCCATTTTTTGTGGAGCATACACAGATCCCCCTTTCTTATCTCCTGATTTTATGCAGGAAAGGACAAGAGTAGAACGAGGCATGTCCAGGTATGTCTAAAAAGCAAAAAAGAGACAGATTGATCTGACTCTTTATCCAAAACTATTTAAAAGGGACTTCACAAGTCACGCGGCTTAAGTTTGAGCCGGGACTTGCGAAGTTAATGTCGCTTTGCGAGAAAGATTAACTCTTCCTTGTTGGTCAATTTCGGTAACTTTGACGGTGATTTGATCGCCAATGTTCACTACATCTTCCACTTTCGCTACACGCTCTGTGGAGATTTGTGAAATATGAACCAAACCTTCTTTACCAGGTAAAATTTCTACGAATGCTCCGAATTTCTCAACGCGTTTTACGGTACCCAAGTAAGTTTCACCCACAATAACCTCGCGTACGATGCCTTCGATAATAGAACGTGCTTTTTCGTTCATCTCTTGGTTGGATGATGCGATGAATACACGGCCATCTTGTTCGATATCAATTTTCACGCCAGTTTCTTCAATAATTTTATTGATGATTTTACCACCGGCACCAATGACATCACGGATTTTGTCCGGGTTGATGTTCATCGTAAGAATCTTAGGCGCGTATTTGGAAAGAGTCTTCTTAGGCTCAGAAATACGAGATACCATTTTACCTAAAATGTGCAAACGGCCTTCTTTGGCTTGCTGCAAAGATTGCTGCAGAATGCTGCGATCAATCCCATCGATCTTGATATCCATTTGCAGGGCTGTAATACCTTCAGCCGTTCCCGCAACTTTAAAGTCCATATCGCCAAGATGATCTTCCATACCCTGAATATCGGATAAAATGGAGAAATGATCTCCGTCTTTGATCAGACCCATTGCAATACCAGCAACCGGAGCTTTAATCGGAACACCAGCATCCATAAGAGCAAGTGTGCTTGCACAAATACTAGCTTGGGATGTTGAACCGTTCGATTCCAATACTTCAGATACAAGACGAATTGTGTAAGGGAATTCAACTTCATTAGGGATGATCGGCTCAAGAGCTCTCTCTCCTAATGCACCATGTCCGATTTCACGACGACCCGGTGGACGAAGCGGTCTTGCTTCCCCAACGGAAAACGGAGGGAAATTATAGTGATGCATGAAACGTTTGGTTTCTGTAAGGTCCAAACCATCCAATATTTGAACATCGCCTAAAGCGCCTAATGTACAGATACTAAGAGCTTGTGTTTGTCCACGTGTGAACAAGCCTGAACCGTGAGTACGCGGTAACAAATCAATATCACAATCAATTGGACGAATTTCTTCTGGTTTACGTCCATCTGGTCTCACTTTATCATGTGTGATCAAACGACGTACTTCTTCTTTAACGATATCATAAAGCGTTTCTTTCACATCACCTAGTAAGCCAGGAGTTTCTGCATACAAGGCTGTAAAATGTTCCACAGCTTCGGCATTCACAACATCGATTGCTTCTTGTCTAGCATGCTTCTCAGGAATTTTAATCGCATCAACTAGTCTAGCTTGAGCAAATTCACGAACAGCACGATTTACCTCGGCATCAACCGTATGAAGTTTGACCTCCATTTTCGGTTTACCCGCTTGTTCAACTAATTCTTCAATCACTGCAACAATCTTACGGATTTCATCGTGTCCAAACATGATAGCTTCGAGTACAACTTCCTCTGAAACTTCGTTCGCACCAGCTTCTACCATCATTATCGCATCTTTGGTGCCGGCAACTGTCAAGTGAAGATCACTTTTCTCTGCTGTCTCACCCGTCGGATTAATAACGAATTGCCCATCTACTCGTCCAACAATCACGCCACCAACAGGACCATTGAAAGGAACGTCAGAGATTGCTAGTGCAGCAGAAGTACCAATCATTGCTGCCATTTCTGGCGGACACTCTTGGTCTACGCTCATTACTATAGAAACGATTTGCACGTCATTACGGAAGCCTTCAGGGAAAAGAGGGCGAATCGGACGATCCGTTAAACGGCTCGCTAGGATTGCTTTCTCACTTGGACGTCCTTCACGTTTAATAAAACCACCTGGAATTTTACCAACCGAATACAATCTTTCTTCATAATTAACCGTTAACGGAAAGAAATCCAGATCTTTCGGTCCGCTTGAAGCAGTTACTGTACTAAGCACAACCGTATCGCCATAACGAACAGTTACAGCTGCATTGGCTTGTTTGGCCAGTCTTCCCGTTTCAAGAATGAACGGTTTGCCGCCAAGTTCCATTTGTACTCTTTTCTCCATAACATCCTCCTAAGGAATTGTTCTATTCAATTCATATGTGTTTGATAAACATGCACAGAAAGTAAGGTTTAAAACCCTTTAATATTATGCTCCGTATGTACTCAAAAATTGCCTAACGCTGGAGTCATCCACTATTTCTGCGTAATGTCTAGTATTTCCTTCTTTTTCCGTTTTAAAAATACAAGAAAAAGCAACCTCGTTGCTTTTCTTCGCCAAAGCTTTATCAAGCCCAGCAAAGGAGCAACAGGTTGCTTCTCATTGTCGGTTTTATCGACGCAAACCAAGCTTTTCGATCAAAGCACTGTAACGGCTCACATCTTTGTTCTTCACGTATGCTAGCAGCTTACGGCGTTGACCAACCATTTTGAGCAAACCACGGCGGGAATGATGATCTTTCTTATGAGTCCGCAGATGATTTGTCAGGTTGACAATGTTTTCTGTAAGGATTGCTACTTGTACCTCAGGTGAACCCGTATCGGTATCATGTACCTTGTGAGTTTGAATCAGTTGTGTTTTACGCTCTTGAGTTAATGCCATGATTGTTCATCTCCTAAATTCTATTGTATCCCCGCTAGCCTAGAAATCGCCGATGATAGCGCATGTCCAAGCTAAGGTTCATGCCAGAAGGTATAGATCCTTTTGGCAACGTTATTCATTATATCATAATCGCACAGTAGAAGTAAACGCTTGTTTCAACTGCAACGTTATAATTTGTTCTTGGCCGTTTCGACATCAAGTTTAATTTGAGTAACCAAATCGTCTAGGGATGAGAATTTCCGCTCTGGTCGAAGGAAAGCTATAAGCTCAACATTCATATGCTCGCCGTAAATTTGTTCGGAGAAATCAAATAAATGAGCTTCGAATGAGGGCTTCAATTCACCGGTTGTGAAGGTAGGTTTTACACCAATATTCATAACCCCTTTATAGGTTTCCCCTTTAACAGATGCTTTAATCGCATAAACTCCATTGGTAGGGATGACGTAAGACTCATCCAGTTGAATATTAGCGGTAGGAAAGCCAAGTGTTCTCCCACGCTTCTCTCCATCCACAACGATGCCGCTTATACTATAGGGACGCCCAAGAAGTCTGGTAACTGTGTCTATGTCCCCTTGCTGTAATGATTCACGAATGAGTGTACTGCTAACTTTTTCGCCATCCATATGAAAGGGTCTCACCACTTCTACAGAAAATTTCCCATGACTCAACTCACAAAGCGAATCCGGGGTACCTTTACCTTGAAAACCAAACGTAAAATCAAAACCACAAATGACACTTTCAACACCAAGTCGATCCAATACTTGATCCACGAAATGTTCCGGGGATAACCGCATTAAAGACGCATCAAAAGTAACAACGTAGGTATGATTCACACCCAGGGATTCAAACATCTTCATTTTCTTACTCATCGGAGTTATAAGATCCGTATATCTATCTTGACCCATTACTGCTCTAGGATGTGGGTGAAAGGTCATAATAGCCGCCTTCAGCCCAAGATTCTTAGCCGTGCGTAGGGCTCGTCCGATGACTTCCTGATGTCCCAAATGTACACCGTCGAAATCGCCAATTGCCACCACTTGCTCTCCTACAATTAGGTCCAAATCATCCATATTAATGGGATATGATATTGGTATTATGCGCATAAGTTCATTTCACCTACCCATTTTAACCTGTCCCGTGACGTTATAATTAGAGGAAAACTTTGGCTGGGATCAGGACTTGGCTAGCGCTGTTCCATTCATACAAACCAAGAAACCGTTCATCAGGCGAATAAGCCCTGAAAATGGTTTGTGATGCATCTGCATGAGCCGTCCGATTCGCAGTCATAGCTATTTTCTTCCCCTGTAGTGCATGTACGGCTTCCCCGGCAGATAGTTCAATGAATGGGATATGTGAAATCGCCTGATCCATAGGAATCATATGCGCCTGCAGTAATCCTTGAACCTTCATTTGTTCAATCTGTTCAAATGTTAAGCACTGCTCTTGCCGAATACTGCCGGTAGATGTACGTATTAGACTTTTCATCACCGCCGGATATCCGAGAGCCTTGCCAATATCCACACACAAGGTTCTTATATAGGTTCCTTTGGAGCAAGAAGCACGAAATTGAATCTCTGGATGCTTTTGCTTTAGGTCCATATGAAGAATGTCTAGCTTATGAATCGTCACTTTACGTGACTTACGCTCTACTTCTTTGCCTTCACGGGCTAATTCATAGAGTCGTTTCCCATCAATCTTCACTGCTGAGAACATCGGTGGAACCTGTTCGATTTCCCCGACAAAAGAATGAAGTACCTCACGGACTCTCATTTCATCCAAAGTCACCTGTGGAACTTCTTCCAACACAGTACCCGTCATATCTTCCGTATCGGTAGAAAGACCAATTCGGAGCTCAGCTTCATATTCCTTAGGCAGCTCCTGAATGTACTCAACCATTCGAGTTGCTCTACCTATACATAATGGCAATACCCCGGTTACTTGCGGGTCAAGCGTTCCCGTGTGGCCGATGCGTTTGATCCCAAGGATACCTCTAACTTTGGCTACAACATCATGAGAAGTGAAGCCCGCTGGTTTCCATACAGGCAAAATGCCTTCTAACGTCATATGAGTTCGTTCCCTACTTCCTGAACCATTTTGGCTACTGCTTCCTCAAGCGTACCTTGGATTGTACAGCCTGATGCACGAACATGGCCGCCACCGCCAAGTGATTGCGCAATCGCAGCAACGTCAACAAGTCCTGATGAGCGGAGACTTACTTTAATTACACCGACCGCTTTCTCTTTAAATAGCATGCCCACTTCCACACCTTCCACATTACGCGGATAGTTGACAAGCCCATCCAGATCGTCACTCGAGGCACCAGTTAACTCTAAATCCGCCAGAGAAACAGCAAGCCATGCTAATTTACGATCATTGGCAAATGAAAGTGTTGATAAAGCTTTCTGCAGAAGTACGATTTGCGAATAAGTGACTCTTTCCAGCACTTGCTCAGCTATGACAGATCCCTGAACACCAAGTGATAACAGCGTTGCTCCAATCTGCATAACCTCAGGCGAGGTATTCGAATACCGAAAACCACCTGTGTCTGTCAGCAAGCCAGTGTAGATACAATCACCAAACTCCAAATTCGGTACAAGCTTCATATGTATGGCTAAATCATACAAAATTTGAACAGTTGCAGCGGCATCATGTTTTATCAAATGACACGAACCAAATTTATCGTTCGTTGGATGATGATCAACATTGAGCAGCCGTGCTTGGTCATCAAAAAGAGTGCTGATCCTACCCATTCTGGAGAAATCAGCACAATCTACACTTATGATGGTTTGATAAAGTCTTTCTGGAACTTCTTTGCCATAATCAAGAACTTGATCACTTCCCCATAAATAGGAAAATTTAGAGGGCATAGCGCCCTCATTGATCATTGTAAAGGATTTTCCCAGTTGCTTAAGAATCCAACCGGTTGCATACGTAGAACTGGCGGCATCCCCATCCGGTTGGATGTGAGATACCACCAGGAAATCATCATGCTGCTCGATAAACGTAGCTGCTGCTGCCAGCTGCTGGCTGTATTCGGTGGCATGTTTCATTCCACTGCTCATACGCTTGAATTTCCTTCCTGATTAAGCTTGTGCAATAAGTTATCGATATGACTTCCATAATCAATAGAAGCATCGAACTTAAATTGCAGTTCCGGAATCTTACGTAAACGAATTCGTTTGCCTAATTCCGAACGAATATATCCAGAACCTACAGAAAGCGCCTTAAGTGTTGCAGCTTTCTCTTCTTCTGTGCCCATTACGCTAAGAAAAACGCGAGCTAAGGATAAATCGTTCGTTACCTCTACACCAGTTACGGTTAAGAAGCCAATACGTGGATCTTTCAATTCGGACTGAACGATCTGGCTTAATTCTTTCTTGATTTGTTCGCCAACTCGACCTACACGAACTCTGGCCATTTGTCATCACCTCTCAACGGACTCCATGATGAAGGCTTCAATAATGTCGCCCTCTTTAATATCATGATAACGCTCAAGAGATATACCACACTCATAACCTTGTGCCACTTCTTTTTGGTCATCCTTGAATCGTTTCAGGGAGTCAATTTTACCTTCGTGCACGACAATACCGCTGCGAATCAAGCGTGTTTGTGCATTACGAGCAATTTTGCCTGAGATAATCATACATCCAGCAATTGTACCTGAACCCGTAATTTTGAACACATTACGTACTTCTGCTTGACCAAGTACAACTTCTTTAAAGATAGGATCCAGCATGCCCTTCATAGCTTGCTCGATTTCTTCAATTACATTGTAAATAATGTTATGCAGACGGATATCAACTTTCTCTTGATCTGCTGTTGCTTTCGCAGCAGGTTCAGGACGAACATTGAAACCGATAATAATCGCATTAGATGCAGAAGCCAGAATAATATCAGACTCCGTAACAGCACCAACACCGTTGTGAAGAATTTTAACGCGAACGCCTTCCACTTCGATCTTCTCAAGTGAACTTTTCAGAGCTTCAACAGAACCTTGAACGTCACCTTTGATGATTACATTCAGCTCTTTGATTTCGCCGTCTTTAATGTGTTTAAAGAGGTCATCCAACGTGACGCGTGAGTTCGCCGTCATCTCGGATTGTCGAAGTGCAATGGAACGACGATCTGCAATGTCTCTTGCCTTACGCTCATCTTCATAAGCAAGGAATGGATCCCCAGCTTGTGGTACTTCTGTAAGACCCGTGATTTCCACTGGTGTTGAAGGACCCGCTTCTTTCAAACGTTTACCTTTATCATTCACCATCGCTCTTACGCGGCCGAAGCACACGCCAGCTACGAAGCTATCTCCGACTTTCAATGTACCATGTTGAATCAGGATTCTGGCAACTGGACCACGGCCTTTATCCAACTCGGCTTCGATTACAGTCGCTCTAGCACGTTTGTTCGGATTAGCTTTATACTCTTGGACTTCCGCAACAAGCAGAATCATCTCAAGCAGATTTTCAAGTCCAATCCGTTGTTTCGCGGAAATTTCACAGAAAATCGTATCTCCGCCCCACTCTTCCGGAACCAACTCATAAGCAGTAAGTGCTTGCTTGATTTGATCTGGATTTGCGCCTTCTTTATCAATCTTGTTAACTGCTACAATGATCGGAACGCCTGCCGCTTTAGCATGGTTAATAGCTTCAACGGTTTGTGGCATTACGCCGTCATCAGCAGCAACAACGATAATTGTAATATCGGTTACTTGTGCACCGCGGGCACGCATGGTTGTAAAAGCTTCGTGACCAGGCGTATCCAAGAAAGTAATTTTCTTTTGGTTAACTTCAACTTGATAAGCACCGATGTGCTGCGTAATACCGCCTGCTTCACCCTCGGTTACACTTGTTTTACGAATAGCATCAAGTAAAGTTGTTTTACCATGATCGACGTGACCCATGATCGTAACAACTGGCGGACGCTCAATCAGATCTGCCTCATCGTCAATTTCCTCGAAAGTCTCGAAATTGTCTTCTTCGACTTTAATCTTAATTTCAACTTCAACGCCAAACTCGGATGCAATCAATTGAATAGCTTCCAAATCAAGCTCTTGGTTGATTGTTGCCATTGTACCCAAGAACAAAAGCTTTTTAATAACTTCAGAAGCATCTTTGTGAAGTAATTTCGCTGTTTCACCAACGGTCATACTGCCACGAACGATGATTTTCTTAGGCGTGTTGTCAATTTTCTCTTTTTTAACAGTTTCCTGTTGGTATCTGCCTCTATTGTTACCGCGTTGATTGCCTCTGTTTTGCCCACCAGGCCCACGATTACCGCCGGAACGGTTATCATCAAAACGCTTAGGTGTTGGTTTGGATTTCTTAGTTGTAATAACACCTGCTTTAGCTGCTGCATCATCCAATTCAGCTGCTGTTGCTCCAACGTGGAACTGCGGCTTCGCTTCTTGAATGACAGGTCTTCCGCTTTGATTATTGTTGCGGTTATCAAACGGTTTAGACTGACGGTTTGGACCAGCACTGCGGTTCGGGCCAGCATTTTGCGGACGGCCGCTATTTGCGCTTTGTCCACCACCAGCTCCCGGTCCACCAGTCCCCTGACTTGGACGGGAACCTGCATAGTTACTATTCGTGCGTGGAGCTCCGCCTTGGCCTTGGCCTTGGCTGTAGCCTTGACCGCCGCTAGGACGTTGGCTATTGTAGCCGCCAGTAGAACCACTTGGACGCTGTCCACCTGGATTGGAACCTTGATAACCCGTACGTTGTCCACCTTGGCCCCCGCCTTGACCACTTGGACGCTGTCCACCTGGATTGGAACCTTGATAGCCCGTACGTTGTCCACCTTGGCTTGAACCTTGGCCGCTAGGACGCTGCCCGCCTGGATTGGAACCTTGATAACCTGTACGTTGTCCACCTTGGCCTTGACTGTTTGGACGTTGCCCACCTTGCGATGATCCTTGACCACTTGGGCGTTGGTCGCGCCCAGGTTGAGTAGGACGACTAGCCGTATTAGGCGTAGATTGTCCTTGAGGCGCTGTTACTGCACCATTTGTAGTTGTGCTGTTCGTTGGTTCTGAAGCAACTGGCTTCGAAGCCGGTGTTGCTGCACCTTTATTCTCTTGTGCTGGAGCCTGCGTTGCAGGATTCTGATTCGTCGTAGATGAACTCACATTTCCTCCGTCCGTAGCTGCTCGTTTGGCAGCCGCATTGGCTTTAATATCACGAAAAAACTTTTCTACACTGCTTACTGCGTCATTTTCCATTACACTCATATGATTGTTAACGGGAATATTTAGACGTTTGAGGATGGTAATAATTTCTTTGCTGCTCATATTGAGTTGTTTTGCGTATTCGTAAACGCGAGTCTTATCTTTATTGTCTTGTTTATTGGTCAATATGTTTCACCTCCGCAGGATTATCTTGACTCTTCTGCAGCATCTGCGCGAAGCCTCCGTCCAATACACCTATGGTGACACGCATTTCTTTCCCAATGCTGCGGCCCAATTCATACTTCGTACCTATTTCCATGAGTTTAATCCCATAGAATTGGCATTTGTCTTGAAATTTCTTACGTGTATTAGCGGATGCATCCTCCGCCATAATGACAAGTTTGGCTTCTCCCGAGCGAATCGCTTTAAACACACCTTCATCACCGGTAACTAGCTTCCCTGCTCGCATCGCCAAGCCCAACTGGGATAGAAATTTAGGATTCATCCTCCGACTCCTCCTCTTTAGAAGAGAGGAACTCATCTTCAACACGAATGAAATCTTGCTCCAATTGGTCATAAATATCGGCACCAACGGCATGCTTCAATGCTCTATCCAGGGCTTTACTTTTCTTTGCCAATTTAAAACAAGAAACTTTACCGCACAGGTAGGCACCGCGCCCAGACTTTTTCCCTTTAAGATCTATGAGGATTTCATCTTCAGGCGTTTTGACGATGCGGATCAAGTCCCTCTTCGGCATCATTTCCTGGCAGGCCACGCATTTTCTCAGAGGGATTTTTCTCTGCTTCATTCCGATCACCCCTTGCTCCAAACAAAAACTTAATCGACACTCACAGAATCTTGATGCATTTCTTCTGAATAAGTTTTCACTCTGCCATATTCTTGTTCGGCTTGTGTTTCACTTTTGATGTCTATTTTCCAACCTGTCAATTTGGCTGCAAGACGAGCATTTTGCCCTTTGATTCCAATAGCCAAAGAAAGCTGATAGTCAGGTACAATGACACGCGCCATTTTTTCATTTTCATGAATTTGCACTTCAAGCACTTTGGAAGGGCTAAGCGCATTGGCGACGTATTCTTCCACGCTTTCCATCCAACGAACGATGTC
This sequence comes from Paenibacillus sp. JT22N1, assembly GCF_059692155.1. Classification (NCBI taxonomy): domain Bacteria; kingdom Bacillati; phylum Bacillota; class Bacilli; order Caryophanales; family Paenibacillaceae; genus Paenibacillus; species Paenibacillus sp. JT22N1. The sequence continues at coordinate 66,799 of NZ_JCAUAW010000003.1, forward strand.
TATTTTTTCGCCGCGCAGTTCGCTTACAATCGTTTGAACACGTAATCCTTTAGGACCTACACAGGATCCTACTGGATCAACTTCAGCGTTGCGAGAATGAACAGCAATTTTGGATCGGAAACCGGCTTCACGCGCTACCGAACGAATCTCGACCACACCATCAAAGATTTCAGGCACTTCCAGTTCAAAAAGACGCTTCAACAGTCCTGGATGTGTTCTTGATAAAATGATTTGCGGTCCTTTCGTCGTATTTTCCACTTTCGTGATATACGCTTTAATCCGATCGCCCTGTTTGAACTTATCAGTAGGCATCAATTCAGTCAAAGGCAGCACAGCCTCAACTTTACCCAAGTCCACATAAATGTTACGTTGATCTTGGCGTTGAAGGATACCTGTAACGATATCTTCTTCCTTATCGATAAAAGCATTATAAATTAAGCCACGCTCGGCTTCACGAATACGCTGAGTCACCACTTGTTTGGCAGTTTGAGCAGCAATACGTCCGAAATCACGAGGAGTCACTTCAATTTCAACGATATCTTCCAATTGGTAATTCGGATTAATTTCACGAGAAGCGTGAAGTGAAATTTCCAATCTTGGATCTAATACTTCCTCAGTTACGGTTTTACGGGCATATACCTTGATGAGGCCAGTATGGCGATTGATATCAACTCGCACGTTCTGTGCGGTGTTGAAATTACGTTTATAACTTGAAATCATCGCTGCTTCAATCGCATCGATAAGTAACTCCTTTGAGATACCCTTCTCACGTTCAATTTCCGACAGCGCTTCGATAAAATCCGTGTTCATTTGAACTGAGTCCCCCCTTTCAATAAGTAACGGTCACTAAAAAACGATAGCTAGACGAGCGCTTGCTACTTTAGCGAACGGGATAATTATTTTCTTTTTGCCAATTTCAATAACGAGTTCTTCCTCGTCAAAGGAAAGCAGCAAACCTTCAAATTCCTTGGAACCGTCTATCGGTTCATAGGTGGTAACAAATACATGACTATTCACAGCCCTGTGATAATCTTGAGTCTTCTTAAGCGGACGTTCCGCGCCTGGTGAAGATACTTCCAAGAAATAGGCATCAGCGATGGGATCTTTTTCATCCAATTGAACACTTAAGTATTCACTGATGCGGCCGCAATCATCTATATCAATTCCGCCTTCCTTGTCTGCATAGACACGAAGGAACCAGTTGCTGCCCTCTTTGACATATTCAATATCCACGAGTTCAAATCCATTTTGTTCAATGAAATCCTTCAGCATGTCCTCAATGACGGATTTGATTTGCGCTTGTGTAGCCACAGATAAATGTACCTCCTAAATTGACTTTCCCATATCGTATTCCGAAAAGTCCTATATCAAAATGTAAAGAGTGGGTTTCCCCACTCTTTAATCACAAGATGATATCCTCATTATTGCCAATAAAAATTATACCATAACCATTCTTTGCATTACAATAGCAAACTTGTTAATCATTTTCACTTGACAGCTAAGAGTTTTTCAAAGAAAAACTGGCTTCGTAAGCATCAACTTAAAAATTTTCTTTAGAAAACTTACTTCGGAAGCCTTAGAATAAGGATAATTGATTCGATTCCGGCAGTCCGCGGAAACATCCCATCGAGCTGAGCATCTCTATGACCGTCTTTGAGGCCTTGGATCGATTCTGGAAATCTTCGATGGAAAGGAAGTCGCCCTCATCTTTGGCAGCGGCAATATTTTTGGCTGCGTTATCTCCAATACCTGACATTGCCGCAAATGGTGGAATAAGTGACGTACCATCGATAATAAACCGCGTCGCATCCGAACGATAGATATCGATCGGTTTGAAACTGAAGCCACGAGACGTCATTTCTAGTGACATCTCCAAAATGGAAACCATCGCTTTTTCTTTCGGCAGCGCCTGGAAGCCTTTCTCTTCAATCTCAATCAACTTTTTAAGAATGGCATCATATCCTTGGCACAGAAGCTCTAGATCAAAGTCAGCCGCACGGACACTAAAATAGGTCGCATAGTAGGCTATCGGATGATAAACCTTAAAGTAAGCTGTTCGAACAGCAGAGATAACATAAGCAGCAGCATGCGCCTTTGGAAACATATATTCAATCCGTTCACAGGATTCAATATACCAAGCTGGCACATTACAGCGTTTCATCTCATCTTTCCATTCATCTGTAAGCCCCTTACCTTTACGAACACTCTCGGTAATTTTGAAAGCAAGACCTGCATCCATTCCCGCCTTATAAATCAAGAAGAGCATGATATCATCCCGACAGCCAATAACGGTCTTAATGTTGCATATCCCTTTTTTAATTAACTCTTGTGCGTTCCCCAACCAAACTCCCGTTCCATGTGACAAACCGGAAATTTGCAGTAAATCGGCAAAGGAGCTTGGCTGCGTTTCCTGAAGCATCTGACGAACGAATTTGGTTCCCATTTCCGGAACGCCATAAGTGGCTACTGGAGATCGGATTTGATCCGGTCTGACCCCAATCGCTTCCGTCGAGTTGAAGATACTCATCGCTTTCGCATCATTCATTGGAATTGTTGTTGGATCAATACCTGTTAAATCTTGCAGCATCCGCATCATCGTCGGGTCGTCGTGTCCGAGAATATCAAGTTTCAGCAAATTGGCGTCAAAGGCATGATAATCAAAATGGGTCGTTTTCCATTCCGAATTCTTATCATCTGCTGGGTATTGTACGGGTGTAATATCATCAACTTCCATATAATCCGGTACTACGACAATACCACCGGGATGCTGACCTGTACTTCTCTTCACACCTGTACAACCCGCAGCTAATCGGCTAATTTCAGCACCTCGCCACTTCTGGCCTTGTTCTTCCTCGTACTTCTTGACGAATCCGAATGCCGTCTTCTCGGCGATAGTACCGATGGTACCCGCCCGGAATACATTCTTCTCACCAAAAATTTCTTTCGTAAAATTATGCGCAATAGGTTGATAAACGCCAGAGAAGTTCAAATCGATATCGGGAACCTTGTCCCCTTTAAAGCCAAGAAACGTCTCAAAGGGAATGTCGTGACCTTCACCTTTTAAATTACCGCCGCAATTCGGGCAAACTTTGTTCGGAAGATCGAATCCACTCGGAACGCTCCCGTCCAGGAACCACTCACTATGCTGACATGATACACATATATAATGAGGAGGCAGCGGATTAACCTCGGAAATGCCTAACATCATCGCAACGACGGAAGAACCAACGGAACCCCTTGAACCTACGAGATAACCATCTGCATTGGACTTTTTCACAAGACGCTCGGAAATCAAATAGTTGGCAGAGAAACCAAACTTAATAATAGGAACGAGTTCTTTCTCCAAACGTGCCACGATAACTTCCGGAAGTTCATCACCATAAATTTTCTTCGCTGTATCGTAGCAAGTGGTACGAATTTCTTCGTCGGCACCTTCAATGATGGGTGTAAACAGTTTGTCAGGGAAAAGCTCAATGACTTCAAACCGATCCGCTAGGTCATTCGTACTGCGAATAACAACTTCAATCGCCTTCTCTTCACCAAGAAACTTGAATTCTTCAAGCATCTCTTTGGTCGTACGGAAATGAGCATCAGGTTTTTTCATGGCTTTAAGTGGACTAAACCCGGTAATTCCATTAATGGCAATATCTCTGCATACTTTCTCACGGGGATTCAGATAATGCGCGTTCCCTGTAGCAATAACCGGTTTGCCAGTCTTATAACCAATTTCACAAACACGTCGTACAGCATTTTCTAAATCTTCGATACTCCCCACGAGGCCTTTCTCTACCAGATGCATGTTATAGCTCACAGGTTGAATCTCGAGAATGTCATAGAACTCAGCCACTTGCTCGGCTTCTTCGATTGATTTATTCAGAACGGCTTCAAAGAATTCCCCTTTTTCACAGCCAGAGGTGATAAGAAGACCTTCTCTATGCTCTACTAGAACACTTTTGGGAATCGTAGCAGACCGTTGCAAATAGGTTGTATGGGATAAGGATATAAGTTTGAATAAGTTCTTCTTCCCAACGGCATTTAGCGCGTAAACACAACAATGGAAAGGACGCTGATTGGACAAATCTTTTCCTACATAATCATTTAATTTAGCAAGATTCGTTATTTGTCGATCATTAGCCTCGTTAATTAAATGATATAAAACGAAACCTAAGGCAATAGAGTCATCAATCGCGCGGTGATGGTTGTCCAAGCCTACTTTAAATTTATCCGATAAGGTATTCAAACGATGGTTTTTCATTGAAGGAAATAAAAATCTAGCAAGTTCTAGGGTATCCAGTACGGTGTTCGTAACCTCTGGCAATCCGATACGTTTCAAATTCGCTTGAAGGAAACCCATATCAAATCGTGCATTATGGGCTACGAGAACACAATCACCAACAAACTCAACAAACTTAGGAAGCTCATCCTCGATATCAGGCGCATCTTTTACCATATCATCGTTAATGTTCGTTAATTGTTGAATGTTATATGGAATTTTCTCGTGGGGATTAATGAACGTTGCAAACCGTTCAATTTCTTTACCGTCCTGCATTTTAACACCTGCAAGCTCGATAATTCGGTTATTGGTAACAGAAAGCCCCGTTGTCTCTACGTCGAATATCACATATGTTGCTTGCTTCAGATCCATATCTCTACCATTCATCACAATAGGAACAGAGTCATTCACAACGTTTGCTTCCACACCATAAATCACTTTAATCCCGTGCTTTTTGGCTGCTTTTCCTGCATCAGGGAAACATTGAATGTTACTATGATCGGTAACCGCGATGGCTTTATGTCCCCATTTAGCGGCCATTTTCACATATTGATCAATAGGTGTCAAAGCATCCATGGTACTCATTGTCGTGTGTAAATGAAACTCAACACGCTTCTCAGCTGCATCGTCCATTCGATCCCTAGGAGCCATAACTTCGTTCAGATCGTTTGGAATCATGACAAGTTCAGGAATTTGCATGAAACGATCGAACTCGACCTTCCCTCTCGCTCTAATCCATGTTCCATTTGCAAGAAGGCTCATAATTTTCACATCATCTTTGGTTTTCGCAAATACTTTCATCGCCAAAGAATCTGTAAAATCGGTCAGGTTAAATGTAAATAACGTATTTCCATTTCTTAATTCCTTGACGTCTAATCCAAATACGGTACCCTGAACCGTGACTTTCTTCTCTTCTTCTTGAATGTCCTTGAGTGGCGTCGGCACCTCTTTGATATCATAGCCCATGACAAGCTTGAGATCCGTATCTGGTAATGAGGATGCTTCTTCTTCCATGTCGATGGACATCATGATCTCTTGGGTGATGGTCTTCTCGCCTTGCTCGCGCTGCTTCGCAAATTTCTCGTACTCAGCTTCGATCTCGGTAGAATCACTCATCGCATACTTTACGGTTAATTCTGTTTGAAAAAAGTTATGAAAAAAGTTCCTTATAAACATATCTACATTTTTCTTTTTAGCAAGTTCAAGCCCAATCTGATCTAACATTATAAGCGTTAGCGTATGACCTTGTACCTCAAACCTTGCTTTGGACATCCAACCATTAATCGATGCTACTTCACGCTGCAGCCACTCCATAAATAGGCTCCAGTATTCATCCACCAAAGCAGCAGGTTCTACTTGCTCATATTTCCAAATAAAACGAATCTTCGCAATTTGAGCGAACTTCTCTTGAATCATTTTACAAAAAGAGCGGTAAATATTCTGAGGCACTATTTCATTTTTCACCAAATAAAAGGTCCAGTCGCGATTTTTACGACTAATTTCTACTTGCTCGATGTAGCCTTCCGCAAAAAATGACCGCACGATATCGGCTGGAATCTCGGCTTGCTGCATCAAAAGCTCAAAGCGATTCCGTTTATCAGCCAAATTACTCATGAACAGCCTCCCCATAAAAATACGAAGGGCAATGGAATTGTTGCTTCCATTTGCCCTTGATTGTAATTAATAACTTCGGCCAAAAACGACCGTATGTTTAGCAGAATCGCCGCAAACCAGACATGTTGATTTCGTTTCTGAAGGTGTGAATGGAATATTTCGGCTCGTTGCCCCCGTCTCTTCCTTCACTTGGTCTTCACAAACGTTAGACCCGCACCAGCCAGCCAAAGCAAATCCGCGTTTCGTCTCTAAGAATGTTTTGAACTCATCAATAGAATCTACCGCAATGTAATGATCGTCACGGAACTGCTTCGCTTTATCATACATCTGCTGATGAATCTCAGCAAGTAAATTTTGAATTTCCTGAACGAAGTCTGTTTGCTGAACTGTTTTCTTCTCCCCGCTTACTCGAGAAACGAGAACAACTTGTCCATTTTCCATATCACGAGGACCTAATTCAACACGGATTGGTACACCGCGCATTTCATATTCATTAAATTTCCACCCCGGGCTTTGGTCAGCTCGGTCATCCACTTTAACTCGAACGCCTGCTTTCTTAAGCTCTGCATACAATTCATCTACCCGTCCAATAACTTGTTCCCGCGTTTTTGGAGGACCAATCGGAATCATGATGACTTGAGTTGGGGCAACTTTAGGCGGCAATACCAACCCACGATCATCGCCATGAACCATGATAAGTGCACCGATGAGCCGAGTACTAACTCCCCATGAAGTCGTATGAGCAAATTGATGCTGATTTTCACGGTCCAAGAACTTGATATCGAAAGCGACTGCAAAGTTCGTACCCAGATAGTGTGAGGTGCCAGCTTGCACTGCTTTCCCATCTTTCATCATCGCCTCGATAGAGAACGTATCGATAGCACCCGCGAACTTCTCAGAAGGAGTCTTCTGCCCAACAATAACAGGAATTGCTAAGAAATTTTCCGCAAATTGACGGTATACATCCAGCATCTGCATCGTTTCACGGCGAGCATCCTGCTCATCTTCATGAGCGGTATGGCCTTCCTGCCACAAGAACTCCGTAGTCCGAAGGAAAGGCAATGTGCGCTTCTCCCATCGAACTACGTTAGCCCATTGATTAATCAAAAGGGGAAGATCACGATAGGAGTTGATCCATTCCGAATACATGTGACCAATCATCGTTTCCGAAGTTGGACGAATAGCTAGACGTTCTTCGAGCTTCTCTCCACCTGCTTCAGTGACCCAAGGCAGCTCTGGATTAAAGCCTTCCACGTGTTCTTTTTCTTTCTGGAAAAAACTCTCTGGAATAAACAAAGGGAAATAAGCATTTCGGTGACCCGTTTCTTTGAATTTACTATCGAGCTCACGTTGAATGTTTTCCCATATTTCATAGCCATCCGGTTTAAACACGATACAGCCGCGCACTGGCGAATAGCTCATCAAATCAGCTTTCTTGATCACATCTATGTACCAACGGGAGAAATCCTCTCCCTGTGGTGTAATCTCTTTAACAAACTGTTTATCGTTTGACATAAACCCTCCTACAATATTAGGACTATCCCTTTATTAATCTTAAAATATCATTGTAAGTAACTGCCACCATGAGCAGCATTAGCAGTGCAAAACCAACAAAATGAACCATACTTTCTCGATTCGGATCAATTGGCTTCCCGCGTAATGCCTCTAGACCCATAAATAGAAGTCGGCTTCCATCTAAAGCTGGAATAGGCAGGAGATTAAATATACCTAGATATAAGCTTAATGTAGCTGCCCATGAGATTAAGTAAGTTATTCCCATCTTGGCAAATTCAGCTGATACTTGAGCTGTCCGGACAGGACCGCCAAGATCATCAAGTTTAAACTGCAGCATAACAAGCTTCTTTAAACCGGTCACGATGCCAATCGTTGTTCCAACGACTTGATCGTATGTGCCAGTTAACACTTCGCTAAAGGTTGCGCTTCTGCGATCCCCAGAAATGACTACGCCGAGCTTACCAGCTCCTGCCTCCATTTCAGGTGTAACCTGAAGTGTAATTGGATTACCAGAACGATCCACAACCCAGGTCATCGGCTTTCCTGCAGATGATTGAATCGAGGTGACCAGCTTCTCGCGGTCATCACCAATCGGTTGATTATCAATCGATATGATGATATCCCCTTTATGGAGACCCGACTTCTCGCCTGCCTTACCAGCAAGCACAGAATCTAGCTTAACGTTCGTAAATACGCCCGACATAATAACAACGATAAAGAACAACACAATCGCGAGTATGAAGTTCATCACAGGCCCCATCACAATAGCAATTGCTCTCTGGCCAACCGTTTTCGAACCAAACTGACGATCATATGGAGCAATCTGTGTTTCTGTCCCTTTGGTCACCATCATAGCTTGTGGATCAATGGGATAAGTAACACTTTCTCCGTCAACATCAAGTGATACTTGAAGCGCTCTTTCTAAATCAATTTGTTCCACGACACCAATGATAACATTCGAGCGTCGATCTAGTTGATCAAGATAAAGGGATGACACTTGATTTTGTTTATTTAATTTAACGGCAACCGATTGTCCAGGGTTCACTTGGACGATTTCCGGGTCTTCCCCTGCCATGCGAACGAATCCACCAATTGGCAAAATGCGCAAGGTATAGCGAGTTTCCCCTTTTTTATATGAGAAAATTTTGGGTCCAAAGCCGATTGCAAATTCTCGAACTAAGATGCCTGCACGTTTTGCAAAGTAAAAATGACCCCATTCATGAATCGTAACGAGAACGAAAAACAACAAAATAACCTTCAATCCAACTTCTATGGCTGACAAGTCGTATTTCCTCCTTCGAGTTTTCTTCAGAAAACTTACCTATGTTTGCAAAAACCATAACGTTTTCGTTTGAAAACCTGCCTTCTGAGCATCCACTTATGGACAGCATGTTCTTAGATTAACATTATTGAACTGCTGAATACAAGCTATGCCCTTTTAGCACAGTATACGAGCTGGGAGTTTGAATTAGACTTTACTTTACTTTATTAAGCGCCTAGGTTATAGATTGAAAAAAGAGCCGAGCCAACCTCGCTGACCTAAGCTCTCATGAAATTAAAATACGATGGATGATGCAAAGGCTCTTGCCCAAATATCCTGCTCATGAATGACGTCTAGATGAGGGTTTGAATGGGATTCGTGTTTCTGCAAAACAAGTTCAATGATCTGTTCAATTTGCAAGAACGTAATCTCACCTTTGAGGAAGCGTGCAACAGCGATTTCGTTCGCTGCATTATAAACAGTAGGTGTAGTACCTCCCTGTTTACCGCTCTCAAAGGCCATTCGTAAACACGGATACCGATTGTAATCCATTTCACGGAAATGAAGCTTTCCAATGGCAGCCAAATCTAGTCGATTGGTCGGCGTTTGATATCTGTCTGGGTAGGTCAATGCGTATTGGATAGGAACTCGCATATCCGGATTACCAAGCTGAGCAATAACACTGTTGTCAACAAATTCTACAAAGGAATGAATGACACTTTCAGGATGAATGAGGACATCTATTTGGTCATAGGAGAGATCAAATAACCAATGAGCCTCAATGACCTCCAGACCTTTATTAACCATCGTCGCTGAATCTATCGTAATTTTGGCTCCCATCGACCAATTCGGATGTTGGAGGGCTTGTTCGACCGTTACTCCCTCTAACTCTTCACGAGATCGATCTCGAAAGGAACCACCAGAAGCCGTAAGCGTTATTTTCGCAATTTGTGAGCGATTCTCACCATTCAAACATTGAAATATAGCCGAATGCTCACTATCAATAGGCAGCAACGACACACCTTTTCGACGAATTGCATCCTTTACAATATGGCCTGCACTCACTAATGTCTCCTTATTTGCGAGTCCGATGTGTTTGCCAGCTTCAATCGCGGCCATTGTAGGCTTAAGTCCCTGACTCCCTACCAAAGCTGTTACAACCAAGTCTGCATCTGTTGATGCAGCAACTTCCATTAATCCTTCTTCACCATATAACACCTTGGTCGATGACGAAACATTCTTGGAAACTTCCTCGGCAAGCTCCTTGGTCGCTACTGATACTACTTTTGGGTGAAACTTTTTAACTTGTTCAATCAATAATTGACTATTATAACCGCCAGATAATGCTTCAATCTGAAATTTATCTGAGGCATGCTGGACAATATCTAGGGTTTGTGTACCAATAGACCCTGTTGAACCCAGAATGGCAATTCGTTTCATCATATTCCACCTCGCCTATGACTATTAGTGAGTAAGAATTCCAAGCCAATGAATAAATGGAAATACGATAAGCCAACTATCCATCCGATCGAGTACTCCACCGTGCCCCGGAAGTAAGGTTCCCGTATCTTTAATACCCTTTACTCGCTTATAAGCCGACTGTATTAAGTCTCCGACTTGTCCAACAACCGCAATTACGAAGCCTAGCACCAATGCCTTGCCAAACCCAAGCAAATCCGGTGCATACAAGGCGAATCCTAGTGCCACAATCATCGAAATAACGACGCCACCTACAGCTCCCTCAATTGACTTCTTAGGACTGATTTGAGGCCATAGAAGATGTTTTCCCAGCTTCGAACCAACAAAATAAGCTCCTGAATCCGAAGCCCATATACATACAAACACAACTATTGACCAAAATAAGCCATGCTCCATTAAGCGTGAAGCAATCATATAATTGAATCCAAAACCTATGTAAATGACACCAAGTAAAATAACAGAAACCTGATCGATTGTGATCGTATTTTTTGAAGCGACTGTAATGAAAAGTAAGACAAACATGGTTAACCAAATAATGGCGGTCGAAGAAACGGGAAGTGAACCACCAAACGCCTCCCACGGCACCGTTAAGTATAACAAGGAGATTAAACCAACAACCGCTGTTAATTTAAACTTCGTGTAACCATTCATTTGCATATATTCACGATAGCCGATAATAGACAGTAACACGATCAACCCAGCGTACCAATAACCACCCAATACTAATAACGTAATGAAAACGATCCCGGCAATGACTCCCGTGACGATCCTTTGCTTCAAGTTGAATCCCCCTAGATGAACACGCACCGGAAACATACGAAGTAATTAGACACCTCCGTATCTTCTCCCGCGGCGCTGATATTCTGCAATTGCTTGCATAAATAATGATTCCGTGAATTCCGGCCAATACGCCTCCGTAAACCAAAGCTCCGAATACGCTAATTGCCAAAGAAGAAAATTGCTTAGTCTGAGCTCACCACTTGTTCGAATTAACAAGTCTGGATCTGGTAAATCCGAAGTTAACATATAGGAAGAAAAACTTGCCTCATCCAAATCTTCTATTTGTAGTTTGCCATTTTGAACATCACGAATCATATCCTGAACACCAGCAATCATTTCTTTACGCCCACCATAATTTAAGGCAAAGTTCAGAATGAGTCCTGTATTATCTTTCGTCCGTTCTATAGCTCCCTCAATCGCTTTGAGTGTGTAATCAGGTAAGCCTTCTTTCCAACCCGTCATTCGGATACGAACATTGTTTTCGATCAGTTCTTCAATTTCTAAAGGAAAAAATTCTTGAGGAAGTTTCATCAGAAATTCAACTTCTTCCTTCGGTCTTTTCCAATTTTCAGTTGAAAAAGCATACATCGTTAGCACCTTAACACCGATCTCATTTGCAGCCATCGTAATTTTCTTAACATTTTTCATGCCGGAATGATGCCCTGCTACGCGAGGTAAACCTCTTTGCTTAGCCCAACGACCGTTCCCGTCCATAATGATAGCGACATGTGCTGGCACTTTATCTAATTCGATAGCTGGTATAGCTGAAGAAACAGACTTAACATTGATTCCTAACCATTTCTTAATTAGCTTGAGCACAGTTGTTCCTCCCAACTAGGGAAAGATGAAAAACCCCCAGCGAATACCCGGGGGCATATCTATCTTATACTTCCATGATTTCTTTTTCTTTAGCAGCCAAAACTTTCTCAACTTCAGCTACGAATTTATCAGTGAACTTTTGGATATCCTCTTGATGTTTGCGGGACTCGTCTTCGGATATCCCAGCTTTTTCTAACTTTTTGATCTCATCGTTGGCATCACGACGGATGTTACGAATTGCAATCTTTGCTTCTTCGCCAAATTTCTTTGTCATTTTCACAAGATCGCTACGACGCTCTTCTGTTAAAGCCGGAATAACAATTCGAATAACCAAGCCGTCGTTAGATGGCGTTAATCCTAAGTCAGACTTCATAATCGCTTTCTCAATCGATGTCATCGAACTTTTGTCCCATGGTTGAATGAGTAAAGTACGTGAATCAGGTGTTGTTAAATTCGCAAGTTGATTCACAGGTGTCATCGCTCCGTAATATTCCACTTGGATGCGATCTAATAAAGATGGCGTAGCGCGGCCTGCACGAAGAGAAGTTAAGTCTCTTCTCAATGCACCAATTGCTTTATCCATCCGATCTTCTGCATTCTTTTTTACTGACTGTGGCATGGTTTAGACACTCCCTTTAACTGTAGTCCCAATTTTCTCGCCAAGGACCACTCGTTTGATATTCCCTTTTTCTGTGATATTGAACACCACTAACGGGATGTTGTTATCCATACAAAGGGAAGATGCGGTGGAATCCATGACACCAAGATTGTTACTGATAACTTCCATATAGGTTAACGTCTCGAATTTCTTCGCTGTTGGATCTTTGAATGGATCTGCTGAGTATACGCCATCCACTTTATTCTTGGCCATGAGAATAACTTCTGCTTCAATTTCAGCAGCTCTTAAAGCAGCTGTTGTATCCGTTGAGAAGTATGGATTCCCTGTACCTGCCGCGAAAATAACAACTCTACCCTTTTCAAGGTGACGCATTGCTCTTCTACGGATGTATGGTTCAGCCACTTGCTGCATAGTAATGGAAGATTGAACTCTTGTAGGCACATCGAGATTCTCTAGTGCATCCTGCAGAGCCAATGAATTCATGACGGTTGCAAGCATACCCATGTAATCCGCTGTCGCACGATCCATACCCTTCTCACTACCTGCAATACCACGCCAAATGTTTCCACCGCCCACTACAATAGCGACTTCTACATTTAACTCCACAACATCCTTCACCTGTTGGGCAATGGAAGTAATGACTTCCGAATCAATGCCATAACCCTGCTGTCCTGCCAAAGCTTCGCCGCTCAATTTTAGCACTATTCTTTTATAAAAAGGTTGACCCAACTTGTATAACCTCCGTTTCAATGCGTGAACAGATCTCTTATTGGCTAAAAAAGAAGGAACACCAAGTGTTCCATCTTTTTTAAATGCCTATTATAGTTTAACTTGGGACATAACTTCTTCCGCAAAGTTCTCTTGTTTTTTCTCAAGACCTTCACCAAGGCCGAAACGTACGAAACGACGAATGGAGATGTTCTCGCCGATTGCTGCGATTTTTTCATTCAACAATTGGTCGATTGTTTTGTCTGGATCTTTAACGAATTGTTGCTCCATCAAGCAGAACTCTTCGTAGTATTTACCAATACGACCTTCAACCATTTTGTCAATGATTTTCTCTGGTTTGCCTTCATTCAAAGCTTGGTTACGAAGAATTTCTTTTTCTTTCTCCAAAGCTTCTGTTGGCACTTCTTCACGACGTACATAAGTCGGGTTAGCCGCTGCGATATGCATTGCGATGTCTCTGCAGAAAGTACGGAATTGCTCTGTTTTACCAACGAAGTCAGTTTCACAGTTGATCTCAACAAGTACGCCTACTTTACCGCCAGCGTGAATGTAAGATTCTACTGCGCCTTCTGTAGCAATACGGCCTGCTTTGTTAGCTGCAGCAGAAAGACCTTTCTCGCGAAGCAATTCGCCTGCTTTGGTGATATCACCGTTTGCTTCTTCAAGCGCTTTCTTACAATCCAACATCCCTGCGCCTGTTTTTTCACGTAACTCTTTCACTTGTGCTGCTGTAACTGCCATTGAAAGAAACCTCCCGATAGTTGTTATTGGTATGTAATACCTGTTGATTCTTTAAAAAAAGGGTGGTGACAGGCTGTTACACCTTCCAACCACCCTTTTCACATTACTATAGATTAAGCTGTTGTTTGCTCGCCTTGGTGTGCTTCGATAACTGCATCAGCAATTTTTGCTGTTAATAATTTAACGGCACGAATCGCATCATCGTTACCTGGAATCACGTAATCAATTTCGTCCGGATCGCAGTTTGTATCAACGATACCAACGATTGGGATACCCAATTTGCGAGCTTCCGCAACAGCAATACGCTCTTTGCGTGGGTCGATAATGAAAAGTGCACTAGGCAGACCTTTCATGTTCTTGATTCCGCCCAAGAATTTCTCAAGACGGTCTTTCTCTTTACGGAGAATGATAACTTCTTTCTTAGGAAGAACTTCGAAAGTGCCGTCCTCTTCCCATCTTTCAAGAGTTTTCAAACGGTCAATACGTTTTTGAATTGTTTGGAAGTTTGTTAGTGTACCACCCAACCAACGTTGGTTGATGAAGTACATTCCGCAACGTTCTGCTTCTTCAGCAACGGAATCTTGTGCTTGTTTTTTCGTTCCTACGAAAAGAATCGTACCATTATCTTCAGAAACGGATTTAACAAAGTTGTAAGCTTCTTCAACTTTTTTAACCGTTTTTTGTAGATCGATAATGTAAATACCGTTTCTTTCTGTAAAGATGTATTTGTCCATTTTCGGGTTCCAACGACGTGTTTGGTGACCGAAATGTACGCCAGCTTCTAAAAGCTGTTTCATGGAGATAACTGCCATCCCCAATCCCTCCTCTAAAATGGTTTATTTGGTATCCGCCGCCTGTCGCATCTTTGCATAAAACTTACCGAAGTAAGCACCATTATGCAAATTGACGGGCGTGAGTTTTTAACACCGTGAATAAATATACCACAACTGAAATGCCTATGCAACCTTTTGTCATGATAGTCATTTTGTCCTACAAAAGGCATGTATATGTACAGAAACAACAAAAACAGACCTTATAATTAAGATCCATTTGTCGGACTATCTTATTGAACTGTAATTAAATTGGTCACGACTTTTGGGATATCCGTAACACCTTCGAAAACATGGTAACCGATTTGAATTTTGGTGTTGCCACCTTGTTTTTCAAGCTCCGTAATGAAAGCTTTACGATCGGTAATAATGCCAGATTTCACGAGAAGTTCACTGACAGCTGTCGCATCAAGATTTGGCTGTACATATATAATTATTTTCGGAGTAACTTCAGGTGTATTTGCTTTGGGTTGTTCCTGAGGTTTAGCAGCAGCCAATTTGTCTGTTTCCTCTTTGACCTTTTTTAATACGGCTCCATCGAACTCAGTTTGCGTAAATACTTTTGTATTCTTATCGAAAACTTGGTAGTATTTCGTAGCTTCGACCTTTAACTTCTGAGGATCCATTTCATCCAATGCAATGCCCGTTTGACTAGGTGCACTAGCCCGCAGAGACATTATTTGCAAAAGTAAGGCTCCTACGATAATTCCAGTCCCTATTCCAAAAACGTACGACCTATTTTTAAACACGGGCCCTTTCCTCCTGTCTGGATAATTGAAGGATTAGACTGACCTCGCCTTTATTCATGCCTAGCTTCTTAGCAATGGCTTCGACACCTTTTCCTTGATCATGCAGTGAAAATAGCTCGCTGTATCTACTCTTCATGCTCAATCCAGTGTAGATGGGTTCTTCCACTACCGATTCTTTAGAAGGCGCAACAAGTTCAGAAGAGGTGACTTGAACAGAATGGGCTGGATTAGCAATAGGAATTTTCGAGATAACAGCATGCTGATCATCAGAAAGCACGTCAATTGCCGCATTTGTTCTTTGATTCACTTGATGATTGACATGCACTTTCGTTAATTCCTGTGACAGTTCATGCTTTTGCTTTTCCAATGATTCCAGTCTGCCTGCAAGCTTAGCAAGCTCTATCTCGTAATCTTGTTTCGTTTTGGAGAAAAGATTGAGCAGCGTTTGATTTTGTTCATCCATCTCAGCAGCGAAATGCTCGATGGTTTCCTCGATCTCTTGGACTACGTTCGTCTTATTGGACGCTGACGCTTGCTCCTTAGGCAGGAAACGTGCATAAACAATCAAGACAAGTCCTAGAAGTACGACATAGATCCACGGCTGCATAGCCATTGGGTTCACCTTTTTCTATATAAGAGATAACTAGTTATAAAGATAAATCAATATGATGCCCTTTATACGGATGATCTGGCTGATGACTGCCTTCAAGGGAAGCGGAAACTGTTTTAACTTTGTTCTTTGCCTTACCCTTATTAGACTGTTGACGCTGGTCACCATGATCCTTGATATCTGTACGAACGCTCTCTTCAAGCTTGCTGCTACGATGGCGATCCTTCTCCGTTGTTTGGGCAGCTTGATTCTCCAAGATCGTTTCGTCCTGCCGCGGTTTTTGCATAAGCTGATTTTGACGGATGCCCGCTTCATCGTTTTTGTGTACGGCGAACTGTAAATCGATGGCTTTAAAACTCATCGCTTACCCTCTCCTTCACTCACACATAGGCACTCATAGAAATATCTCCTTCACTTAAACGGAACGTCATGCGGTTTGTTGGATCTTTGACAAATTTAGTATATCGACCAATAACAATCTTCGTTCCTCCATAAATGGTAGACAATACTTCTACTTTCGCTTTTTCGGAGTCCTCTAATGATTTCTCAATCTCAAAAATACGCTCTTTAATGGCATTTTGCTCTTCTAATGCTTGCTTTTTCGTATGAGTTAACTTGATTCGCATGGCCACTTTATCCGGGCTTAGTTGACCTGCTGCTGCTAGTTGATTTAATAACGTAAGCGCTTTATCCGTTTTATCCATATTTTCCACGTACACCTTCAGTTGGTTGCGTAGATCAATCATTTCATTACGAAGCTCTGGTAAAACGCCAACTTCAACAACTGTAGTCGTTGACATCGAATTCCCTATTGTCCTCGCAGTAACACGCTCTCCGGCTTGTATGGTGCCTCCAACAATGAGTCCTTTGGAACCATTACAATTTACAGCCTTGCCTGCTCTAATCGTTGAATGCATGATACTCTGAGAAACCGTTAATTCTCCAGTAACTTCAACAATAGCATCCTGAATGAAGGAACTTTTTACATTCTTCCCTGCTTTAACATGTGCTTTATTCTGCCCTACAATGCCTGCACTAATTTCAATAGAACCTTCAGCTTCAAGTTCAGCTGCTTCCACGCCACCAGTGACACGAATATCCCCAGCTGCACGGATTTTAAAACCAGGAAGAACATTTCCTCGAATAACCACTGTACCGATAAAATCAATATTCCCAATATTATAATCAACATTTCCATTCACTTCATAGACAGGAAACACATTAATTTTGTCACGATCAGTTCTTACTACCATTCCATCAATTGTAGAATAAAGGCCCATTTGTTCAGCGTCCGTTACCACATTCTTGCCTAATTTAAATCTAGCTTCTTTCCCCGTTTTAGTAAAAAGTGTCTCACCTGTAACGGCTCTTCCCGGTGTACCTTCCGTTGCCAGAAAACGCTGTCCGATAAGCTGTCCTTTTCTTACATTATGAAGAGATACAACTTCTTTATAATTTACCCTGCCGTCATCCAGCTCTAGCGGTTTTTTTTCATCCTCATCAAAATCAAAAATAAATTTAATATAGCCGCTCTGGCCTTCAATTGCCTTCGTCCCCGTTGCAATCGCTACTTTTTGATGATAAAAAGGTTTCGGATTTGCAGCTATTTGAGCAAGTAAAGGTCGATTTAAACCGTGAACGATATGATTCGTTTGAACTAACTCTTCCAATTGTCCTGCTGTTACTTGAAAGTCGTCATCAGCATTGTTAATTAACAAATAAGCTGTTAATTTGTCATCCGAGATGGAAATACTAATGTAAAAATCCAAAGGCATGTTCCTCTCAAGCATAGACAAACCACCTTTCATACCTTCTGATTGTATGTTATGTATCTTGAAATAATTGCGTCTTAAATCGACCAAGTACGCCTTTAAGCCGAAGAATTGCTTTCGAATGTAATTGTGAAATACGAGATGGAGACAAGCACATAACCTCAGCAATTTCACTTAAGGAGAGCTCTTCGAAATAGAATAACGAGACAACCGTTCTCTCTTTCTCCGTTAATCTTTCAATAGCCTTCGCCAAAGACTCCTTCAAATAAAACTCATTTACTTGAAACTCTGGGTTCTTGGCCTTTTCGTCAACAAGTAATGAAAGACGCGTTTCCGAATCTTCCTCTCGGATGGGATCATCAATCGAACAAACGGTTGTAATCGAAATATCCTGAAGCATCTGCTGAAAATCTTGCTCACTAATTTGCAAATAGTTGCTGATCTCTGCATCCGTAACGGAACGTAGATACTGCTGCTCTAGCTTCTGGTAAGCATCTTCGACCTTCTTGGCTTTTTCTCTCACAGAGCGAGGTACCCAATCCCCTTGCCGAAGTCCATCAATAATAGAACCACGAATTCTCCAAGAAGCATAAGTTTCGAATTGCAGTCCGCGTGAATAGTCAAATTTCTCCACAGCATCGATAAGGCCCATCACACCAAAGCTCGATAGATCCTCTCTCGAAACACTTTTGGGAAGTCCTATTGCCATACGCCCGGAAACATAATCAACTAAGGGCAAGTAACTCTCGATAAGCGACTGCTTAGCGGGAACCCAGCCCTGCTCCTTCCATTGCTTCCATAAATCGATATTGACTAGTTGTGATTGCTTTTGTTCGATCATGATTTATGTTTCACCATCCTTAGTCTTCAGACATTCGCCTTAAGGCACCCGCCAGTTGTTCAGGGTCCAAATTATTCTTGGTGACTAGCTTAGGTGGATTCAGTGGTGAAAATTGCGCTTCGTTAGATAGTAAAGAGTTATTACTGCCCAGGTTAGCCTTCATCAGCTCACGTGTTTCCTCATCCTCATTTGGTGTAGTCAAATCCAATGATTGACCAACGGACGATTCTATCGTGGGATTCGCATAAGATGCTCCGCCTGCAGCATGTTCAGCTCCTATCATTACACCCAACACCCATCTAAAACAAAATGTCAGAACGAATAAAATAAGAAAGCTGTATGTACTTTTAAGACAAGTAGAAAGTAATAAATTATTGCCGATCGATAAGGCAAATGTAAATAAGCCCGCCAATAATGCTACGACGACATTAATTCGAATGGTTCCAATCATCATCAAATTTCCTTTACTCCTAATTGGACACTTCGAATAACCAGGATGCCGGTTTCACTATAGAATTCTATCGTTCGACCGTAATTAGCCCCAGTATCCTCAGCACGAATCGGAATTTTGTATTTATTCAACATTTCCTTACAAGATTCTACATTTCTTGGACCAATTCTCATCGTATCATTATTTCCAGCAAATGCAAACATTTGAGCACCGCCAGCAAGCTTAGCTTCTAGTCTATTCACAGTAGCTCCTAGCTTTTCCATTCTGGAAATTAACTCAGGAATAGCCGTGTCCGCGTATTTAGCAATGTTCAGCGAGCCTTCACGAGCTATCTCGGAGGAAGGCAGCATCACATGAGCCATACCTGCCACTTTTAAGCGGCTATCATATAATGTTACACCCACACACGAACCCAGCCCTGTTGTCTTCAATACACCTGTCTGGTGAGCAACATTCAGGTCAGCCATTCCTACTTTAATTAAATTATCTAACGTCATGGAGACTCTACCCCTAATGCCGAAAATATTTTGCCAAACGATTCCGGATCAGGAATTAAGAAGAAATGTCCTTGTACTTCATTTTCCCCTTCCATAAATTTGGTATCAATGAGAAGTGCTTGATCTCCCATCTGACCAAATTGCAATAATCCATAGCTTAGAATAGCACCGGCCATGTCAATTGCTAATGCAGGGACAGTAGGCTGCATATTCAAATTCGTAAAATCAGCAAGAGAGGATAAATACGAACCAGCTAGAATATTCCCGATTTCATTCAAAGCAGATAATTCCAGTTCTGAATACTCTTCTTGATCTTCGATATGTAACCCAATCAAATCCCTTAGCATATTTTTGGCGGCAACTAAATCAAGAATAAAAAACATATTTCCAGGCGCGTCTCCATCCACACGCAAGAAGATAGCAAGAACTACCGTCTCCGCTCCGCCAACACTGTCGCAGATTTCTTCGAAAGGAAGCATTCTAACCTTTGGAACAAGCATATCAATTGGCTTATCAAGCAAAGTAGATAGGGCGGTAGCAGCGTGCCCCGCACCAATGTTACCTACTTCCTTGAGAACGTCCATTTGAAAATCCTCTAAACGACTAAACACATCCACAAGCTATTCCTCTACTCTTTCTAACTGTTGAAGTTCATCGCGATCCAAGACTTGCTCTAAATTCAGCAAAACAAGTAATCTTTGTTCGCCGACACGTGCGATACCGTCCAGATACTTGGCTTTGATACCGCCCACAATTTCTGGTGGATTATCAATATTGTCTGTGTCCAGATCAATAACATCATTCGCTGAATCTACAATAAGACCAACTTCAAAGTCACCGGCAGATACGATGATAATACGAGTAGCATCTGAGTTAACTTGCTCTTCAAGTCCGAATCTTGAACGAAGATCAATAATAGGAATAACAACACCGCGAAGATTAATAACGCCTTTAATAAATGCCGGCGCTTTAGGTACGCGCGTCATTGGCTGCATTCTTTCGATCGTTCTAACTTTCTCGACTTCCACGCCGTACTCTTCCGTTCCAAGTGCGAAGACGATTACCTTTTTCTCTTCTCCCATTGTGAAACCCTCCTTAAAAGTATGTAATTATTTAATCAATGCATTCGGATCAATGATCAATGCGACTTGTCCATCCCCTAGAATCGTTGCACCGGATATTGCAAATAGTCCGGATAAATATTTACCTAATGTTTTGAGAACGATTTCTTGCTGACCAATAAATTCGTCTACCATCAAGGCAACCTGTTTGTCCCCTTTGCGCACAACAACAATCTCAGTCTCTTCCTCAAGATCCTCATTGAAATCAGGTACATTAAACAATGTACTGAGCGATACAAGAGGAATAACAGTCTTACGATACTCCACCATTTTGTTACCATGAATGTTACGAATCTGATTCTTCTGAATAGCTGAAGTTTCAACAATGGACGACAACGGTATCGCATATTTTTCGCTGCCAAGACGCACAAGCATGGCAGAAATAATAGATAGGGTCAGTGGTAATTGGACAGAGAACTTACTTCCAAAGCCTGGTTTGGAATCAACTTGAACATGTCCACCCAACATTTGAATCTTCGTCTTTACAACGTCAAGACCAACGCCACGTCCAGAAATATCAGAAATTTTCTCAGCTGTACTAAAACCAGATGCGAACAACAAGTTATATACTTCCAAATCACTTAACTTCGCTGCTTGTTCTGCTGTTACAAGGCCATTCTTGAGTGCAGTTTTCAATACTTTTTCTCTATAAATCCCTTTACCATCTTCTTCAATTTCTATAAAGACATGATTTCCACTATGGAAAGCACGTAACTGAATGGTACCTTGCTCACTTTTGCCAGCAGCCAATCGATCGCTGATTGACTCAATACCATGATCCACAGCATTACGAAGTAAATGAACAAGTGGGTCACCGATTTCATCAATTACGGTCCGATCTAATTCCGTTTCTGCACCTGTGATGACCAAATCTACTTTTTTATCTAGCGATTTAGCCAAGTCTCTTATCATCCGTGGGAAGCGATTGAATACAGAATCCACAGGAACCATCCGGAGCTTCAAAACGATATTTTGCAAATCACTGCTGACCCTAGACATATGTTCAACTGTTTCAGTCAGATCATTACGTTTAACCTCGCTAGCGAGTTGTTCTAATCGTACGCGATCAATTAATAGTTCGCTGAACAGATTCATAAGTGCATCTAAACGTTCAATATCAACACGAATTGTACGACTTGCAACAGGAGCCCCACCGGCCGCTGGTTTAGCTACAGCTGTAACTGGCTCTGCATTATGTATAGCTTCAACAGATACAGCTGGTATGATTGCTTCTGCTACCGCTGCAGCTATTTCTTGTCTTGCCGCCTCAACTTCAGTTCTTGGACGGGATAATTCGGCAAGCGATTCTGAATCAACTGTGATAATGACGGCTGATTGGATCTCGGAAACGTTCAAAATTTCTTTCTCTAACGTTACTTGATCAACCTTAGAAATAAAATAAAGTGAGAAAGAACGATCAAATTTCTCTTGTTCGATTTCTTGTACGGATGGCGTCGCTTTTACGATTTCGCCCATTCTCTCCAGTGCATCGAACACCATATATGCCCTTGCTGCCTTAAGTACACAATTCTCATTTACACGTACTTCGATATAGAATACAAGGAATCCCGAGTCAATCGATTGTTGAAGAATAGAAAATTGAAACTCATCAACTTCGATCCCTTTTGCTGGTTCCTTCGCAGCTGTTACTGCCGGAGCTTGTGCGGTTTTATAGTCACCTGTCACGATGGAACGAAGAGCAACGACGATTGGTGAAACATCCGCTTTCCCAGTACCACCTTGAATAATATCTTCGACCATGGATTCCAATGAATCAAGACTTTTGAAAATGCAGTCAAAAATGAATGGGTTCATTTCTATTTTGCTGTTACGTACCAAGTCCAACACATTTTCCATCTCGTGCGTTAGGGCAGCGATATCCTCGAAGCCCATTGTTGCGGACATCCCTTTCAACGTATGAGCAGAGCGGAAAATGTTATGAACAATACTAATATCCTGAGGATTGCTTTCTAAATTAAGTAAGTTCTCATTCAAAGATTGCAAATGCTCTTTCGATTCATCGATAAACATGGATAAATATTGACTAAGTTCCAAAACCACACACCTCCAATAGGATCATTATGTAACCTGCTTGCTAAATTTCACTTAATTAAGTACGCATTGAGCTAATCGAGTTGCAATATCCTGCAGTGGCAATACATGCATCGCAGCTTGGATCTCTACAGCAGCTCTAGGCATCCCGTATACGACACAGGTTTCTTCGCACTCTGCAATGGTTGTTGATACGCCAGATTGCTTTAATGAGAGCATTCCTTTAGCTCCATCGCTGCCCATGCCTGTCATCAGGACGATGTGCCTCTTCAACTCACTCATACCAAGCAAGGACTCAAACATGACATCCACTGAGGGGCGGTGGCCAGAACGAGGTTCTTCCTTGTTCAATCGAATTTTGTACGTTTTGTCCGTATCTTTGTAGATGACCATATGCCATCCTCCCGGTGCTACATAAGCTGTTGCCGTTTGGAGCACATCCCCTTCCGCAGCCTCGACTACCTGTATCTGAGAAATGTCATTCAGACGTTGGGCTAATGATTTGGTGAAATTAGGTGGCATATGTTGAACAATTAAGATCGGCGCAGGAAAACCTGCAGGAATATGAGAGATCACCTGATGTAAGGCACGAGGCCCTCCTGTAGAAGTACCTATGGCTACTAGATGATCGAAATACGTTGAACCAGACTTTACTGCAAGTTTAGTATCGGGTGCTTTCATCAAACTGGCGTTACTTTTGGGTATTATTGGTTGAGTAACCCGCGGAGACACAGGCTGCTGCTGTACCGGTCTTAACTTCGTTCGAACTGCCATATGCAGCTTCTCATGAAGAAGTTGTTTAACTTTATACAGGTCAAGGGATATGGAGCCTGACGGCTTTCGAATAAAGTCGACAGCTCCCCACTCGAGTGCTTTAATCGTTTCAGAAGCACCCTCCTGGGTTAAGGAACTTAACATAATGACAGGCGTTGGTTGTTCTGCCATGATTCTCTGCAAAGCATCCAAACCGTTCATTATTGGCATTTCCACATCCATCGTAACGGCATCGGGGCGTAATAGCTTCACTTGTTCAATGGCTTCTTGTCCATTTTTTGCTGTTCCTATGACTTTGTACTGAGGATTATCTGAAATCAAATCGCTTATAATTTTTCGCATAAAGACGGAGTCGTCTACGACTAGAATGTTATATGGTGCCATGCTGCTCCCCTCCCTCTTATGTGCTTATTCGACACGATTTGCGAAAATCCTATTTTAAAAGTTTCATCATTTTATTTAAAAAGCCCTTGACACCGGATGTTGGTGTGTCGATTACTCGATAACCATTAATATAATTAGCGACTAATAATTGAAGACTTCGTGATGCAGCCGAATTCGGAAAAGCAACAGTAAAAGGTATCTGCTTTTTAACCGCCTTAGATACAGCCGCATCATCGTCAACGAATCCTAATGTAGGGATTTGGATATCCAGAAATTGTTTAGCTACTAAAGAAATTTTATCGGCCGTGTGCTTGCCTTCCTTGGCATCGGTTACTCGGTTGATAACTAGTTTAAAAGAAACGTCATGTCCCATTGAGTTAACCATTTTTATAATGGCATAAGCATCCGTTATGGAAGTAGGCTCGGGCGTCGTGACAACAAACGCTTCTTCGGCGGCAAGTATAAATTTCAACGTTTCTTTGGACAATCCGGCACCTGTGTCAAAAATGATAAAATCAACATACCCGTTGAGCTGCATGACTTGCTCGGCAAAATAGTTCAGTTCTTCATCGGTTAGTCGTAGTAAATCGTTAAATCCAGATCCACCAGCTATAAAATCTAAATCATTGTAGCCTTTCTGGATAATTTCCCAGATCGTTTTTTCCTTTTTCAACAAGTGATACAAATTGTATTTGGAGGAAATCCCCATCAGCACATCAATGTTGGCAAGCCCAATGTCTGCATCAAAGACAAGAACCTTATAACCTTGGGACTGAAGCGTTAAAGCAAAGTTTAGCGTAAAATTTGATTTACCTACGCCTCCCTTTCCGCTAGTCACGGTAATAATCCTGGTTGCTTTTGTTCCTTTGTTGTCATTCTGTATCTGTACCAGGTTCCGCAACCCTTCTGCTTGATCCTTCATGCTCTAGGTTCCTCCAATAACAAATCGATGATTTGCCACTCATTCAATTCCGTAATATCATCGGGTACGCTTTGACCGTTCGTAACATACGAAAGCTGCAGTGAGAACTCGTGAACAACATTTACAATAGCACCGTAGGAGTCTGTTTCATCCATCTTGGTGAATAATACTTTGTCCAACTTAAACTTATTAAAATTGTTCGTGATCGCTCTCATGTCCCGATACTTTGTTGTTAAGCTCAGAACCAGAATAGTCTCGCTATTTCCTTGTGTTTTAAGCAACGAGTTAAGCTCCGAAACATACATTTCATTTCGAAAATTGCGTCCAGCCGTATCCATGAAAATAACGTCACATTCTTCTAGATTATGAAATGCTTTCGCTAAATCCTGCGGTGAGAAAACAACTTCAAGGGGAACATTCAAGATGGTTCCATATGTTTTCAACTGCTCAATTGCCGCAATTCGATACGTGTCCGAAGTAATAAATCCAACCTTACGTTGATACTTCAACACTTGTTCCGCTGCTAACTTTGCTATGGTTGTCGTTTTTCCAACACCTGTTGGACCTACGAAATGTACCACGCGTGTTTGTGTTGAAATTTGTTTGCTGCGACTGGGCTGAAGCACCTGCCCAAGCTTGGATCGGACAACTTGAAGAGCTGACTCATCCGTTACAGGCTCATCTGCAAGCTGAAAATCGGCCACTACTTCATCCATAATTTGACGAACTAACGTAGGATCTACTTCTTGGTCAAATAATCGTTGTTCTATCTTCTGTAATGGTTCAGGGAGATTTGACACGTCGGATGCGTGAGTAAGCTTTCTCATCATTTCCTTCATTTGTTTGAGCTCCTCCATGAGGTGCTCATCTTTGAGATTAACTCTATTAGGGGCATTTACCGAAACAGGTGAGTAAGACTGCTGTGATGTATAAGTCTGTTGCGTCTCAACGCCTGCGCTAACGGTAACGGGTACTTTTTTTGCTGTAACAGGAGCGATCACATCTGGGACATCAGGAAAATCTGATAGATGCGTTTGGGCTCTTGCAGGTTGATCTTGATTCATGACTTTCTGTTGTTGAGGCTGAGGTGCAAACCGCTGAGCGGCCCCACCTGAATTTGTGTTTGCTCCATCAATTGCAGCGATAACTTCAATCTTTTTTTTACCGAATAGACCAAGAAAACCACCTGTGCGAATTTCCTTGGTATTGAGGATTACCGCATCCTTGCCTAAATCCGTACGAATTTTTTGCAAAGCGTCCGGCATGGAATCGACAACATATCTTTTTACTCTCATAAATTGACTACCCCCATACTCTGAATTTCAACGCTAGGCTCTAATTCGCTGTAGGATAATACAGGTATATCTTGCAAAGTTCTCTCAAGCAATTGTCTTAAATACATCCGAATCGTTGGTGAAGTTAAAATAACAGGCTGTTGTCCGGATTGAATCAATTTAGTCACTTGCTCGCTGACGCGATGATAAATAATTTGTGAAGAGGATGGGTCAAGTGCTAAGTAACTTCCTTGATCTGATTGCTGAACAGAATCGGCAATTTTCTTTTCCACAGAAGGACCAACCGTAATCACTTTTAAGGAATCACCTAGAGATGTAAACTGTTGAGTAATTTGTCTTGATAATGATTGTCTAACATATTCAGTCAGTATTTCAGGATCCTTTGTATAAGTGCCATAATCCGCAAGAGTTTCCAAAATCGTTACCAAATCACGTACAGAAATTTTCTCGCGAAGTAACTTTGCCAACACCTTCTGAACGTCCCCAACCGACAAAACGGAAGGAATAAGATCATCAACAAGTGCTGGATAAGACTCACGAACATTCTCAATAAGTGCTTTAGTTTCTTGACGACCCAGAAGTTCATGTGTATGTTTCTTAATAATTTCGGTTAAATGAGTAGCCACTACGGAAGGAGGATCAACGACTGTGTAGCCAGATAGCTCCGCTCTTTCTTTGGTTACTTCATCTATCCATATAGCAGGCAACCCAAAGGCAGGCTCAGTCGTTTCTATACCTGCTATTGAATCATCATCAATACCAGGACTCATGGCTAAGTAGTGATTAAGAAGTAGTTCGCCGCGTGCAACTGTATTGCCTTTTATTTTGATGATATACTCATTCGGTCGTAGTTGAATATTGTCACGGATGCGAATAACGGGTACGACAACCCCAAGCTCAAGCGCACATTGTCGGCGAATCAAAATAATCCGATCTAGTAAATCCCCGCCTTGTTGAGTATCAGCAAGAGGTATTAAACCATAACCAAATTCAAACTCAATGGGATCGACTTGTAACAAGGAAATAACACTTTCAGGACTCCGCACTTCCTCGATTTGTTGCTCCTCCACCAATTGTTCTTCTTTGATCGCTTCGCGTTCCAAGTTCTTCTGCATTTTAAAAGCTGCGTAAATTAACAATCCAGCAATCGGGAACGTAGTGAACCAATGAATTGGCGTGAATAAGCCAAGGACCATAAGTGTACCAGCAACAATATAAAGAAGCTTAGGTTGTGCGGTTAACTGCTTAGTGATATCGTGACCTAAATTTCCTTCTGATGATGCCCGTGTTACGATAATACCCGCAGCAGTTGAAATCAACAGGGCAGGAATCTGGCTGACGAGTCCATCACCAATGGTTAGGATCGAGAATGTTTCTAGTGCTTTAGAAAAAGACATCCCTTTCATCGTCATCCCAATAATAAAGCCACCAATCAAATTAATGACGAGGATGATGATGCCGGCAATGGCATCCCCTTTAACAAACTTACTTGCACCATCCATTGCTCCGTAGAAATCAGCTTCTCGTTCAATCTTTTGTCTGCGTTCACGAGCTTGGACCTCATTGATTAACCCTGCATTCAAATCTGCGTCAATACTCATTTGTTTGCCCGGCATCGCATCGAGTGTAAATCTCGCTGCAACCTCGGCAACGCGCTCAGAACCTTTGGTAATTACGATGAATTGTACTAAGACAAGGATGAGAAACACAACGAATCCCACGACGATATTGCCTTGAGCAACGAAAGAACCAAAAGTTCTGACCACGTCGCCTGCTTCTGCATGCGACAAAATGTTCCGCGTAGTTGAGACGTTTAACGCCAACCGAAACAAAGTCGTAATCAGGAGTAAAGAAGGGAAGATTGAGAACTGAAGAGCTTCCTTTGTATTCATAGCAACCAAAATAATCATTAAGGCAATCGATATATTAATAATTAAAAGAAAATCCAGCAAAGGGATTGGAACCGGTACAATCATCATTAATACAATACCGATAATACCTATAAGAACCAATAAATCCTTGATCTTCATCTGATTGTACCTCCCTCCTCATTAGTTCGTTTTGCCCTTCACTTTATATACATAAGCCAATACTTCTGCGACAGCCTGGAACAGCTCAGCGGGAATGGAGTCACCAATTTCCACCTGTGCAAAGATCGCTCGAGCAAGCGGTTTATTTTCCATTGTCATAATACCGTTTTTCTTCGCAACTTCTTTAATCTTTAAAGCAACATAATCCGCGCCCTTAGCAATAACTGTCGGGGCTTGCATATTGTTCGAATCATATTTCAAAGCAACCGCAAAGTGGGTTGGATTGGTAATAATAACATCTGCTTTGGGGACTTCTTGCATCATGCGCTGCATGGCCATCTGGCGCTGCTTCGCACGGATCTTTCCTTTGATAAGTGGATCCCCTTCACTCTTCTTATACTCATCCTTGATATCCTGTTTGGACATTTTGAGACTTTTCTCGTACTCATACTTTTGATATATGAAATCAAAAATGGCAAGGACAATTAAAATCGCTCCAATTTTGATCCCTAGTTTTAGCGTGACTGAGGCAATAAATGAAAATGTACTCTCCAGAGGAGCATGGCCAAGACCTAGTAATTTAGCTTTTTCCCCCATTAATGTCGTATACACGACATAACCGATAATTAACATCTTCATTGTCGACTTAAGAAAATCCATGACGGTTCGGAGTGAAAAAATTCGTTTGAAACCCTCAATTGGATTGATCTTGTTAAACTTCATCATCAAGGGGTCGCCAATGAACATAAAGCCAATTTGTGCATAATTTCCAATAAAGGCTACTAAAACTACAAGGATGAAAATAGGAGCTAAAATGATTAACCCTTGTTGGACTAAATCTACGAATAATACCTGAACGTTTGCGGCTGTAATGTCCATCGTCAGTTGATTCTCATAGACGTTACGAAAGATGTTTACCAACTTCTCTTTCATATAACCACCGAACATGAGGAATGAAAGAAATGAAAAGAGTAATATAAATGCCGCAGGTAGGTCCATGCTCTTCGCAACTTGACCCTTTTTACGAGCATCTTGCCTTTTCTTTGCTGTCGCAGGTTCCGTCTTTTCCCCAGCAAACCATTGTAAATCGAGCTTCAATCGAAATGTTTGGGACACGGCTTACCTCCTACTTAGGTGATGGTTGCTGTGTGCCGCTAATCAGTTGAAGCAACTTCTCCATGTAATCAAAAATTGTTGCAAATAAATGTTGAAATTGTGATATTAATTCAGGAAAAAGAATGACTAGCAGGAAAAAACCAAGAATCATTTTCAAAGGTGCGCCAATAACGAAAATATTAAATTGCGGAGCCACCCTCGTTAAGAGCCCTAGTCCTAAATCTGTCAAAAAAAGGGCTGCTATGATAGGAGCAGCGAGTTGAAACGAAAGGTAAAACATTTTAGATAGCGATTGAAACAAGAAATTCGAAATTTGTCCATCATAGATGCGTGAGAACAGTTGATTGTCCAGTGGTATCCAGCGGTAACTGTCAATAATTGCCCTGATCAAAAAATGGTGTCCATCAAAAGAAAGAAAAAGCAGCACGGCGACCATGTATTTAAGGTTACCTAACATTGGGGTTGAGGCCCCCGTTAGAGGATCAATCACACTCGCCATACTGAAGCCGATTTGCATATCCATAAAAGAGCCAGCTGTCTGGACAACCGTAAAGAAGATATAGGCGAGAAAACCAAGTAAAACGCCAACAAGCATTTCACGAATGATCAATAGAATGTATTCACCATCCATGGGAATGGGTTTATCCAACCCCATAGTCGCAAAAATGATTAACGAGATGAATACAGATAGACCGACTTTGAACATCATCGGAACATTTCTTGAAGAAAGAATGGGGACTACGACAAAGAACGATGTAATTCGACAAAAAATAAGCAGATAGATAGGGATAACTTGGAAAAAGTATGTCATATCGCTCACAACCTATCCAACGAATTTGTAAAGGTTGTTGAGTAAATTAAAGGTAAAATCAACCAGTGTATTCATGATCCAAGGTCCAAATATTAAAATAGACAGCAGAACCGCAACAATTTTGGGAACAAACGCTAGTGTTTGTTCTTGAATCTGCGTCGTAGCTTGAAAAATACTTATGATCAGACCAACGACAAGCCCAATAATAAGCATGGGCGCACTTGCTTTAAGCACAGTATAAACAGCCTCACCAGCAATCCGTATTACAAATTCCGATCCCATTTAGAAACCTCCGATATCTTGATCCTTAACCATAGCTTAGGAGTAATGATCTCACCACAAGATACCAACCATCTACAAGTATAAAAAGTAGAATTTTAAAAGGGAGTGAAATCATAACAGGCGGTAACATCATCATTCCCATTGCCATTAAGGTACTGGATACAACCATATCTATGACCAGAAATGGGATGAAAATCATGAATCCCATCTGGAAAGCTGATTTCAGTTCACTTATTGCGTATGCCGGAACTAATGAAGTAATCGGTATATCTTCTACGCCTGTAGGTGCTTTAGCTTTGGTGTAGTCTAAGAACAACTTTAGATCCTTCTGACGTGTATGCTTGAACATAAACTTCTTCATTGGTAAGGAAGCTTTCTCAAAAGCCTGGGTCTGATTAATTTCACCCTTCAGATAAGGCTGCAGCGCTGTCTGATTAACCTCTCCCAAAGTAGGAGACATAATAAAAAAGGTTAAAAACAGAGCTAGTCCGATTAAAACCTGATTAGGCGGCATCTGCTGGGTTCCAAGTGATGTTCGAACGAATCCAAGCACGATGACAATTCTTGTGAAACTAGTCATTAAAATAAGAAAAGATGGTGCAAGACTTAAAACGGTTAATAAGAGCAATAACGTAACTGTGTTAGAAGATCCACCGGCAGTGCCACTAGTCCCAATATTCACATTTAACCCGGGTATCGGATTGGTTGGAACTGTTTCAGCAGCAGAAGCTGTCAGTGATAAGAGGAACACTGAAATCATGACAATCAGAAGCGTAAGAACTAATTTATTTCTTTTCATTCATCATTCAACCGATCTGTTTGTTTTTGATCAGAAAGCCATTCGTGAGCATCTTTATTACGGTTTGATACTCGCTGCAGCCTATCGTGAAATACTTGTTGAAAGGATGAAGTAATTTCTACTTCTTCCTCGATCTCTTTCTTTCTAACAGGAAGTTTGCTTATCCATTTGCTTATTGCACCAAAGCCCACCCGATCATCCTGAGAAGATGTAAGCAATTCCGAAATATACGCAACTTCATCGGCGTCATTGATCTTATCCAACAACTGAATGTTCTCACCGACGCCAACCACGAAGAGCGAATGACCAATTTCAACAATCTGAATAGATTTATTTTGCCCGAGGGGAACTCCACCTAAAGAACGTATTGAGTTCCCGAACATAGTCCCTTTATTTTTCTTAGCTATGTACTTCATAAGCATAAAGAATAAGAGAATAATTAATATCAGAAAGAATATGACTTTAACAACCATGCCAAACGAATTAAATGAGTCGGTAGTCGGAAATTCCGATGTTGGAAGACCTTGTCCCGGCTCTGTTTCAGCAAAAGCAATGGATTTGGTATATAACATTGTGACTACACTTAATATTGCAGTAATCAGTCGTTTCGATTGGAGTCTTCTCATAGTCACAACCCTTTCGGTTTATGTAAGACTCAACCGAACGTAGACGGCTTAACCTAGAGTCTTTTTAATCGCTTCGATAACACGGTCTGCTTGGAATGGTTTCACGATAAAGTCTTTTGCTCCTGCTTGAATGGCATCAATAACCATCGCTTGCTGCCCCATCGCGGAACACATAATGACCTTTGCAGTAGGTTCAATTTTTTTGATTTCTTTCAATGCTTGAATACCGTCCATCTCAGGCATCGTAATATCCATTGTAATTAAATCAGGTTTCAATTCCTTGTATTTTTCAATGGCTTGTGCACCATCATTCGCTTCTCCACAAACCTCATAACCATTTTTAGATAAAATATCACGAATCATCATTCTCATAAATGCAGCATCATCAACAATAAGAATACGGTTAGCCATGAGTAAAATCCCCCTAAATTTAAATTATTGTAACTTTTGAATTCGTTCCCACTGGTTAACAATGTCTGTAACACGAACCCCAAAGTTTTCATCGATGACGACAACTTCGCCTTTGGCAATCAACTTATTATTTACTAAGATATCTACAGGTTCACCTGCCAGCTTATCCAATTCAATGATCGAACCCTGGGAAAGTTCTAAGATGTCTTTAATCACCTTATGCGTTCTGCCTAATTCAACAGTCACCTTAAGAGGTATATCCAGTAGTAAATTAAGGTTTGTATCATCAGCCTGTCCCAACGAACCCGATTGTAAATTCCCGAATTGTACGGGTTGAACATTTACATTCCGATTCGGCATCCCACCATAAGCTGCCGGAGGCTGCTGATACATGGGTTGCTGTGGCGGGTACATAGGCTGTTGTGGTGGATACATCGGCTGTCCCATTGGTGGCTGTTGATACATTGGTTGTTCATACACGGGCTGCTGTTGTTGGTACATAGGCTGCTCGTATATCGGACTTGGAGCTGGTGGAGGCGGTGTATGAGCTTCCTGTGCAGGTACTTGTGACGGTACTGATGACGGAGCCGGTGCTTGAGCCGCAGGTGCAGCTTCCATTGAAGAGTCAGAATCACCACCCATGAGAATCGATACCATTTCTTTGGCGAATGGAACAGGTAATAATTGCATGATGTTAGAATCAATAAGATCGCCAATGGCTAGTCGGAACGATATCTTTATAAATACGTCCTCGTCGGGTAGTTTTCCTTCTCCTTTCGACAAATTTAATATGTCGATTCCTGGAGGAGAGATATTGACAAATCGATTAAAGATAGTAGACATAGACGTAGCAGAAGATCCCATCATCTGATTCATGGCTTCTTGCACTGCGCTGATGTGAATTTCACTAAGATTTTCATCACCGCCAGTACCATCCCCACCCATCATTAAGTCAGCAATGACCTGGGCATCACGTGTTTTAATGACAAGTAGATTAATACCATCAAAACCATCAACATAATTCACATGAACGGCAACATGAGGTCTTGGAAACTGCTCTTCCAATTCTTCTTTGCCAATAATTGAAACCTTTGGTGTCGTAATGTCTACTTTCTTTCCAAGCAATGTCGAAAGCGCTGTGGCCGCACTACCGAAAGTGATATTACCAATTTCACCAAGTGCATCCTGTTCTAGGGGAGATAAGTAGTCTTCAACTTTAGGAGGCCCGTTATAAGAAGAGGCCGAACTATCGTCCGATGACTGTCTCAACAAAGCATCGATCTCTTCCTGGGACAAATAATCTCTGTTATTCGTCATAATCTTCTTCTCCTTCGTTTACGATTTCTGTAATTTGTACAGCCATCTTCCCTTTTAAGGTACCGGGGCTTCCGAGATATTTCAGCTTCTCGCCCACTTTGACTTGAAGCGAATCTTCGACGGATTTATGCAGCGGGATTACATCGCCAGGCACTAAGCCAAGGAAATCACGTATTGAAATTTCGGACGATCCCAATTCTGCAATAAGAGGCAGCTTGGTTTTTTCCAAGCGCGATTGAAGTGCTTCCACTTCTTCAGGTGCTCTCGTCTTCTTCTGGGAGACAAACCAGTGATGCACAGAAAGTCGAGGCATAATGGGTTCGATGACCACGTGAGGGATACACAAGTTGATCATCCCAGTTGTATCACCGATTTTGGTACTAAGTGATATTAGCGCAATGGTTTCATTAGGTGAAACAATCTGCATGAACTGCGGATTTGTTTCAAGAGCCTCTAAACGAGGTTGAATATCAATGACAGTCTTCCATGCCTCTTGTAAACTATCGAATGCTCTGCTAAAAATACGTTCCATCACAATCGTTTCAATCTCAGTTAAAGCATTAATTTTGGTTGGGGTCGTACCTGCACCACCCAACAAACGATCCAACATAGCAAATGCGACATTGGGATGAACCTCAAGCACCATTCGACCCTCTAAAGGCTCCGCTTCAAAGATGTTCAAAATGGTCATTTTCGGGATCGAACGAATAAATTCGTCGTAGGGCAGTTGTTCAACCTGGACAACACTAATCTGTACGAACGTACGGAGCTGAGCAGAAAAATACGTTGTCAAAAATCGTGCAAAGTTTTCGTGAATCCGGGTTAAGCTGCGAATATGATCCTTTGAGAAACGTACTGCTCTCTTAAAGTCATAAGCCCTTACCTTCTTCTGCGTATCCTCTTTTTTAAGTTCATCCGCATCCATTTCGCCTGAGGACAAAGCAGCTAACAAGGCATCGATCTCATTTTGCGACAGAACATCAACCATTCGAGTCACCTCCTTTAAGCAAAATCAAAAGCGAGTTATTGAAGTACTTTATCGGTTATCCAAATTTGTTTAATTTTACCCTCATGTAACAAGGGGTTAAGCTTGTTCATTAACGTAGAAGTTAAACTATCTGAACCTTTACTACCTTCAATTTGTTCCTTTGTCAAATCCCCTAACGCTTGAACAATTGTGCCTTTAACAGCAGATTCTAGTAAACTGTCAAATTCTGTTTTAGTCTTCGAGTTCTCTAACTCAAAAGCGAAGCTAATTTTAATGAAATTTTGACTACCAGATAAGTTTGTCAAAATATCTTTAATAATCGCTGTGTTTGCCTTTACTGCCTCAGCCGATGGTGCTTTCGTTGGCTTCACGCTTGCAACAGCTTCCTGAGCTTGTACCGCAGGGTCTTTGGATTGATTATTTTTCTCCATAAAGTTCCACAATACGAAGGCAGCCGTCAAAATCAAAGTAATTGCAATTAGAATGGAGACAATGAGTATGAAAATTTTGTTCTTAAACACTTACGAACCCTCCGCATCCCTGGACTTTATTGTCGCTCGCACTGAGCCAATCTCCTGCATGTAGGTCCGCACTAAGCTTACCACAACCTCTGCCTTTTCGAGTACTGTGATTTTCTTACCTGTTGTCAACGTGATCATTGTGTCTGGAGTCTCTTCAATAAGTTCGATCAGTATGGCATTCAGGATAATGGCTTTACCGTTTAAACGAGTGAGAGAAATCATGTTTCTCCTCCTGTATCAGGATAAGGGGAGACTAGCTCCCCTCTTTCACATCACCTTAAGATTAACGTTTAAGATTAACGACTTCTTGTAACACTTCATCTGAAGTCGTGATAATCCGAGAATTCGCTTGGAAACCACGTTGAGCAATAATCATTTCGGTGAATTCACCTGTTAAGTCAACGTTCGACATTTCCAATTGTCCTGAAATCAGAGTCCCTGTTCCCGTTTCTGGATTACCTGGTGCACCAACTGCAATTGTCTCTGGGTCTGGGTTCGCATTAGCTGTCATGCGATACAAATTCCCACCAATTTTCTCAAGACCAGAAGGGTTAATTACTTTAACGACGCCAACTTTCTGACCTGTAGTAACCGTTGCTCCTGTATTGTTAACACCAATAATATCTCCGTTTTGTGCTATTGAGAATGAAACAATATCATCAGGAAGCACTATCGGACCAGCACCTTCAGCACCCATAACATGAAGTCCTTCAGCATTAACAAGATTTCTGGAAGCATCTAAAGTAAAATTACCTGATCTTGTCAAGTATGGCGCGTCAACCTGCTCCGTTGTCCCTACAGCAAAGAATCCGTCACCGTTTATACGCAAATCAGTAGTCACATTCGTTGTCATTGCACTTCCAGCCGTATGTATTGTATCAATAGCAGCCAAACTAACACCTAATCCTACTTGCTGAGCATTGACACCACCGCGGTTCTCATCGGCAGCACTAACACCAGCAACGGTTTGACTAAGAATATCTTTGAACATAACACGGCTGCCTTTGAATCCGATGGTATTTACGTTTGCGATATTATTACCGATAACATCTAATTTCGTTTGAAAACCACGCATACCTGAAACGCCTGAGTACAAAGATCTTAACATCTAATAGGCCTCCTAATCGGATTAAAAATAAAATGAGCTGCTTCAATCGTTCCACAGCCCCAGGCTTCCTGCACGGTCGAGCCTGATGGTTAAGAAATAATAATGGCACTATCTATTTGTGTAAAAACATGTTCATTCATTGCATTTCCATCAAGCGCCGTCACAACAGTTCGGTTAGGAACATTAACAATTAAAGCATTGCCACCCAGAATCATAAGCGCATCCTTAGCACCTTTAGCAGCAGCCTTGTCGATTGCTTTGTTAAGCTTATCCAATTGCTCTGGCTTTAATTGAATGTCTCTCTCTTTCAGTCTAACCTCTGCATGATGACTGAAACGAACAAATTGCTCCTGAAGAAGTTTCTGAAAAGGTGGAATACCGGAATTGGATGCCGGCTGCTGTACAGGTGTTCGTCTCGTAGACGCAGGAGAAACCGCATTAGGATAAAGCTGCCCTATGGATATTCTCTCTGTCATTTGGTTTCTCCAACATTCTCAATTTTCTTGAGCTTGTCAAGAGAAATTTCCACTCCCTTCACATTGGCGTATTGATTTCCGTCTTTGAATGTAATGGAATCAATAACACCAGACTTTTCGACAGATGCTCCAGATGAGTCGATATCCGTCCATGTGATCGATTTCCCAATCAAACCTGATACAAAACCAAGAGATTGACGCATTAGCTTCATTTCACCGGCCATGTTCGTAAGTTGCTCTACGGATGTGAATTGCGCCATTTGTGCAATAAACTCTTTATCTTGCAAAGGTTGCGTGGGGTCTTGATTTTGAAGTTGAGTAATCAAGATTTTAAGGAAATCATCTTTGCCTAATGTATTGTTGTCTTTATCTTTGCTTTTTGCATTTTTTCCAGCATTGATCAAATCGGTAACATTACCTGAAATCGGGGCTGTAGCCACACTTTCACCTCCAACTTCTTCACATTGATTGTTTTTTAGGCAATAACATCGAAGGAGTTTCCATTAACTGCAGTTCGTATTTGAGCTACATTTTCTATTTCTTGAATAAAATCAAGTGAATCTTCATCGTAGTTACTTGATCCATTTTTGCTTTGACGCTGAGATTGACCAAATGTTTGCTGTTGACGTTGATCTTGGAACATACTGGATTGCATGTTTTGATTTTGAGTGACCTCAAGCTTCTCAACTTGCAAACCTTGTGTTTGAAGTGCTTGTCTTAACTGTGGAAGCTGACTTTCCAACATCTGTTTACCAGCTAAGGAATCCGCAGCAAATTGTGCAATCAGTTGTCCATCCTGCATCGAAATTCTTACATCAATATGACCGAGATTTTTAGGGAATAAAGATAGTTTAGCTTCAGAAAAACCGCCAGCCATTGTAATCTTCATATTCTTCAATACATGCTCTGTCATTTCTTCTGTAAAATTCGCTGCATTAATCGTTGTTGTTGGCACTTTATCAACTGTAATAGAGGCCTGTTGTGATTTCTGAAGATCACCGATCGTAACGATGGTATTCGTTGCAGTAGCGGTTTCAGTTGGCAAATCAACTAGATCTACTAATGACTCTTCGGATGTTGTAGTTGACTCGATAACTGGTGCGTGAATTACATTCTTTATTGCTAAAAGCTCAAGCTTTGACTTGGTTGGTTGCACAAGTGTAAATGAATCTCCATCTATCTTCTGCTCAACACCAAGCTTTTTCGCCTGTTTAACATGATTAGCTCTGTCAATAGATGAGGTATCACTTTTACTTCCTTCTACTAAACCTTCAATGGTCTTAGACGTATTCGTAGTTGCAGCAGTTATTGATGTTGGTCCCTTCAGAGTCGCCATCAGTTCTGGAAGCAAAGGCCCAATAGTGCTAAGTAAATCCTCGTTCAAAAACTTCAAAATAGGATTGTCAGGCTGCTGTTTCGTCAGAGTTGTCAGTGTAAGCAAAGTATTCTGAGCCTGTAAGTTTAATGTATCTGCAGGCTGAAGATTCAATCCATTCGGTAGTGCGAAAGCCGCGTTAGATTGAGCATCGCCAAGTGTACTTAACAACTGCTCAGCATCTTCAAACCACTTCTTTACATTAGGATCTTGTAATAATTGTTCAGCTAGTGCAGGATTACTGTTCATTGCCTCCAAAAGCATTTCTGGTAGAGGTTGATCTTTCGTCCCTTGTTCGACCTCCTGTACAGCGGCACCTTGAAGCGGCAATACCAAACTTTGAAGCATTTGAAGCAGCATGTTCAGAGAAAGGGCTGGATCGGAAGCATTTACATCACCAGAAGCACTCTCTTGTACAATTTGACCATCTAATACTTGATTAAAAGAAGTATCTTTGGTAGCCGTTTCAGTCGTACTTGCTTTACTTGTTGCTGTTGAAGCCGTATTTCCAGTAGGTACTGTTGGCATTTGTACGTCCATTTTTTTCACCTCCCTTCGTGAAATCAATGACATTACTGAACAAGCTTAGCTGTAATTGAAGCTGCGATTTCTTTATTTGCGTCTGACAAAGAAGACATTACTTTAGAACGAGAAGCATTATCCATTCCACTGAGAATTGCTAGCACTTTATCAGGATTGGATTTATTCATTTCCAGTAGAACATTTGAAGCACTTTTTGGCGTCATGTTGGCAAAAGTTTGCCCTAAATCTGTTTTGCTTACGGATGTTGCAGACTTGGTCGAGTCTTTTGCTCCATTCGTTGCCAATCTCTCTTGCAAGGCAGCGATTTGTTTATCACGAGCTGGAACAACATCCTTAACCCCAATAGAAGCCTCAGCCGCTTTCGTCGGATCCATTTTTTCAAGAATTGCTCCACGACTATCTGCTTTCATCATTGAAAAGACTAGTACCATTTCTTTAGGCGTCAATGCTTCAATAATCGGGGCAGCTTTACTTGGGTTCATTTTGGCATACATACTCGCAAGTTGCGAAATTTGATTGTTGTATTCTTCTTCGGTTTGCGTCTTATTCTTCAGCTTCTCTTCCAGTTCGGTTAACTTCGCCTGAGCATCTTTCAATGAAAGATCCTTCTGTTCGGTTGTCGAATCAGCTTTCTGCAAAGCCGTTTGAAGTTCAGCAATTCTTGTGTTTAGCTTCGTAATCTCTTCATCTTTATTCTTGATGCTTTGCTCAGAAGTCGGTACTTTACCATCGCTAGTCACTACTGCTTTGTCTTTGGGAGCAGGGACGATTGTCCCAATGACCGGTGTATTGTGCAGCGCCTTCTGTATACTGCTTTTGATATCATAATCAAATATTGACAAGAGTACGAAAAGCAAAACTGCCGTAAACACAAAGGGGATGACAAACCATATCAGAAATCGTTCCAGTGCACTATAAGATGCACCCTCTATGCTTGTATCGGCCATCTCCTCTTCCTCCTTTACCTTCTTCAATACGTAAGTCGTCTGAAACGGTTGGTGGCCATTTCATCTAGAGCTTCTTGCTCTTTTTTGGCGACAAAAGATTGAAATTGGTTGTAAGCCTTCTCTCTTGCCTTCGACCATACCTTCTCATCAATCATTCTTTCCGAAAGATGTTCCTGCTTTTTGAGCACGACATGCTGTGCTTGCTGCACATCCAAATGCTTACGAGCAATCTGTTGATCAACATGATTCATGTAGTTTTGCATCAACAGCATCTTGGAGATGGATACCGAACTGCTAGATACAGTTGCCATTTCGTCATGAAGGCTATCTTTTTGCTCAAACAATCCATGCAAGCTCGTTTCTTCGTTCCTTAGTTGCCCCATTGCCTCAGACAGAATCCACTCAGCCTGTGTTCGTTCATTGTTTTTCAAATCGACAATTTGCTGGAAAGAATAACGAAAATTCATTCAGGAGCCTCATCCCTTATAAAATTCATGAATCAAACGTTGTTGAGCTTCTTCAAACGTTAACTTTTCAGAGGTTTTTTGCTTCGTGAAATCCCATATTGCCTCGATATTATCCATAGCGATATCAATATTTGGGTTAGAACCTTTTTGGTACGCCCCTATATTGATAAGATCTTCCGAATCTTTATATATAGAGAGAAGTCGCTTCAATTGATCAGCTGCTTCCATGTGTTCAGTAGGAACAATTTCTTTCATGACTCGGCTTACGCTGGATAAAACATCGATGGCTGGATAATGACCCTTATTAGCAATACTTCGATTAAGGACAATATGTCCGTCCAAAATACCTCGCACAGCATCAGCGATAGGCTCATTCATGTCATCCCCATCAACAAGCACGGTATAAAAAGCGGTAATGGAGCCCTTTGGCCCCGTACCTGAACGCTCCAGAAGCCGCGGAAGCATTGCAAAAACCGAAGGCGTATAACCACGTGTGGCTGGAGGTTCTCCAACAGCAAGTCCGACTTCACGCTGCGCCATAGCAAAACGAGTGACTGAATCCATCATCATCATGACATTTAAGCCGCGATCTCTAAAATACTCGGCAATACTAGTTGCAATCATCGCACCTTTGATTCGGATCAAAGCGGGTTGATCTGACGTTGCAACAATCACAACGGATCGGGCAAGTCCTTCAGGACCTAAATCTCTTTCAATAAAGTCCAGAACCTCTCTACCACGCTCACCAATAAGAGCAATTACGTTGACATCAGCGGATGTATTACGGGCAATCATACCCATCAGCGTACTTTTACCTACACCAGAACCAGCGAAAATCCCGACACGCTGACCCTTACCAATTGTTAATAAGCCATCAATACAGCGAACACCAACCGAAATTGGATTCAGAACACGTGGACGTGTTAATGGGTTTCCGGGAACATTATTCGTTGAATATTGTGCCATTCTAGAAGGTAGGAATGAACCATCTAAGGGTTGTCCCAAACCATCTAAAACCTTACCAAGCAGCTCATGGCCAACTTGGACAGTAAGCGGCTTTCCGGTACCTACGACATCGCATCCAGGACCAATTGCATCCAAATCACCGAGCGGCATCAAGACTACTTTATTGCTGCGAAATCCAACGACCTCAGCCTTTAGCGGCTTGTTAGACTTGTGTGGATATATGTAGCAAAGATCGCCAATGCTTACATCAGGACCTTCTGACTCAACTGTCAGCCCTATCACCTGCGTCACTTTACCGTTTACTCGAATCGGATCAATCGTATGTAGATGCTCCTTGTATTTATCAGCATTTGGCAGCTTGCTGCTCATAATTCGGATACCTCACTTTGAGTTGCCAATTGTCTTAACGCCGACTTAATCTCTTTTAACTGAGTATCAATTCTGGCATCAATGCTTCCAAATGAGGAACGAATCACACAGCCACGGTCTTGTACCGTAGAGTCCGGGATAATTTGTAACTCAGCTTGAGAATCAATGGAAGTTAGTAACTCTTCGCGTGCATCTTGTATATACGCAAACTGTGAAGGCGCTACACAAAGCGCGATGATTCCTTTTTCTCGCCTACGTGAAAGTACCATCTGAATTAAATCAATAACCCATTCTGGATTTAAAGTTAACTGACGCCCAATTACTTTTTCAGCGATGGAAGTGCTAAGTTCAATTAAGAAAGGTTCTGATTCTTGAATGATTTGCTGCTTAAGCTTGTAGGCTTGTTCCAAAATGGCTCGAGCCTCTGATAACATTTCACCGTATTCTTGACGGAGATTATCTTCGGCTTGGACAATTCCTTGTTCGTATCCCTCTTCAAATCCTGATTGTCTGGATAGCGCGATGTGTTCTTCATCTTCAGCACGGCGGCTCTCCCACCAACTCGTGATTTCCGCATGCGTTTGTTCACGAAGTGCAGAACACTCCTGCATAGCCTGATCGATTTGTTCATGGGCAAAAGTCTCAGCGTCTTGAAGGATCTGCTCCTTCATACTTGTGGCTTCTGTCAGTTCCTGCTGTTGCTCAGGTGTCAATTGATTGGCTTCATCCGTTAACATACCTGCGCGTAATAATTCAAGTGGTGAAACAGTTTCTACTAATTTCTTATCATCTAACGGAAAGTAAGCAAATGATTTAATGACATTAGACAATAATATCATCTCCTCCACCACGTGCGATGATGATTTCACCAGATTCTTCTAAGCGACGAATCGTTGCAACAATTCGGGTCTGAGCTTCTTCAACATCACGTAAACGTACGGGTCCCATAAATTCCATTTCTTCCTTAAAGGTATCCGCCA
Organism: Paenibacillus sp. JT22N1; assembly: GCF_059692155.1. Lineage (NCBI taxonomy): Bacteria > Bacillati > Bacillota > Bacilli > Caryophanales > Paenibacillaceae > Paenibacillus > Paenibacillus sp. JT22N1. Next base: position 109,059 of record NZ_JCAUAW010000003.1, read on the forward strand.
TACGTTTGGACATATTCTTGAATAATGCATCGCGAACTTCTTCGCTTGCAACTTTAAGGGCAAGCTGTAAATCTGCATTCTCAATGTCGCGAATAATTCGCTGAATCGAACGATTGTCAATATTAACAATATCTTCGAAGACAAACATCCGCTTCTTAATTTCTTCCGCAAGTTCCGGATCCTGAATTTCGAGGGAATCAAGAATGGTACGCTCTGTACCCCGATCGACACCATTTAGAATTTGAACGATGGAAGCAATACCACCTGCATTTGTGTAATCCTGAGTTACCGTTGAAGATAGCTTTTGTTCAAGAACGCGTTCTACCTGACTAATAACTTCAGGTGAGGTGCTATCCATTAGTGCAATACGCTTAGCAACATCAGCTTGCTTTTCCTGTGGTAATGACGACAAGATGATCGATGCTTGATCTGCTTGCAAATAGGATAATACCAAAGCAATTGTCTGAGAATTCTCATTTTGAATGAAGTTAAGAATTTGAGCAGGGTCTGCTTTTCTTGCAAAATCGAAAGGTCTCACTTGCAGAGTTGCTGTCAGACGATTGATAATATCAAGCGCTTTTTGTGATCCCAATGCTTTTTCCAAAATATCCTTGGCGTAAGCAATACCACCTTGAGAAATAAACTCTTGGGCTAAGCAAATCTGATGAAATTCAGATAAGATAGCTTCTTTTTCATAAGAATCTACTTTTCTAACATTTGCAATCTCTAGCGTTAACTGCTCAATCTCTTCTTCTCGCAAGTGTTTAAATATTTGAGCAGACACCTCAGGGCCTAAACTGATCAAAAGAATGGCTGCCTTTTGTCGTCCGGTTAACCCTTGCAGAGCAGCTTTGGCCATACAAGTGCACCTCTATTCGTCTACTAACCAAGTACGAAGCAAATTGACAAAGTCTTCTGGTCGCTTTTTGGCTAGAGTTTCTAGCTGCTTGCGTACTTGATTGTCATTAGTAACATTTTCGATATCAATCGTTGGAAGCTCTGCCTTACCTGCTGCAATATTCATTTCTTGTTCCAATTGTTGCTGCGCAGCTTTTCTACGTTTTCTAATTGCGAACCCTGCAATTAATCCAATTGCAAGCGCCGCTAAAGCTAAACCTGCATACGTTAAGTAAGTTGTCGTTTTCGAAGCGAGTGTATCCGGTGGTCTAGCGAATGAATGTGCGAATACTGTAACTTTTTTCTGTAAATCTTCGTCTGTATATGTAACTTTATTATCTGCTAAAGCAGTTCTTACAATGTTTACCAATGCACTTTGTACCGCAGCCTTGGTCTCAGCCGTTAATGAGTTGGGATCATCTTTAACCGGAGGCTCAATCCCTACATTAATACTTAAATCTTTCACAACATACGGTGTAGAGATAATATCGTTAGTAATTCGATTGACTTCATAATTGACAGTCTTATTATTTTTCTCTGAGTTAGACTTGCCTGAGCTAGCTGCCCCCGGATAGCCTGGAACATCTGTAGTCCCTGTACCTGGTACACCACCTGTATCAGCCCCATTGTTCTGATACGACTCACTTGCTTCCTGCAGGGAAATTTCCAACCCTTTTTGATCCACTTGATTCGGAGCGCTGACAAGCTGCTCTTTGCTTTTCTTTTGATCAAAATTCATTGTTGAGAATACACTTACATTCACTTTGTCACGGCCAAACATCGTACCCAGCATTGTATTGATATTCTTCTGCAAATCATTTCGGAACTGGTTATTAATATCCGCTTGACTAGTGACTAAACTCGTGGATGACGTTCCGCCTACCTTCGAAGATACAAGACTCTGTCCATACTGGTCTGAGATCGTTATATTCTCTAGAGGGAGATTCTTAACACTGTGCGATACTAAGTTATAAATCGTATCAACCTTTGCTTGATCTAATGTATAGCCCTGTTTGGTTTGCACGACAACAGATGCCGTTGCTTTCTCTTGCTGTTGCTGTAAGAAAGGTCCTTCTTCTGGAAGTGAGATGAGAACTTTAGAACTAGCGATTGCTTGATTAGAGTTAATCAACTGTTGAAGCTCGCCTTGTATCGCGTTCAAATATTTCACTTTGAATTCGTTGTCAGTAATACCAAATGAGCTGCTGTCGCTAAATGCCCCAAAGCCTAAAGAGCCGTTCTTATTTAAACCTTGAGACTCAACACCAAGCTTTACATTTGCTACTTCGCTTGTTGGTACTTCGATACTTTTACCATCAGCACTAAGATGGTACGGAATCTTTGCTGTATCTAGATATGATTTAATGGCTGAAGCATCACTTGGCTGCAATTCTGTAAATGCGAGTGAATACTCCGTTTTTGATAAATTAATACTTATAATTGCCGCAGTAAGAATCAGTAGGACTACCGTTGCTATAAAAGTGATTTTCGTAGTTCTACTATATCGATTCCAATATTGCTTCACCTTTTCCCAGTACTGGAGCAGGTTCTCGTTCACTCTGTCACCTCATCGAACCAAAATTTAGCAGCATCTAAGTCATTCACAGCTGCATTCTCATCATTTCTTGGTAAGCTTCAAGAACTTTGTTTCTGACTTGTACAGTCAACTCAAGTCCTAGCGATGCTTTCTCAGAGGCTATTGTCAGTTGATGAACATCGGAAAGCTCACCTTTGATGAAACTCTGATTCAAATTGTCTACTTGTTTTTGTTGCGTGTTTAAGTTTGTCATAGCGTCATTCAGGAACGAACCGAATCTTTTACCAAGGTCAGCAGCCCCTTCACCGGAGTTATCCTTTGGTTGAATGGAACTCATGATGTTTAATGGACTGTAACTTATTTTGTCAATCATGATGCAACCTCCTGTAGTGGTTATCTACCAATCTCCAAAGCTTTGGTTATCATTGATTTACTTGCATTAAGGGCGGTTACATTCGCTTCATAAGATCTAGTAGCAGAAATCATATCGACCATTTCTTTAAGTACATCAACATTGGGCATGTAAACGAATCCATTCCCATCTGCATCTGGATGAGTTGGGTTATAGACTTGTTTCAAAGGTGACTTATCTTCAAAAATTTTATTCACCCGCACACCTTCACCTGTACCATCAGCCATCGCCGAATTAAGCGATTGCGCAAAGCTGGGCTGAGCTTTCGTTTCAAAAGCAACTAACTTCCTTGTATAGGGAACCCATTTCCCATCTACGAACTTAGCACGTGTTGTATCCGCATTCGCTATATTAGAAGAGACAACATCCATTCTTAATCGCTGAGCAGTCAGTGCCGATGAACTGATGTCAAATCCATTGGTTAACCTCATTGGTTATTACTTCCCTCCTAAGACTGTGCGCATTTTTTTAAATTCGCTGTTCATTTGCTGAATCATTGCATTGTATTTAAGTTGGTTTTTAGCCATTAACGACATTTCATAATCCATATCGACATTGTTCATATTGTTGTTAATCGCTGTCGATTCATCTGTTTTTATTTCTGACTTTGGCTGATTTGTGGATTTCCCTATTAAGAAATGCCTAGGGTCTGTCCGATAACCTTCTATAGAAGGTGTTGATGAATTCATCTGACCTTGTAAAAGTTCTTCGAACACGACATCCGAACGCTTAAAGAAGGGTGTATCCGCATTGGCTACGTTGTTTGCTACAACCTTTTGTCTTAGAGTCGATGCATCAAGCGATCGCTCCATCAAGTTCCAACTTGGTTTGTCTAACAAAGACATTTCGATACCCCCGACTATAGAATATTTGACATATACTTCAACATTGTATTTATCGATTCCTTCTTATTTCGACATTATTTTCATAAAATAATTTGAAATGGTCCTTATTGTAGAAATATGTAAAACATTCGCCTAACCTTTCTTATCATCTAAGATATTACGATAACTTACAATAAGAAAAAAGCCCTATCTTTTACAAGACAGGGCTTTTCTATGTGTTTATCTACAATTTTGTTTTTAATTGCTCGATACTTTGTATTAATTGCTCATTTAAAATACGGATATAAGTGCCCTTCATACCAAGCGAGCGAGTTTCAATAACTCCGGCACTTTCCAGTTTACGAAGTGCATTAACAATAACAGAACGAGTAATGCCTACCCGATCGGCAATTTTACTCGCTACCAAAAGACCTTCCTTACCGTCTAGTTCTTCAAAAATGTGTTCCACCGCTTCCATTTCACTGAAAGATAAGGAACCAATCGCAACTTGAACGACCGCTTTGCTTCTAGCTTCTTCCTCAATTTCTTCGGCACGTTCTCTTAATATTTCCATCGCGATAACGGTAGATCCATATTCAGCCAGAACTAAGTCATCATCAATGAAAGTTCCTTCACTACGACTTAAAATAAGCGTTCCCAAACGAGAGCCACCACCAATAATTGGTACTAAAGTCGTATGCGTATATGGAAACATATCTTTCATTTGCTCCGTGTAATAGAAATATGGACTGTCAGGTTCTGCTGTTGATGATGTTTCCTCAATCTTCAAGAGCAGATTGTTGGACTCCATCGGAAATCTGCGTTCAATTAATATGGTCTGATTCATTTCCGGTGAAACAGGATCATTCGTTACCGCATATCCTAAAATTTTGCCTTTGCGGCTAACGACGTAGATATTTGCAATAACAATATCACGCAGAACCTCGGCCATATCCATAAAGCTAACTGCATTGCCAGCTTCTTTTTGCAGCAAGCGATTTAGCCTTCTTGTTTTATTTAATAAACTCATTTAACTGCCTCCTACTTACATAACCATGCGATAGTTCTTTATTATAAGATATATTGACTTAAATCTCGGTTTTGTACAATATCACTAAGCTTCTCACGGACATATTCGGGGTTAATTACAATGGACTCCAATGTAATCTCAGGGGCTTCAAAGGATAAATCCTCCAGCAATTTTTCTAAAATAGTGTGTAATCGCCGAGCACCAATATTCTCCGTATTCTGATTAACTTCAACCGCGATACGAGCTATTTCATAAATAGCTTCGTCCGCAAACTCAACCGTTATACCTTCCGTTTGCAACAATGCTGTATATTGTTTTGTTAATGCATTTTTGGGTTCTTTTAAAATAGAAACAAAGTCTTCCAAGGTCAAGTTACTTAATTCTACTCGAATTGGGAACCTTCCCTGAAGCTCTGGAATTAAATCAGAAGGCTTAGCAATATGGAAAGCACCTGCACCAATAAATAAGACATAGTCCGTCTTCACGGGACCATATTTGGTTACAACCGTTGAACCTTCTACAATCGGCAAAATGTCTCGCTGAACACCTTCTCGAGAAATGTCCGGTCCGCTACCGCCGCGGCTATTACTAGCGATCTTATCGATTTCATCAATAAAAATAATACCTGATTGTTCAGCACGGTTAACAGATTCTTGGATCACTTCATCCATGTCAATCAATCTTTGCGCTTCTTCTTGAGCTAGCACTTTCCTAGCTTCTTTTACAAGCAGCTTACGTTTCTTCATTTTTTTCGGGAGAAGATTGCCGAACATCTCCTGCATATTCATACCAGCTTGTTCATTGCCTTGACCAGCTAGCATATCCATCATCGATGGTGAAGAGTCTTCCACCTCGATTTCTACAACTTCATTCTCTAATTTACCATTAGTCAATTGCTCAGCGATTTGAGCCCTTTTGGCGGCAAGTGAAGGATCTGGAACACTTTCTTCTTGATCCGGTTGGTTTTGCCCACCAAACAGCATTTCAAGAGGGTTACGCTGTGTTTTGGAACGAGTAGGACTTGGCGCCAGCAATGTAACAAGACGCTCGTTAGCGAGCCTCTCAGCGCGGTCTTTAACCTTTTCCATCCGCTCAGCCTTAACCATACGCACGGAAGTTTCGATCAGATCACGTACCATTGACTCCACATCGCGACCAACATAGCCGACTTCTGTGAATTTAGTGGCCTCTATCTTAATAAATGGTGCGCCAACCAACTTAGCTAGTCTGCGCGCAATTTCAGTCTTTCCAACGCCGGTAGGCCCAATCATGAGTATATTCTTCGGAACAATCTCATCCCGCATAGCCTCATCCACGAGGTTTCTCCGATAACGGTTTCGCAAAGCAATTGCAACCGATTTCTTCGCTTTTTTCTGACCTACTATGTATCGATCCAATTCTTGGACAATTTGTTTAGGTGTAAGGGAGCTGTTTGCCATTTTGTACCCTCCTAAAAGTTTTGCTTAAGCAAAACTAACATCGTAAGCATTAACTTTTCAATCGTTAACTATTCAATTTCTTCCACAATAATATTATGATTCGTAAACACACAAATTTCAGCTGCAGTTGTTAGGGCGGCGTGGGCTATTTCCTTAGCACTTAACGACGATGCATGGCGATGCAATGCTCTTCCTGCAGCTAGTGCAAAGCTGCCACCAGAGCCAATAGCCAAAATACCGTCATCAGGCTCAATAACTTCACCATTTCCCGAGAGCAGCAGTAAACCAGTTGAATCCATAACGATCATCATTGCTTCAAGCCTCCGCAGAACACGATCCTGACGCCAGTCCTTCGTAAGTTCAACCGCAGCACGCTGTAAATTTCCGTGGTGTTCCTCCAGCTTGCCTTCGAATTTCTCAAAAAGTGTAATCGCATCGGCAACAGAACCAGCAAAACCAGCGATGACCTTCCCTCTATGTAAACGCCGAACTTTTTTGGCCGTGCTTTTCATAATCATGCTGTTGCCAAATGTCACTTGCCCATCTCCAGCAATAGCTCCCTTACCTTGATGACGAATGGCAAAGATTGTTGTCGCATGAAACGTAGCTTGATTAGGATCCATCTCTTCTCACCTCTCAAATGGAATCATACACCATGAAAGTTACTCTATACGTTGGTTTCGGTCTCATAAATGAGATAAACCTCTAGCGAGGTCAATTCGAGAAATGACCGCATCTAGAGGTAAATGTATGAGGAAACGAATGAAAAATGCTACAAAACATAATTATAGTAACATAGCAAAGAGTCCAATTACAACCTACTCTGCATATGTTTTCTTAAAATTCTGAATACTCTCCAAAGCTCGATTAGCCAGCTTCTCGTATTTCTCTTTTTTATTCCGAATTCGTTCGGGTAATTGTGGAAGCAAACCAAAATTAGCATTCATCGGCTGAAAATGTTTAAAGTCAGCTGTCGTGATGTAATGTGCCATGCTACCCAGAGTCGTTTCCTCCGGAACAACCAAACAAGGCTGCCCTTTAGCTAAACGCCCCGCATTCATTCCTGCGATCAAACCAGAAGCCGCAGATTCCACATATCCTTCAACACCCGTCATTTGACCTGCAAAAAACAGATTTTCACGACGTTTAAATTGATAAGTGGGTTCCAGAAGCTTCGGAGAGTTTATAAACGTGTTTCGATGCATAACACCGTAGCGTACGAACTCTGCTTGCTCTAACCCTGGAATCAAGGACAATACCCGTTTCTGCTCTCCCCATTTCAAATGGGTTTGGAAACCGACTAAGTTATATAAAGTTCCCGCTGCATTATCCTGACGGAGTTGAACGACTGCATGCGGCATCTTACCTGTATGCGGATTTATTAAACCGACTGGTTTCATTGGCCCGAACAGTACCGTTTGTCTACCGCGTTTCGCCATAACTTCTAAGGGCATACAACCTTCGAAATAAATTTCTTTCTCGAATTCCTTCAGCTCAGCAACCTCAGCAGTTATTAAAGCTTCATAGAAAACATTGAACTCTTCTTCTGTCATAGGACAGTTAAGGTAAGCAGCCTCTCCTTTGTCATAACGGGAAGCCAAGTACACCTTATTCATATCAATGGAGTCCTTCTCCACTATCGGAGCTGCTGCATCATAAAAGTACAAATATTCCTCACCCATTAGCTCTTTAAGGCCTGCAGAAAGATCAGGTGATGTTAATGGACCTGAGGCAACAACTGTTATGCCTTCAGGCAAGGTTTGAACTTCCTCATTGCGAACCTCTATGAGCGGATGGTTGCGGAGCGTCGATGTAACAGCTTGAGAGAACCCGTCACGGTCAACTGCTAATGCGCCTCCTGCCGGTACAGCATGCTCATCTGCACAAGATAGAATGAGCGAATCCATACGTCTCATTTCTTCCTTCAGCACTCCAACAGCGTTAGTAAGGCCATTCGAACGCAGTGAGTTACTACAGACTAGCTCAGCAAATTGATCAGTTATATGTGCTGGTGTTTTACGGACATTACGCATTTCGTATAAAGTAACAGGCACGCCCTGACGGGCAATTTGCCAGGCGGCTTCACTTCCAGCCAATCCTGCACCGATGACTGTTACTCTTGGATATTCTGGCAAAATGGGACACCTCTAATCTTTCATATCATCTGAATTATCGTCATTAACTTCTTCTTTATGATCACATTGCGTACATTGTATATTCACGCCATTCTTGCTTCTTTTCTCGATCATCATCGAGCTGCAAACAGGACATGGCTTGTTGACTGGTTTATCCCATGAGACAAAGTCACAGGTTGGATACTGATCGCAACCATAGAAAACTCGCCCCTTTTTGCTTCTGCGTTCGACAATTTTCCCAGTATGACAAGTTGGACATGTAACACCAATATCTTTAATAATTGGTTTCGTATTGCGGCAATCCGGGAATCCAGAACATGCTAGAAACTTACCGAAACGCCCCATTTTATAGACAAGATGTTTACCGCATTTCTCGCAAATCTCATCCGAAATTTCATCTTGGATTTCGATTTCCTTCATTTCCTCTTCAGCGAAAATAAGCCGCTTTTCAAAGGAGGTGTAGAATGTATCTAGAACTCGAACCCAGTCCTCTTTTCCCTCTTCGACAAAGTCTAGCTCTTCTTCCATATGAGCCGTGAACTCGATATCGAGAATTTCAGGAAAAAACTCCTGCATCAATTGAATAACTAATTCACCAAGCTCCGTAGGTACGAATTTCTTCTCTTCGATTGCAACATACCCACGCTTCTGAATCGTCTCCAGTGTCGGTGCATACGTACTCGGACGTCCAATGCCCATTTCCTCTAACGCCCTAACTAAACGAGCTTCAGTATACCTTGGAGGCGGTTGAGTAAAGTGCTGCTTCGGATCCACGCTTTGCTTCTGCAAGGAATCACCCTTAGTCAGCGGCGGCAGCAATTTGTCCTCTTCTGTCGTCCCGTCATCATTGCTCTCGACATAAACTTTCATAAATCCAGCAAATTTCATCTTGGAACCATTCGCTCTAAATACGGTTTCACCAGCTGTTAAATCAATGGTCATCGTATCCAAGACGGCTGAAGCCATTTGACTTGCTACGAAACGATCCCAGACTAGCTTGTACAGACGATATTGATCTTTACTGAGAAATGCCTTCATTTGATCAGGTTCTCGAAGAACAGATGTAGGTCGAATACCTTCATGCGCGTCCTGCGCGTTAGCATTTTTCTTTGTGTACTGACGTGGTGTCTCCGGGTAGAAGGCAGGGCCATATTTATTAAAGATAAAATCTTTGGCTTCTTCTTGGGCAACCGGCGATATACGGGTTGAATCAGTACGCATGTAGGTAATTAAACCAACCGTGCCTTCTTTTCCTAAATCTATTCCTTCATATAACTGCTGTGCCACAGACATGGTCTTTGAAGCACGGAAATTAAGTTTCCTCGCCGCTTCCTGCTGCATAGAACTTGTAATAAAAGGAGGAGAAGGATTACGTTGGCGTTCTTTCTCTTTCACTTCTTTCACTGTAAAAGCATCACTGCCCATCGCAGATAAAATCAGATCGACATCCTCTTGCGAATGCAGTTCCTTTTTCTCACCGTTAATGCTGTGATATTTTGCTTCGAACACGGTTTTACCCGCATCCAAAACAACGGTAATCGACCAATACTCTTCAGGTTCGAAGGCCTTGATCTCATTCTCTCTGTCATGTATCAATTTAACCGCAACCGACTGTACACGGCCTGCAGATAATCCTTTTTTTACTTTCTTCCAAAGTAAAGGACTGATTTTATAACCAACAAGTCGGTCCAATATGCGTCGAGCTTGCTGTGCGTTAACGAGATCTTGGTTAATTCGACGCGGAGTTTTGAAGGCATCCTTTACCGCATCCTTAGTTATTTCGTTAAATACAACACGGCAGAGTTCTTCGGGACCTACATCCAAATAATGAGCTAAGTGCCAGGCAATAGCTTCACCTTCGCGATCCGGATCCGCCGCCAGATATATTTTTTTCACTTTTTTACTCGCATCTTTTAATTCTTTAAGTATAGAACCTTTACCGCGGATTGTTATGTATTTAGGCTCAAAGTTACGATCCACTTCTACGCCAATTTGGCTTTTTGGAAGGTCGCGAATATGACCCATTGAAGCTTTTACAATAAATTTATTTCCCAAATATTTGCCGATGGTTTTGGCTTTTGCTGGTGACTCAACTATGACTAAAGAATCCGCCATGGATCGTCCTTCCTCCCCTCTTGGTTTCAAGGTAAAGTCTATTGGCGAGAAGAAAAGCTTCGTATTAGCCTATGCTAGTATGTAAGTAGAACCCGGAAGCTGTTTAATCGCCTTTTTCATTACCAAAGATAACAGAACTGCATGCAAATGTCCAAACGTAAATTGACCGTCCTCTAATAGAGCATCAATCGAGACCGGCTCATTCGACAACTTTCGAACGATTTCGCCTTCCTCATCCGTAAGCGAAAATGTCGGCAAAGGCTTCTTCATGGCACCCTGATCTTCCTCACTCAACATATGTTTATAATCTTCTACAATCTCTTCAACACGGGTAACCAATTTAGCGCCATCCTTTAGAAGCTTATGGACACCACTACTTTGGTTAGAATCAATAGGACCGGGAACGGCGAATACATCTCTTGATTCATCCACGGCAAACTCAACTGTAATCAATGATCCACTATCTTCTGCTGCTTCCACAACCGTAACCCCTAAAGACAATCCAGCTATGATTCGATTCCTTTGCGGAAACATTCCTGGCCTCATGCCCGTTCCTATAGGATATTCAGAAATGATGACACCCTCTTGTTCTATATTTCGATATAATAATGCATTCTCACGCGGATAAATTTGATTAATCGCACATCCTAGAACAGCTACCGTTTTGGATTTACCTTGCAACGCACCAATATGGGCCTTACTGTCAATTCCCCTTGCCAGTCCACTTACGATACTGAATCCCGCTCTAGAAAGGGCTGCTGCCCACTCCTCAGCAATCTTCTTTCCATAAAGCGTAGGGGTTCGTGTTCCTACCATACCGAGGAGACGCCCATTCAATAATGATACATTTCCTTTCACATATAACACCCAGGGAGGCTGCGCAATTTCTTTAAGAATCGAAGGGTAGTCTTCATCTAAAAGTGTAAGAATTTGAATGGATTGCTTCTTATATAACTGAAGCTTTTGCTCAATAAAAGACGATGTAAACCGCGTGGCGATTTGTTCAGCAATGGAAGCTCGGATACCTTTAGAGGCAATTGCTGCAGCCGAAAGCTCTAACAGCACGTGAGGATCTGGAAAGCGGGTCAGTAGCTGAAGAATCGTTTTCCAACCAACACCCTCGAGCTCGTGAAGACCAAACAAAATAAAACGATTATCCATAAGTATATACACTCCCTTCTAGAATAACAAATGGTTGCAAAGCCAAGAAAAAGAAAAAACCTCCCAAATCCCTTAATCAGGGAGATGGAAGGTTGCTTACCTTCGTTAGAAGAAAACTATTTTTTTGTAATAACTTTATCCAGCATGCCTTTTTCTTCAAGCACGCTAACAAGTGTGGAGCCCATCTCTGATGGTGTAGCCGCTACGCGGATACCACATCTTTCCATCGTTGCAACTTTCTCAGCAGCTGTACCTTTACCACCGGAAATAATAGCGCCAGCATGGCCCATACGTTTTCCTGGAGGAGCCGTTTTACCGCCGATAAACCCTACAACTGGCTTCGTCATGTTCGCAGCAACCCACTCAGCCGCTTCTTCTTCAGCTGTACCGCCGATTTCACCAATCATGATGACAGCATACGTATCTGGATCATCGTTAAAACGCTTAAGGATATCGATGAACTCGGAGCCTTTAACAGGGTCTCCACCGATACCTACAGCAGAGGATTGTCCAATGCCGCGAGTTGTCAATTGATGAACTGCTTCATAAGTTAGTGTCCCGGAACGGGAAACTACACCTACGTGACCTGGCGTATGAATGTAACCCGGCATAATACCGATTTTGCACTCGCCTGGCGTAATAACGCCTGGACAGTTAGGTCCGATTAGAACAGTTTTCTTTCCTTCCAGGTAACGTTTCACGTTAACCATGTCAAGAACAGGAATACCTTCTGTGATACAGATAACCAGATCAAGTTCAGCTTCGATAGCTTCAATGATTGACTCTGCAGCGAAAGCTGGTGGTACATAAATAACGGATGCCGTAGCACCAGTTGCATTTTTAGCTTCGATAACGGTGTTGAAAACTGGAAGCTGAACTAGCTCACCGTTTTCCAATGTGATATCTACTTTTGTTCCGCCTTTACCTGGGGTTACGCCACCAACCATTTGTGTGCCGTATTCTAGGCCGCCTTTGGTATGAAACAAACCCGTAGCGCCGGTAATCCCTTGAGTAATGACTTTTGTATGTTTATTAACCAAAATACTCATGATCTTTTGTTCACATCCCCTATATTATTTGAAACCGCTCGGGTTTTAATTTATTTAACTAATGCAACGATTTTTTGTGCGCCATCTGCCATGGAGTCAGCAGCAACAATGTTCAAGCCGGATTCATTAAGAATCTTTTTACCAAGTTCAACGTTTGTTCCTTCAAGGCGAACAACAAGCGGACGGGAAAGTCCAAGCTCTCTAGCAGCAGCTACAACACCATCAGCAATAACATCACAACGCATGATGCCACCGAAGATGTTAACGAAGATCCCTTTAACTTGCTCATCGGATAAGATGATTTTGAAAGCTTCTGTTACTTTCTCTTTCGTAGCACCGCCCCCTACGTCTAGGAAGTTAGCCGGGTCTCCGCCGTAGTGCTTGATAATGTCCATAGTGGCCATAGCAAGTCCTGCACCGTTAACCATACAACCGATGTTACCATCAAGAGCAATGTAGCTCAGGTCAAATTTAGAAGCTTGAATTTCTTTCGCATCTTCTTCTTCAAGGTCACGAAGTTCAACGATATCCTTGTGACGGAAAAGTGCGTTGGAATCAAAGTTCAATTTGGCATCAAGAGCCATAACGTCGCCAGAACCAGTAACAACTAGAGGATTGATTTCTGCAATGGAAGCGTCTTTCTCTACGAATGCTTTATATAGAGCTAACATGAATTTTACCGCTTTGTTTACAAGCTCATTAGGAATGTTGATGGAGTATGCAAGTCTGCGTGCTTGGAAAGCTTGAAGACCGATCGCAGGATCCACAACTTCTTTGAAGATTTTCTCAGGAGAATGCTCAGCAACCTCTTCAATCTCCGTACCGCCCTCTTCAGATGCCATCAAAACGACGCTACCTGTTGCACGGTCAACAACAACACCAACATAATATTCTTTCTTAATGTCACAGCCTTCTTCGATCAAGAGGCGTTTAACTTCTTTGCCTTCAGGACCAGTTTGGTGAGTGACAAGAACTTTACCCAGAATTTCGCTTGCATATGTACGAACTTCATCGAGGCTTTTGGCTACCTTAACGCCGCCTGCTTTCCCGCGACCTCCGGCATGAATTTGCGCCTTTACAACAACGACGGATGTTCCGAGTTCTTTCGCTGCTTCAACAGCTTCGTCAACGGTAAAAGCAACTTTTCCGTTAGGAACGTTGACTCCGTACTGTCTCAGGACTTCTTTGCCTTGATACTCATGGATATTCATTTCCTAAAATCCTCCTATCAGTATGGACTTTCTATACGTGCTATACAGGGAAAAAGTGTAATTTCCTATTTGTGTAGTGCACGAAATAAATCTTGCTGCCGGAATTAGTATCACACTTCTTCACAAGCCCTAACCATTGTATCACTAATTTTCGACAGTTTCCTTATTTTTTTCGTTAATGCGTTCAAATTTTCCTTTCAGGCTGAAAAACTTTAGCTATCACATTCAACATAAAAAAAGACGTATTTTCAATAGCTGAAAAATACGTCTAACTTCGACTTTATTAATAGAGCGGCGTTGTTGGTGTATTCATTCGCGGTTCACGCTCCGCTTGTTTAATGAAGCGAAGCTCATTACCCGTGAAACTGCACACCAAGCATTGAATCGTAGGTTCTGGCTCTGGAATTGCGTCAGGATCCTTGAATTCTGTTATATTTCCTGATAGAGCGTCCTTCAAAAACGACTGAGAATAGCTAGTAATTACACTGAACTTGATACGATTGGAACGACAATTGGGACAAAAATACGGTTTCTCCTGCATATCATCACCTCTAGTTCCAGTATGTGCAAGCCGTGCATTTTTAAAACGTACGCCGTGATCATTTCCGGATTGCGTAATTTTACCATTATCGTATACAATAAGGGCAAAGTATAAAACGGATCAATAAGGAAGCACCTTTTATCCCACTTTATGTCAGCTCGAAACAGCTGCGTAACTATGGAGAGGAAGGTGTTTTTTCATGTATGGCAAAGTCATGAGCGCTTGCTTGCAGGGAATAGAAGGACAAACGATCGAAGTAGAGGTCGATATTTCAAGTGGCTTACCCCAAATTAACTTGGTTGGTCTCCCCGACTCGGCCATTCGGGAATCTGTTGAAAGAGTGCGCTCCTCTATCAAAAATTGTGGGTACACATTCCCCATGGATCGGATTACTGTCAATCTCGCACCAGCAGATTTACGCAAAGAAGGCTCATCTTTTGATTTAGCCATTGCGGTAGGAATTCTAATTACAACCGGTCAGGTGCCAATGGACAGCTTTCTGCACACTTTATTTCTCGGTGAACTTGCATTGGATGGTTCCCTTCGCCCCATACCGGGCGTTCTTTCTATGGCGCACGCCGCGAAAAAGCTAGGGATAAAACGCGTCTGCCTCCCCCTCGCGAATGCTCCTGAAGCTGCTTTAATAGAAGGTATTGAGGTGTGCGCGATAACTAACCTTTCTGATTTTAAGTCCTGGAACAAGCAATCTCATCACGAATTTATATTTAATGGCGTTAATTATAAACATAGTGAACTTTCGACAATTTCTGCCGAAGAACACAACTTTGTCGAAGATTATGCCGATGTCAATGGACAGCATCAAGTGAAGCGTGCCATGATGATCGCTGCAGCCGGTATGCATAATATTTTATTAATCGGTCCTCCCGGAACCGGGAAAACGATGCTTGTGAAGCGCATGCCCTCGATTCTGCCACCTATGTCAGACAAAGAAGCATTAGAAGTCACGAAGATATACAGTGCCTCAGGAAAGCTTATTGATCGCTCATCACTCATGCGTACAAGATCCTTTAGAGCCCCGCATCACACGATTTCACCCGCCGGACTTGTCGGAGGCGGAACAATACCCAAACCTGGAGAAGTTAGCTTATCTCATCGAGGCATTCTTTTTCTTGATGAACTGCCGGAATTCACGAGAATTGCCCTCGAAGTACTTAGACAGCCGCTTGAGGATCGTCATGTTACAATTGCAAGAGCAAGAGCGGCTTACACATTTCCCTCTCACTTTATATTGGCTGCCGCCATGAATCCATGTCCTTGCGGGTATTATGGAGCCGAAACAGAAGCTAATTCTTGTATCTGTAGTCCTGCTAAAATTGTTCATTATCGTTCTAAGATATCAGGTCCCTTGCTTGATCGCATCGATCTTCATGTTGAAGTACCTAAACCAAGTTACACACAACTTAAGGAACGAACAAATCACTTGTCCTCAAAAGAAATGTTAATGCAAGTTATGCGCGCACATCAAAGACAACAACAACGGTATGCAGGATCTAGCATCCAATATAATAATGAATTAAGTGGTAAGCGGATGAGACAAATTTGTCACCTAACACCAGAAGGTGATCAACTGCTTAGTGCCTCTTTTGAAGCTTTGGGACTTAGTGCAAGAGCCCATGATCGCATTCTAAGGCTAGCCCTAACCATCGCTGATCTTGAGGAATGTGACAGTATCCAGCCGCAGCATCTAGCTGAAGCGATCCAATACCGTAATTTGGATAAAAAGCAGCGGATTGAAGAGATTGAAATCTAATGTTATAAACGATGATAGCATCTAAATATGTTTATACCTCAAAAAAAGAGCCATTTGACGCGTTGTCATTTCGACAGACGACTCTCAAAAGGCTCCTTGTATGTGTTCAATATGAGGTGCTGCTCCATCCACGGATAGTTCTACAGTGATCACATCAAATTGAATGGACTGCTCGTATTTTTGAAATCGATGCAAGTAAAATTGTGCTGTCTCTTTGACTTTCAACTGCTTGCGATAGTCGACGGATTCTTTGGCTGAGCCAAAACGACCTGAAGGGCGCCTTGTTCTGACCTCAACAAAAATTAACTTATTGGCTTTCTCTGCAATAATATCAAGCTCGCCAGTGCGACAGCGCCAATTACGTACCACAATTCGGTAATCACGCTCACTTAGAAATGCTTCAGCCAACTCTTCGCCAAGCTTCCCCAACTGCTTCCGGTCATCTTTACGAAATTCCGTCATTCATTATTCCTCGACGATCTCATCCGGTTATCTGAACGATAGATAAAACTTAATACCTCAGCGACCAATTGATACAGTTCCGGGGGGATTTCTTGATCCAAATCCAGCTTAGACAACACTTCAACCAAAGAGGAATCCTCTTGAATGGGGATCCCATTCTCCTTGGCTTTCTGAAGAATGGCTTCTGCTATGTGCCCTTTCCCTTTCGCAATGAGGGTTGGGGCTTTCTGCGCTTCAGGTGAGTAGCGAAGCGCTACAGCCTTCTTAAGGGGCGTCGGTTGCGACTCCTCAGATGCATTCCTTTGCTTAGTCATGCTCGGAAATCCACCCCTTTGTAGGCTTTTGGCTGGTAGAGCGCTCGAAGATCTACTCTACCATCAGATGCCCCTTGCTTGGAATCTACATTCTCCACAACAGGCGGCAGCGGATATGGCGAGCATTTTAATGAGATAAATTGATAACCTGCTTTATGCATGGCTGCTATTATTTCTTCTTTGGACTCCTCCATCAAGGGAGCTAACGAAGGATGATCATTATGGATGTTCAAAGATACGATTTTATTGACGACATGCACATCGAGCAAAGTATTGCCCATCACTTTCATTTGAAGGTCGAACAGTAAACGACAATTGCTCGCGTCTACTTCCCCGCGCTTTCCTTTGCGGGATTGGATGTGAATGGCGGCAGATTGCTGGCCAGTGCCATCCATGAAGGGGACAAACAATGTCATATGTGCAAACATAGAGCTCTTGTCACCAGTCAACATGAGCTGTTGCCCTGTAATCTGCCCAAGGGCTTGCTGCGCCGCCTCTTTGAGCGGCGCTGGCGTGTCATCAGAGGCTGTAAGCTGCAATAGCAGACTCTTCAGTGTGTCAGCAGCAGGCTTGACGGAGTCGTCCTGCTGGGATGCTGTGGCGATCAGATTAGGCAGCTGATCGTCAGTGTTGTTGCGCCCCCGTAGAATAGCGTCTGCGCGCTCATCTAGCTTCACTGCTAGATGAGACTCGTGCTCCACGCCTACGGCTTTGAGCATGCGGCTGATCCAGTTTGGCTCTGGATCAGCCTCGACCTCTTGAGGCGCACTATTATGCGCCTCCGGTGGAGCCGCCTTTTGCTTCGCAGGCGGCTCTGGTTGTACCTGCGAACCCGCCGCGGGCGGTTCGCCTTCACTTGCAGGCTCAGCGCTGCGCGCCTGAGCCTCAGTCGAGGCCGCCCCCGCTGCGCGGGCGGCATGAGGCCCCGCCGCCGGCTGCGCCGAGGCGGCGGTAGCGGTCTCCGCGCGTGGCGCAGCCGCCGCGGGAAGCTCCGCGCCCGCAGCTGCAGCTGCAGCGGGTGGAGCCGTAACGGCAGCGGCCGCAGGCGCGCTGCCGGAAACCACAGGCGGCGACCCTGCGGGAGCCGCCTTCGCACCACCGCCAGCCTGCGGAGCAGCTGGCGTAACGGCAACATCCGCGGCCGGCGCCTCCGGCGGCCGCGCAGAAGGCCAGGTAGCAGCGGCAGAAGCACGCAGCTCCTTGAGCAGCGATACCACCTGCTTCGTGGTATCAGCCGCCGGATGTGCCGGATCTTGCTCAAGCAGAACTGTCGCCTGCTGCTCTAGCTGCTCCAGCACCTTACCGACAGGCGGCCCCGTCGTAACCTGTCTCAAAGCCCCCACAGTCGCCTCTGTGAGCGGCAAACCCTTTTTATAGGCAAGTACAGCTGCCTGTGCCCATTCTTCCTTATTGACACCCTCAGGCATGTTGCGCATTACAGCCTCAAAAGCCTTCACATTCTCCTTTGACACCGGAACGCCTTCCTGCTGCATCTGCTGTACCATTTGACGATTTCCAGCCGTATCTTTTATCGTGAATGCCTTTAACAGCTCACTAAGCGAATCCTCCGTAATTTGTACATCTGAAGCCGTTAGTGGCTTGAGCAGTATCTGACCGCCACTGGATTCCGGTTGTACTTGCAGCATCGTAACATCCCCTTGCTTAAGGGGTGTTTCCAACTTGGCGCGCACCTGCACTCCGCCAATATTAATCAACGCTTCTTGGTCACTGAGCAACTGAAGCACAACACCTTTAACAATTTGTCCTACTTTTAATTCAAGCACCTTACTTTCAGATGCTGTTAAGTCACCCACTAAACTCCGAATTAAACCACTAATATTCATGGCGCTCACCTCAAATCTTCCTAAACACTTATGTATATTATCGGCGGCTTGTTGCCTTTTCGTTACAATAAGAAGTTAAATGAGATCCAATTCCAGTTGTTCAGACTCGAGCACAATCTCTTTCTCTTCCAATTGCGCGATCACTTTACGTATAAATAATTTCCGATGCAGCGGTGTAGGACCATACCGCAAGAGCATCTCTCTATGGTGCTTTGTTGCATATCCTTTATGTATAGCAAGTCCATATTCGGGAAACTGTTCATCCCAATCCACACACATACGATCTCGGGTAACCTTAGCAATAATCGATGCGGCTGCAATAGATTGACTTAGTGCATCTCCATGAATGATCGCAGATTGTTCTATGTCCACATCAATATTTTCCGCATCCACAAGAAGAAAATCAGGTGCTATGTTTAACTGCTCCACTGCCTGCTTCATAGCAAGCCTGGCCGCCTGTTTTATATTGATCGCTTCAATTCTATCCACATCCACAATGCCTACACCAACAGCTAAAGCCTCATTCATGATCTGATCATAAAAGATATCTCGCTTCTTTTCAGAAAGCTTCTTGGAGTCGTCCACACCCTCCAGCACATATCCCATCGGAAGTATAACCGCAGCCGCGACTACATCCCCAAATAAACAGCCTCTGCCTACCTCATCAATACCCGCTATTAGAGTAAAACCTTGCTCCCACAGTTGTTTTTCATGCTCTAACAATGGCTTTCGCCCCTTTCCATCTCCTCATTATAAAGGATTGGCGCTTGGACAAGCCACACCCATTTTTTTCAATGTTCTTATGTAAAAAAGAAAAAGCCACCCCCGAACCCGCTTGATCAGCTAAGTCCAAAAGTGACCGTTTCCTTCTTTAATTATTGACCTGACTACCTTTTCTCAAGGGGCCTCTCCAAAGAAATGCGCCCCATCTTGCCTGCTCTAAGCTCACGAATAATGATTAATGAGGCTTTGTCCAAATCTACTTTGCCCCCGCTCACAATCGCACCACGCTTACGGCCGATAGCTTCCATGACTTTAACCATTTCCTGGATGTCGTCCAAATCCTCTGGAAGGTCTTGAACCCCAAATCGTTCTTGAATACCGGCCCCATAATTCTGGACCATGTATTTAACGACAAAGAGTGCAATCTCATCTAAATGAAGCAGTTCTTCTTTAATGGCACCTGTTGCTGCCAATCTCATTCCAACCATTTGGTCTTCGAATTTGGGCCACAAGATACCTGGCGTATCGAGCAAGTCCATTTCGGTTCCAACTTTAATCCATTGCTGCCCCTTCGTAACACCAGGCTTATCTCCTGTTGCTGCAATTTTCTTACCTGCTAATTGGTTAATGAGCGTCGATTTCCCAACGTTCGGGATACCTACAATGAGCGCCCTTACGGCACGAGGATTAATCCCTTTGCTAAGCTGCCGTTCAATTTTATGTGCCCAAAGCTGCTTAACTCGCGGCAAAATTTCTTTGACGTGTGTTCCAGTTGCTGCATCAATCGGCAATGCTGGTAGGCCCTGATCAGCAAAATACTTAACCCAATCTGCCGTCACTTGCGGATCTGCCAAGTCATTCTTATTAAGCAGAACCAAACGCGGTTTACCTTTTAAAATTTCATCTACCATCGGGTTCCGACTGGAGAGCGGTATGCGGGCATCCAAGAGCTCGATCACAACATCAATCAGCTTAAGCTTTTCTTCAATCTGTCTTCGGGCCTTGGTCATGTGACCGGGAAACCATTGAATGGTCATTCTACTTCACCTCAAAAATGTATGAAACTAATTTTGCTCACTGGCCAAAAAATGACTTCGGCGCGACCTACGATTTTGTTGTAAGGTATGAAGCCAATCGCTCGGCTGTCTTTGGAGTTACCTCGGTTATCTCCCATTGCGAATATTTCACCTTCTGGCACTTTTTTCTCTTGAAAATCGGATAACGTATTATAGGCACGTCCTTCTTTATTCGCCTGCTCAATCGCTTCCTTGATGTAAGGCTGATCAATCTCTTGACCATTAATGAACACTTTGTCACCCGTAACCTTAACGGTCTCACCAGGAAGACCAATTATGCGTTTAATGTAATCCTTACCTTCCGGTGCATGGAAAACGATGACTTCTCCGCGTTTAGGTGAGCGAATATCATAAACAATTTTATTGACAATGAGTCGTTCACCTGTTGAAAAGTTCGGACGCATGGAATCTCCATCAACAATAAAAGGAGAGAACAGGAACCAACGAATGATAATCACGAGCACTCCCGCGATCACTAATGCTTTAATCCATTCCCATGTTTCACTTTTTGCTGTTTTAGCGGGAGTCGTTTCCGTTGTTGTAGCCGGCTCTATGTAAGGCTGTTCTTGATTTTTGTGTTCCATCACTGATTGCCTCTTTTCCAGTTTTGGTTTATATCTATTATGTACCATGAAAATGAAAAGGAGACTTGCCTGAACAAGCCCCCCGTTTTCTTATCGAATTTCTTTAATTCTTGCTGCTTTACCACGAAGACCACGCAGATAATAAAGTTTCGCACGACGAACTTTACCACGGCGAGCCACTTCAATCTTGTCAATCTTCGGAGAATGGAATGGGAAAGTTCTTTCCACACCCACACCGTAAGAAATTTTACGAACTGTAAACGTTTCGCTGATTCCACCGCCGTGGCGTTTAATAACAACACCTTCGAACAGCTGAATACGCTCACGTGTACCCTCGATAACTTTTACGTGTACTTTAAGTGTGTCTCCTGGACGGAAATTAGGAATATCCGTACGGAGTTGCTCTTTCGTAATCTCTTGAATAAGATTCATAGTTGACTCCCTCCTTCCACACAGGTGTTCATTCCGCTTATTGGCATAGTCGTTCTTAGTTGTTATGCGTAGAGGACCACCAGACTCGAACTGTTGAAAAATTCACAACAGAATATATACTATCATAGACAGGAAAGAAATTCAATAGAGAAGTTTTTGGGGGTTTACTCCTTCTGTTTCCGTCCGTTCCATTCAACCACCCAAGCTTTTTCCTCTTTGGATAGTTCTCTTCCTTCAAGCAAATCAGGACGACGTTCTAACGTTCGGAACAGAGACTCCTTGCGTCGCCAACGCTTCACATTCTCATGATGCCCTGATAACAGCATCTCAGGCACGTCCCAGTCCCTGAACTTCGCAGGCCTCGTGTAGTGAGGATACTCAAGCAAGCCTGTGGAAAACGAATCTGTCACCGCTGACATCTCATTGCCGAGCACACCAGGCAGCAGCCTCACTACGCTGTCTATAACGACCATAGCGGGTAACTCGCCGCCTGTTAATACATAATCACCGATGGACAGCTCATCCGTCACTAGATACTGCCTAATGCGCTCATCATAGCCTTCATAATGACCACATATGAACACGAGATGCTGTTCATTAGACAGTTCCTCCGCTTTCTTCTGTGTGAACGTCTCCCCTTGTGGGCACATGAGAATCACTCTTGGCTTCACCGGGTCTTGTCCATCTTCTTGATGTATGGGCAGATTCTCAACAGCTGCAAAGATCGGCTCTGGCTTTAAAACCATCCCTCCACCGCCGCCGTATGGATAATCATCTACTGTATTATGCTTATTATTGGAATAATCTCGAAAATTAACCGTGTTGAGAGCAACAATTCCCTTGTCACGTGCTTTCCCTAAAATGCTGGACGAAAACACACCCTCGAACATCTCCGGGAACAGGGTCAATACATCGATTCTCATTCCATTAATCCTTCCATCAGATGAATACGAATCGTTTTGTTGGCAATGTCCACATCGAGTATTACATCATCAATAACTGGGAGCAGCAACTGTTTGCCTTTCGGCAAAGAAACGACCCATACATCATTTGCCCCTGGTGTCAATACCTCAGAAACAAGCCCTAACTCCTGGCCTTCTTCCGTAACGACCTTACAACCAATGATCTCGTGATAATAGTATTCTCCTTCTTCAAGAGGCTGTTGCTCCTTAGCTTCAATCTTGAGAAGTGAGCCTTTGAATTTCTCAACATCATTGATGTTAGAGAATTGGTCAAACTGCAAGATAAACATATTTTTATGTAAGCGGGAGGTTTGCACCGTCACCGGCGTTTGCTTATTTTGAGAATCTACAATAATCAACGCGTTTCCTTTATCAAAACGCTCGGGAAAATCAGTTTCCGGAACCACTTTTAGCTCTCCACGAATACCATGGCTATTCACAATTCGACCAACTGTCACAAGTTTTTCGCTCATATGCGCTTGCCCAACCTCCACATTAATTTACCTTCAAAACCATACAAGAAAAAGGTTAGGAACTAAATCCTAACCTAATTTCTTATGAAACGATTTCAACGGCTACCCGTTTCGTCTCTTTCACTGCTGCCGACGTGACAACTGTGCGGAGCGACTTCGCAATCTTGCCTTGCTTGCCAATCACTTTACCGACATCGTCGGGGTGGACAGAAAGCCTGTACTCGATCTTGTCATCTTTCTCCACCACAGCGACACGTACTTCTTCCGGATGATCGACAAGAGCCTTAGCAATTACGGTGATAAGATCCTTCATGAACCCACCCTCCGAAAGATAACAGATTACTTCTGTAATTTCAGTTCGTGAAACTTAGTCATCAGACCTGCTTTTGAGAACAGGCTGCGAACTGTATCGGACGGTTGAGCGCCAGTTTGAAGCCATTTCAGCGCTTTCTCCTCATCAAGAGTTACAGCTGCTGGTTCAGCAATTGGGTTATAAGTACCGATTTCTTCGATAAAACGACCATCACGCGGGGAACGGGAATCCGAAACCACTACACGGTAAAAAGGAGCTTTATGAGCGCCTACACGTTTAAGACGAATACGTACTGCCATGAAAAATCACCTCCTACTTAGAATAAAATGCTTATTTAAAAGGGGAATTTAAATCCCTTGCCTAACTTCTTCATTCCTTTGGCACCTTTAGGTCCCATCATGCCGGAAAACTGCTTCATCATTTTGCGCATATCGTCAAACTGCTTGATGAAACGGTTGACCTCTTGCACCGAGTTGCCACTGCCTTGAGCAATCCGTTTGCGACGGTTCGCATTGAGAAGTTCTGGTTTGCGTTTCTCTTCGGTTGTCATCGATTTCACAATAGCTTCAACACGTGCCATTTGTTTGTCGTCAACCTTCATATCTTTCATGCCTTTGATCTTATTAGCACCTGGAAGCATCTCAAGAATTTGATCCAGAGGACCCATTTTCTTCACTTGCTCCATTTGATCAAGGAAATCCTCGAAGGTGAATTCGGCGTTGCGCATTTTGCGCTCCATCTCTTTCGCCTTGTCCATATCGATACCGGCTTGCGCCTTCTCAATCAAGGTAAGCATGTCGCCCATACCAAGAATTCTTGAGGCCATACGATCAGGGAAGAATGGTTCTAGTGCATCCATTTTCTCACCGCTAGCCACGAACTTAATTGGGCAACCTGTGACAGCTTTAACCGATAACGCCGCGCCGCCGCGGGTATCGCCATCCAGCTTGGTCAGTACAACACCTGTAAGTTCAAGCTGTTGATGAAAGCTTTCTGCAACATTGACTGCATCCTGCCCGGTCATCGCATCGACAACGAGCAATATTTCATCCGGTTCAACAGCAGTTCGAACATTTTTCAGCTCGTCCATCAGGTTTTCATCAATGTGCAGACGACCTGCAGTATCGATAATGACATAATCATTACCGTTATCTTTGGCATGCTGAAGTCCTGCTTTTGCAATATCGACAGGATTTACTTGATCCCCAAGTGAAAACACCGGAACATTGAGCTGTTCTCCAAGAACCTGCAGCTGTTTAATCGCAGCTGGACGATAAATGTCACAAGCTACAAGAAGCGGTCTATGGTTTTGTTTAACGAGCATCTTCGCTAGCTTACCAGAAGTTGTTGTCTTACCTGCCCCTTGCAAACCTGCCATCATGATGATTGTTGGCGGTCGATTCGAACGAGCTAACTTACTTTGTGTACCGCCCATAAGTGCGGTTAGCTCTTTGTTAACGATATCGATAACGACCATGCCTGGCGTGAAGGATTTCAATACTTCTTGTCCGATGGACTGTTCCTTCACCTTAGCAATAAAGTCTTTGACTACTTTAAAGTTAACGTCCGCTTCAAGCAGCGCCAATCGTACTTCGCGAAGCGCTTCGCCTACATCTTCTTCCGTCAGCTTACCTTTGCTTCTCAGCTTACCGAAAACGTTCTGCAACCGGTTTGCCAATCCTTCAAATGCCATGCGCTTCACCTCCTGCTTCTGGACTTTCTATGTTTTAATCGATCCCTACTATTGTATCAAAAAGTTCCGTTGTTTTCCTCTTTAGCTCCGGTTCGCAAACATCAAGCACCTGAACCAGTTCCGCACGCAGCTTCATGCGTTGTTCGTGCTTATGTACGAGATGCAATTTACTCTCATAATCCTGAAGAGTTGATTCTGCACGTTTAATATGTTCATAAACCGCCTGGCGGCTAATTTCAAAATTCTCAGCGATTTCTCCTAGCGAGTAATCATCATGAAAATACAGTTGGAGGAACGTTCTCTGTTTATCGGTCAACAGCGGTTCATAGAAATCAAAAAGCAAGTTAACGCGATTCGTTTTCTCAAGCATTTGATCGATAGACATGATCCACCTCCGTAAAGGTTGCACGCTTGACAGCAGCACAACAGAACCTATCATACTGAATTCCAAGATGAATGTCAAGCATTTGACCTTGTCAGTAATGAACAAAAAAATTCCCCTCTAACCAACAAACGGCTGAGGAGAATTCTTCAAGTATCAGAGAAGAAAAAGATTAAGCATTCTCTTCTTTATGCTCACCGATCCATTTGCCAAAGAGAGCGTGAACGAATTGCTCGGAATCAAAAGGTTGAAGATCATCCATTTTCTCACCGAGGCCAACGAATTTCACAGGAAGTGACAACTCTTGACGGATTGCTACAACAATTCCGCCTTTGGCCGTACCATCGAGCTTGGAAAGCACCAACCCCGTTAGACCTGTTTTGTCACCGAAAAGCTTTGCTTGGCTGAGTGCATTTTGTCCCGTAGTAGCATCTAAAACGAGAATGACCTCATGGGGAGCATCTGGTACTTCACGCTGGATAACGCGATAGATCTTATTCAGTTCCTCCATCAAATTCACTTTATTTTGCAAACGACCGGCTGTATCGCATAACAAGATGTCTACACCACGCGTTTTCGCTGCCTGCACCGCATCAAACATGACGGCTGCAGGGTCGGAGCCTGATTGCTGTTTAATCACATCAACACCAACACGCTCGCCCCAAGTTTCCAACTGCTCAATTGCACCGGCACGAAATGTATCGCCTGCAGCCATTAACACTTTTTTTCCTTGAGATTTAAACATGTGCGCCATTTTGCCGATTGTCGTTGTCTTCCCAACACCATTCACTCCAACAAACAAAATGACGGATAATCCATTTGGATTTAATTTCAGTCCTGCATCAGCGTCACCCTTTAATAGCTCAATCAACTTTTCGGAAAGGATTGGTTGCAGCTCCGCGGGATCTTCAATTTTGCGTTTCTTCACCTCAGCACGAAGCTGATCGATTAGCTTAAGCACTGTATTTACACCCACATCAGCGCCAATTAGAATTTCTTCAAGCTCTTCATAAAAGTCCTCATCTATCTTCTTGCGGCGGCTAAATAAATCATCCACACGATCGACGAAGGCGTCTCTTGTTTTCGTTAGTCCTTCTTTGAACTTATTCGTGACCACTTCGGCCTTACTGGAAATACTTTCCTTTAATCGTTTAAAAAAGCTCATGGTTCCTCCTAATAAAATAACATTCAACCTAATTATGATGCGGACATGGCGGCTTCTTCATCCTCTAAACGAACGGAAACGAGCTTGGAAACACCGCCCTCTTGCATCGTTACCCCATACAGCACATCCGCTTCCTCCATTGTCCCCTTACGGTGCGTAACTACGATAAATTGCGTCATTTCAGAGAACTCACGTAAGTATTCGGCAAAACGAGATACGTTCGCTTCATCCAAAGCAGCTTCTACCTCATCTAGTACGCAGAATGGAACCGGCTTTACGCGTATAATCGAGAAAAGCAGTGCAATCGCTGTGAGAGCCCGCTCTCCACCGGAAAGAAGCTGGAGATTTTGCAGCTTTTTACCAGGCGGCTGTGCAACAATCTCAATACCTGTATCCAGCATATTCTCTGGCTCAGATAGAATCAAATCCGCACGGCCACCGCCGAACAATTTAGCAAATACGACGCCAAAGTGCGAGCGGATCGCATCAAAGGTGGTCTTAAATCGTTTGGACATTTCTAGATCCATTTCACGGATGACCTGATAAAGCGTCGTTTTGGCTTCGATCAAATCATTTTTCTGGGAGTCTAAGAATTCATAGCGCTCAGAGACCCGCGCATACTCTTCAATAGCACCGAGGTTCACATCACCAAGCGAAGCGATTTCGCGTTTAAGTTCACGCACTCTGCCCTGCGTACCTTGGATATCCTCAGGAACTGGATAGCGCTCTTTTGCTAACTCATAGCTAAGCTCATATTCTTCCCCTAGCTTCTTCAGCAGGTTTTCTAGCTCAACATCCAATCGAGTCACACGAACTTCAGTTTGATGCAGATTCTCTTCAACCTGCTTCAGCTGAATACGTTGCGTCCGGGTCTCATTCTCTTCTTGCTCAAGCTTATGTAACCAATCCGTTCGCTCAGCACGTTTGAAATCAATGTTTTCTGAGCAGTGCTGCTTCTTGATTTTGAGATCATTAAGTAATTCAACTTGAAGTACAGTCTCTTGATCAAGTGCTGCCATATCTTGCACCAACTGCTCAAGCAGACCGCGGTTCATTTCCATTTCTCGCTCAGCTTCGCCTAGATCCTGCTGAAGTCGACGCTGTTGATCTTGGAGTGACTGTTTCTCTTGCGAAATGGAAGCCACCTTGACTTTCAAATCCGTCAACTGGCTTTGCAGTTCTTCCTTCTCCGACTCACTCGCTTTACGGGAGTGCTCGGCATCGCGAATCGCTTTCTGCAAAGAAGCTTCTTCTTCTTGCAGTTCAGCCAGCGCTGCTTCGGACTCGACTTTCTTACGTCCAAGATCGGCCTGCTCTTCAAGCAGTGAACCTCGATCTTGACTATCTAGCGTTAGCTGTTCTTCAACCGTGCGGCTCTCAGACTCAAGCGGATTCAATTCTGCCCTAATTTGCTGCTCGGTGATACGTTTTTGCTCACCCTGCTGACGGAGCTGTTCGATCGTCATCATATCATCCGTAATCTCGCGCTTAATCACGCTCGATTGACTGCGCAAACCACTGAGCTGCTGCTCAGAAGTTTTAATCTCCTGATCCAGCTCCTCAATTTGACGTTGACGTCCAAGTAGATTCGTTGATTTCTTCTGCAAGCTTCCGCCCGTCATCGAACCACCAGGATTCACGACGTCACCTTCCAGCGTCACAACCCGATAGCGATACTGTGCTTTAGCAGCAATATGATTCGCATCTTCTAGACTCTGCGCCACAACAACATTCCCAAGTAGGCTTGAGAAGATGTTCTGGTAAGTGGACTCAAATGAAACAAGATCAACAGCAAGGCCGACAAAACCTTTGGAAGATTTCAAAGAACTAAGCTCACTATCGGAAATCGAGCGTCCGCGAATAACATTCATAGGCAGGAACGTAGCGCGTCCCATTTGACGGCGCTTCAAGAAGGCAATGGCTTCACGCCCATCCGCTTCGGTCTCGACAACGATATTTTGCAAGGCTCCGCCGAGCGCCGTCTCAATCGCAATCTCAACGTCTGCCGGCACCTTAACTAGCTCGGCTACGGCCCCGCGAATACCACGCAAATCCTTACGACTCTTCGCTTTAAGAACTTCTTTAACACCTTGCATGAAGCCATCGTAATCGTTGGCCATCTCTTTCATAGTATCGCGGCGGGATGTCAAGGCATCCAGCTTCTGTTCCCATTTGCGGACCATTCCTTGTGCATCATCGAGCAACCCCTGCTTGCTTTTCAAGCTTTGGGTTAACTGCACATACCTTTGTCGTTCATTTTCAATTTCACTAACTGTTTGTTCTAATTTAGCCGTCAACTCTTGCTTACGGATCGAAATCTTCTCGCGCTGATCAGCCCATTTCTGACGTTCTTCATCAAGCCTTTCCAAACGACGACCAATACTTTCCGTTTGCTGCTCAGCGTAACGAATCTCGTTCCTTGCCTGAGCCATTCGATTCAGCGTTTCCAGCAATTCGCCCTTCAATTGATCTTCAGGCGAGGAACTAATACCGCCATTAACCCCAAGTAACCGCTGTTCTTCCGCTGTCAGCTTCGCTTGAAACTCAAATAGCTGGGCGCCAATTTGAATGATTTTCTCACGCTGCTGGCTGAGCTCTGCATCTTTATCTATTTTACGCTGCTCTTGCATAGCGATAGTAGTGCTTAGCTGCTGGTGATTAGCCACGTAATTCTTATTACGCTCTTTGAGTACTTCGCCATGCCCTTCGCACTTCTCGAAATCTTCGCTCAGTTGAAGTAAACTTTCTTGAAGCTTTTCCAGCTCCTCCTCTAACCTGCGAGTTTCCCATCGATGCTTCTCCAAGTGCGCATCATGCTGATTCACAATCGTCGAAAGCTCTGTTTGTTCCTTGACTAGCTTCTCTAGCAGCTGCTTCGCATCATTCCATGAAATGTAAATCTGATCAATCTGATGTACATACATAGCAATCTCACTGCTTTTGAGCGTCTCCCGAAGCTCTTTATAACGTATCGCCTTCTCAGACTGCTCGCGAAGCGGTTCGATTTGATCCTCAAGCTCAGAAACCAAGTCGTGAATCCGTAGCAGATTTTGCTCGGTGTCACTCAATTTCTTCTCAGCTTCACGTTTACGCGATTTATATTTAACAATCCCCGAAGCCTCTTCAAAGATTCCTCGACGATCTTCGGATTTCGTACTTAAAATTTCTTCAATACGGCCTTGTCCAATAATCGAATAAGCTTCTTTCCCTATCCCGGTATCCATGAACAATTCCGTTATATCTTTCAAGCGGCAGGGCTGCTTATTAATTAAATACTCACTTTCCCCACTGCGATGCACTCTGCGAGTAACCGTCACTTCATTGAAGTCTAGTGGAAGCGATTGCGACGTATTATCAAGCGTCAGCGAGACTTCCCCATAATTGACCGCTCGTCGCGCATCACTGCCTGCAAAAATAACATCTTCCATTTTACCGCCACGTAAGGACTTTGCACTTTGCTCACCTAATACCCAGCGGATACCGTCCGAAATATTACTTTTTCCACTGCCGTTAGGACCTACAACCGCGGTAATACCGCGTACAAATTCCAGTTCCGTACGGTCTGCGAAAGACTTAAACCCGGATAATTCAATCCGTTTCAAAAACATGGTCTCACCTCAAAAATTATTGTAACATATCCCTTATAAAAATAAGAGAAAAAAACAAAAAGGCGGCCGCAGCCGCCCCTTTAAGCCATATGCATTACCGCTGAACGGTCACATTCAATTTCGACAAGGCCCCAGCAGCAGCCTGCTGTTCCGCTTCTTTCTTGGAACGTCCTGCTCCGGTTCCCAGAAGGTCGGCATCCATGTGCACTTCAGCAACAAACTCACGTTCATGAGCAGGCCCTCGTTCATTCACAATGCGGTATTCCAATGAACCCATGTTGTGATGTTGGGTATGCTCCTGCAGTAGAGTCTTGTAATCAATAATTAGCAGTTTACCTTCGCTGGAGATTTTTGCGAAAACGTGCTTTTTGAGAAAACCTTTTACGATATCCAAGCCTTGATCAAGGTATAAAGCTCCAACAAAGGACTCGAAAACGTCGGCAAGGAGTGCCGGGCGCGAACGCCCTCCAGTTAACTCTTCCCCTTTACCGAGTAATACAAAAGCACCGAAATCCAAATCTTCAGCAAACGTAACGAGTGACGGCTCACAAACGATAGACGCCCTGAGCTTAGTCAATTCACCTTCTGAACGCCCTGGATAAGAATCATATAAAAATTCCGAAACCGTTAGTTCAAGGACAGCATCCCCTAGAAACTCCAGACGCTCGTTATCTTTATGCCCAGCAATACGGTGTTCATTGACATAAGAAGAATGGGTAAAAGCTTGCTGAAGCAGCTCTTTTTTCCGAAATGTAATCCCAATTCGCTGCTGCAGTTCTTTAATATCACGGTTCATCGCCTTTATTCACCACCCAGAGAGAATGATATTCCGTTATCTTTCTTCGTAGGAAGGCAAATTATGCTTCAAACCTTTTCAAGATAATCGTTGCATTATGTCCACCAAAACCAAACGAGTTCGACATCGCAATGTCTACCTTCGCTTCACGAGCTGTATTTGGCACATAATCCAAATCACACTCAGGGTCTTGGTTTACCAAATTGATTGTTGGTGCAATCAAGCTATTAGAAATGGTTAAGCCACAGATAACAGCTTCTACACCGCCTGCAGCGCCAAGTAAATGGCCCGTCATTGATTTCGTCGAGCTAACTGCTACTTTGTAGGCGTGTTCGCCTAAAGCTTTCTTAATAGCCGTAGTCTCCGATCTATCTCCTACTGACGTAGAAGTTCCATGAGCATTAATGTAAGAAATCGACTCTGGGCTAATGCCCGCGTCTTTAATCGCTTTGACCATACAACGCGCTGCCCCGTCCGGATCTGGATCTGTCATGTGATAAGCATCACCGCTCATCCCATAACCTATCACTTCCGCATAGATGCGTGCCCCACGCTTCTGCGCATGTTCAAGCGATTCCAAAATCATCACGCCTGCACCTTCGCCCATGACAAAACCATCGCGGTCTGTATCAAACGGGCGGCTAGCCAAGTGAGGCTCTTCATTACGAGTTGACATAGCACGCAATGCACAGAAACCAGCCACACCAATTGGTGTAATCGTTGCTTCAGCACCGCCGCAAATCATTACGTCAGCATCACCACGTTGAATCATTTTGAACGAATCACCGATGGAGTGAGTACCTGTCGCACAGGCAGTAACAGCCGTAGAGTTCGGTCCTTTTGCCCCTGTGATCATTGAAACTTGACCAGACGCCATATTCGCAATCATCATTGGAATAAAGAAGGGAGATACGCGTTTCGGACCCTTTTCCAATAGAATTCTATGCTGTTCTTCCCACGTGTTCAAACCGCCAATTCCTGATCCGACCGATACGCCCACGCGTTCAGGATCCGTATCTTCCTTCACATTCAAGCTCGCGTCTTTTAGAGCATTTATCGCACCAGCTACAGCGAATTGAACGAAACGGTCCATACGACGTGAATCCTTACGATCTACATAATTCTCAATATTAAAATCTTTAACCTCAGCAGCAATACGAGTCGGATACTCGCTTACATCAAAATTCTCGATCAAACTGATTCCAGATTTACCGGAAGTCAGATTGCCCCAAAATGTTTCTAAATCTTGACCAAGGGCAGTAACTACGCCCATACCTGTAATTACAACTCTGTTCATTTGTACCACCTTCTATGTAGTAAAGCATCATTTTTTATTGTTTGAAAATGGAGAGAAAGTCCCGTCTTGATTAGAAACGGGACTCGGTAGACTATTACGTATGAGATTTTATGTAATTCGTAACTTCTCCTACAGTCGTAATCTTCTCAGCATCTTCATCGGAAATTTCTAAATCGAACTCATCTTCTAATTCCATTACTAATTCAACTACATCGAGAGAATCAGCACCTAGATCTTCTTTGAAAGATGCTTCGAGGGTGACTTCAGCTTCATCAACCCCTAGACGATCGACAACAATTCGTTTAACACGATCCAATACGTCGGACATCCGGTTCACCTCCTCTTTGGTATTATACGAGAATCTCTGACAGATTGCCAGTAGTCAATTTTGAGATTCTCTTTCTGGTAAAACTTACATGTACATGCCGCCATCCACATGGAGTGTTTGGCCTGTCATGTAGGACGCATCGTCTGATGCTAGGAAGCGAACAACCTTTGCAATTTCCTCAGGTTGGCCAAGGCGTTCCAGTGGAATTTGCTTCAGCATTTGCTCTCGCATCTCGGATGACAACTTGTCCGTCATATCGGTTTCAATGAAACCTGGCGCTACAGCATTCACCGTAATGCCTCGAGAAGATAGTTCTCTCGCAGTCGCTTTAGTTAAGCCAATAACGCCTGCTTTTGCTGCTACATAGTTGGCTTGACCCGGGTTACCGAGCACACCCACTACAGAAGATATATTAATAATTCGACCGAAACGCTGTTTCATCATCGGGCGAGTAACGGCTTTTACACAGTTGAATACACCCTTGAGATTCGTAGCGATGACTTGATCGAACTCTTCTTCCTTCATCCGCATGATTAAATTGTCTCTTGTTATGCCAGCATTATTCACAAGAATATCAATTTTACCAAAACTTTCTAGCGTTTGCTTCACTAAATCATCAGCTTCTTGAAAACTGCTTACGTCAGCACGCAGCTTAATAGCTTTACGTCCCATCGCTTCAATCTGCGCAACAACTTCTCCAGCAGCGGCTTCACTTCCTGCATAGTTCACAACAACGTCAGCGCCATGTTCAGCCAAATGCAAAGCAATCGCTCGGCCAATACCTCGAGATGCCCCCGTTACCAGTGCCACCTTACCCGTTAACATGATTGTGTACCTCCTGCATGTACTTCTCCAAAGCTTCTAGACTACCGATCGACACGGTTTTCACCGTTTTGTCTACCTTTTTGATCAGACCTGCGAGAACCGTTCCCGAGCCAAGCTCAATAAACGTATCGACGCCTTGGCCGATCAGATAAACAATGGTGTCCTCCCACAATACAGGAGAGTACACTTGCTCTACGAGCAGCCCGCGAATATCGCCAGGCTGCGTGACAGGACGAGCCGTTACGTTGGCTACAACGGGCACGGCTGCATCACTCATCTCGATCGACGCAAGCACCTCTGCGAGGCGCTGCGAGGCTGGCTTCATGAGTGAAGAGTGAAAAGGCCCGCTCACCTCGAGCGGTATTGCACGCTTCGCTCCGGCTTCTTTGCAGCGTTCAACAACCGCTGCAACGCCCTCTTTACTGCCCGAGACGACGATCTGTCCCGGGCAGTTCACATTGGCGAGCTCCACGACGGAGTCGCCGCTTGAGATAGCCGCGCATAGCTCCGCAAGCGCTTCGCGCTCGGCTCCCAGCACGGCTGCCATAGCACCCAGGCCGCCAGGGACGGCCTGTTCCATGAACTCGCCGCGGGCCCGCACGGTGCGGACCGCGTCTTCGAACGCGAGCACGCCCGCTGCGACCAGCGCGCTGTATTCACCGAGACTATGTCCAGCGACATAGTCTGGCTTAATGCCAGCAGCCTTGAACGCTTCCAGACAAGCGATGCTTGTTGTCAGCAGCGCGGGCTGCGTGTGATACGTGATCTTCAATTGGTCCTCTGGACCTTGGAAGATCAGATCAGATAACGAAAAGCCTAGCGCTTCGTTAGCGCGCTCAAAATATGCTCTAGCAGCAGGATGATTCGTGTATAAATCATGCCCCATCCCCACAGACTGCGAGCCTTGACCAGGAAATACAAATGCTATTTTACCCATACGAGAAAAGGATCCCCTTCCGCGATAATTTTCAGTAATTAATTATATAATTTTACTTAAAATCCCATTTGTTTGTCGGGCGAGTATTTTACTACCACCCTTATTGACACTATCCCCTTGGCTCAGTTCTTCAGTTCTTTAGTTCTTCAGTTCTTCAGTTCTTCAGTTCTTTAGTTCTTCAGTTCTTCAATTCTTCAGTTCTTCAGTTCTTCAGTTCTTCAGTTCTTTAGTTCTTTACTTCAACAGCGCCCACTCAAATTGTTTACTGAGCCTTAGGGATAATGCCAAAAGCATCACTCTGAAAACTTTTATCAGCTGCAAGTTTTTCAATCGAAGGTGCATTGATCCAGCGTAACCCTCGGGTTCAGAAGAACAGAAGAAAGAATGGTCTTTTCCTAATCGACTGAGCCTTAGGGATAATAAAGATAGTAAAAGACTACCAAACCAAGGCAGCTGCGCCCCATGTTAGGCCGCCGCCGAAGCCGACTAGCACGAGACGGTCGCCTTCATTCAATCTGCCCTGCTCAACTGCTTCAGCGAGAGCTACCGGGATAGAGGCCGCGGACATGTTGCCGTACTTGTCTAGGTTGATCATGCATTTATCGTCAGTCAATTCTAGACGATTTAGAGAAGCTTGAATGATTCTCATATTCGCTTGGTGTGGTACGAGCAGATCGATGTCTGTTTTTTCCCAGCCTGCTTTGCGCAGCGCTTCATCAGCGGCATTGCCCATGATCCGGACGGCAAATTTGAAGACTTCAGCTCCGGCCATATAGATGTAGTGCAAACGTTGGTCAATGGAGGCTTGTGAGGAAGGATTGCGTGACCCGCCACCTTCAATTTTTAGGAGCGGACCTCCTGTGCCGTCAGCGCCCAACTCAAACGATTTGAAACCTCTATGTTCAGGCACTTCCCCAATAACAACGGCGCCAGCGCCATCGCCAAAAAGAATGCATGTGTTTCGGTCTGTATAGTCAGTAATTTTGGATAAACAATCAGCGCCAATGATAAGTGCATGTTTATATGTACCTGTGGCAATGAAGTTAGAGGCATTAGCTAGTCCATATACAAAGCCTGAACAAGCTGCCGACAAGTCAAAAGCTGCTGCTTTTTTGGCTCCCAGCTTCTCTTGGAGAATACATGCCGTGGAAGGGAATGCCATATCAGGTGTAATCGTTGCTACTATAATTAAATCGAGTTGGTCCGCCGTAATCCCTGCATTAGTTAGAGCAATCAGCGCAGCTTCATAACAAAGATCAGAAGTAGCTTGTCCTTCGGCAGCTATTCTTCTCTCACGTATACCCGTCCTGGTCACGATCCACTCATCATTCGTTTCGACCATGGTTTCCAATTCTTGATTTGTTAAAATTCGTTCTGGTACATATTTACCCGTTCCGAGTACCCCAACCGGTATTAAGTTCATGTTGTTATATCTCTCTTCCCGTGGCTAATTTCGGCAGATATCGTGCCAACCAAATCATTTTGTAAGGCAACTCTCGCTTGACGAACTGCATTCTTAATGGCATTTGCATCGGAGGAGCCATGGCTTTTTAAGACCAATCCATCGATACCCAAAAACGGGGCCGCCCCATGTTCGTTATAATCCAACTTTTTGCGGAATTGTGTAAGTCCTGGTTTCAAGACAGCCGCTGCAAGTTTAGTGAAAAAGGTTTTGGTGAACTCTTGTTTTATTGCTGAGAAAATGGTAGACGCAGCGCCTTCCAATGATTTCAGCATGATATTTCCCGCAAATCCATCGCATACGATGACATCGCATTTGGCACGAAGCACTTGTGAGGATTCGACATTCCCCACAAAATGAATAGGGGCTTGTTCCATTAAAGGATATGCCGCTTTCGTTAATTCATTCCCTTTGGTCGCTTCTGTACCCACATTCAGCAAGCCTACACGAGGCTTGGCGATGCCATGTACTTTGGAGCGGTAAATACTGCCCATAATGGCGTATTGGATCAGTTGCTCGGCCGTTGCATCCATATTAGCTCCAAGATCGAGCGCAAGAACACCGTTTCCATCCATAGTTGGAATCATAGGCGCCAGTGCAGGACGTTCAATCCCTGGAATTCTTCCTACGACTAGCAATCCTGTCGTCATCAAAGCACCTGTATTTCCTGCGGAAATCATGGCTTCCGCTTTCTTTTCACGTACCAGCCTTCCTGCTACCACCATAGAAGCGTCTTTTTTGCGTCGAACGGCCTTAACGGGCTCATCCTCTGCTTCAATGACTTCTTCTGTGTGATGGATAGTTAAGTTCGCTGGCCTTTCTGTGAGGTGCGCTTCAATCGCTGCGCTGTTGCCGACCAGAATGATATGAACATCCTTCCATTCTTTGGCCGCTGCGAGTGCACCTTCCACTACGATTTTAGGGGCATTGTCGCCACCCATTGCATCAATCGCGATTCGCATGCAGCTTGTCCTCCCTATCTAGATGTTGCTCTTTCTTCGAATGAAAGATCACAAAGTTGCCTCGAAAAACCGTTTCATCGCCAACATATGAAAACACCTCGACTCTTGCTTTCCCTTTGGAAACGGAACGCACATAGGCTTTGGCGATACATTTCTCTCCGAGCTTTACAGAACGAATAAAACGTATGTCTGCAGAAGCTGTTAAAGCTATGGGATCGTCGATGACGGCAACCGCCAGGGAGTTCGCTTGCGAGAAAATATGATGTCCTCTTGCAATTTTGGTTCTTGAGAAAACATGATCTTCTTTAATTTCAAAAATCGAGATACCGCTTTGATCCAGCTGTAAATCAATCACTTCTCCAATAATTTCATCAATTGGCAGTGAGCGCACATGATCGTACGTTTTGACCGCCATATGCTTCATTCGTTCCCGCAGCTCAGGAATGCCGAGTTCCAACCGATCCAAGCGGACGGTTTGGATACTGACCTGAAACGTTCGCATCAGTTCCTCGTCTGTCATAAAAGGATTAGCTTCAATGGCTTGAAGCAATTGCTGCTGCCTTTGTCGTTTAGGAAGGCGTTCGATGGCGAGCACCACCTTATCTCGTGAGATCTCATCTTATTACCAGATACTAAACTGTAGTATATTAAATTTATAGCCAAAAAGAAAGCAAAAAAAATAGCACCTCACACTAGGATGAAGTACTATGTCCAATCTTATGCTTTTACGATCTCTCTACCTTTGTAAGTTCCGCAAGACTTGCACACACGGTGTGCTAGCTTCAGCTCTCCACATTGTTCACATTTCACCATGCCTGGAACTTCCAATTTAAAGTGAGTACGGCGCTTGTCGCGACGAGTTTTGGACGTTCTTCTTTGAGGTACTGCCATATTCAAAACACCTCCTTATACGAATTTCAACGATGCCTTATTCTTTGTTAAAAAAGTCCGCGAGACCTGCAAGCCTAGGATCAATTTTCTCCTGCTTACAGCCGCAATCACGTTGATTGCGATTCTCTCCGCACACGGGACAGAGACCTTTGCACGCTTCGTCACAAAGTGGTATGTACGGTAAACCGACCACTACATTTTCTACAACGTAAGGCTCCAAATCGACTTTATCTCCAACCACTAAATGAATATCCTCGTCTAGATCTGGATCTTCTTCTTCTGGTTTTTGCATGAAGACTTCCTCAAAAGGAAGTTCGATTGTTTGGTTAGTGTGCGATAAGCATCGTGAACAAATTAACTCCAAGTCTAGCGTTAACGTTCCGTTAACTTTTGCTGCTCCATCTTCATACACGGCTTGAAGATCAACGTGTACGGGACCATGACCAAGGATATCTTGACGTCCTTCAAACGGATCGGTCAAGGCCAATTCTTCGGTCATATGAACCTGTCCTTTAAGAGATAGCTCTCTAAAACGAATTTGCATGTTTTTTTCACCCCAAACAAACAAAGATTATTATATCCAGTTTGTATGCCTTTTGTCAATTTAAATTATATTGTTTTCACTAGATCTAGCTTATTTCGGAGGCAATGCTGCTAGAAATTTGAGCGCATCTTCCATTGTGCCGATTTCGACAATTTTCATCTTAGTCTTAATTTGATTGGCTCTCTCGACGGCTGCTGTGTAATTCTCGATTTTGGTACCATCTTTATAAATCACATCTTTGGGTGCAAAGAAATAATCAGCCTTTTCCCGATCCGCGGCAATGATCTTATGCTGTATACCGCCAATTGGACCTACAGTGCCGTCGCTTTCAATTGTCCCTGTCCCGGCAATGCGATAACCCTTGGTGATATCATCCGCCACGAGTTGATTATAAATCTCTAAGGAGAACATTAATCCCGCTGAAGGACCGCCAATCTCTCCAGCTTTAATGGATACTTGTTGATCCTCTTGGTCTGCTTTTACAGCCTGCATATCCGCCGGTACAACACCGATGCCTGCCCGCGGCTCGCCCTGCTCCCCTTCTTGCTTAGGAAGCGCACCAAGCGTCAACGTAGCTTGCTGTTCGACTTTTTTCCTCGAATACGTAATAACAATTGTTTCTCCAGCTTTTTTACCTTTAAGTGAGTCCAGTAAATCTTGGGCGACCTTCACTTCTTTATCTCCAGCTTTTAAAAGCACATCTCCCGGTTTTAGAACCTTTTCTCCCGATAGGCCAGGCAGCGTCTGCAGTACCATAACCCCTTCATGATTGATATGAAAGGGAATTTTCGCATGCGTGTAAGCCGCTTGAATAGCACTCGCTTGGGATGTCAACATAACATACTCTTGGCGCTGTGAATACTCTTGTTCCGACTCACCTTTACGCAAAACACTCGTTTTGGGCTGAATTTCTTCATAAGGATTTACGAGACCGATTAAATAATTGACCATGTTAGCATCGGCAACTCGTACCGTGGTTAGCATCAGCGTCCCCTTTTCGACATCAGAGCCTCTGGGGATCGTCACCATAGGTTTAATTTCTTCCGCTGTCCCTGGCATAAATATAAAAAAAGGAAGTCTTACAAAAAATAATAAATAAACAATGACAACTCCGACAATCGCGGATATTAAATAGCGCCTAGTCGCCGATCTTTTCGGATGTCGATACGAATCATTCGACCATGTACGAATCGTACTCTCTTCTTCGTTCTCCATGCAGGTTCCCCTTCCTGATGCCTTATACAAATGGTGTCTCTTGCTTTACTTCCAAGCGAAAGCTTGGTCTAAACCCGCATGCTCTAGCGTACAATTGAAGCATGTTTAAAGGACGAGGTGATATTATGCAGCCTAAGAATGAAAGATCCAACTCCAAACTCACAACGCTGGTACTGGGGTCTTTGGCTGCCCTTGTAGTCGTTTCTATCATTTTATTCCCGGACAAGGCATTTCAGTCATCGCTCGAGGGTCTTACAATTTGGTGGAAACTTGTATTCCCAGCATTGATGCCTTTTCTCATTATGACCGAGCTGTTAATCGGTTTTGGTATTATTCAAGGGATAGGCATTCTTTTAGAGCCGCTGATGAGGATTGTATTCCGTCTTCCCGGTGTAAGTGGGTGGGCGCTAGCATCAGGTCTTATAGTAGGATTTCCTACTGGAGCCAAAATTACAGCTACCCTGAGGGAAAAAAACCTCATCTCCCAAACAGAAACAGAACGATTAACGGCACTGTCCCATTTGTGCAGCCCCTTATTCCTAATTATGGTCGTAGGCGTCGGCTTTCTGCACAGCGCTAAGCTGGGCTTCATACTTGCAGTAGTCCATTATGCCTCGGCTATTTCCACTGGATTTTTGATGCGAAATTCCAAAAAATCAAAGCAGCCTTTAGCTGACTCCCATGAACTCCAAATAGCCACTTTGCGGCCTACTAATCAAGCATCCGCTTCCGTTTGGAAACTCTCCTTATCAACGATGCGCCAAGCTTACCTACACGATGGACGCCCCTTCGGTAAGCTGCTCGGGGATGCGGTAACCACTTCTGTGCAAACCTTAATGCTAATTGGTGGTTATATGATGATATTTTCTGTACTAATTAATGTAGTTAACATAACTCATCTTACGGACGTATTTCGACCCATCACACACTATTTACTGAGTTTTATGAATGTCCACACCGATACCACACCTCAGTGGCTTAAGGGGATTCTGGAAATTCATCTGGGTGCCTATGCTTTTAGCCAAGCACAAGGCCTTTCCTTACTTCCGCAAATGGCGCTCCTAAGCGCTTTTCTTGGCTGGGGAGGCTTGTCTGCTCACGCGCAAGTAGCTGGCTTTCATCAAAAAACAGATGCTCGTTATCTATTCTTCTTCCAGGCCCGTGCTCTGCATGCTGTAATTGCTTTGGCATTAACCGTTCTGCTTTGGAAACCGCTTCAGCTGCTTTTGATGGATTCTGAGCCCAGTTTTCTTTGGTTAGACAAAGCCAAAAGCGAGTATCCTACGGCTGCCTTTCCACTGAACGGCGAATCGGCATGGGGCCTATGGGGACCTATGCTGACGCAGTTCCTTCTACTATTCACTTTGATGATAATTATTTCAACGGTCCTGAGAACTTTCAAAAAGAAAGCTATTGATTCGTAATTCCATTAGATTCGAGGGAATTTCTTTTTCAGTGCCTCTTCCACCTCAGCAGGAACTAGATCTTCCACTGGTCCGTGAAACTTAGCAATCTCTTTCACAATACTTGAGCTCAAGTACGAGAACTGAGGCTTCGAAGTCATAAAGAAAGTTTCTACATCTGGATTAAGCTTGTGATTCGTAGAAGCCATTTGCAATTCATACTCAAAATCAGAGACCGCCCGAAGCCCACGAACAATTAGACGTACATTGCGAGCTTTCATATAATTGACCATCAAATCTCTAAAACCATCTACCTCTACATTCGGCAGATCCTTGGTCACCTTCCTAATGAGCTCCATCCGTTCTTCCAATGTGAACAGTGGATTCTTGGAAGTGTTATTCAGTACAGCTACAATCAACTTATCAAACACCTTTGCCGCTCTATGTATAATGTCAAGATGGCCGTGTGTAACAGGATCAAAACTGCCTGGATAAACGGCAACTGTAATTCCGTGCTCTTGCCTCATCATGCTGTTCATCTCCTTAAAAAATGCTCATATTTATTCTGCTAATCTTTTGTAAATCGTGACAGCGGTATCTCCGTAATCGGATCTTCGCTGCTGCTTAAATCCTCCGATGGTATCTTCGAGGACATCCTTAGCATCGTGTTCCACAACGATCGTAGCATTCAACTGAACAATCGACTGCTCTTCCATCGTGCTTATCAACTCCGCGATAAATTTCATTTTGTACGGAGGATCGAGGAAAACGAGTTCAAATTGCTGCTCCCGCTT
Source organism: Paenibacillus sp. JT22N1 (assembly GCF_059692155.1). Taxonomy (NCBI): domain Bacteria; kingdom Bacillati; phylum Bacillota; class Bacilli; order Caryophanales; family Paenibacillaceae; genus Paenibacillus; species Paenibacillus sp. JT22N1. The sequence continues at coordinate 150,666 of NZ_JCAUAW010000003.1, forward strand.
CGCTAATGCTTTTAACGCCCGAGTAGCATCCGTTCGGTAGATCTCAGCTTGGTCCTTGAGACCTGCGGTTACTAAATTATGCCCAATCGTGTCGATGCTTTTCTTCTCGATATCAATGAAGACAGCCTTATCCATCCCGCGGCTAAGCGCTTCAATCCCGAGTCCGCCTGTACCAGCGAATAGATCAAGTACTTGTCCTCCTTCAAAATAAGGACCAATCATACTGAAGATCGCTTCTTTCACTTTATCCGTTGTTGGCCGCGTGCTAGTACCGGGTACAGCTTTTAACGACCTGCCTTTGGCTGTGCCTGAAATCACTCTCATCTTACGTATTTCCCTTCTAGCTGGCTCATTCTTTTGCTATCGTACCACAAGCTCTAATCGGACACAAAAATTTTATCCTGTGATGTATAAATTTCCCGTAAAACGGTCATCCTTGAACTATCGACATCAGAGAATGTCGTAGACAACCGCGGAGAAGACTTACGTTTCCCCATAAGCTCTTCGTCCGGTTTCTCCTCTCCCATGAGGCGATCGCGCAAGCGGTCGCCGTTATTATTTTATATAACAGTTTTCTTAAACCCTTATAAAATAAGGGTATATTTGTGCATAACAGGATTGTTATTTCATGTAGTACAGTTTTGTATTTTTCTTGTTGGGGACGGTTTGGGGACGAAATTTTTTAATACATAATAGATTGCTTCTTTTTAAAACCAAAAAGACCGTATCAGGAAGAACGTTCAGCTTTACTAAAAAGATCCTGCATGTATAGCATAACGGTTCGATCTAACGCTGGACCATAACGTTAATTATGTTTTGAAAGTGGGGCTTTCCTAGGTCTTTTAGACCTTATGGGACAGCCCCCTTATTTGTTGCCAAAAAAAGGTGTGGGTACATAAAATTGAATACATTATACACTAAACGAACAATTTAGTTACTTTTTTTGTTTCTGATATGTTTGAAACATCGTCGATTCTCTAGTTTGGCGATCAAGCCTTTTCTAATGTGGTCAAGCGATTCCCTACGATTTCCAGTTCGAAAAATTTTCGGGTTTAACCAAGCTGTTTTTGATGTTAACCGTATAGTTCTGTCAATTACAAATATACTGCCGATCCCTAACCACTTAAAACCTACTGTACTACAAGTGGAGCATCCTGTGTCCCAGCACCAATCAAAACGATCATCAGGCACCTGGGTGATATCAGGACCTGACCACTTGTTTCCGAATTGGTCTTCGGCGTAGAAACGGAATTCTTTCGGCCCTGCATACCCGCTCCAAACCAGCCTCGTTTGCCCTGGAGCTACAATGTACCAGCCACGCTTTCTCCAGCCTTGTCCTTCGCAGTCGAAATCGTGAAATGCAATGGCAATGTACACTGTGTTTTGGGTACTGTTGCGGAAATATAATCCCATCGTTATCACTCTTTCTTACAATAATTAAATTACATATTAGGATATGAAATTTTAAAAGGAGTGAGATGGACAAATGCGGATACTTGGAAAGGTTTTGTAGCAGTTCCAATCAGAGCATGACTACATTGGGATGTATTCATAATATAGTTGTTTGATAGCAACATTTGGTTTTCGAGAACAAGCGTTTCTTGCCATTCAGAGAATTGAACTAAGTTGGCAATTAATAAAAGTAAAATCAATATCTGTCTTGAACTCTCATACAACACTTAGACTAATACAGTTTTAATTAATTGTGTTGGGGACGATGGGGACGGTTTGGGGACGAAAATTTTCAAAACCGAATTTACCATATCAAATTCATTCCAAACGCTTCTTATTAAATAAGGTTGTTTAACTGTACTAAAAAAGATCCTGATTTTAAACAGGACCTTAAATTATCAATTTGTATGTATTAAAAAGAGTTTTTTCTTAAACCCGCCACTATCCACAAATTTCTTTAAACGAATTTGTTCAAATTCCTCCAGTGAGACTCCCTTGTTTTCAACAATTGCATAAATAACTTCTACTATCTCAGCTATGCAAGGATCAGTCCGATATCGATTTCAGCGGTGTCGCGGGTGTCGGGCAGACTGTAAAATGAACGAATCCCCACTGGCCTACTCGACCGGTGGGGTATTTTTATGTCTTCGCATATACTCTTTCACGGCCTCTACCACAACATCAACCATCTTCTTATTCTGTTTCGCGGCGAATATCTTTAACTCAGTATGGAATTGATCATCGAAATCAAATGTTGCTTTTTTCTTATTTGCAGGTTTCTGTATACCTGTATTTACAGTTTCCTGTATACCTGTATTTACAGTTTCCTGTATACCTGTATTTACAGTTTCCTGTATTCCTTGACTCCGCCGTTTTCCTAATAACTGTTCAATCGCATCACGCTTGGACACGCTGCTCCAGCTCCTCGACAAAATTTCTATAATTGCTTAGTGCCGATGTATCCGTATTACTGTATTCCTGTATTCCTGTAATAGAAAACTCCTTGATTCTATTTCTTCGCTTTATTTCCGTTCGAAACACAACTCCCTCGTATTCTCTCCTTACCCTATCAATAATTGTTTTATCAATGATTGTTCTAGAATCGATCATTGTTGGCAATATGCCGCATAAAACAAGATCCAGCTTTTTAACCTCTTTGATGTGAATCATTGTTGCGATGTATCTGTCCAGCGCGTCATAACACATTGGTTCGGTTTGTAGCATAACGATTGCATAGTCCGAAGCCACTAAACCATTAATAGTGTGCTCTCCGAGATTTGGAGGTAAATCAATAAGTATGTAGTCGTATCTGGCCTTTACTTTATGTAGTGTATCTCTCAAAATGGTCGAACTCATTGAAGGATTTTGATGAATAAGCATGGGCAGAGTTGCAAGCATTTCATCAGCCGGAATGAAGTGAAGGTTGTAGGTTAACTTGCGGATGTAGGGGGTGGGATTCCTGTTTTTACATGCCTCAAAAATAGTCATTTTCGAGTAATCGTGTATATCTCGTTGAGTAAGAAACTGTGTCAAATTGCCTTGGCTATCGAAGTCCACACAGAGAACCTTGTACTTCTTAGAGAGAAGATACCCTGTGATGGCTGTGGTTGTCGTTTTGCCAACGCCGCCTTTTTGATTACCGATTGAAATAATGGCTCCCATAACCCATTCCTCCTTATTTCTGTAAACCTTTATTCCTGTATATAGTTCTACTATAGATCTATTTAAAAGGGGGTCATGCACGGTCAAGTCGTGAGTGAATTCCGCAACCATAGCGCCTTTTATGGTTGTTCTAATGTCCGATCATGTTAAAAGACAACCTCCAAAGCATCATCTTAATTTTTCCATCTTCTGCATTTACTAATATGTTCGCCGCCACATATAATATAGGAACAAATATTCGCATTGGTGGTGTGAACTCTGTACGGTCGAACTCAGATTGAAACAACGATATATGTCGCTCAATATATTAAAGTTCGATATGAAAAAGAAATGACTCCTGAAGAGCTATATCAAAAGTTCCCATATCATAAAATTGTTTGGCAGAAATTCATGGCGTACGCTTATTATAAAATTAAGGATCATTACGAAAGTTGGGATGACGTCCCCGAACCAGTTGAGGGTATGTGGGTAAATATCGTAAAAAAGGATGTTATGGAAAGGTACATGTATCGCGGCGGTGAGTGGCGAGATATGGGTCCGGATATGCCTTCGTGTTATAAATAAAAAAGCACTGACGGGTAAAAAATATTAAAATAAAGAAAAGCCCTCGATCCCGATTATGGGAACGAGGGCTTGATGTTTAAATTAGACCTTTGCGGTGGAACACTGTTAAACGGTCATGCTATTTCGCTTCTCTAATGCGTTAATTTTCAATATTATTTTATAAAGGTTTTTTTGTGTATAACAGGCATGATTCATCATAAAATACAGCTGTTCCAAAAAGATAAAACGATAGTTTATTCGTAATCCTTCGTATCGTTGGCGTCCTCCAGCAGCTGTTCTTGAGAAACTTTGGTTAATGAATCGATAACCGACTGGGGTTTTACCTCAGTTGGCTCAGGACGACTACGGTTATACAGCCGTACATAGATCTGCTCAATCTCCTCGCCGGTTAGATCGCCTTGCTTTAGCAGCTCTGATGCAATGGCGTGGACAAAGTCGACGTGTTCCCTTACTAAATTCTTAACTTGGAGCATCTGATCTTTCAGAAGCTCGTTAATCTTTGGCCGGAGTGCCTTGAGTGCATCGGCCCGAGAGCCCGTCGCAAGCCAACTGAACAGCTCATCGCCCATACCGACCATACCGAGGTAGGCGCCGGCCATCTCTGTAGCCTGCTGCAGGTCGGAGGTGACTCCGTTTAATTTCTTCCCTAAGTACAACTCTTCCACCGCCCGGGCTGCCAGACAGACTTGGATCTCCGCTAAAATCTCACTATCGCTTCGGTTATACCGTTCATGCGTCGGCTTGGTAGCAGCAAGACCGAGCGCGCCGCCTCGGCGGATGATCGTCACTTTCCAGACCCGGTCGTGGGGCTTCAGTAGGTACTGGGCCACCGCATGACCGGCCTCATGATAGGCGACATTTCGCTTCTCGTCGTCTCTCATGGAGCGGAGCGGCTGTTTGAGTCCCCACTCATAGGTCTCCATAGCAGCTCGGAAGTCCTCGTAACTGGCTTCCTGAGCTCCCCGTTGGTGAGCGATTACAAGCGATTCATTGACGATGTGTTTGATCTGCGCAGGGCTGTAGCCGACCGTATCGAGCGCTGCCGCTTCCGGAGTTAGCGTAGAGTCCCGTTTCACCTTCCGGAGATAGTATTGGAAGACGTCCACCCGACCATCATAGTCGGGGGTATCGACCCAGAGCTGCCTATCGAAGCGGCCGGGCCGGAGCAGTGCGGGGTCGAGTACATCGGGCAGGTTGGTCGCAGCGACCGTAAGCACTGCCGGCCGCTCTGCCTTCTTGCGTCGCAGCCCCAGCGAGCGAAGCATCTTGGAAATCTTGGAGTTGTCGATGTTCGGCGGGTCCATCTGCAAGAGCAGCTCGTTGAGCAGGCCAGAGCCGCCGCCCATGCCGAACATTCCTCCTCCTCCTGCTCCCGCCTGTCTACTCATCCCGATGGCGTCAATCTCGTCGATGAAGATGATGCAGGCGCCGTACACAGTCGCCAACTTCCGGGTCTTCTTGTAGAGGCGCATTACCTTCAGATTGCCGACGCCAAAGAACATGTTTTGAAAGCTGGGTGCCGAAGCATAAGCAAAAGGAACCTGTGCTTCGTTAGCGATCACCTGAGCCAGGTAGGACTTACCGGTGCCGGGAGGCCCGCAGAGTAGCAAGCCTCTGATCGCCTCACCACCCATTTCCTTGAACTCCTTTACGCCTTTGAGCAGAGTGACGATCCGTTTGGCATTCTCAACGATTTCGGGGTTACCCCGGTAGTCATCCCATGTAGCCCCGGTCTCGCCAGGCAGAATCCAGTACGTACGTCCCCGGGCCAGGAACCAGAAAAGGGCTACGAACTGGACGATCATGAACATGATGGCAAAGAGCAGCTGCATTACAATACCGATAATAGTCAATGCGATATTCCAAGATGTCGGCCCTCCTGCCCATATCAGCACGCCGGTTAAGACGAATGCTGTGAACCACAGGATGAACGTTCGCCATTTGATCCATTGATATCTCTTCATGGACTCACTTCCTTTAAGACGGTTTGTATTATTCTATGAAAACCATAGGCCTCCCATGAAGGAAGGCCACAGTCTTGTTATCGGAATTTTCTTTTAATGTCCAATAAATACTTGAGAATTACAGCGATACCTCCAACGAAATAAAAAATCACAAGAGTCCACCCCGTAGGATCAGTTGGAACCAAGGATAAAACAATCTCTAATGGCAAGACATAATATAGAACATCTTTCAAATAACCTAATACAAAAGTCGGATCAAAAGAGCCTTTCCAAAAGGATTGGAAAAAGGCGATTAGAAAATCAATGATCATTAATCCAAATATGGCCCACATGGTGTACATCATCCAGTCTGCAAGTGTAAATGTCATTTATCATCACCACCTTCCTACATACTATGCTAGGAATACTGACATGATACAGATTTTCATCAATCTGCCCATTCACTTTACGAGTCTGTTATAGTGACTTACTAGAAGTTTTGAATTAAGAAAAAATAAACGACACCACTAGGGTGTCGTTTATTTTAGTCCTTCATTTATTTACCTGATTTCACCAAATAATTTGAAGTCCAGCATATAATTCCTGATCTTCTTTTCCAGTCTCCATCCTATTCACATGCCACACCATCATTATCCCGGTCTAACTTACTGCTGTACCCAGGATCACCTCGATGAAGAGGAGCTTTGCCGGCTGCTTTAACAGCTGTACAGTTTGGATAGCTAACGTTACTATTTGTTGTAGTTGATTCAGGTACTTTTGAAGGCTGTGTTTCTTTCGCAGGTTCCTCTGCTTTCTTCATCACTTCTGGGTGATATCCATCATCTTTGGCGTAGTTCTCTATGCTCCAGATGCCAGTTCCCTCCTGCTGTGCTTTCTTTTGAATTTCTCTGAATTTATCTACATATTTCACATCGGGTTGGTAGATGGCTACTCGGGCTAATCCCTTTTCAAGAAGCAGCTCGTTCACCATTTTATCATCGAGCCAAACATACATAAGCAGCCGGCCGTATTTATCACGTTCTGAAACGTCTTTTTCAAGTTTTACTTCTTTACCTTCAAGCATATCGGTTGTAAATTTCGAAGCCTCCGGGCCGAAAGGTTCTACAGGCTTAGATGGATGCTTGGTTTCAGGTGTGTCAACCAGGACGAAACGAACCGTCTCCTTTTTGTCTCCAATCAACACATCAATTGTGTCTCCATCGACTACTTTGGTTACTCTTGCCGTTAAGTACTTGCTAGCTTCTGCTACTGGAGCAGCTGCCGGCTGTGCAGTTGCTATTGCTTGCGCCGCCGCTATACTCTCTTTACTCTTTTTTAGCTCTTCTATTTCTGCAGCTTGCTTGGCGATTAGCTCATCCTTTTTCTTTGAATCTGAGGAATCCTGCACGGTGCTGTTTGCAGTCAACGTCTTATTTTCTTTTTTATCAGAAAAAGCGCCTATTAAAATAATGAAGGCCCAAACGGCAACACCGCCAAGAATAAGTTTGTTTTTGGTTCTTTTCATTAGAAAAAAAATGCCGATGTATGGAGCTACTAAACAAAGAAGAACTAAAAACCAAGTTGTCTGATACCACTTTTGCCGAGACATGGATGCACACCTACCTATACTATTTTTAATTAGTTATTTATTCTATCACACTAAATTCGACCTGAAATTAAAACCTTGTATTCCCTCCTACATGCTTCATGTGATATGATAGAAACAAGAACATACATTCTCTTTATTTCGCATTCATCTTACAGTCAGAAAAGAAGGTATCCTAATGCAAGATCACACAATTTTTGAGCGTTTGCGTAACAAATATGCGGATGAAGACAGGGCCAAGCTGGTCATGTTGCAATTAAGAACGTTAATGCAGCAGAAGAAAAAGAAGAAATGGTATCAAAAATGGAAGACGCCGACAAAAACCCAGCCATCGAGTTGGAACGAATAACAGGCATGAATTTAATTTGCAGAAATCAGGAACATAAATAGAAGCTTTCCTTTCGTAGTAAAACTACGGAGGAGAGCTTCTTCGCCTTTAGTTACTTCTTTTTCGTGAATAATACAATACACCGAGATAATGCGCTCCTGTAAATAGGGTGAGAATTCCAAAGAACAACAGGAACCCTCCTTCACGATCACGGAAGAAAAATTGCAGTACGAAAAGCGCAAGGGATATTTCACTCCAGAGAAGCGTTCTTCTTTTGAGCTGGGTTAGATCCGCAGTAGATCTGCTTATTTTGCGAAGATTCATGAATGTAAGACCAGCGAGTACGATTATGCCAATGACGATCACGAGAATGTAACTTGAATTACCTGACATGTGACTCCCCCTATTTCCTATGGTTCAACTTTATCTTCTATTAATAGTAAGAACATTATATCTAAGATACATGGAATACGGCTAGATGTCTATTTCGAATTGTCCTTTTAAAAAAGGATTTCAGCTTCTTTCGTGGAACATATTTGAATGTGTTGTCTAAATCTAACAGCGAGGTGCTTACACCATGTCTATCCTATCTTTTAAAGAATTAGAAGAATCAGATATTCCCCTTTTAATGGATATTTACAATCATTTTGTCATGCATACGACCGTTTCTTTTCACACGGAGCCCGTAGAGATATCAGAATTTACTGAGAGTGTTAGGCATCCAAACCCGCGTTACCAAACTTATGTGATAACATTTGATGGGAGCCTTCAAGGATATGTACAAGTCATGCCGCACAAGAAAAAGCAAGCCTATGATACCACAGGGGAAGTGACAATCTATTTGCATCCGGAATGCGTGGGCAAAGGATTGGGCTCAGCAGCCATTCAGTACATTGAAACGGTCGCCAAAGAGCGCGGCTTCCACGCTCTGATCTCCACCATTTGCGCGGATAATAAACCTAGCATTCATATGTTTACGAAAAATGGCTATACACAGTGCGCACATTACCGTGAGGTTGGCTTTAAATGGGGCCAATTTCTCGATATCGTTACCTATCAGAAAATCATATAAGAGGTTTATGGCGCTAGTAAACTCCAGTTCAAACCCCCGTCGGTTGTCCTCCACAAATCCCTAGCATCCAAAAGCCAGCCACTTGTCGCTGTAGTAAAAATTAGGTGTGAACTCGCAGCTAGCGGCTGGAACGTGCTAGGAAATTCGTGTTGACTCCATGTTTCGCCTCCATTATCTGTCCGAAGGAATTGCCATGTTTTCGCACTACTTTGTGGAGTCGCATGCAAGAGAATGAACCCATTCTGTGAATCAGTAAAAGAAATGGCCTGTGGCGTAAGGAAACTCGGCAGCCTGCCTGTTTCTTGCCATGTCTCCCCGTCTGTCATGTGATACAGTATCGACACTTCTTTATCCTTCTTACTGGGTCCTATAAACCAACCCTCGATGGCTGAACGGAATGTAAACACGCCCTTCTCTTCTATTGGCATTGAGATGCGGCTTGATACTGACCAAGTCAAACCCCCATCTTGTGTGCGTAGGAGCATCATGTCCTTACCACTCTGGAACGCAATCAACCCTTGATGTCGGTCAAAAAAGCGAAAAAACGGCTCTTCTCCCCTAGTTTCTAATCCAGGTAAGTCCTGTGCGATTACCTCCCACGTTTGACCACCATCTAAGGTTAATCGAAGTTCTGATTTTTTATCAGAAGATTCACTGGTAAGCAGCCAACCCGTTTGAGGATCTATAAAAGAAATCGCGCTCGGCATGATTGTTTGAGGTAATCTACTCAGAGCCCGCCAGGTAACCCCACCGTCGCTGGACTTCAAGAATTGAAGATCACGGGCGCCCGAAGCGACTCCATAGCCATGAAGCTCATCCACGAATGAGATCGCTTTGGTTGGTGTTAAATGTATAGGTTGAATTTGATCTTGAATACCAATTTTTTCACCTGCTACGACCGAAAAACCATTGTCATTTTTTTGAGTTGGTGAAGTCATTTGATTGAGAGACGGAATTGAGGTTTCCTCATGAAAGCAACCTGCGCACAGCAAAAAAACCAGCAGTACAACTAATTTGTTGTTGCTTATCAAGGCTTTCATGAACTCATCCCTCTCCTTTCTGGCTGTTAATTCTGCTTGGGTATATGTAAAGACGGTCTATGATCCAAAATAGTTCATGTCCATTTGATGAAGCCACAGCGTAAGGATATTTCCTTGCATGATGTAGGGTATTTTAATTCCGTTATTTTCACTGGATAGGATGTCCCTTCTTGACAAAAGCTAGAGCATATTCATAATGCTCGGAGGGGATTGCCATGACCAAATGGCTTTGGTCCATCGCTATCGTAGGCTTGTTAGCGACAAGCTGCGGTGTGTCAAAAAACAAGCCTTATTACGATCAACGCTCTACACAAAATTCTCATGTAGAAGAACAAGATTTACCAACAGATTCTAGTGCCAGCAACAATGAAATTGATACAGAGCCTCTTGTGAGTCCGAGGAGCATGAATAGTCCACTCTCTGCTGGAACACCCACCACTTCAGCTCAACCTGAAGCAACGCCTGCTGCTTTAACACCCAAACCTTCGCCCAAATCTAGCCAAAAAAAAGCAGCAGTACATCCAGAATCTTCTAAGAAACCTTCCGTTCCTGTTCAAAAAAATCAAGGCCAAGCTAGAATATCTCAGAAAAAACTTACGCTCTCTCAACTGGTCGTGAAATATCCAGACACCTTCAAGGTACGCGGCTCTGCTCAGGAAAAGAAAGTAGCGCTAACCTTCGACGACGGGCCTGACACCCGATTTACGCCAAAAGTGCTTGATGCGCTTAAGGCTAGCCAAGTTAAAGCAACCTTTTTCGTACTTGGTTCTCAAGCTAACTCCCACCCTGATATGATTAGACGGATTGTCAAAGAAGGCCATGTCATTGGGAATCATTCCTATAGTCATGCGAACCTGCCGAAGTTGACGGTGGACAAATTCCAGAGTCAAATTATGAGCACGGAAAGCGTGCTGCAAGGCTTAATCGGCTACGCACCTAAGCTAATCCGCCCGCCGTACGGCGCGATAAATGAAGAGCAGGTCAGATGGATCGCTGACCACCATTATTTGATCGTGAATTGGAATGTCGATTCCCTCGACTGGAAATCGCTGAACTCCGATCAGGTGCTGAACAATATCATGCAGCAAACGAAGCCTGGTTCTATCATCCTTCAGCACTCCGGAGGTGCTGATAGCCAGGATTTGTCGGGGACGGTACAGGCCATTGGACCGCTAATTAGTAAGCTCAAAGCAGCTGGTTATACGTTTGTAACCGTACCTGAGCTGCTTCACGTCGCAAAAAGCAAATAAACCGGAAAGCGCATCCTGAGGGTGCGCACCCGGTTTATTCTTTTTGTTAGCTTATCCTTGCAGCTCCGAGAGCCTCGTCTTGATGTCTCGGATGATCTGAAGCTGCGCAGGGGCGTTCTCGGGGCTCCACGCCCCTTCGCTCATAAGCTGCGCCAGCGTTAACTCCAGCTGGCGTCTTTCGTTGGCTCGAGCCAGCTGCTCCGGCGAACTCTCACTCGCCAAACTCGCCTCCGCATACTCATCGTAAGTGCCTGAGAAAGCGATTGGGCTGCGCTCCGCGCTCAGCCACAATAGCTTTGTCGCCAGCTTACGAATGAAGAAGCGGTCATGCGAGACGATGACCATGGCGCCGGGATAGCGGAGCAGCGCCTGTTCAATCCTTTCCCGCGAATCAATATCCAAATAATTCGTCGGCTCATCCAGCACCAGCAAGTTCGCGCCGCTGAAGTAAAGCTTGAGGAAGGCGAGCCTGCAGCGCTCGCCCATGCTTAAATCACCGATGCGCTTGTGCACCTCTTCGCCTGAGAAGAGGAAGCAGCCCAGAATCGTACGGGCTTGGGTCTGCGTCATGGCAGGCAGCGCCAGCAGGCTGTCCAGCAGTGTCACACCGTCGTCGAGTGCCCTTAGCTCCTGCGAGAAGTAGCCGATCGACGTCTGCGGGTGCTGCCGCACCTTGCCGGCAGCGGGCTGCAGTTCACCGACAAGCAGCTTGAGCAGCGTCGTTTTGCCAGAGCCGTTGGGGCCGAGCACGGCCAAACGGTCGCCACGGTCTACGCTGAGGCTCAGCTCAGCGAACAACTCGCGTTCACCGTAGCGGAAAACAGCCCGCTCCAGGCGCACAAGCGAGCGTGAAGCGAAGTCGCTCGCGCTCAGTTTCACCTTCAGGTGCGCTGCTTCCCGCGGCTTCTCTACGCGGTCGCCCTCTAGGCGCTCCAGCTCCTTCATCTTCGCGTTCATCCGCGAGACATGCGCGCCGGCTCGCGCCTGAAAGTACCCTCGTTGTATCGGTACCTCAGCCATCCGGGCGTTTTTCTCGCCCTGATGGAACCACTGCCGATACGTGCGAATGCTCTCCTCCAGCTGCTCTCGTAGAAGCTGCTGTTTGCGATAAAGCTGCTCCTGCGTACGCAGCTCGAGCTCTTTTTGGCGTGTATACTCTGTATACCCGCCCCGGTATTTTCGACTGCCTGTCGGCGTCAGCTCGACTAGGCAAGTCGCCACACGATCCATGAAATGGCGATCGTGGGAGACGAACACGACGGTGCCCGGATAGGCTCGAAGCCACGCTTCTAGCCATTCGAGCGACGCCGCGTCGAGGTGGTTGGTGGGCTCGTCGAGCAGCAGCAGCTGCGGCTCGCGCACCATCAGACGCGCCAACTGGGCGCGCGTCTTCTGCCCGCCGCTCAGCTGGCCGAGCGGCTGATCCCACAGCTCGCGGCCGAGGCCGAGCTGCAGCAGCTTGCGCTCCACTTGGGTTTCCCAGTGATAGCCGTCCAGCCCCATGTATCGCTCTGCCGCCTCCTGATAGTCGGCGAGCAAACTCTCCATGCAAGGAGCAGCCGCATCCTGCATCTGCGCCTCCAGCTCCTTCAAGCGACGCTTCGCAGCGTAGTGCTCTGGGCAGCCTTCCTCAACATAGGCGTGTGTAAACACCGCCTCATCAGCCTCTGTCTGCTGCCCCATCCATCCCCACTGATCGAGCGGCAGCCTGCGTTCCACGCTGCCTTTATCCAGCTCCAGCGTGCCTGCCAACAAGCGAAGCAGCGTCGTCTTTCCTATGCCATTGCGGCCATAGATCGCGATCCGCTCACCTGTATTCACTTCCAATTCCACTTTTTCAAAAAGTGGTTTCCCCGCAAATTCCTTCATCACATTCATTGCTTTTATTAGTAAAGTCATAGACTCATTTCCTCCTTTAAATTCAAATACAAAAAACCGCAAGCAATCGCCTACGGTCAGGAAGAACAAGTCATGATTTTGGTATGCAAAGAACAGCAACCCCTGAAGGAGTCAGCCCCTTTAGACATACGTATCCCACTCGCTCTACCTGCACAATCGTAGAGTCTGCCTATCAACGAACAATTTCGTTTTAGCAGAAAAAGTTAGGCTACATACTTCATCGTCAAAGGGTACCTCCGAGTTCTTCAAGATGGCTTTATTGTAACATAGCTCCCTGAGCACTCAAGGGAGAAAATTATTATAACCATCTTGCAGCCTGCCCTTTTTTATACTACAATTCAATTCGTAATAATTACTTTTTAATCCCAAGACGAAGGAGTCCTTGTTTTGAGCAAAGTTCCCGTTATCGTACTGAGTGGATTTCTAGGCAGCGGCAAAACAACACTGCTCATCCGCATGCTTCAAGAAGCTGCCTCCTTTAACCTAAGCCCCGCTGTTCTTATGAATGAACTTGGGAAACAAGATGTAGACGGCCATCTCCTCCAAGAAGCCTCACCTGATGTTAACATGGCCAAACTGCTCGATGGCTGCATCTGCTGCAGTAAGAAAAGTGATATTAGTGATTCCATTAAACAACTGTTAACTCGCAAGCCTGACGTCATTCTCATTGAATTAACAGGTGTTGCCAACCCCGAGGAAATTGTCGATGCATTGACTGAGCCTTCACTACTTCCTCATGTGAAACTACATAAAGTCATTACCATACTTGATGCCGAAAACGTACTTGAATATAACAGTATTTTCGCCTCGGACCGAGAGCTTGTCCATACACTTCGCAGACAGATGGAAGTTGCGGATCTTCTTATTCTGAACAAAATCGACTTAATCTCTGATAAACAACAGAGGTCCATCGAAAAAACAATTCGCAAATTCAATGAACGTTCTTTCATACTGCCAACCGCACATAGTCAATTTGATTTAGAACTTATTTTCGGCACTCTCAGTCCACAAGGATCGCAATCTACCGTCTCGCCGAACTTCAATAAAAAGTTTCAATTTCAAGCTATTAAAACGGCACAGCCGCCAAGCGAGACACCTAAACATACCCCTTCTTTCTCACGTATTCAAACAATTACAATCCCCATGGATGATGACCTTGCCGTGTCACAACGTTTTGTGGAACGTTATTTAGCAAAATGGGGCGGAACACTGCTTCGCGCGAAAGGTTATTTGATTATTGGCGCTAAGCACGAATCCTTCGTTATGCAATTCGCAGGCAAACGCACCAACTGGCAGCAGACCACTTTCCAAGGAACGCCTTATCTCGTCCTCATCGGTATGGATCTGGATGCGAAAACTCTCGAAGATGACTGGCAAAAACGATTAGCAGAATCCCAACTATAATAGCAATGCAAACCAAAAAAGCAGTTCCGCTGAGTTCACCTCGAGCAGACTGCTTTTACTTTTCCACGATTTTTTAATTCAGCTCAGAAGATGGAGATACGCCCGACTTACAATCTGAGCAGTATCCAAATATCTCAAAACGATGGCTTTGGATTTCAAAACTCTCCGGCAAATCCTTCACCAGCTTCATCGGACAGAACTCGAAGGTGACCGTCTTTTCACAACTGATACAGATCATGTGGTGATGATGATGGGACAAACAACTCGCCTTGAATTTCAAGCCATCCGCCAAGTGAAACTGCTCCAGAACACCCATCTCACTCAACAATCGAAGATTACGGTAGACGGTGTCAAAACTCACACCAGGATATTTAACTTTCATGTATTCATAAACGTCTTTTGGCGACAAATAACTTCCGGATTCAGCGAATAACGTTGCTAAGCTCCTGCGCTGCTCAGTAATTCTCCATCCTTGCTGAGCCATAGCCCTTAGCATCTCGTCAATCGTATGCGTATGAGTGCCCACTTGCATTACCCCTCTGTCATAAATTGTTCTATTAACATAGTGCAGCAAATGGACCTCTTGCGTCAAGTAGATGAACATCTCGTCCTTAACAAAGTTGTCCTATTCCCCTTTCATTCATCATAGGTTACAATAGTAATAATTATGATTAAGGAGCCTTCATCAATGCCTACTACTGTGTTTCGAGCGAGCATGCATGTTATATTCGCCATCTGCTTCCTTTTAATTGTGCTTATCTTTCTAAACAACGACATGCCTACACTTTCTCTGCTAACGACCGAACGCATTCAAACTTTCAAAACCTTGTTCATCAGCATCCTATTAGAAGCTATTCCCTTTATTTTACTAGGTGTATTGCTTTCATCCTTGCTCCAAACGTTCGTATCCGAGCAAACCATACGCCGCTTCATTCCCAAGAACCCTATTCTTGGCATCCTGTTCGCCTGTGTTTTAGGCATCCTATTCCCAATGTGTGAATGCGGCATGATTCCTGTCGTTCGAAGACTAATACTCAAAGGAATGCCCGTCTATATCGCAGTCGTTTTCATTGTAACTGGACCCATCATTAACCCTATTGTATTCGCGGCTACATTTATGGCTTTCCGAAATCATCCCGCTATCGCCTATTCCCGCATGGGGCTGGCTTTTGCTGCTGCCATAATAATCGGACTCATCCTCTACCGTTTTATCAAAAGTAATCCGCTGCGTATAAGCCGCGCCAACTTTTCCAGTGAAGAAGCGTTGGAGGGTCATCAGCACCAGGGTGGCGGCATATCCAGTAAGTTAAATACATTTTTCGTTCATGCTTCTGATGAGTTTTTCGAAATGGGTAAATATCTCGTTTTTGGTTCCCTGCTTACCGCACTAATTCAAGTTTTTATGCAGCGCGAAAGCCTGCTTGCCATTGGTCAGGGCCCTATTAGTTCCCATTTATTTATGATGGGCTTCGCCTATATTCTTTCTCTATGTTCCACATCAGACGCTTTTGTCGCTTCCTCTTTTCAAACGTCATTTACGTCTGGTTCACTGCTTACTTTCTTGGTTCTCGGTCCTATGCTTGATTTCAAAAGCACGCTTATGATGCTTTCCGTTTTCAAATCCAAATTTGTACTCCTGCTTTCGGCATTAATTCTTATCACCGTGCTGGGTTGTTCACTGCTTTTGGAACGCTTTTCTAACTTTTAAAGTCATAAAATCTAGGAGGAATTGGCATGAGCGAAGTCCGATTAATAAGCTTTCATTATTTCTTTCGTACGTTAATTTTACTTGGTTTTTCCAGCTATATCGTGATCCTTACCAAAACAGATGCGCTTCAATACTACATAGCTCCGCGCATGATGATTTATGTCAAAATCGCTTCCATTATCCTTTACATCATAGCCTGCTTTCAAGGCTATATGGCATTGAGTGCTTACTGGGGCAAACCAGTTGCCTGCGAATGTGAACAACCGATTTCTCGCTCAGCCTTGCGCAATACAGTTGCATACGGACTGCTCATTCTGCCGTTGTTAATCGGCTTTCTGCTGCCTAATACAGCCTTAAGTAGTGCTATGGTAGCTGCCAAAGGGATGAATCTCTCTGCTGCGAAAGCTAGCATAGCCAAACAAAATACAGACCTGATCACCAATAATGGCGCCTCAACAGGAGTGAATGCGTCCAACCAGGGAACTGCGGCTGCACCAAGCCCCTCAACAGTTCCTCCTGTGAACAATAGATCAGCTAACAGCCCTGTTCCTGCTT
Source organism: Paenibacillus sp. JT22N1 (assembly GCF_059692155.1). NCBI lineage: Bacteria > Bacillati > Bacillota > Bacilli > Caryophanales > Paenibacillaceae > Paenibacillus > Paenibacillus sp. JT22N1. The sequence continues at coordinate 167,149 of NZ_JCAUAW010000003.1, forward strand.
CTAGTACCGAGACTCCAGCAATCGCTAAATCCGATGCCGAGCTCCAAAAGATGTTCCACGCTGATAACGAGTGGGATGAAGATTTTTCCAAAATCGGCATGATCCTTTATAAAAAAGACACCATCGTCGTAAAACCAGAAGTATACATGGAAATCCTTTCGTCCATTGACCTTTTCAAAAACAACTTCATAGGCAAAAAAATCGAACTCACCGGCTTCGTCTACCGCGAAGAAAACATGCCAAAAAGCCAATTCGTCGTCGGACGCTTTGCTGTAAGCTGCTGTTCCGCTGATGCTACCCCTTACGGAGTCATGATTGACTTCCCGACCGCTCAAAGCTACCCCAAGGACATGTGGGTCAAAGTCACAGGCACCATCCAAAACGGCAGCTACAACGGCAACGACATCTTCACCATCAAAGCAACCCAAATCGAAAAAACCGCAACTCCCGACTCACCGTATATATACCCAAACTTCGAACCGCTTAAAGAGCTTAACTAGTCCTAGTCAGCACAACTAACGACAACCAACTTCCAAAAAAAACCGTCAGGACCACTCTTCATGATCCATGACGGTTTTTCTTCTCCTCGCGGTTGTTCTATTAAGATTCAATGTTCCAGTTCCATTATGTTCTTAATTCTAATTGTTTTATTGTTCTTTACTTAACCAACATACATTCAGTCATACATCCAGCCATACCTCTTACTTCTTACTTCTTACTCCTTACCCCTTACTCCTTACTTCTTTACTTCTTACTTCTTACTTCTTACTTCTTTACTTCTTACTTCTTACCCCTTACTTCTCACTTCGTACTCCCCACCTCTCACTTCACTTCTTGCCTTTAAGTCTTACCTAATACCCCACTTCTCAAATTTCCATAAAAAGGAAATAACAGCAATTATACATCTACATCAAACTCATATATAGTCACTATCCCCATCACTCATTATGTTTATATATCCATCTCCGAATTCTTTGTCCTAAATCGCCGCTCAGATCCTACCGAATTTACGACTCTCATACCTTGAAATATTATTTAACCCCCACCACATCTTGTATCCTTTTAATACAAATCTTACCACGAACCATAATCCTCATATCGAACAAATACCACCGCACTTCAAATTTTCTTTATTTTGTCTCTTCTTTCTTGATCTTCTTCTTTAATTCTCTATTTATTTTCTTTATTTCTTAATTCTTACTTCTTTATTTCTTATTTCTTATTTCTTATTTCTTATAGTTTTTATTCTTTGTTATCGTTTTCCACATCTCTTTTCTTCTCATATTCCTCATAATCCCCTGCACTCGTTTTCCGTAGTTTTTGCCTAGTTCTATGTCTAATTGAAAAACTGTACTAATTTGCTATATCCTAACTACTGAGTTACTCTCTTACTTGCAAAATCAAAAGAAAAGTATGAATTAGAGTTGATATAAGAACAAATATTCGATATAATAAGAATGAGAACAAACGTTCCATGCCTAACCTGATTGAGGTGTCATAATGGAGACGAACTATCATTTACCAAGCACCCTGGAGCAGTTTCAGCAGCAATTCCCCACTGAAGAGACCTGTATAGATTACTTTTTTTGGACGAAATGGCCCTCTGGTTTTTCTTGTCCTCACTGTGGACATTCGCGTGCCTATATAACTAGTACACGCCGACTCCCTCTTTATGAATGTCTTCAATGCCATCACCAAACATCCCTTACAGCTGGAACTATAATGGCAGGCAGTCGCACGTCTTTACATAAATGGCTTACAGCTATTTTTCTGATATCCCGCACGGAACAGGGCACGAATGCTGTTGCACTCTCCAAGATTATTAGTGTCACCTACAAAACAGCCTGGCTCATCCTCCACAAAATTCGTCACGCCATAAGTACAGCCGACCAAGCCATACGACTCTCGGGTATCGTCCAAGTAAACTCAGCTGTCTATGGTAAGCCATATAATCCTTACTTCCGCAACCATCCACAGGAACACTATCTTCTAGCTGGCTCCTCCGTTAATATTCAGGGCGAACCTTTCTATATCAAACTCAAACTTGTCCCTAAAATACATATAAAGGAAAAGCTTTTTCAACGAGCCGCAACATTGGGTTTCACCCAACAACATATCGAATCACAAACAAGCAGCATCGAATTTATTACTGGACGCTTTAGTTCAAAGAAATTCCGCGCTCTCCTTGCATTCGCTGCACAGGCCGGTAAATCTATTAACAATACTTTCCATGGCATTGGCCAAAAGTATCTACAACATTACCTAGATGAGTTTTGCTATAAGGTAAATCTCACTTTACACGAAGCACCCATCTTTCAGCATTTGACACACTTATGTACAGCACCTCATGCCAAGTTAAACTTTTTCAATCCCCAAAACACGCGTATGTGTGCCTAATAGCAGGAGTATAACATGTAGCCTTAAGCATCCTATCTTGAAGGGGAATTATTTTTTTCAGTAACCCAAAAGCCGTTTGAAGTAATGTTCTCTAGGTTTTTTTGGGGGATTTACGAAAGCAGAATACAGATGGGAGTTTTTAATTATTACTACACCCCTGCTACTGCAACCTGAGTCAAAGGGATAGTGGCGATAGCGGGCATAAATAGTAGGTTATAGGTACTTAGATAGTACTCATAGTGTTTACTTAGACGATTAATGAAAAATTACTTAACTAACGGTTCTAATCACTCTCTTCTCTTTTTTCTTTTAACTTCTTTTATCTTCTCTCTTTTCTCTCTCTTTTCTCTTTTCTCTCTTTTCTCTCTTTTCTTTTATCTTCTTTTCTCTCTTTTCTCTCTTTTCTCTCTTTTCTTTTATCTTCTTTTCTTCTCTTCCATCTTTTCCTCTCACCCTCTTATTTACTCTTCATTTCTCTTCATTTCCCTTCATTTCTTTTCCACCCTCTCCTCTCAATCTCTAAGTTACTCTTATTTTCTCTTCCATCTTTTCCTCTCACTCTCTTATTTTATTTACTTTTATTTTACTCTCCTTCCTTTCCTTTCTCTTTCCTTTCTCTCTCCTTTCCTTAAACAACTGAGCCAAGGGGATAGTGATCATAGTCCCCCGTTAGAGGATAGGTACGACCCACGAACAAGTAATTCTAATCACTCCGCCCTCTAATCTGAGCCAAAGGGATGGTGACTACAGTGCCCCCTTAGGTCATATCCACCCCGCGTGTTACTAATACCATATAAAAAAAGAATCCTCAGCTTGGCCGCTGGGACTCTTTTGGCATTGAATTGCTTATTTGGCAGCTATTTCGGACAGGGATTCCAGTTTGAGCAATTCTGTTCGGACTGCGTCTTTGGAGAAGTTCTCCCCGATAAACACGGCAACGTCTGGCACATCTCCTTTGGGAGTGATTTTGACGAAATCCATCTCTCTGTAGGCGTACTGGAATAAGAACCGGCTTGAGGTATCGGAAAAACTGAGAATCCCTTTAGCACGGTAAACCTCTTGCGGTAGTTTACTAACAAATTCTTCGAATGCGTTGCTATCTACTGCCCGCTCAAAAAAGTGCGTATACGCCATCACATGATTGTGAGAGTGATGATGGTTGGCATCGTGCTGCACGTTATTATTATTGTCATTATGTTTTGCGTTAAGGTGCTGTTTCAGCCCTTGCTCTTCTTCTAGCTCTTCGATGAGTCTCATGTCGATTTGGCTAAACACGGTGTAGTGTACTGATGCATATGGATTCCATTCGCGTACAAGAGCATCTACTTCCTGTAGCGCCGCTTCCTGTAACAGGTCTGCCTTGTTCAGTAAAAGTAAGTTCGCACAACGGATTTGTTCCTGCATAAGCCGGTAGGTCTTGCCTCGACTTGTCCGACTTAGCTCTAGCAGTTGCGGTGCATCCACTACGGTGATGACGGCTTTGAGCTCCACCGGGAGTATAAGCGAAGCATCTGTTACTTCATCAATGATTTCCATTGGATTAGCGATACCTGTCGATTCTATGAAAATCAGGTCGGGCTGCTCCTCAGTTACAAGTTCTTTGAGCGCTGTCGCAAGATCACCTCGGCTCGAACAACAAATGCAGCCGCCCAGCAGCTCTGACATCGGTACTTCATTGGCAATTAACTGCCCATCCAGGTTAACTTCACCAATCTCGTTCATGATAACCGCGGGTTTACGCCCCGCTTCGGTAAAATGATCAATTGCCTTCGTTAATAAGGTGGTTTTGCCGCTTCCGAGGAACCCGGACAATACATACACGGTAACTCTTTTATGTGCTGCCATACTCATTTCTACCTCCGCCAAGCAGTATGATAGCAAAAGCTTCTAACCTGCTCATAATTGATTCCTCTTCTATTATTCGTAATTATTACCTTTAAGTCAAGAGGAGACCACATTTCCGTAGACTTGGGCATGTTGATTCCTTGATTATGTTTCTGTTATTTCTATCTCAGAGGACTTTTGCTTAACTTCGAATTTAGTAAAAAGGATCGGCCATTTCCCAACCAGCTGGACAAGAAAGGGAAATAACTTGACCCACAACAGGCTGTTTACCCGATCGGTTGGCTTGAGCGGAAGCTCTAATCGATTGTAGAGGATTGTAGCAGCTTCTTCGACAAGTGCTAGTGCCAGGTCCGTGGGAGCAGCTGCGTTGACTGCTTCCAAACGCGGAAGATAGTGCTGACTAATTGATTCCGATAAGTGATGCTCAGACAAGTTGTCTGAACCCATCACTTCCCCCATCCCTAAGCTGACGAGACGTGCAACGTCTGCATCGAAAGCATGAGGAATGCAGTAAATTTCCAACGCTAAAGCTGCTATGTATATCTCCCTTAATAACTCATCTTCTTTAGACTCGGATAATATGGGCTCTTTTAGGTAGGCCGCAACGACCGGTTTAATTGTATCCCAGCTATTTTCTATGCTTTTCATTGTAAACTGCATCATTGCTGCAGCTAGTTCTATGGGGGTAATTTGTTTTCTTTCTGCCTCTTGCATGCTGCTTAACCCTCTTCTCTCTTGTTACTTTTAAAATGAATGGTGAGTTCAATAATTTCTGAGCGGCTCCCTAAACGAATGGGCGGTCCCCACGTACCAAAACCTGAGGAAACGATAGCATGAAGGTTGCCTTTGCGCAAGTAGCCCCAATCAAGCTCAAAGAGCCTTCTTGTTATAAGGTGATTAGGCGCCATTTGGCCTCTATGCGTATGACCTGATAGCATCACATCTGCACCAGCATCGGCTGCTTTGTCTAGGTGGTAGGGTTGATGATCCATCACGATTATAGGCTGTCTGAGATCTGTGCCCTCCAGCAATGTAGCCAGCGCCTTACGTCCATCGGGCGTTCTCTCGGCCGCTTTGTCTTTTCTCCCAACGATGTACAGCCGTTCTTTGATATGAACGGTTTCGTCCACGAGCACACGAATGCCGATCTGCTTCATTTGTTCCACGAAGGCAGGAATATGTCCGCCAATGTATTCATGATTACCGAGCACAGCATAAACCCCTAGTGGAGCCTGCAGTTCTCGCATTGTTCTACCCATATTGTAGCGGATAAATGGCTTAATATCATCATCAATGACATCTCCCGGCAAAAGAATCAAGTCCGGTTTTAAGCCATTGACTTGCTCTACAAGCTTACGTAGATGGCGGTTCCCAACAATTGAGCCCAGATGGATGTCGGAGGCTACTGCGATGCGAAGCTGCTCCCAGTCTCCCGCTTTTTTGGGAACCGTAATGTCATATCTGCGTATAACAGGGCTCCGTGCATTATAAGAACCTCGAATCATAGCGATGAGTATAATCCCTACATTTATCCAACCGAGAATCGGAACGTATGTATTTGAAGGAACGGATGCAAGATGGAACACGCCTATCGCCAAATCTGTCAACGGCAGCAGCAGAATACCAAATTGCATGATGGCAAACCAGTAGGAGCCGATAATTTTCAATAATCGGGACACGCCGGCAGGCAGCACCCGCGAGCTTACCCATGCTAATAAATATGATAAGGCGACAATCCAGAAGACAATCCAATATAGCCCAGAATGAAACCAAGAACCTAGTTGGTCCGATAAAAAGACTCTGCCGTGCCAACCAATGTAGCCATTCACGCCAAACACAATAACGAATATGAGCGTGATGCTTATTGCCATGCGTGTTTTCATGTCGTTAACTCTCCCATTCTGCTCTTACAATTTCTCCTTCTAAAGGAGGAGGCTTAACGGCTCTATACACATCTCATCGTCGTTACGTACATTGCCCACTCGGCTCGATACGGGGTAAGCAAACATTTGATCCGCCGGATACGGTTGCAATAATGGTCGCAGTGCGTCTGTGTTTGTGATGCTGCGATCCAACCAAACCGCCTCCATCTCCCTCGGCAAAATGACCGGCATACGCTCATGAATATCCGCCATCAGTTCGTTCGCTTCCGTTGTAACGACGGTGCAGGTAGAAATGCGCGTGCCATCCGCAGATGTCCACGTGTCGTACAGCCCTGCCATACTAAAGATGCCTTTGCTGCGCAGCATAATACGCATCGGCTGCTTATGCTTACCCGTCCCTTTCCAGTCGTAGAAGGAATCTGCCGGAATCAGGCAGCGCTTACGCTCAAATGGCTTGCGGAAGGCAGGCTTGTCCGCGAGCGTCTCAGCTCGTGCATTGAGCATCTGGTAGCCTAGCTTCTCGTCCTTCGCCCACTCTGGAACGAGCCCCCAGCGCAGCTCGCCAAGCTTATTCTTCTCCCCGTCATGGACGATAGCCATGACTTGCTGTCCCGGTGCTACATTATATTTGGGGCTGTATCTCCCAGGATATTTATAATAAATATCATAATGAAGCATAAGCTCCTCTAACGTCACGGTGATCGTATAGCGTCCGCACATCTGTGCCCATCTTCTCCTTCGCATGGTTCTCCCACATGAGAACTAACTCTATTAGTTGCTGAAACACTCTTCCTCCATTATGAGAAAAAGAATTACTCACGTCAATTCGTGTAAGCCCGAGGAAGATTTCTCCATCGGGCTTCTGTCTTCGTCTTGCTATTGTCTCGAGCTTCTCTCGTTCTACGCTTTCTGTTCATCAACTTTCGGAGCGTTATACACACTTGCTACCAGATGATCAATGTAGCGTGCTGTTCGCACGCTAATTTCAGCACGCATGTAATCTTTAGCTATGATAAGCGCATCTTCATGCCCACGACATACATAGCGGTAGTGAATGGCGCGGTCATTCTTTTCCTCTTCAAATAATTGAATGCTTCGCTGCATCATCTTGGTTTTAATTTCGCTTAAGTCGGCTTGTATATGCGCAGCAAGCGCATGAGCGACTCGGGCATAAAGCATTCGGAGCGTTTCGGAGGATCTCTCGATCTCACCGGCTTTTTTCTTGATCATCCCGTGCATGAGCGGCAGCAAGACATAATCTCGCATAACCCCAATGTCTTCCGCTGTGGGACGATTGGCCGGAGCAGGTCTATCACTGCGTTGGTTCTGAAAAGCCTCTCGATGCTGAGGCAGCATCATCCTGCTGGATTCCCATAGGCCGTTTTTTTCCAATTTTTTGCTCATTTATAATGCCCTCCGATTTTGAGCGCTCTGTTCTGCGCTTGACCGGCTGTTGTGAGCGAGGAAGCACGAACAATCGCCGCGTTGCCGAATCGTTCCTTGATGCTGTCCGTCACTTTTTCAAGCGCTCGCGCCTTGATCTGATCCTCGAAGAGGGTAAGCTGGTAGGTATCATCATCCACTAACTGGCTCAGCATGACACCAGCGCGACGCACCGGCATGGTGTCCCAGAACTTGTAGAAAAGCTTTTTCACAGCTTGAAACACCGTACTTGTATGATTCGTAGGATCAGGCATCTTCATTTGACGCGAAAAGCCTGTCGGGGCGTCGAAAGGACTGCACATACAGCTTACGGTAACAATTGAAGCCATATAGCCTTTGCGCCTACAGTCGCGGCACACCTCTTCCGTAAGCTCGAGCAGGATGGTATCTACTTCAGAGGAGTCCGCGTAGTCCCTCGGCAAAGTCATCATATGGCCTACGGACTTCGGAGGCGTATCAAACGTACCCGGCGTGACCGGACTATCATCCAGTCCGTTCGCTGTTCGCCACATGACTTCGGCGTGAATGTCCGACTGCTTGCCGAAGCGTGCGCGGAATTTATTCTTGAGCTGCGGTAGCGGCGTTCTCGCCACATCGCCAATCAAATACATACCTAGCTTGGCAAAATGTGCGGTCATCCGCGAACCGACACCAAACATTTTACTTACAGGCTGCTCCCACAAGTATTTCTCCACGTCTGATGGGTGCAGCGTGAAGATGCCACTTTCATTCTTTTTAGCCCAAATATCGGTCGCGATCTTCGCAAGTATTTTATTAGAACTAATCCCTATACGAACCTTTACCCCCGTTTGACTGAACACCTTTAGCTGAATGGTTTTCGCAATCGTGTTCGGATCTCCGAACATAGATAAACTGGCCGTAACATCAAGAAACTGCTCATCAATACTGAAAATTTCAACAAGATCGGTAAACTCTTCGTAAATCTTGGTAATCTGCAGCGAAACATCAATGTAATGCTGCATGTGCGGACGCATCACGATCAGTTCAGGACACTTCTTAAGCGCTTCGCCCAACCGTTCAGCTGTGGATACCCCGTATTTCTTGGCAACGGGGCAGGCGGCTAGAATGATACCCGATCTTAGAGCAGGATCTCCTGCAACAGCAACCGGTTTATCCTCCAAGCCCGGATGACCCGCTTTCTCCACACTGGCATAAAAGCTCTGACAATCTGCTAGGAAGATCGTTCGTTCCCTGCCGTGGCGATCTTTGATCACCGCAATCCCCCCCGCATATTCATGAGCGTGGTCATAAGCTCAGCCTTGACCAAGCTGCGAAGCATCGTGAAATGATGAATGTAACCTCGGACTTTGTACTCTACGTTAATGCCTAAGGCATTCATTTCGGTATGGATAACTTTAATATCTCTTTTCTTCATCTGGCTCTTAATACTTTGTAATTCCGGATAAATAGCCATTTCAACCTCTCTGAGATAAAAAAGAATATGATTGTACACGATTTTATCCTTATAAACCTTGAGCTCCTCCATGTCCCTTGCAAGCATATCGAGCAAAATGGGCAGCAGCGTGTATTCCTTAACAATTTGAACATCCTCTTCTGTCTCAATTCTTGAACTTGAACTAACTTTCATATTCCCACCACCATATGCGAACATATATTCGTGTTACTTATTATATACCGAACACGTATTCGTTATGCAAGTGAATTTTTCTGGAAGCAAAAAAAGCCACCTAACAGGGCATCTTTAACCCTGCAAGTGGCGCATTTTGTTTAGTCTATCGAAACATGGACCAGAGTTTGATCAAATGAAAGGCGTTAGATGGATCAATCTTTTGTGCAATTACAAACTCCAAAATTTGGGTCGTTTGGCTTCCGCTTAGCTTCTCACCGAGAATGCCGGCGGCAAGTCCTATTAAGCGCGTAACCTTGGTATGATTTTGTAAATCAGCCTTCGTAACACCCTGCAGCAGCATTTTAATGCGTTCCTTGATCTCTGGATTTTTCATCTTGAACTTTACGCGCTCTACGAGCGCAGGATCGATGCCATAATGGTGATAGCTCATGTTCGCACCTCCGATAACCTGTCATGCTCCTATCTTATGTGAACCTCATTTTAATCATTCTAATATTTACTTGTAGTACAGTTTTCATAATCCTATATTCTATAAGGCTTTTGTATGTATAACAGATTAATTCAAAGTGACTAGTACAGGCTTTAAAATGTATGCATGGGTACCGTTAGGATACCAAATGAAAACTAATCCATTTAAATATATGAAAAATAACACAAAATAAGCCCATGGGAATTTAACCCTTAAGTCGGGAGCAATGGGGCTGCCTGTGTTCGAGGAATATTGTATAGGTGCACCCTTTAAATGCACACAATATTAGTGCTTCAAAATGACTTTAAGGGTGGGGGGAATATCATGTCAACACATGACCAACAACAAGAAAATCACGCTAAAGACCAAAAAGATAACAAACCAAATCATGGTAGCAGAAAAAAGAAGAAGCGGAAATAATGGCATGATGTAAACATAATTCAGGTGGTTAACAAAAAAGCACGAAAAAAAGCCCGGGGATGCTTTCCCTCGGGCTTTTGCTTTGTCCGGTGCTTCCGGTACAAGAGTAGTATTACCATCCTTTTCCAGATTGTCTATTGTTTTTTATTTAAAATAATATCAGTTGAGGTAGGAGGTTCATAAAAAGAAAATCCATACATATTGGAGGTGTTGCCTTTACCACCATCCAACGATCCATTTGTTTTTATTTTGACGCTATAATCTCCATTATAAATCAATCCACTTACAACTCCTGCTAAACAAAGAAACATGACTGCTAAAGCAATACTATCATTTTTCAATGTCATTACCCCTGTACCATTCTACATCGGCTGCAGTATTTGCTTTTAATGAAGTGTTATGGATAGTTAGTTGTACCCATTATTATGCATTATAATTTATATAAAAAATGTAGAAATGTGACGTGAATAATATATAAATTTTTCTTTATACGCTGCAAGGTGAGGTATCGGGATTGGTATAAGTCAGGTCATAACCTTACCATCCCGACAGAGATTTTTGACTTGCCCCTGTTTAATCCCCCAAAGCTCTGCAGCTTCTTCGGTGCCCATGATATGTTCGAGAGGATTCATAGTCTACTTCCCTTTTGCTTAGTAAATAGAGGGTGTACGCACATATCTTATGAGTAAACGCATGTAAACTTGACTAGGACTCCTGTTTTAAAAAAGAAAACAGCTGCCGCTGCCGGCAACTGTCTCCTATCTTTTGCTATTGCTACATATAAATCGCGACCATGATGACACATAGGCTATTTAGCGCAACAAGCAGCGGCATGCCAATGACGAATGAGGTATGTTTCGTCTTATGGCGCCAAACCCGCATACCGAGCCAGCCGCCAATCCCGCCACCAAGAGCAGCCAGTATAAAAAGACGTTTTTCAGGCACTCTACGCCCGCCTTTTTTGGCTTGTCCCTTGTCATGTCCCATTTCTATGAACGTAATGATATTCATCAGCAGTAAATAACAGAGGAAATAAGTCAAAGTTCCATACACCTTCGTTTCCAAAAAAATAGTAAGCCTCTACTATCATCTTAAAAGCGAATGCGGGCACGGTCAAATGTTAATTTATTTCCTTCTTTAAAGTAACTCCAACTCCACAACGGTAGCTCTTTGATCCGGCAGCGGATAGCTGGAATGCTCAGGTCTAGCGAAACTAATGAACGCATCGTCCGGATACTGGGCGGCATTCCAAGGACGGCTTAGGAAGAGCTCGGAACCGTCAGATAGCAGCCTTGCTTTCTTCACCTTACCAGCCAACCCGTTCAAGTTAATAGGGCCTACGCTTTCCTCAAACAAGTGGGCATACAGCAGATTGCCCTTTTGCGTATACCTGCCCCACTCCGGTTTCGGTAAGTCGGCTTGCCCGCAGCCGTAAATGCTATCCCCATTTTTCTGAACCCAATTGCCGATCTCTGCCAAAATGTCCAGCGACTCCTTCGGAATCTCTCCGAGTGCATTCGGACCCACATTCAAGAGTAGATTCCCATTTTTGCTGACGCACTCTATCAGCTTCCGGATAAGGGTAGTTGAGGATTTATATTGGAAATCTTGGGCTGCGTATCCCCAGTTATTATTCAGCGTGATACAAGCTTCCCATGGAAGCGAATTGCCCTCGTCATCCGTCACGCCTTGCGGCGGAATGATTTGTTCCGGTGAAGCAAAGTCACCCGAATAGCTGAGCGGATTTTTAGTGAAAATAGTTCCGCCTTCTTCACCGCTTGCATCCAATCGGTTGTCTACGATGATATGTGGTTGCAGAGATCGAATCATCGCCATCAGCTCGGTTGCTTTCCATGTCTCACCCTTCATGCGATCATAAGAGAAGTCGAACCACATAACATCCAACTTACCATAGTTCGTCAGCAGCTCTCTTACTTGCCCATGCATGTACTGAAGGTACCGATCGAACGTCTCTGGATTTCTTGTGTAATTCTCATTATCTCGCATCGGATGAATGCGATCCCCATAAGCCGGATAATCCTCATGATGCCAATCGATTAACGAATAATAGAGCCCCACCTTTAAGCCTTCCGCCCGAAACGCTTCAATAAATTCGCGAACCAAATCTCGCCCGGCCCGTGTATTCGTTGACTTATACTCAGTGAGAGCGCTATCAAATAAACAAAAACCGTCATGATGCTTGGCCGTCAATACCGCATATTTCATACCCGCTTGCTTCGCCGCACGCGCCCACGCCTTAGGATCATAACGGATAGGATCGAATTCATCATAATACGTTTGGTAGTCCTCTACCGAAATACGCTCGACGCTGCGCACCCATTCTCCTCTAGCTGGAATGGCATACAGTCCCCAATGAATAAACATACCGAATCGATCCTGCAGAAACCACTGCGTACGCTCTGTTCGTTCTTGAATAATCGGATGATTGCTTGTCATCAGCTACACACCTTTCGAAATTATATGCGTGTTTAAAACTTCACAGCTTTAGTCTACCAAGCCTGTGCTATAATAGACAGGTACGAAACTAACCTCAATCAGGATATAATTAACATTCTTAGGTGAACATGATGATGAATACGCAGCAAATTACATTCCTATCAGACCTTCTGCAGAACCTACAGATCCACATTTTAGAAGCGCATCTTACTCAGTGCCCTGCATCGTGGAAGGAGCTTAATTTTACACCAGAGCATAATAAGCTGTATTGGATTCTGGAAGGCGAAGGCTGGGTTAAGGTTGACCATCAAGAGCTTAATCCTATGCCCGGTCAGCTATGTCTGCTTCCTGCCCACGCGCTCCATTCTTACTCCACGATCAGCGATCGTCCTTATTTAAAATATTGGTGCCACTTCACGGCACATATCGGTTCTTTTGATCTATTTCAATGGCTGGATATTCCTTTGTTTATCCAAATTCGCAACGTCGAGCAGATGACGGCATGGTTTCAGGAGCTTGCCACCTTGCATCATGAACCGTCACTAACTTCTCGTTTACGGGAAAAAGCGATCCTGCTGCAAATCATATCCAGCTACTTGGAAGCGGTTCCTGTACAGGTACTGCAGAAGCGTACCGATGAAATGGACCGACTCGGCCAATTACGGCAGTTCATTGAGCAGAATCTTCATAAGAGCATCACTGTGGAACAAATGGCCAAGTCCGTTCACCTGCACCCCAATTACTTGATCAAATATTTTAAAAAGCACTTTGGCATGCCCCCGGCCAAGTACATGCAGCGCAAACGCATCGACAAGGCCAAATTTCTGCTGACGACCACGTCGCTCAGTATGAAAGAAATTGCCGAGCAGACCGGTTATGAGGATACGAACCATTTCGCGAAAAGCTTCCGCAAAGATACAGGCTTTCCACCTACGGAATATCGGATGAATGTGCGGGAAAAAGGATAAAATAGTAAAAAACGCTAGGATCAGCGACTGAAGTTGTCATCAGTCCATCCTAGCGTTTTGTTTTGTTTTGTTTTGTATAGTTATAAGGCTGATTAGTCCAACACTTCGCTGTCAAAAATCTGCGCTCGCTGCAAGTAGGCTCTAAGCGGTATGAACGAAGCTCCCGTCCAGAAGGACGAGTCACCGACAAGCTCAGCCGCATCATCGCGTGCCTGCTCCATGACTTCAAAGTCCGCCATCATGTCGGCGATCCGGAACTCCGGCAGCCCGCTCTGCTTCGTGCCGAAGAAGTCCCCCGGCCCGCGCAGCTCTAGATCACGCCGGGCAATCTCGAAGCCGTCGGTTGTTTCGGTCATCGCCTTCATGCGCTCCTTGCCGACCTCGGTCTTCGGGTCGGCGATGAGCACACAGAAGGACTGGTGCTCGCCGCGGCCCACCCGCCCGCGCAGCTGATGCAGCTGCGACAGGCCGAAGCGGTCGGCGTCGTAGATCACCATCAGCGTGGCGTTCGGCACGTCCACGCCGACCTCGATCACCGTGGTCGACACGAGCGCCTCCACGGTGCCTTCCTTGAATGCGCGCATGATCGCTTCCTTCTCCTGCGCACTCATTCGCCCGTGCAGCAGGCCGATTCGCATGTGCGGAAAATGCTGCTGCAGCTGAATGTGGACGTCGATGGCATTCTGCACGTCCAGCTTGTCCGACTCTTCGATGAGCGGACAAATGATATAGGCCTGCCGCCCTGCGGCGACCTCGCGTTGAATGAAGCCGAGCACACGCTCCAGCATCGCGTGCTGAACCGCGTACGTCTTGATCGGCTTGCGCCCCTTCGGCAGCTCACGCAGCGTCGAAACGTCCATATCGCCGAAAGCCGTAATCGCCAGCGTGCGCGGAATCGGTGTCGCCGTCATCGTCAGCACGTCGGGGTTCATACCCTTTCGCCGCAGGATGCTGCGCTGGTTCACCCCGAAGCGGTGTTGCTCGTCCGTCACGACAAGCCCCAGCTGGCGGAAGTAGACGTCCTCCTGGATGAGGGCATGCGTGCCGACCAGCACATCAATCATGCCCATCTGCAAGGAGGCCAGCAGATCCCGCCGCTGCCGATCGGTTGAGCTGCCTGTCAGCAGCGCAACCTGCAGCCCGTAGGGCACGAACAAGCTGTCCAGCGAGCGCTTGTGCTGCTCAGCCAGAATCTCCGTCGGCACCATCAGTGCGCCTTGGTAGCCGGCCTTCACCGTCGCGTAGAGGCCTATGGCCGCGACGATCGTCTTCCCCGCACCGACATCGCCTTGCAGCAGTCGGTTCATGGCGTACGGCTCCTGCATATCATGCAGGAGCTCGCCTACGACCTTCTTCTGCGACTCCGTCAGCTGGAAGGGGAGCGCGCGCACGAAGGCGCGGACAGCAGGCAAGTCCACCTGCTGCTTCAACCCGTCCGCGCGGCTGCGCGTCACGGCGCGGTAAGCCTGAAGCTTGAGCTGGAATAGGAACAGCTCCTCATACACCATGCGCCTACGCGCCTGCTTGCCCTCCTCCACACCGCTCGGCGTGTGGATGACAGCTAGCGCCTTGCTGCGCGGCATAAACCCATACCTGCCGGTAATACCAGCCGGCAGCACTTCACTGATCATGGCGCTGTACTGCGTCAGCGCCTGCTGAATGACCTTACGCATCCACTTCTGCGTAACAGTGCCTACAACCGAATACACCGGCTGTATGGTGCCGGTATTGGAATCGCCTTGTCCGGGAAATTCCGAATCGGACACGCTCATTTGCCTGCGCTTGCCGTCCCATTTGCCGGTGAGTACAATCTCCTGCTGCGGCCGCAAACGGTCCTTCAAAAAGTGGCGGTTAAACCACACCGCCGTCAGCAGAAACTCATCGACCATCACCTTGCAGGATAGTCGGGATTTGCCGCTGTAGCGCTGCAGCACCGGCTCTCCGATGATATAACCCTTCACAGTGACGCGGTCGCCGTCCTTCACACTAGCTAAATCACGTACCGTGTAATCCTCATACCGGAATGGCACATATTCCAGCAAATCCATAACCGTAAAAATGCCCATGGAGTTGAGCTCAAGTGCCTTCTGAGCGCCCACTCCATGGACTTCGCGTACTTCAAATTGATTCAAATCCATATCTTACACCGTACTTACGAACGCTGCGATGGTGCCTGGTCCAGCGTGTGCGCCAATAACAGGCCCCAGTGTAATGTAGTCAACATGCTCCACAACAAATTGCTGCATGATGGCCGCACGCAGCTGCTCCGCACCTTCCAAATTGTTTGCATGAGCAATGTGTAAACTACGGATTGTCTTACCCGATACATCCGTCGCCAACAGCTCTAGGATTCGCGCAACCGCTTTTTTGTGACCGCGAACCTTATCAATCGCAGCTACTTCGCCCGCTCGATCCAGAGAAAGAATGGGCTTAATGTTTAGCAAAGAACCGAAAAGAGCTGATGCTTTGCCGATTCTTCCACCTTTTTGCAAAAATTCTAGCGTATCTACGAGGAAGTATATGTAAAAGTTCTCTCTCATCATTCGTACAAGCTCTAAAATCTCATCGACACTTTGCCCCGCCTTAGCTGCTCGGGCAGCAGCTACAGCAAGAGCGCCAATCCCATAGGAAGCCGAGCAGGAATCGAACACATGAACCTTGCCGGACGAGTCCTCCAGCATCGTGGAAGCCAGCAGCGCTGACTGGTACGTTCCGCTCAATACAGATGCCAAATGAATAGAGATGACCTCCGTATTGGGCTCTTTAAGCAGTCGCTGATACAAGTCCAAAAACTCCGCAGGAGACGGCTGTGACGTTCGAGGAAAGTGAGGTGACGAGGTCAGCTTCGGATAAAATTCCTCAGACTGCAGAGTCACCGTATCTAAATATTCTTCATCTCCAAAATGAATCTTGAGAGGCACCATCTCGATGTTAAGTTCTTGTCTGAGTGCCAAAGGTATGTCGGCCGTGCTGTCCGTTACGATACGAATGTTTGTCAACAGGGCTCACTCCATTTCACGAATTTACTCCACTGCTATTCAACGGAAAACAGGTATGCATACAAGGGCTGTCCGCCAGGATGAAGCTCAATTTCTATTTCGGGATAAGTCGCTTGAATGAACGCCTCTAGCTCCTCCGTCTCTGCATCGACCGCATCTTCTCCGGTGAGGATAGTGACAATTTCGCTGCTTTCTTCAATCATTTCCTCCAGCAGCTTCTTACAAGCATCCAGGAGACTCGGCTGTGAAGATACAATGCGCCCATCTTGAATGCCAATAAAATGGCCCTGTTTGATGTCAATACCGTCCATGTTCGTATCGCGCACAGCGTAAGTAACTTGGCCCGATTTTACACGTCGAAGTGATTCACTCATGGCTTCCGTATTTGTTTTGGCATCCGCCTTCTCTTGGAAAGCTAGAATGGCTGCAAGACCTTGCGGAATCGATTTGGATGGGATCACAATCAGCGTTTTATTGTCTACCAGTTCAATGGCTTGCTGCGCAGCCAAAATAATATTGGAATTGTTGGGCAGCACATAAATGGTGTCCGCATGAATGCTGTTAACCGCATTGACAATATCCTCGGTGCTTGGGTTCATCGTCTGTCCACCGGACAGAACAACATCGACACCTACACTAGACAAAATATCGGTAATACCCTCACCTAGAGCAACTGCAACGAAACCATACGGCTTGTTTGGAGCAACCGTAGGTGTAGAAGCAGGAGTTTCGTACCCCTCGGTCATATCTTCCAATATATGTGAATGCTGATCGCGCATATTTTCAATTTTGATACGGCTCAGTGCACCGAAATTCATGGCATGGTTCATCACTTCACCTGGATATTCGGCGTGAATATGAACCTTCACCAGCTCGTCATCAGCTACAACTAGCAGCGAATCCCCTAATTTACTCAGTTGATCGCGGAACGAGCCTTCATCGAAGATAAATCCTTTGACCTTGCCTGGAGCAATCGTCAGCATAAATTCCGTGCAGTATCCGAATTCGATGTCTTCCGTGGCCAAATGTGCCTGTGCGGGAAGATGTGCGTGCACTTCCTTCGCTAGGTTCATGCCAGGAACGAGTGAAACCGCACCAAGTGTTGTATCCATCGTTGCATAGTCATCGTTCACTTGAACCAGACCGCCGCTTAACGCCGCTACAAAGCCTTCGTAGACACATACAAGCCCTTGTCCACCTGCATCTACCACACCGACCTGTTTGAGCACAGCAAGCTGCTCAGGCGTTCTAGCGAGGGCTTCCTTCGCTTTGCCCAGAACCTCCTGCATGAGATCAAGCAGGTCGCTTCCATGTCGATACTGTGTGGCATGCTTAGCAGCCTCTTTTGATACCGTCAAAATCGTTCCTTCCACCGGCTTCACAACAGCTTTGTAAGCTGTCTCTACGCCTTGCTGCAGAGCGCCCGCGAATTGCTGTACATTTACATGCTCAAGATCATGCACATGCTTCGCGAATCCGCGAAACAGCTGTGACAAAATAACCCCTGAGTTGCCCCTTGCGCCCATCAGTAACCCTTTGGACAATGCATCAGCTGCTTTCCCAATATGGGAGGATGGCTTCTTTTTAAGTTCCTCACAGCCCGCAGTGAGTGTCAAATTCATGTTGGTGCCGGTATCTCCGTCGGGTACAGGAAAAACGTTCAATCCATTAACCTTATCTACATTTCTGCGAAGGTTATCCGCACCCGCCAAGACCATGGCAGTGAAGTCATTTCCATTTATTGAAATAAAGCGCTTACTCAAAGTGATTCCCCTTCCTGGTTATCGGGCTTTTACTTGGCTACACGAACGCCTTGAACAAAAATGTTCACATCGTCCACATGAAGCCCTACAACGTCATTCAAAATATATTTGACTTTCGTTTGGACATTACCTGCGACTACGGATATTTTCGTTCCATAGCTGACAATAATATAAAGATCAATTTCGAGTCGCCCGTTTTCATGGCGGACTTCGACGCCGCGGCTTAAATTGTCCCGGCCTAGCAATTCAGCTATTCCATCTTTCAGTTGCTTTCTCGTCGCCATGCCAACAAGTCCATAACAATCTAACGCAGCGGATCCCGCCAGTGTTGAAATCACTTCATTGGTAATATACACTTTTCCGTACTCGGTTGTGAGTTCAATTGGCATTATCTAACAACTCCTTCAAGTTTCGCTTTAGCAAGACTACCTTTGTAAGCATTCCCTTTCCTGCTTTGGCTTTAGCCAATTCGACTTTAATAAGTCAATTACTATGTACTTGGAATGTGGGCTAATCTTCATTGTACTATAACATACTGAATAAATAAACGGCAAAAGTGCAGGTAATTCGTTGACTAGGCTCCTTTTGCTATGCTATTATATTTAAGTGTGTTTTTGCTGGTTATATTATGAATCGCAACAAACCAAACAATGTCTAAAATTATGGAAAGCTGTCATGTCAAGCTTAGGCTTGCCACCCAGGCTGCTTTGTATACTGCCCAAGGAGGTGTCAAACATGTCCCGCAAATGTTTCATTACAGGTAAAAGTCCTTCTTCAGGAAATCACGTGTCCCACGCTAACAATAAAAACAAGCGTACTTGGGGAGTTAACGTTCAAAAGGTTCGCATCCTCGTTGATGGCAAACCAAAACGGGTTTACGTAAGTACTCGTGCGTTGAAATCCGGAAAAGTGGCTCGCGTTTAATTAGTAGCTGCGCATACTTACACTTTCTATGTGAAAGACAAAAAGCACCTTATCGGTGCTTTTTTTGCATTTCTGGGGGGAATGGAGTAAATATGTGTTGGCCTAGTTTTTGCTAAACGTATTAAGTACGGCTTTCACGAATCCACCCAAAAATCTTGGTAGTTTGATTGTGTAAAACTTCATTCTCTACCCCTCCTTAGAGTTTTCGTCAGAAAACTGACTTCATGAGCATTCGCTTAGAGTTTTCGTGAGATAAACCTCTACCGAGGTCTTACGAAGATGAGCGACCGCGCTTAGAGGAAGGCAGAAAACTGACTTCATGAGCACAGACTTCAAGTTTTCAGAAGAAACTTACGTCGTAAGCATATGCTTCACAAGTTGCATGACTGCTCCTTAGCATCGTTACAACAGTATATGCCCGGACCGTAAAAAAGTGCCTTCTATTTTTACTTTCTCCCACAATTCGCTCGCTTCCAGAAAACAAAAAAAGCTACAAGAGTGCTTCTTCACTCTTGTAACTATATGTATGCGGCTAGGGTGTAGTTATGCCCAGCTGCGTGTAAAGCGCGTAAATTAAACTGAAAATAAAATAGAAGAGAACAGAAATAACGATGAACCAAATACGAAACCCGATTTGCTCAAACCGGCGGAAGAATCGCATCCCTACATAAAGGGCGCCAAGCGAGAATATATACTTCGAGACATCGTGAATATTTGAAAAACACGCCAATAGGATTGCGCAAAGCAGACTATACATCAATAACCAGAGAAATCTCATCGTCCTTCGTTCCCCCTCTACCCGCGTATTCGCCTGATAGCCTTGGCACGATCGGACTGCCCGAACACAGCATTGCCGGCAACCAACACATCGGCTCCAGCTTCCACAACCTGGCGAGCCGTCACCTCGTTAATACCGCCGTCCACTTCAATATGCAGCCCGTTCAGTCTCTTAGCATTCGCATGCTCACGAAGCGCGCGAATTTTGCTCAGCATGCCAGGAATGAAAGCCTGTCCGCCGAATCCAGGATTGACCGTCATAATAAGCACAAGATCCAGCTGTTCATCGAGTACATGCTCAATTAGCGAAATCGGGGTTGCAGGATTCAGCACAACCCCTGCTTTAACCCCGCTTTGCTTAATAAGATGAAGCGTCCGATGTAGATGCGTACAAGCCTCCACATGGACGGATATCAAATCCGCACCCGCTTTGACAAAATCAGGTATATAGCGATCTGGCTGCTCAATCATCAAATGAACATCAAGCGGCAGCTTAGTCATTGGTCGTATCGCTTCAACAACAAGTGGACCAATTGTGATATTTGGCACGAAATGGCCGTCCATGACATCCACATGGATCCAGTCGGCTCCGCCAAGCTCCGCCTCCTTAATTTCTTCCCCAAGTTTAGCGAAGTTGGCTGATAAAATAGAAGGTGCTACATATACCATCCGTCCTAATACCTCCTCTTCCGATCCTTGATTTCAGTTAAAAACAACAAGTAATGATCAAAACGAGAAGCTGCAATAGCTCCCTCGGCTACCGCATCACGAACTTTGCAATCCGGCTCATGCAGGTGCAAGCAGCCTCTAAACCTGCAGCCCTCCGCTACCGCGGCAAACTCCTTAAAGCAGCTGCTAAGGCCCTCCGCTTCGACTTCCATAAAGTCTAGCTGGCTGAATCCCGGCGTATCTGCAACAAGGCCACCATTCGTTAGCGGCAGCAGCTCAACATGGCGTGTTGTATGCTTTCCTCTGCCTAATCGCTGAGAAATGGCATTCGTCTCCAAATTAAGACCGCTAATCATTGCATTAAGCAGAGAAGACTTACCCACACCGGATTGTCCAGCAAAAACACTGACGGCTCCGTCCAAATGATGCAGAATCGCTTCCACGCCTTCTTGCAGCTTAGAACTCGTCTTCACTACCGTATAACCGATTCCCTCATAGAGCTTCGTAATCCGCTCCAACTCGGCAACCGTCATTTCTTTGGGAACGGAAGACTCATCATCTATTGTCAATAAATCACTTTTGGTGAAGCACAACAGAACATCAATGCCCGTATTTTCAATATGGACCAGAAATTTATCTAACAACTGCAAATTGAGAACAGGCTCTGTCACCGAAAAAACGAGAACAACCACGTTTACATTTGCGATTGGAGGTCGTATGAGCTCCGAAGTGCGGGGAAGGATTTCAGTGACGGTCCCTTCCCCATTCTCCGTTTCCTCGTACATAACGCGATCTCCTACAAGAGGGGTTATGTTTCTATTTTTGAAAACGCCTCTTCCGCGGCAAGTAACCGTCTTAGCTTCACGGAGATCCGCCTCCTCGGGCAACACGTAATAATAGCCGCTCAGCGCTTTTACGATATATCCTTGTGGCATTAAGGTGTGCCTCCAGCAGGTGGTTTAGAACCGCCAGTTTGACCTTGCCCAGTGCCGCCAACCGGAATAACCGGTCCATTGCTTTGCTGTTTAGGCGAAGGCGATGGTGACGCAGAAGGACTAGGCGAAACTGTCTTTCCATTTTTTTGATCCAAGTAGTCTTGATAGGTGCGAGTAATGGAGTTGACCAAGTTATCTCCTTCTTTAATCAAGATGACAGCTTTCTTATCTGGAGAAACAATGACTTTGACATCCATATTCTGAGGCTTCGATACCTTTTCTGTTTTGTATTCGAAATTCTCATACTGGGCATCGCTTACGACAATTTTGAACTCGGAATCTTTGCCCTCCGTCGTCGGCTTCACAGCTATGCTGACGGTTAGTTGTCCAGCGTCCTCAGGCAATCCGTCACTAATGATCAAAGAGATCTCAGAACCGACAGATACATCCTGATTTTTATCAAAAGGAAACTGCTTGACAACCCTTCCTTTGGCCACTTTGTAGCTTTTCTCACGCGTAATGCCATTCACAGGAAGCTTAAGATTCAGTTTTGTGATCTGAGCCTTGGCTTCTGCTTCCGTCATTCCGACGAGATCCGGCATTTTGAACGTTTCTTTGGCTTTACTTACGGTAAATGCGATAGCTGCTTTCTCGAGTTCGAACTCTTCACCCGCTAGAGGGAATTGCTTCAAAACCATATCTGGCGTACCCTCGTTCGTCTCTTGTGTAATCGTAATTTGCTCGTCCTTGATACCGAGAGCTTGCAGCTTCAACTTGACATCCTTGAGCGGTTGCCCGGCATAATTGTCCATCTTGATTTTGGGAGCACCCTTACTAACATACAGCGTCACTTTATTGCCCACATTCATTCTCAACCCGATAGGGTCTTGACGAATGACGACATCTTTAGCCAGCTTGCTATCCAAATCATATTCAATCGTGGAGCCCAATTTAGCCACTGTTAATTCAGCTTGAGCTTGAATCAACGGTTTGCCTTCCACATTGGGAACCTCGACTGTTTCAATCGCGAACATTCCTTTGACATAACCGACCATATACCACATAGCACCTAGCACCATTAACAAAACGACAATCCAAATGAGCGGCTTAATCCACCCTTTCCCTTTGGAAGGAGCAGGCTCTTCCCGCCAGGCAGGTTTCTCGGGCTCATCATCATCCTCGAACTGTCCGAGTTGGTCTGCGCGAATCGCAGGCATCACTAAGGTGCGCTCTTCGTCCATCCCATCCGCATCCCAGAAAGCTACCTTCGCTTCATTCCGGCGATCCGGATTCAAACAGGTATCGAGATCTGCCATCATTAGCTTAGCAGACTGATAGCGTTCTTCAGGCTTTTTGCGCATGGCTCTCAAAATAATGTTTTCCACGCTTTGCGGAATGAGAGGATTCACCTTACGCGGTTCTTCCACATCTTCCTGCAAATGCTTCAAAGCCACAGAAATCGGACTCTCACCGAGAAAAGGCAGCCTAGCAGTCAGCATTTGATACATCACGATACCAAGAGAATACAAATCGGATTTCTCCCCTGTATTCGTCCCTTTGGCATGTTCTGGTGAGAAATAGTGGACAGAACCGACAACCGATCCGGTTTGCGTTATGGTGGAAGACGTGGCAGCCCGTGCGATACCGAAATCCGTCACTTTAACACGGCCGTTTTTGCCGATCAAAATATTGTGCGGTTTGATATCCCGATGAATGATTTCATTGTGGTGGGCGTGATCGAGGGCATCTGCAATTTGACTCGCGTAGTGAACTGCATCTTCGACCTGCAGTGGTGCTCTCTCTTTGATGACATCATTCAAGGTCGTGCCTTCTATGTATTCCATCACAATATAATGCACGTCTTCTTCTTGTCCGACGTCATAAATACTGACGACATTAGGATGAGAAAGTGAAGCGGCTGCTTGAGCTTCTCTACGGAAACGACGAATGAATTCTTCATCGTGCACATACTGCTGGCGCAGTACTTTCACAGCCACTTTACGATTTAATAATAGATCATGCCCTTTGTAGACTAAAGCCATGCCGCCTCCGCCAATGCGATCTAAGATTTCATAGCGGCCTCCAAGCTTTTTACCGATCAATTCCCATCACCCCTTTTTTCGTCCGAATCATGATCGTGCGCAAGTAAAACGACCGTTACATTATCGTCTCCACCTTCATCAAGCGCGCTTTGAATCAACTGTTCCGCTGCATCTTCCATACGTTCATGTGATTTGACAATTCGTAAAATGTCGCCGGAATCCACCAATCCGCTTAAACCATCCGTACAGATCAGAATGATATCACCCGGACGCCACGCGTACTCATAGAGATCCACCTCTACGCCTGGCTCTGTGCCAAGTGCACGAGTGATCCAGTTACGTCTAGGGTGATGATCGGCCTCTTCGATGGTAATCTGCCCGTTCTTCACAAGCTCATACACCAAAGAATGATCTTCCGTTAGTTGTGTGATCGATTCACCGGTGATTTTGTAAGCGCGACTGTCACCGATATGTCCAATAATAAGAAGCTCTTGCGAAGCAATAATGGCAACAACTGTCGTGCCCATACCATGATAACTTTCTTGCCCTGAGGCGAATTCATAAATTTTCTCATTCGCCTTTTCAATGGCTTCCTTCAGCACTTGCTTACAAGCTTCCACAGACATTCCCCAATGGATCGATTGCAGCTGATCTGCAATCATTTCGATGGCCATTTGGCTGGCGATATCACCAGCTTGATGTCCCCCCATGCCATCAGCCACAATAGCCAAAGATAGGCCATTGAGATCATGATGGATGGCGGCTCGGTCCTCATTCACTAAACGGACTTTGCCAATATCGGTACGGCTTACCATCTTCATCCGGATTTCACCTCATTACTTGTTCTCCATATGCTTCGCGCGCAGTTGTCCGCAGGCAGCAGCAATGTCACTACCTTGTTCACGACGTATGGTGGCATTAATTTTGCCCTTCTCAAGAATACGTTGGAAGGTGAAAATATCATCCCTAGGCGTACGTTTGAAATCCCGTTCGGCCACGAAATTCACAGGAATCAGGTTCACGTGACTAAGCGGCATATCCTTCAGCACTTGCGCTAGTTCCTCTGCATGTTCAGGCTGGTCATTCACTTCCCCCATAAGGGCATATTCAAACGTAATTCGTCTGCCGGTTTTGGCAATGTAATATTTACAAGCTTCAATTAAATCTACGAATGGGAATCTACGATTGACAGGCATCAGCTTGGATCTGAGCGTATCATTCGGCGCATGAATAGATATCGCCAGATTGACTTGCAAATTCTCATCGGCGAACTTATAAATGTTCGGCACAATACCACTCGTCGAAACCGTGATATGGCGCTGTCCGATGTTCAGACCTTTGGGGTGAATCATGACACGAAGGAAATTCATGGTCGCTTCATAATTTTCAAAAGGCTCGCCAATACCCATAATCACGATGGAAGAGATTCGCTCCTCTGTCTCATCCAGCAATTTCTGAGCTTTAACAACTTGGGCCACAATCTCACCCGGTCTCAAATCCCGCTTCAAGCCGCCCAACGTAGATGCACAAAATGTACAACCTACCCGGCACCCTACCTGCGTTGTTACGCAAATACTGTTGCCGTAGTTGTGCTTCATGACAACTGTTTCAATGGCATTCTTGTCTTCCAATTCAAATAAAAACTTGACCGTACCGTCCTGCGACTGATACTTGGCAATTTCGGAAAGCGTAACGAACTCAAACTGATCCTTCAGTTTGTCACGCAGCGACTTCGGCAAGTTCGACATCTCATCGAAGCTGAATACCCGCTTAATATAAAGCCAATCGAAAATTTGCCCGGCACGAAAAGAAGACTCGCCGTTCTCTTTCACCCAGCTTTGCCATTCATCCCAATTCAAATCATATACAAACGGTTTATCTTTCTCATAAGGCTTATTTCCCACATTTATCACAACCTGTTGTTATTTGTCCTGATTTTTTGCTAATCGTATGTTATTTTATCACAAAGCGGGAACGAACACACGTCCCCGTGGTTAGTTGCTACTGACGATAGGCTCTTGCCTGGCCGAGTAACCGTCAACACCAACCCAGACCACCCGAGCATTACCTGCAAAAAGTGCAGCTAAATCGAATGCCAAAGCCTCTTTTGAGGCAATTACTGTAAAAAATGCAGTTGATTTAGATGAAATCAGCTTCATTTCCTCGATTGGGTCATTTTTGCTGTACAAAATGCAGTTTGTACCCAAGTAAAAACAGTTAAACCAAGAGAACCGTTGCTCAGCCTCCGGCCGACAAGTTATACACGTTTGCGTAGCCGTGCGATAAAGAAACCGTCCGAATGGAACTGCTGCGGCAGGATTTGCACCATACCAACTGCGGCAGCCGCAGGGTCAATGCTTGTGAAAACATCCGCCGACAGCGGCGCTAGCTCAAACTCGCTATGCTCGGCGAGGAAGCGCTCAACCATGCCCGCGTTCTCCGCATGCTCAATCGTGCACGTGCTGTAGACAAGCACGCCGCCCGGCTTGAGCAGCCTATGCACTTTGCTCAGAATAGCATGCTGCAGCTCGCTAATCGCGTCAATCTCTGCCTCCTGCTTCGCCCACTTAAGGTCGGGCTTGCGGCGAATGACTCCTAGGCCCGAGCAGGGCGCATCGAGCAGGATGCGGTCAAATGACTCCGCCGCAAAATGTTCGTCAAGCTTCGCAGCATCCATCACCAGCGTCTGGATCGACGACAGTCCCAGACGCTCCGCTTGATCTGCGATCAGTTTCTGCTTGTGCTCGTGCAGATCACAAGCCCAGATCTTGCCCACATCGTCCATCTTCTCGGCGATGTGGGCGGTCTTGCCGCCAGGGGCGGCGCAGCAGTCCAGCACCGTCATGCCTGGACGCGGATCCAGAGCTTCGGCGACGAGCATCGAGCTCTCGTCTTGAATCGAGAAGTCCCCATGCTGGAAGCCGGGGACTAACGCCATGTTCCCGGCCCCCTGCACAAGGATGCCGGCCGGGGCCAGCTCTGACGCTTCCGCGCTAAGGCCGCTGCCTTGGAGCTGCTCTAGCAGCTCCAAGCGACTGCGGCGCCTCGCGTTCGCGCGAATGCTTACGTGCGGCGGCTCATTGTTCGCCGCACAGATCTGTTCCGTCAGCTCGGCACCCAGCTGACGGATCCACCGGCGCACGAGCCATTCCGGATGGGAATGGCTCAGCGCGATGCGTTTCACGTCGCCGAGCGCAGCCGGCAGCGTGAGCTCGGCTTTGCTGCGGATAACCGCGCGCAGCACGCCGTTGACCATGCCCGAGATGCCTTGATGACCTCGGCGCTTCGCGATATTGACCGCTTCGCTCACGACCGCATGGTCGGGGATGCGGTCCAAATAATGCAGCTGATAGAAGCTCAGCCGCAGCAAGCATCTCACCCAGGGCTCGAGCTTCGCGAGCCCCTTACTGACGAAACGCTCCAAAAAGAAATCGATCGTATTTTTCCGTCCGATGGTCCCATAAACAAGCTCTGTAGCCAGTCCCGCATCCGCCCGTTCAAGAGCATGCTTTTGCAATACCTGGTTCAGCAGCAAATTGCTGTATGATTGATTTTCTTCAACCCGAATCAACACATCCAGCGCCGCATCACGGGCAGAATGCTTAACAGCGCTGCTCTTCGCAGCGCCTGAGGATGATTTTGGAGCAGAGGACTTGCCGGCCCCCTGCGATTTTATTAGTCCGTTTTGCGGACGATTTGGTTTTTGCGTTGACAAATCGAATACCTCATTTTTAAGTTGAATAGAAAGTATACGGTGTATACTTTAGCTTCGCATCAACCTTGACAAACGCGTTCGTCCCAAAGGGACGACGAGTTGTTTATCCTTGGTTGCTTTAGTTACTGTATCCGAATACCGTACCAGCTGGGATTTGCACACCTCGTACGAACTCTGACACGGGCATCGCCTTTTTGCCTGAAGGTTGGATCTCAGTTAGCCACAATGTACCTTCACCCGTCATCACTTCAATGCCCTGCTCACTACTGCCAAGTACCGTTCCAGGAACAGGTGCGTCTCCGCTGATTTCGGTGAAGCTTCGGCTTCTTGGCTCCGAAGAACTTTTCGGATTCGCGCTAGCCCATATTTTCATAACTTCCCCATTCCAGAGCGTGTAAGCGCCGGGGAACGGGTTTAAGCCACGTACTTGATTCCAAAGCTGGGCGGCAGAACGCGACCAATCGATCAACTCATCCTCCCTGCGGATATTCGGAGAATAAATGGCATCTGCCTCATTTTGTGGGGCAGCCTGGATACGTCCTGCCACTAAATCAGGCAATGTACGCTTAAGTAGATCAGCACCGGCTATGCTTAGCTTTTCAAATAAAGACCCCGTCGTATCCGTATCTTCAATCGGAAGCTCCACCTTTGAAATCATATCGCCGGTATCAAGACCTACGGCCATGTACATAATCGTAACGCCAGTTACGGCTTCACCCCGAATCACAGCGTGATGAATCGGCGCTCCGCCTCGATATTTGGGCAGCAGCGAAGCATGGATGTTAATACACCCGTACTGCGGCAGGTCCAAAACCGCTTTGGGCAAAATCTGTCCATAAGCGGCTGTCACAATCAAATCCGGTTTTAATTGTCTCAAAAGCTCAACCGAGTCCGCTTGACGCAATTTCTCCGGCTGAAGGACCGGAATCCCATGCTTTTCTGCTTCCACCTTAACCGGAGGCGGCGTCAGGACGCGCTTGCGTCCTTTCGGCCGATCCGGCTGTGTGACAACCGTCGTCACGTTATAGCCTTCCTCCAAGAGCAGACGCAAGGAAGGTACTGCAAAATCCGGCGTGCCCATGAAAATAATGTTCACTCTGAATCTTCCTCTTCTTCAGCCGTATACGTTTTGGTTGCAAGATCGGTAAACAGAACACCGTTCAAGTGATCAATTTCATGGAAAATGCAGCGAGCCAGCAAATCCGTACCCGTCACTTCAATCGGATTTCCATCACGATCTTGACCTTTGGCCGTAACATGAAGCGGTCGAAGCACATCGCCGCGAAGTCCGGGAATACTTAAGCAGCCTTCCGGCCCCAATTGTTCACCGCTGGAAGTAACAACCTCAGGATTTACCATTTCAATCAATCCACCGTGTTCTTCTCCGCAATCCATGACGATAACGCGTTTAAGAATACCGATTTGCGGGGCAGCTAGACCCACGCCCTCAGCTTCATACATCGTGTCTGCCATATCATTGAGTAATTTATGCAGATTGGAATTAAATTTCGTAACCGTGACGGCTTTCTCACGCAGCACTGGATCTGGATCTTTAACAATAATACGAATAGCCATAATGTGCACCTACCTTTGAAGTCTTCTCTATTTGGGGTTCATTACATCAAATATTGCGGGTCAACATCCACGCTAATCAGCAGCTTTTCTTTCGCTGAGCGCTCTTCAAACCAAGCTACTGCTTTAGCAACGATTTCTGCAGCCTGATCTTCCCCCCGATATTTTACCACGCATTGGAATCGATATCTATCTTTGATTCGTGAAATCGGCGATGCAACAGGTCCTAACACGTCCATTTGAAACGATTGATCCGTGGACAACGTGTTCGTAAACAAATCAACCTGCTGGGCCCGATACGTAAAAGCAATCTCTTTCAATCTCGTTACAAAAGCCTCCGCAGAACGTACCAGGAGCGGAACCTGCTCATGCGAAAAGGTGACCAGAATCAAACGTTGATACGGCGGATAGCCTAAATTTGCACGTATATCAAGCTCATGGTTCGCAAAAGCGATATAATCGTGCCTGCTTGCATACTGCACACTATAATGTTCAGGTGTGTACGTCTGCACAAACACTTCCCCTTGCTTTTCATGACGACCTGCCCGGCCTGCAACCTGTGTTAGCAACTGAAAAGTCCGCTCCGCTGAACGGAAATCCGGCAAATTAAGCACCGTATCCGCTGCAATAACCCCCACTAAGGTCACATCGGGAAAATCCAGCCCTTTGGCTACCATCTGCGTGCCAAGCAGCACGTCCGCCTGCTTCTCGCGAAACATCGTCAGCCATTTTTCATGCGAACCTTTTTCCGTCGTGGTATCGACATCCATGCGGATGACCCGAATCCCGGGGAAAATCTTACTAAGCTCCTCTTCAACACGCTGTGTTCCTGTACCAAAATGACGAATATGCTCCGACTGGCAGCTAGGACACTGCGTAACCTCTCGCTCCGCATAGCCGCAATAATGACAGCGCAGCATACGCGAGCTTTGATGATAGGTAAGTGAAATATCACAATGCGGACATTGCGAGACGAAACCGCAAGTACGGCACATAACGAACGTCGCATACCCGCGCCGATTCAGCAGTAAAACAATCTGTTCTTTCTTTTGTAACCGATCTTCGATCGCTTTATACAAGGAGCGGCTGAACATAGAACGATTTCCATTTTTCAGCTCCTCACGCATATCGACAATAGCTACTGGGGGCATCGGTCGGCTGGCTACGCGTTCCCGCATTGTCAACAACCGAAAGGGAGGTTTATCCCTGTCACGGCGTCGCCTTGTCTTCTCGATACTTTCAAGAGAGGGAGTTGCGGAACCGAGCACAACGACGGCGTTTTGCTGCTTCGCTCTTTGAACCGCGACATCACGGGTGTGATATTTGGGACTCTCCTCTTGCTTATAGGAAGATTCGTGTTCTTCATCAATGATAATAAGGCCAATTCTCGTAAAAGGAGCAAAAATCGCCGAACGAGCACCGATTACAACCTTCACTTGCTTGCGCATAATTTTACGCCATTCGTCGTACCGTTCGCCATTCGATAACCGACTGTGTAGGACGGCGACCAAATCGCCAAACCGCCCTTTAAATCGTTCTACCATCTGCGGCGTCAGTGAAATTTCAGGAACGAGAACAATCGCTTCTTTATCCATATCCAAGCACTGCTGAATGGATTGTAAATACACTTCGGTTTTACCGCTACCCGTAACCCCATGAAGCAGAAATACCTCATTGCGTTCCTCCGCTACAGCATCCCGAATTTCCGCGAAGACACTGCTCTGTTCTTCCGTTAAGGGAAGCGGCTTCGTCCGCGTGAAAGCACGACCCGCATAGGGGTCGCGCATCACTTCGACCTCACGCAGCTCAATCCACCCGCGATCCGCCAAGCTTTTGACCGTGCTAGCGCCGACCTCCACCGTTTCCATCAGCTCTGTAAGCCGAATCGCGTGTGGATGCTCCATCAAATAACGCAGCACATCCTGCTGTTTGTTAGCTCTGGCAGGAAGCTCAGCCAAAGCCTCTTCCAATCCGCTGCCTCCAGCTGGAGGGAAAACAGTCAACGCCTTCTTGGTGTTCATTCGGTCTTTGACCACTTGTACTTCCGTTAGGATACCTGCGCTCAGCAGTTGTTTAATGAGAGCGCCGTCACTTGCAAAACGCTCCATCAAAGCATCCATCGAGACTGAGCCTTTGGACTTTACGAAACTAACAATCTCTTGGAGATCCGACATGTCCAGCAGCGATTGCTCGCCAGACTCCTCCCCGACTCCAATCGCTCGTTCATATTTCGCTTTAAGCGCAGCAGGCAGCATCGCCTGGAGTGCCGTAACTTCATGGCACAAGTACATGCGGCTGACCCACCTCCCCAGACTCACAAGTTCCTCCGTGAGCGGAGGAACCAAATCCAGGACGTTCTGAATCGGCTTAATGCGATTTACATCCACCTGCGTTTCCTCATGCAGTTCAACGACAAAGCCTTGCAGCACCCGAGGGCCGAAAGGCACGCCAACGCGACTACCCACTTCAACCCATTTGCTCAGGGATGCGGGTACTTCATAGTCGAATGCCCGGTTCGTTTGTTTCGCTGGGACATCGACAATGACTTTGGCGTACATCAGGATTCCCCCGCTGCGGTATGCATACGATCCGCCGCAAGCTCGAGCAGTCTACGTGCCACATCTTTCTTACTCTGTATAGACAGGGCCTCTACGAGCCCATTACGATCATAGAACCGAACCACATTCGTATCTCCGCTAAAGCCCGCACCCTCCTGTGACACATCATTACCAACGATGAGATCACAGTTTTTACGGTTCAGCTTGTCCATCGCATGTTCGTCCAAACGTTCCGTCTCCGCAGCAAACCCGATGATGAACTGATGCTTTTTGAGCGAACCGATTTCCTGTAAAATATCCGGATTTTTAACCAGCTTTAAAGTTAGCGAATCCGACTTCTTTTTGATCTTTTGCTCTGAAATAACCGATGGGCGGTAATCGGCAACAGCAGCAGCCTTAACAATGAGGTTACTTTCGTCTAGACGAGCTAGCACGGCCTCTCTCATATCCAAAGCAGATTGAACATTGATTAGCTGAACGCCCTCAGGCGCGGATAAAGCGGATGGCCCTGATATCAACGTTACCTTGGCTCCCATACGCACCGCTTCTTCGGCGATAGCGTAGCCCATTTTGCCGGAAGAGTCATTCGTAATGTACCGTACCGGATCAATGCGTTCAACAGTGCCTCCGGCAGTCACAAGGACACGTTGTCCTTCTAAACGCCTAGGCTCCCCCTTAAAATGCTGCTCAATCGCAGCAAGAATCTCCTCAGGTTCAGCAAGCCGTCCTTTTCCCACGTAACCGCAAGCCAATTGCCCTTCTCCCGGTTCAATAAACCGTACTCCACGGCTCAACAGTGTCTGCATATTATGCTGTACAGCTGGATTCGCATACATATGCACGTTCATTGCAGGCGCTACCCATATCGGTGCCATGGTTGCAAGCAGTGTCGTACTGAGCATATCATCGCCAAGACCAAGCGCTAGCTTGCCAATCATATTCGCCGTTGCAGGCGCAACAAGCACGAGGTCAGCGCTATCCGCCAAGTTGATATGGGATACAACCGAAGGGTCTTTCTCATCAAAGGTATCCACGAAAACATGATGACGAGACAGCGTTTGAAACGTTAACGGCGCTACGAATTCAACAGCTGATTTGGTCATAATAACACGCACAATAGCACCAGCTTGTGTCAATTTACTCGTTAACGCAGCAGCTTTATAAGCGGCAATGCCTCCGCATACGCCGAGCACAATCGTTTTGCCATGCAGTACACTCATGAGTAACCCCTTTCTACGCACAATTTGAGAAAAAAATAACAACCACTAGGGTTGTTGGGTAAACCAATTTATTTCTTCTGATATTTCTCGGTCTCTGTAGTCTCAATTTTCTCATAACCGATGTAGTTGCCGTATAGTTCTTCTAACGCAACACCAACATGTTTGTGGGCCTTTTGGCCTTTCAAATTTGATTTAGCGCCATCACGCAAGGATCTTGCTCTTTTGGAAGCAGCTACAACTAGTGAATACTTGCTATCCACGATATCAAGCAGTTTATCAATTGAAGGGTATAGCATTCAATTCACCTCATCCATCCATTGTACGATTTTTGGATACATCCGATCTTTTTTGCAATGTTCTGCTAAGAGAATCGCTTGTATTTTGGAACAAGCCGTTTCTACATGGTCATTCACAATCGCATAGTCATAGTGCTCCATCAAGCGAATTTCGTCCATAGCTACCGACATGCGGCTGCGAATGACTTCATCCGTTTCCGTACCACGCGTTACAATGCGATTCTCAAGCTCATCTAGAGAAGGCGGCAGCAAGAAAATGAAAACACCTTCGGAAAACTTTTGTTTAACTTGCAGAGCACCCTGCACTTCGATTTCCAAGATGACATCTTGACCGGAGCGCAGCGTTTCCTCAACAAAACGTCTCGGAGTGCCGTAGAAGTTATCTACATATTCGGCCCATTCCAACACTTCATCCGTTTCGATCATCTGTTGAAATTGCTCCCGCGTTTTGAAAAAATAGTTTACACCATCTACTTCCCCTTGTCGAGGAGAACGGGTTGTGGCCGATACCGAGTAGACGATATCCGGTGAACACTTGCGCAGCGCGGCGCAAACGGTACCCTTACCGACACCGGAAGGACCGGATAAAACAATCAGAATGCCTCTCTCACGCTCAAGGGTATTCGTATTACTCGTCATGATCATCGTCCTTGTTGGATAGTCTATGCGCTACCGTCTCTGGTTGTACTGCCGACAAAATCACATGGTCGCTGTCAGTGATAATAACGGCACGGGTTCTTCTACCATATGTAGCGTCAATCAGCATGTGACGATCACGCGCTTCTTGAATGATCCTCTTGATCGGAGCCGATTCCGGACTTACGATCGAGATAATGCGGTTCGCCGATACGATGTTGCCGAACCCGATATTAATTAATTTGATAGCCATTACGACTTCCTCCTCGCGAAGCTCCATGCCGCTTCACTCGATATTCTGTATTTGTTCGCGCATCTTCTCAAGCTCTGCTTTCATCGTAATCACTCTAGCCGTAGGCTCCGAGTGATTGGACTTGGATCCGATCGTGTTCACTTCTCGATTCATTTCTTGAATCAAGAAATCCAACTTTCGTCCAACAGGCTCTTTCTCTGTAAGCAATTGATCACATTGCTCAAAATGACTCTTCAGTCGAGTTAATTCCTCATCCACATTCGAACGATCTGCGAATATCGCAATTTCTGTCGCTAAGCGCTGCTCATCCACAGGCGTCTGATCCTGAAGAAGTGACTGAATTCTGTTCGTCATCTTAGCCGCATAGTCTTGAACCACCTGAGGTGCTAAGGCTACCAATTCGACATGGATTCGCTTCAGTTCCGCCAAGCGCTCACGAATATCTTGCTCCAGAAACGCTCCTTCCCGCAGCCGCATGTCGGATAATCTGGCAACGGCCTCCTGCAAGCAGGCGCATAGTTCCTGTTCAATCTCTTCATCAGGTTCCTTACGCGACTCCTTCATCTGAATGAGATCCGGAAGTTTCAATAAATCTTTGAGCTCGACCTGCTCAGCATACCCATAGCGCTCCTTCAACTGCTCCGCAGCCTGCAAATATGCATCTGCCAAAGCAAAGTTAACCGTTACACTCTTCGGGGAAGCCGTTTCACGTTCCGCCGTGACGAAGACGTCTACCCGTCCTCTCTTCACCGCTTGCAGCACCGTTTTCTTCAAAGCGTCTTCAAAAGCCGCCCATTCCTTCGGCAATCGGATCGACACTTCACTATACCTATGATTGACCGATTTCACATCGATAAACACGTTGTATCCCGCAAAAGAACGATTCGCTTGTCCGAATCCGGTCATACTGCAAATCATCCTTATCACATCCATTAACCTATTTTAATTCATTTTGAAAGTGGGTACAAGTGGAAATCATGCCGATTCGACTTTTCCCATACATACTTCGTCAGGTCTACGCACATCTCATAGGCCAGAAAAGGGGTCATCAGATAGATGCCATTAAAGAAAGGCATTGCTGCATCCAGCAGCTCTTTGGCAATCTCAACGCCCATTGCCCGCCCTTCTGGACCCTTGAGTCCATTCATGCGTTCTCTCACTTCATCGGATAACCGAATACCTGGAACTTCATTGTGCAGATATTCAGCGTTCCCTCCGCTAGCTAGCGGAGCAATACCTATGAAAATCGGTATATTTAAATGCTTCGTAGCTTCATAAATTTGTTCAATCAGCTTGGCGTCGTAGACGGGCTGCGTCATGATGTAATCGGCGCCTGCTTCAATTTTGCGTTCCAAGCGCTGAACTGCTTTATCCAGATGCTTCACATTCGGATTAAAAGCAGCCCCTACAACGAAGTTGGCCTTCTGCTTAAGCGGCTTACCCGAGAAAGCAATGCCCTCGTTAAGCTGCTTAATCATCCGAATAATCTCGAATGAGGTCAGATCGTAAACAGAGCTAGACCCAGGGAGATCGCCGAATTTGGCGGGATCGCCGGTCACGGCCAGCACGTGGTCAATGCCCAGCGCGTGAAGACCCATCAGATGGGACTGCGTCCCAATCATGTTGCGGTCGCGGCACGCGATGTGGATCAGCGGACGCGCGCTTAAGCGTTCCTGCACGAGGTACCCGAGGGCCAGATTGCTCATGCGCGTCACGGCCAGTGAATTGTCGGCCATCGTAATGGCGTCGACATGCGCATCCTGCAGGGCCTTCGACCCCTGCATAAATTTCTCGATGTCGAGATCCCGAGGGGGATCCAGCTCGACGATGACAGTTTTGCGCTGCTTCACGATTTCGAGCAGCGAAGGTTTGCCTGCCGGTGGCGCAGGCTTCGCCGGGGCGGGTTCGCTCACGCGCACAGTTCGCGCGGAGGCCAACGTACCAGGCGCTGCCGGGACGTAGCCTTGCAGCGCCTGAGCGACGGCGGCAATATGCTCCGGCGTGGTGCCGCAGCAGCCGCCGATGATGCGAGCGCCGAGGTCAGCGAAACGCAGCGCGCTCTCGGCGAAGTACTGAGGCGTCGCCGCATAGGTATAGTGCCCGTCGACGTAGTCGGGCAGCCCCGCGTTCGGGAACGCGGAGAATGGGATGCCGGCGATTGGAGTTAGCTTCTCCATCGAACGGAGAATCCCATTCGGGCCGACGCGGCAGTTGAAGCCGATGACGTCAGCCCCGCCGTCGCGTAACCGTTGGAACGCTTCCTGTAGCGGAACGCCGTCCTGTGTGCTGCCGGTGCCTTCGTTAGCGAACTGACAAATGACAGGCAGCTCACTCATGCTGCGAATGATACGCAGCGCGAGCTGCAGCTCTTCCAAATCATAGAAGGTCTCAAGCAATAGCCCATCCACTGGCGAATCCAGTAAGATGCTAATCTGCTCACGCAATGATTCCTCAACATCCGTTGTACGAACGTTTTTGCGCTTGCCCGCACGAATAGATCCAATAGCCCCAACAACATATGCTTCGTCACCAACCGCTTTTCTGGCTAGCTCAACACCTGCGCGGTTAATCGCTTCAACATCGCCTTCTAGTCCGTACTTGGATAATTTTTCGCGATTTGCCGAGAATGTATTCGTTTCAATAAGACGCGCACCTGCCTCGAAATAA
This sequence comes from Paenibacillus sp. JT22N1, assembly GCF_059692155.1. Classification (NCBI taxonomy): domain Bacteria; kingdom Bacillati; phylum Bacillota; class Bacilli; order Caryophanales; family Paenibacillaceae; genus Paenibacillus; species Paenibacillus sp. JT22N1. Next base: position 203,669 of record NZ_JCAUAW010000003.1, read on the forward strand.
CGGCGGTGCACGTCAGCAACCGTTTCCGGCCTAAGCAAATTCAATTCTTCATAAGAAATGCCGACAGGAAATCCCATCTGATATAAATAAGTCCCCATAGCGCCGTCACCGACCAAAATATCCCGCTGCAGCGCCGTACGAAGATCCAATTTCATGATAAATTCCCCACCTACTAAAAATGTAATTAACTTAAACCGTGCCCGTAAACACTTCTTCCGCAGGTCCGGTCATATAAACATGGTTGTCCGCTTCATTCCATTCAATAAACAACTCTCCGCCTTTGAGCGAAACAGTCGCTTCACGGTCCGTTAAACCGTTTAACACAGAGGATACAAGCGTTGCACAAGCGCCAGTTCCGCAAGCAAGTGTAGGACCTGCTCCTCTTTCCCAAACGCGCATATCCGTGTAAGCACGATTTTTCACCGTTGCGAATTCGACATTGATTTTACGCGGGAACATCGGATGCACTTCAAGCTTCGGCCCCCATGTGGCAAGATCGAAATTCACAGCATCCTCCACATAAATGACACAGTGCGGGTTCCCCATCGAAACAGCAGTAAAATGAAATTCTTTCCCGTCAACTTCAATCGGGTAATTGATAACTTTAGCTTCATCTACCGTAGTTGGGACTTGAAGGCCGTTCAGGATCGGTTGCCCCATATCCACGCGAACAGTCCGAACTTTGCCATCTTGTACGTTTAATTGCACCTTTTGTACGCCTGCACCAAGTGTTTCAACGGTAATCTCCGTTTTATCAATTAGCTTATGATCGTATACATATTTAGAAACGCAGCGGATGGCATTGCCGCATTGCTCGGCTTCAGATCCGTCGGAGTTAATAATGCGCATTTTGAAATCAGCATTGTCAGAAGGAAGAATATAGACGATGCCGTCAGCTCCAATACTAAAGAAACGATTGCACAGCTGGATTGCACGCTGATCTGCATCAGCAGGAAGTTCTTTCTCACCAGCTACTACGATAAAATCGTTGCCTAGACCATGCATTTTCGTGAAATTCATTGTTTATAGCACTCCCAGTATGCGGTTTAGCCATTATCATAGCGTAAAAATGTCTAGATGCATAGTCCTTCCTTCCCATTCCAACCGAATATCTCTCTGATTCGCCATGACATGAGCTAATGGGATAGTGTTAATAGATCACTAGTAAAAGAGTTAAATAAATCATGTTCGATGGAATTTGGGTGCAGCAGAAAAAGTATTTATTCATTTGTTTACATCTCTTCCCCATGCATAATGAGCCTCTGGAATTGAGATCTAAGGCTCGTTTCAAGCAAAAAAGCCGCCTCACGGCAGCTTTAAGCACTATCTGAAGCTCGGTTTGGAAGAATTATACGAAACAGAACGTGAATTTTTATTGCGTTTTGGCGACAGCACACTGCCCAGCCCCATTAAGAAGGTCGGAATGCCAGCGGCGATCAGAACCAGAATCCAATCCTTCCAACCAAGTGGAACCGTTTTGAAGATAGGTTGAAGAGCTTCCACATACATAACGGCCAACATCAATATTAGCGAGGAAAGCACTGCGAGAACAAGGTAACGATTTTGAAAAGGATTACGGTGGAAAATAGAGCGTGAACTGCGGCAATCAAATACGTGAATGAGTTGAGCCATGACCAAAGTGGCAAATGCTACGCTTTGCGCTTTCAGTAAGGTATCAGCATCAGAAGGGTTGACTCGTAATACGAGCCAGAAAGCACCTAAAGTGCAAACGCCGATAAGAATACCTCTAGAAATAATTTTCCAACCTAATCGTCTTGCGAAAATATTTTCTTTCGCCGAGCGTGGCTTGTGCTGCATCAAATCCTTCTCCGCTTGATCAACACCGAGCGCCATAGCAGGAAGGCCGTCGGTGACAAGATTCACCCATAGAATTTGAATCGGAACAAGCGGCAAAGGCAGACCAGCCATCATCGCGATGAACATCGTCATAATTTCGCCCACATTAGAAGCAAGCAGATACCGAATGAATTTACGAATATTTTCATAAATACCGCGTCCTTCTTCAATCGCCGCAACAATCGTTGAGAAGTTATCATCGCTGAGAATTAGAGAGGAAGCTTCCTTGGATACATCAGTCCCTGTAATCCCCATCGCGATGCCGATATCCGCAGCTTTGATCGCTGGCGCATCATTCACGCCATCCCCCGTCATGGCGACAACATGTCCTTTGCGCTGCAAAGCTTTGACGATACGCAGTTTATGCTCAGGGGATACCCTCGCATACACGTAGGTATCATTCACTTTAGCATCTAGTTCATCGTCCGAGAGCCCTGCAATCTGTTGACCACTCATGCTGACCCCATTCGATTGAATCATGCCGAGCTGCTTAGCAATCGCCTCAGCTGTCGTCTGATGGTCACCTGTAATCATGACCGTTTTGATGCCTGCTTTACGGCATTTCGAGATAGCTTCACGCACTTCTTTGCGCGGTGGATCGATCATGCCGGTTAATCCAACAAAGATCAAACTGTTTTCCACATCTTCATAATCCTCGTATCGGTCACTGCTCTTAAGTTCTTTGTAAGCAATCCCCAATACCCGCAGAGCGGATTTGGCCATGCCTTCATTCGCAGAAATCACTTTCTGTTTAAGGGTAGATGTGAACGGAATCACCTTTCCATCCCAAAGAATGTAGCTGCAATGCTGGATTAGAACATCAGGAGCTCCCTTCGTGCAAGCCATCCGACCATGCTCAGAAGTAACAAGCACAGACATCCGCTTACGCTCAGAATCAAAAGGAAATTCAGCAATACGCTTATATTTTTCACTTAGCGATTCCTGGGTAATGCCACTCTTCGCACTCAGGACAACTAATGCACCTTCGGTTGGATCCCCTTTTATGTTCCAAACAGAGACAACGCCGTCATTGCCATCCTTGCCCTTCTTCCGTTTCAACTCCTGCTTTTCCTCATACAAAGTTGCATTATTACAAAGTACGGACACATGAAGCAGCTTACTAAGTGATGGGTTCCTAAGCACATCGGTGTTTTGTCCACTTAATTGGATATCCCCAACCGGCGTATAACCGTCACCCGTCACTTCCAACACGTCACCGCCCACCCATAAGTGGGTAACCGTCATTTTATTCTGAGTCAGCGTTCCTGTTTTATCAGAACAGATGACCGAGGCGCAACCTAACGTCTCTACAGAAGGCAATTTCCTTACAATGGCTTTACGCTTAATCATTCGCTGTACACCGAGTGCAAGCGCAATGGTTACTATAGCCGGAAGTCCTTCCGGAATAGCGGCGACGGCTAAGCTGACACCGGCCAGGAACATCGCATAAGGTGGTTGTCCATGCATAATACCTGCGATAACAACGAGGACAGTCAATGCGATAGCGACAATGATCAGAATCTTCCCAAGCTGTTCCAAACGATGCTGAAGCGGCGTTTCCATAGATTCTGTATTTTGAATCAGATCAGCGATTTTCCCCATCTCTGTGCTCATCCCGACACGAACAACAATGGCTTTGGCTGTTCCACGCGATACCATCGTACCCATGAAACCCAGATTACGCTGATCCCCAAGAGGTACTTCATCGTTAGATATAGCCGATGTTATTTTACCGACGGCTACCGACTCTCCTGTTAAGGCTGACTCCTCGATATATAAGCCATTCGTTTCCAGAAACCGCACATCTGCCGGCACCCGGTCGCCACTTTCGAGCAAAATAATATCGCCTGGGACCAAATCACGAGCTGGTATTTGATGAATTGCGCCTTCTCTCCACACATTTGCGTTAGGGGCTGACAATTCTTTAAGTGCACGTAATGAACGTTCCGCCCGAAATTCCTGTGTAAAGCCAAGAATGCCATTCATCACAATAATAACGATAATGGTAATGGCATCTAAATATTCACCCAACAAGCCGGAAATCAAGGTCGCCCCCAATAAGACCAGCACCATGAAATCTTTGAATTGATTCAAAAGCAGTGTAATCGGAGAAACACGCTTCCCTTCGGAAAGCTCGTTTCGACCAACTTCCGCCTGTCGCTTCCAAGCTTCCTCCCAGGGCAATCCTTGCTGCATGTTCACCTGCTGTGACTGCAGGACTTCCTCCGACGTCAACTGGTACCACTTATTCTGACTCATCCGCCCTTCTCCCTCCCACTTCCACATGATCTCGACATTAACTCATAAGTAAATGTATTCAGACAAGCAGGAAAATATCCCTGAAATCATCTTTCTTGCCGACTAACGCTTAAGTTTTTGTGAAAAGTATGGCATCATAGAGGTTAGCAAAGTTTTTAACCGAGGAGCTAATTGCGATTTCAACGCACATTGCAATTAGCTCCCTAGAATGGAGTTGTATGTATCATGGCTTTAGACGGACTAGTCCTTCATGCAATTGTTCACGAACTGCAAGCGTGTGTAGGAGGCCGAATCAATAAAATTCATCAGCCAACCGAAAATGACGTTATTATGCACATCCGAGCACAAGGGCAAAATGTGAAACTTCTTCTTTCAGCAAATCCTACCTATCCGAGGGTCCAAATCACCGAGCAGTCCTCTTTAAACCCAATGGATGCTCCTATGTTCTGTATGCTGCTTCGCAAGTACTGTGAGAGCGGTGTTATTGAAGCCGTGGAACAAATAGGTATGGAACGTGTCATCCGTTTGCAAATTCGTCATCGCGATGAATTAGGAGATATGAGCACCAAACAGATTATTGTGGAAATTATGGGCCGACACAGCAATATTATTCTTCTGGACCCGGCAACAGAATCGATTCTCGACGGCATCCATCACGTAACGCCTGCCATTAGTTCTTATCGGATTGTTATGCCGGGTAGCAAGTATGTCACGCCCCCTGAGCAGGATAAACAAAATCCGCTTGAGGCCGATGCCTCATCGTTCTTGCAGGCTATTCATCAAGATTCCGGTGAAGATGAGTCCACGGAGAAACCTGAACAAAAATTAGTCGCTGCATTTAGTGGGCTAAGTCCTTTGATCGCCAAAGAAATCGTATTCCGCAGCCGTCAAGGTGGGAACAACGAACAAGAAGATGACCTAGCGGCCTTGTGGACAGCTTTCGATGGTGTCATGACGGCTGTACGTCAGCATCGCTACGAACCCGTCATTGTAGAGCAAGAAGGTACCGGTAAATTATTCTTTGCCATGACACCTTTAACACACATTACCGGCATTTCCACGTCCTATGCGACACCAAGTGATTGTTTAGAGCACTTTTATGGCGACAAAGCGGAAAGAGATACGGTCAAACAACGTGTGGCTGATTTGCTCCGTTTTTTGCATAATGAAGCGAATAAAAATGTTAAAAAGTTGGAAAAACTTCAAGAAACCGTTGATGACTCCAAAGATGCCGACAAATATCGGATTCTCGGTGAGCTGTTGACAGCCTCCCTTCACCTGATCAAAAGAGGGGATCGCGAGGTCGAGATCATCAACTACTATGATGAGGACCAAGCTTTGATAAAAATAAAGCTGGAACCGCTACTGAATCCCTCTGAAAATGCACAGCGGTATTTTAAAAAGTACACAAAAATGAAAAACAGCACGGCGATTGTCGAGGAACAAATTGCACAAACTCATCAAGAGATTACGTACTTAAACTCCTTACTGCAGCAGCTTAGTGTCGCTTCTTTAACCGATATCGAAGAGATCCGCGATGAGCTTATGGAGCAAGGTTATGTACGGGACCGCAATAAAAAACAGCGTAAAAAGAAAAAGAAAGATAAGCCGGCTTTGGCCTGCTACCTTTCCAGTGATGGTGTCCCTATCTATGTTGGTAAAAATAATACGCAGAACGAGTATTTAACGAATCGACTTGCCTCTTCGATGGATACGTGGCTGCATACGAAGGATATTCCTGGCTCCCATGTCGTTATTCGCAGCGATAGCTTTTCAGAGACTACCCTGCTGGAAGCAGCCCAATTGGCCGCTTATTTTAGTCAAGCCAAACATTCCAGCCAGGTCCCTGTTGATTATACAGCCATTAAACATGTCCATAAACCAAATGGATCCAAACCCGGATTTGTCATCTATGTGAATCAGAAGACGCTATTCGTGACGCCGGATGAGAACATGATTAAGCAGATGAACGTAACGATAAAATAAAATTTCCATTTAAGAATAAAGAACCTAGCGAGTTAACCCGCTAGGTTCTTTTGTTTCATATTTTTATGAAATAACCATGTCCAACATGGCTGTTTTTCTGCCGATCGACACATAGGTAAACCCGAGTCTACTCATCTCTTCCGGCTCAAACATATTCCGTCCATCCACGATGAGAGGTTGCTTCACAAGGCTTCTAACCAGACGCCAGTTCAAGCGGCGAATATCTTCCCACTCCGTCGTGATAACCACGGCGTCAGTCTCATGGAGGGCAAGATAAGGATCGGTGAACAGGTTCACTTCCGGAAGGAGCCGAGCGGCATGCCCTGTAGATACAGGGTCATAGGCATTAACTATGGCGCCCCGTTCTTTAAGTGCGGCAATAATATCGAGCGCAGGAGCATCACGCAAATCATCTGTATTCGGCTTAAAAGCCAAACCCAAGACAGCTATTCGCTTCCCGTTCAAATTGCCGACTGCACGTTCAATTTTATGTACAAAGCGTTCTCGCTGGAGGTGATTCACTTCAATCACGGAACGTAATATTTTGAAATCATAATCGACGTTCTGAGCAAGCTTAAGCTGCGCTTTCGTATCTTTGGGGAAGCAAGAGCCCCCGTATCCAATGCCTGCGTTCAGAAAATGAGGACCAATGCGGCGATCCAGCCCCATGCCTTTGGCCACAAGGCCAACATTAGCCCCCACTTTCTCACACACATGAGCCATTTCGTTAATAAATGAAATTTTTGCTGCCAGAAATGCGTTGGAGGCGTATTTGATAAGCTCAGCGCTTTCGCGGTCTGTCAGAAGCAGCTCAGTTTGTAAAGGATCGTGTAGGGCAGCGATTCGAGCCCCTGCTTCCGGGTGATCCGCACCAATGACGACACGATCCGGATGAAAGGTATCCTCTAACGCAGAACCTTCTCTAAGAAATTCAGGGTTAGAAACGACATGCATGTCTAAATGAGCAGCAGCTAACGACTTCAACTGCTCTTCTACCCAGCGACCAGTTCCTACCGGTACTGTACTTTTCATCACAATGATTTTGGAAGTCGTGGAATAGGTGGCAATACTTGCAATGACACTGTTAATTTGGGTCATATCCACATCCCCATTGTCCTCTGTTGGTGTTCCAACAGCAATGAAGATGATATCGGATAAGAATATGGCATCACTGATTAGTGAAGTAAACGATAGGCGGTGGGCTAGCAGATTGGACGAGACTAACTCCTTCAGACCAGGTTCATAGATTGGAATATCCCCTTGCTGCAAGCAAGCTATCTTTCCTTCGTCACGGTCAGCGCAAATAACCTGATGCCCCATCTCCGCGAAGCAAGTACCCGATACCAGTCCGACATATCCCGTTCCAATAACCGCAATTCGCTGCACCTGTACCATTCCATCCAACCTCCCAAGTTTCATCGCGTTTCTCTATTTCAATTCCAACTGACGAATCAGAGATAATAGATAGGCTTTTACTTGGTCCTGTAAATCCGGACGCTGCAAGGCAAGCTCGATGGTCGCTTCAATGTATCCCATCTTATCGCCAACGTCATAGCGCTTAGCTTGCATCAGATAGGCAGCCATTTGCTGATGCCGATTAAGTACACGCAAAGCATCGGTCAATTGAATTTCGCCGCCGCGGCCAGGCTCTTGTCTCTCCAAAATGCCGAAAATTTCCGGCATGATGATATACCGCCCAATAACGGCTAAATTCGAAGGTGCCTGATCACGGTCCGGCTTCTCAACTAGATCTTCGATCAACTGGTAGTTACCTAAGCTACTTGAGGGAGAGACGATACCATACTTACTTACATCTTCCCATGGCACTTCTTGCACAGCAATGACGGACGTTTCGGATTGTTCGTAGATGTCCATCATTTGCTTAAGTCCTGGCGGCGAGGATTGGAGAATATCATCGCCAAGCAGAACTGCGAATGGCTCATCGCCAATAAATTTGCGGGCGCACAGAATCGCGTGACCAAGTCCGAGAGGCTGCTTTTGCCGAATATAGTGAACATCGGCCAGATTCGAAACGGATTGTACGATTTCGAGAAGCTGTGTACTACCTTTTTCCTCCAACATCATCTCAAGTTCAACCGATTTGTCAAAATGATCCTCAATTGCGCGCTTATTGCGTCCAGTGACAATAATAATATCTTCAATGCCAGATTCAATCGCTTCTTCCACGATATATTGAATGGCCGGTTTATCAACGATAGGCAGCATCTCTTTGGGCTGCGCCTTTGTAGCTGGCAGGAAACGAGTTCCTAAACCTGCTGCAGGGATAATAGCTTTGCGAATTTTCTTCATGTACGCTGCTCCTTCTCTGGCCTGAGGCTTTGTAAAACATCGATTCCTATTCGCCTCGAACCGATAGGTGCGTGGAATACTACACCGCCTCGTTCACCATGGAAATCGGAACCAGCCGTTATAAGAAGCCCGGAGCGCTGTGCAAGGCTGAGATATTTCGCCTCTTCTTCCGGCGTATGGTCTGAGTGATAGACTTCAATACCGTCCAAGCCTTGATGAATAATTGCCTCTACAAGGGCATCATCATGGTAAATACCCGGGTGTGCGAGGACGGCCTTTCCTCCCGCTTCTTGGATCCACCCAATCGCTGTAGCTGGCTCGATCCTTGGTGGATTGGCATAAGCGGCAGCACCAGTTCCTAAATATCGGTCAAAAGCCTCGCTAATCGAGCTCACATAGCCTTTGTTTAACAGTACCGCAGCGATGTGAGGCCTTCCAACTGTGTCACCCTTACTCTTAATATTCTCTACTTCCCGCAGCACTTCCGCCATTGTGATGTCTAGTCCTAGCTGCTGCAAACGCTCAATGATCATGTTATTGCGGGTATCTCTCGTTTCTCGCAAAGACGCCAGTCTCTGAAGAAATTGCTCACTATTAATGTCAATATAATAACCTAGCACGTGAATATCTTGCCCATTAGCAACCGTGGAGATTTCAACGCCTGGCACGACCTCAATACCAAGCTCACGACCCGCTGAGAGCGCCTCTGCGACACCTGAGACTGTATCGTGGTCAGTGATCGCTATAGCTCCTAATCCGGCGTCGAAAGCCATTTGAACATTAGCCGCAGGGCGCTCAGTCCCATCTGATGCTGTCGTATGTGTATGTAAATCCGCTTCGATTCTTGCAGACATTTTCTATTCCCTTCCTTCATCGTAAATGACAACTATGAACTCATCATTAAGCGAACTGTAGATTTATGTAAAATATTAAAGAAAGCGGCTCAAATCCTCTTGTCGCAAGAAGGTCATGAAGCTTACTGCCGATATTGGAAGCAGCGTAGAGTTCAAGTAAATAGCATAGAAGCTGCGTTCGAAGGCAATGTTCTCGATCTGCTTCACTTTAAAGAGGCCTAGCGTCACTTCATGCTTGACGGACGACTGGGAAAGAATAGATATACCCAAACCCGCTTCAACAGCAGATTTGATAGCACCAGTGCTGCCAAGCTCCATGACAATCTTCATGGAAGAGCAATCCATGTTGCAGCGCGCAAACTCCTCTTCCATCACTCTTCTCGTCCCGGATCCTTGCTCCCGAAGAACAAACGGATATTTCAACAGCTCCTCCAGTGTTACAACCTCCATATCGGCTAGCGGATGGTCCGCAGGCACGATAAGCTTAAGCTCATCACTAAGAATCGCTTCAGTATGGACATCCGGATGATGAATGGGCGCTTCTACAAGTCCGAAATTGAGCTGATGGCTCAGGACCTCGTCCAAAATCTGGGCCGTATTCATCACTTTCATCGATACGGAGATGTTAGGATAGTCTTTGCTGAAAGGTCCAAGAAGGCGAGGTAAAATGTATTCCCCCATCGTTAAGCTGGCGCCCAACTGCAGCCGTCCTTCAATCATTTTCGTAAATTTGGACATGGCAACGTCCGTCTCACGTATTAGCTCAATGCTGTTTTTAGCAAAAGGCAGCAGAGCTCGTCCCGCTTCGGACAGCTCGATCTTTTTGGTGCTGCGGTGAAATAGCTTGACGCCGAAATAATCTTCCAGTGATTGTACCTGCATGGTCACCGCAGGCTGTGTCATATGTAAGGCTCCCGCCGCATGAGAAAAGCTGCCTTTCTCCGCCACGGTAAAGAAAATATGTAGTTGATGAAAATTAAGTGCCATGTAAACCCGCCTCTCTTTGTTTCCATTATATGAAATCGCAAGCACACAGTCCATTAGGACGCAAAAAAGAGCATGCCGTCATCGACACACTCCAAATAAGCAACCTATTCGGTTATCGACGCTTACGACTGTTCTTGATCAGTGTCATGCGACGTGAGTGTCTAAGCCAAGAATAATAGGACTTCAAATCACGAAGCTCCATCGTTTCTGACATTTTCCCAAGGAAAGTAACAATAATCATTTTGTGAAGCGGATTGCCCACGAGATCAGTCTCATGTTCCAAATGGGAGAACTCAGCAACAACGACAAGGTCATCATCAATGAGATAAACGTCTTCTTCATTGCGATAATAAGGGACGATGCTATCATTTTTAAGCTTTTCCCACAGAAAAGCGCAAATTTCCTCGAGTGAATTGTTTTCGCTAGAAACACGATCACTCCATCTCAGCTTCGCATGATTCGTGATCACGACATCCGCCACTTTCTTGTCACCCAGCTGTACGAAGAATGGTTCATAAGTACTCCATCTCCCCATCACCTTGTCTTTCATGATCACAACCCCTTTCCTACTAAAATGAGACCGTGTACCTATTCCCTATCTGTCTGTAAGTTATATTTTACTTGATTATAACTTTTTTTCCCATGAAAGAATATATAAAATTATTAATAAATATTTGTGAAATCATGAAAAAATGCTTATTTTCTAAAAATTCAAAAAATAAAAAAAGCTTCTTACGAAGCTTTCGTTTTGCACTGCAGCCTCAAAGGGTGTAAAATCTAGTTTTGTCCGGCACATCACTACTGTATTCGGTTTTAATTTCGTTACGGTAAGACTTCTCTACCTTTTTGACGTATGGGAGCTTCAAAAGGTTCCGTGTTGTCTCATCTACTTTGCTGGCATGTATATAAAGAACGGCATAATTCATTTTCTTAGATATGTAATGAAGGGAACCGAACCGTTCCAAGTTTCTCGCGGCTTTGATATCGTTTACCCAAATGATTAATCCGCTACGCTCGATCATCATGATTGCAACCTCTTTTCAATAATCCTAGTATGGAGTGAACCCACTACATGAAGCCTTCTGACACCATTGTCCGCGTATTCCGTGGAAGCATAACAGAAAGTATTCACCGCGTCCACCTCGCGGTCGTTAACGCTGAAGGGACGCTGCTGCATCAAGCGGGCGACCCGCAGCTGCTCACCTTCGCCCGTTCGACGGCGAAGCTCATTCAAGCATTGCCGGTGATAGAATCCGGCGCGGCTGATCATTTCGGCCTCACCGATGCCGAAATCGCCTTATGCTGCGCTTCCCACAACGGGGAAGCCGAGCACGTGAGCACTGCCCAGGGTATCCTGGGCAAGCTCGGTTACCATCATGAGCACCTGCAGTGCGGTGCTCATGAACCTTACCACGCGCCGACCGCACAGGCGATGCGCGAGCGAGGAGAATCCCCGAGCACTTTGCACAACAATTGCTCGGGCAAACATTCGGGCATGCTAGCGTTAAGCGCACACCTTGGTGCATCGCCGGATACCTACATGAGCATCCAGCATCCTGTCCAACAGCTTATGCTCGATGCAGTATGCGCCATGACCGGCGTACCAAAGCCGCAAATGCAGCTCGGGATTGACGGTTGCGGGGTGCCCGTATTCGGCATGAGAATTGACCAACTAGCACTTGCCTTCGCCAGACTAGGCAGCCCTGTAGAATTACCGCAAGTACGTGCAAACGCTTGCCAAAGAATTGTCGATGCGGTGCGAAAATATCCTCAATTCCTCGCGGGAAGCGACCGCTTCGATACGCGATTAATCGAGGTAACCAAAGGCCGTATTATCGGCAAGATGGGAGCAGAAGGCATCTTCGCTATCACGATTCCTGAGCAGGGACTAGGCTTCGTCTTAAAGATCGAAGACGGTCATGTTCGGGCCTTGTATCCCGCTGTCGTCGAAGCTTTGAAGCAGCTAAGCTTGCTTTCGGAATCCGAAGTAGCCGAACTTGCATCCTATCATACCCCTACTATTTATAACTGGCAGGGAACCGAGGTCGGAATCATCCGCCCCGATTTCCAGCTTTAGTTCTTACCCGCAATTCCCGCTGCAGCTTCCACCGGAACTGCAGCCTTTGCCAGTTGGAAGTGGATTATTGCTTGGGACTTTAATTGTATCGGAGACCGCATGGGCGATCGTTGTGGAAACTGTAAACAGCAAATCGTCCAAACGGTCTTCAGCTTCTTTAAACTTACGCACCGCTTCAACAGCATGCAGCTTCTCCTGAATCTCATTCACCGCGGCTAAGGCTTCGTGATAGCTTGGGTGGTAATGCCCGAAGCGTTCACATTCCTCGAAAGCATCTTTCTTTCTGGCGAAAACCGCTTTAAGATCCCGAACTTCCGCGCTGTTCTCCACAGCGATCTTCCAATATAAATAATCTGCCACTTCAGCAGAGGAATTAATCATATCACCCATGTCATAAGCCTGCATAAGAACGGCCGACATATCTATTGTTTCTGCTTCCATTGTCTGTAACATAACTACGATCAACATCCTTCCTCTCAAAGAATAGATAACATCTCTACTATACCACAGTTCCTCAAGAGTTTCTTCCTTTTCTCTTTGCAGCGAAATCCTCGTCCATTTGATATTTGATCATTCGCTCAATCTAACTTATGTATAAACACCTTCATCATTGATACCAGGCAAAATAAGCTTCATTTCCTCCCAATCCTCGCTCGCCAGAGAAATCTCCTGATATTCCTCCATTCCTTCCAATATCCAGCCCGACCGTTCTTCGCGAAGAATTCGGGGGATAATGAAGCGATTTCGCCCTTCTTTACGAAGCTGCAGAACGCTTTTCCATTCAATTGCTTTGCGGATCATCTCTTTGCGAGTAGAGCCATGATACTCACGAAATTCCTTAATCCAGCTTACAGGAATATCCTGCATATTCGGATACAACTCAGCCCGCTCCGGCAAATGGGCATCCATTTCATAGAGCTGGATGGTATCCCGTGAATAACAAAGGCCACCTGTCTGATTTTCGGACGAAATCTGGGGATTGGAAATCGCTGTATTCTCTTCTCTTCGGCTGCTTCTTGGATTGAAACCCATATTCTCTAGACACTTCGTAAGCACAGTAAGATGTTCACGCAAAATAATAAAGTCTGATCCGCCAACACGGTCCCCAAGAAGGGGTAGGCATTTCTCGTTTCTAAGCAAGGCCTCCGCAATATCCTCGGAACGGCAGCGAAGCAGTGTTACTTCTTCGATATACAGCTTACCGGCCTGCTCCCCCCATTGCTGTAAAGTAATCGTAATATGAGCGGGTACTTCGTAAAGAGCATTATCGTGAAGAATCTGAATCATCTCTTCGCTGCTCATCCCCTTTTCCCAAGCACGGTAGAAGCTTTCTTTGGTTATGCGATAGGTACGAACAAGATCTGTCGCTTGGAGGTCAGCGAAAACCGCGATATCCCATTCTGTGCGAAGAGGAACGTCAGGGGGGAGCAACAATTCGAAATCCGGCTGCACATAGAGCGAGGGACGCACTTCAATATGCGTTTCTGACGATCTGGGGTTATCATCCTTATCCTGTATGGCCTCTTGTATCGGTGTGACTAACCATCGAAACCATAGATGATCATCCTTGTCGGTACCCAACTCTATGAAACGGAAAACAGACAAAGGAGCCATCCATGTGCTCATGATAGACTTGCGAAGCGATGATTCCTCCATCACCTGCCCCCCGAGGGAACAGCAAGAACGGATTCCTTTTATAATAACGTCCACATCATACCACTGCCCGAACTCTCCTCTCTCCATCAATGATATGCCATGTTCAAGCCAGACAGGTGCAGGAACCAACAACTGACGCCAATTCTGATATAACCGCCCCTGCTGCCTATCGTAGGAGTCCTGAAGCCACCTTAGACAGGCCTGCTGGTTGAAAAGGTAACGGTCACCTTGACTATGAATAGAAAGGAAACCCATGCGAATAGCCATTTCAATCATTAGCGCGGAAGGTTCGTCATAAACGTCTCTAAATGCGTAAGTAAGCCCAGCTGAGCGTAAAATATCATTAGGCAAGGCTAGATGTTCCATTAGCTTTTGCAGCTGCTTTTTATGTAAAGTTCCTTTGTTCGTGAGCGGTAGAGATGATTGATGGTTACAAGCCACAAGAAAATGAAACAGTTGCTGTGCCAAGCCTCTAGGATGTATCGGTGCAGCTGCATCTGATGTGTTTAATTGCCCAAAGCTCACGGCTTCCCACAGCTCAAGAGCCAAATCCTCTTTACCTGTTTGAAGCTGATCTGACGGATATAATAACATCTGCCATGCTGCAAAAGCATCCTCAGGCAGGATAAAAAGCTGCTCCCCCCAAGCTTTGCGAAAAGCCGCAATAATACCTGTTCGTCTAAGTCCTAAAAGGCCTAGGGCGACTTGCGCACCCGCCATACGAAGAGCTGCTTGCTTATCCAATGCTTCTCTTGTAAATGGTTCACAGCCGAATGCGGATAATATGAGACGCAAAGTATGCTTTTCATCCAATGACAAACGCCGATTCAACTCAGCAAGGTACTTCTGATCCGTCATTAACTCAGGTAATGCCACTCCTTGTTCTAGGAAAGAAGAGCACCATTTTTGTTCAATAATGAGCTCTCTCAGTTCTCGGGGCATGTTCCTATCCATATGTTCAAATCTCATCCTATGCTCCTTCTCGTCATTTCGCCGCTTGATTCCAACTCGTTATGCTATATTGATAGCCCTGTTCAACTAGAAACAACTGCCTTTTCATTGCAAAATCCTGCTCCTTCGTATCCTCGCTAATTAGAGAATAGAAGACAGCTGCGTTCGTACCGCTGCTCTTAGGGCGAAGGATGCGTCCAAGCCGCTGCGCCTCTTCTTGCCGCGAACCATAGCTGCCCGACACCTGAATGGCTACAACGGCATCGGGCAAGTCCACTGCAAAATTAGCAACCTTGGATACAATAAGGAGGGGCACCCGACCCTTCTTGAATTGTTCGTATAGGTCCTCACGGATTTCATGCGCCACTCCACCGCTGATCATGGGCGCGCCGGTATGGGCAGCGATAAGCTCCAACTGACTAATATATTGGCCAATAATTAACGTCTGTTCATTAGCATGAAGCCGTAGTAAGTGGTCTATAACGTCTAGCTTAGCGGCATTTTCTCCAGCAATCCTGAACTGCTGCCTAGCACCCGAGGCTCCATAACGATCTCGATCGAAAGCCGATAGAGACACTCGTACTTCCTTGCAGGCGACCTTGGCTATCCAGCCCTTTGACTCAAGTTCTTTCCAAGCCATATCATATTTCTTCGGTCCCACAAGTGAGAAAACGTCTTCTTCTCGACCGTCTTCCCTAATTAATGTAGCCGTTAACCCGAGTCTGCGAGTCGCTTGTATCTCTGCTGTGGCTCGAAAAACGGGGGCTGGCAGAAGATGAACCTCATCATAAATAATCAACCCCCAGTCTCTCTGACTAAAGAGCCGCATGTGCGAGAATTCGTCTTCTTTCTTCCCTCGATGCGTCAAAATCTGATAAGTCGCAATCGTAATAGGCCTTACTTCCTTCGTAGTTCCGTTATATTCCCCTACCTGATCTTCCGCTAATCCCGTTTTACTCAATATCTCACGCTTCCACTGCTTCACCGAAGTAACATTGGTTGTCAGAATCAATGTAGCACAGTTGCACCTAGCCATCGCGGCTATGCCGACCACCGTCTTCCCTGCTCCACAGGGAAGCACCAACACACCGCTGCCGCCTTCTCCGACACCGTTAAAAGCATCTACAGCATGCTTTTGGTAATCCCGTAGTTGGAAAGGCGTTTCCATCGTATCTTCATTCCGAAGCTGAATCGGAAGATACTCACCGTTGCGATAAGCGGCCAAATCTTCTACAGGATACCCCAGCTTGATAAGTTCTTGCTTCAAGACACCACGTGAAATCGGAGAAATAGCAATAGCCCGCTCTCCGCGGGTATCCTCTAAATACCTCTTCAACGAATCGTACGCGCTAATTTCTTTTAACACGACCGTATCATCACTAACTAAATAGAGCTCATTTCCGACATTCTCCATACGCAGTATGCCGTAACGCTTCACATATTTACGTATGCTGCTCAGTACCGCGGGAGGGACACCAAATTTCGCATATCGCTGTAAAAAAACCGACATTTCTTCTATTGGCATCCCAGCAGCTGATGCATTCCATAGAGATAATGGCGTAATCCGATACGTATGGAGATGTTCCGGGCTTTTGATCAGATCCGCGAAACGGGATATTGTCCCCCTTACAGCTTCAAATTCCGGGTGATTCGTTTCCACTAATATCGATAAATCACTCTGTACAATCAGAGGGCGGGTAGGATCCATGGCAATCATGTGCTGCCTCCTTTTTTCCTAGTATGAAAGGAAAGCACTTGATTTAAACATCCCCACCATGCTAACGTCTAAAACATACTTAAGGAAATGCTTACGAAAACTCAGTATATGCTTACGATGCAAGTTTTCCTAAAGGAAAACTCAGCCAATGCTTACGAAGATAGTTTTCTTACAAAAACTCTAAGGAGGCCCTTCATGCGCAAATGGAAAATCTCTCTTGCTGCGCTGCTTAGTCTAGTTATCTTGATGACTGCTTGTGGGAGTAAACCCACAGCTGTAGCTGGCAGAGAGCGTGTAAAAGTGGAACGTATCGTGGACGGTGACACGTTTGAGGTCACGATGAAGGGGAAGAAAGAGAAAGTTCGATTAATTGGTGTGGACACACCGGAGACGAAGAAACCTAATACACCGGTTATGTTTTATGGGAAGGAAGCAAGTGCTTATACGAAGAAGCGATTGGAGAAGGAAACCGTCGAGCTTGAATTTGATGTAGATAAGAAGGATCAATATGATCGCTTGCTCGTTTACGTATGGAAGGATTACGATAAAGCATTTGATACCAAAAAATAACCAATAACTACTCCGCTGCCGCAATATATTCGAAAAGATGCTGCGCAAACACCAAATTCAATATACCCTGACTTATGAAATCAATAACTATGAGACGGTCAAAAAATGCGTGATGCATGGACTGGGTCTTTCCTTGGTTCCCAAAACGACCGTTACCGCTGAACGCAAAACGGGCAGCTAGCGATATTACCGCTAGACTACCCGAATTTTAAGCTAAACGTACAGCTATGTTATCATGCCAAAAGGCAATTATCGATGCCCATGAAGGCTTTTGTCCAGCTAATGTGTAGACCTACTCCACACGGACTGCATTCGCCTGAGCAAGCAAGCACAGCTCTGCTGCTTTGAACGTATGCGCCTGTGTCATGGCATGCTCAGTACGATTCAGACAGTCCAAGATCAACTGGCCGAAGAAAGGAAAGCCTACTTGTCCATGGAGGCTGTAGTGCTTTTCTCCTTGCTGGTTGACCAGGTATAGCTGATCTCCCTGCGGATCGCGAGCGATGTCAATATATTTACGTAGTTCAATATATCCTTCTGTTCCTAAAATAACCGTCCGTCCATCTCCCCAAGTACCCAGACCACTCGGAGTAAGCCAATCCACACGGAAATAGTTTGTCGCCCCGTTGTCCCCAATCAGTGTAGCGTCACCGAAATCCTCCAGCTCCGGATAATCCTTCGCATGGTAATTCGCCACTTTGCTGCTAACAACGGTAGCATCCTTGCACCCCGCATAATGCAGAAACTGTTCAATTTGATGACTGCCGATATCACAGAGAATGCCGCCATAATTTTCCTTTTTGAAAAACCAATCCGGGCGATTCGATGCACCCAGTCGATGCGGCCCTAAACCAATGACCTGTACGACACGGCCAATTGCACCCTCTTCAATAAGCTGTCCTGCGAAAACGGCACTTTCCACGTGGAGACGCTCACTGTAATATACCGCAAATTTCCGACCCGTCGCTTCAACAGTTGCCTTGGCTGCAGCCAGTTGATCTAACGATGTGAAAGGAGCTTTATCTGTAAAATAATCTTTGCCATTCTCCATCGCTCGGACACCTAACGCTCCGCGTTCCGAAGGTACAGCAGCTGAAGCGATTAGCTTGACTTCGGCATCGTCAAATATTTCTTGCTCAGACGCAGCCACCTTCACATGGGGATACTTCTCAACGAAAGCCTTTACCTTAGCAGCGTCCTGATCATAAACCCATTTGAGCTCTGCTCCTGCTTCCTGCAAGCCATTGCACATACCATAGATATGACCGTGATCCAAGGCAATCGCTGCGAAAACGAACTCCCCTTTTTGAACGACAATGTTTGGCTTCCCTTTTGGTGCGTAATTCATTCCATCGCTTTTCTGCATGTCCGAATTCCTCCACTATCCTACCCATGTGCGCATTAGCGCGGGGTGTTCATGTTTTTTAGACCACAAGTGTTTTAAAGCCAGCCTCTTTATTGACAGTGGAATTTTTTATTTTATCTTGCAAATGCTGCTCGAACAGTTCTTCGTCAATCGGCAGGTCAACCCAATTATCTGTCCACGTCGACAACAGCATGGCGTTGGAAAGCATCAGACCTTTGATTCCTTCTTCCCCTGGAGCGACCAATGGCGTGCCATGTAGAATGGCATCCACCCAGTTTTGCGTGATGCCTTTGTGGCCTGTTTCTTGCCCCTCAATTGGAATCTCGCACTTCCAGCACTCCGGTTGGCCAAATCCACCTTTGAAGGTTTCATTAAATTCTCTCTCAGATACACGCAAACGCCAGAAAGTTAGCTTGCCATCCTCGATCACAATTTTACCGCGGTCACCGGACAACTCGAATCGATTCGTACCCGGTGCTTCGCCCGTCGTTGTAACGAATAAGCCCGTAGCGCCGTTCTCATACTCTACGAATGCGGTTACATCGTCCTCTACTTCGATTTTGCGATGCTTTCCGAAATAACAGAATGCACGAACTCGTTTAGGCATCATATCGATCGTCCACTGCCACAAGTCAAGCTGATGCGGATCCTGGTTAATGAGTACACCGCCGCCTTCGCCTGCCCATGTTGCACGCCAGCCGCCTGAATCGTAATAGCTTTGGGATCTGTACCAATTCGTAATAATCCAGTTCGTTCTGCGAATTTCACCAAGCTCTCCGGAAGAAACCAGATCCTTCAACTTCTTATATAATGGATTTGTACGTTGATTGTACATCATACTGAATACTTTACCTGAAGCTTGCGCAGCTTCGTTCATTTCACGAACTTGTTTGGTGTAAACACCTGCTGGTTTCTCACACAATACATGAAGTCCGGCTTTAAATGCACGGGCAGCTACATCTGGGTGATCATAGTGTGGAGTCGCAATCAATACACCGTCAATTGTCCCCGAAGTAAGGAATGTATCGAGATTGTCGAATAATTGGACGCCTTCACCTAGGTTTTCTTTCGCCCATTCCAAGCGGTCCGCTCTGAACTCACAAATAGCGGTTAACTGAGCACCCTTCACTTCATTGTTCACCAAATATTTGGCATGTCCGGTTCCCATATTGCCCAGACCAATAATACCAATCCTTACTTTCTCCATATGGTTATCACCTTTTTCTTGTTAGATTCACAATTATTGAACACGTTATCAATGTAGCATATTTAGAAGACAGCATCTTGTCGCAGATTGACCACCTTATTGCGAACTTTGACAGTTACAAGATTTATAGAAATGAAAAAAAGACCGCTTTCCCGGTCTATTCCCCCATTTTACGAAGAAGCTGGCAGTTGGATAAGGACAGTGGTGCCAACGCCTAGCTTACTTTGATATTCGATATGTCCTTGATGTTCATCGATAATCGCGAAGCTAACCATTACGCCGAGCCCAGTCCCCTTCTCTTTCGTCGTGTAAAAGGGTTCCCCTATGCGCGGCAGCCCCTCCTCCGATATACCCAGTCCCTGATCTGCGAAATAGAGAGCTACACCACTCGCAACCTTTTTCACAGATACATTCAGGCAGCCTCCCGTTGGCATCGCCTCAATGGCATTTTTAATCATATTCACGAAAACCTGCTTTAATTGGTTACGCTCACATTTAACCAGAGGAAGATTGGGTTCACAATCTAGTTCGATGATCACATTGCTCATGATTGCCTCTGTATTCAGCAGTTCAATGACTTCGCTAAGAATAGCTGTGGTATCATGAGGATGAAAGGCTACAGCCTGTGGCTTAGCAAGAATCAGAAGCTCTCCTAAGATCATTTCGATACGATTAAATTCTTCTTGCATGATCTGAAAATACCGCAGCTTGCTTTCTTCGTTGGCATGACACATCAGCTTAGCAAATCCTTTGAGTGCCGTAAGCGGATTGCGGATCTCATGCGCTATACCTGCAGCTAATTGTCCAGCGACGTTCAATTTTTCCGTTTTGCGCAGCAGCTCTTCCGTCTGTTTTTGTATGGTGATATCCTGCACCGTTCCAAATAGACGCAGCGGTCTCCCCCATTCATCATAGGTTGTTTTGGCCATGGTATGAATCATGCGGACCTCATTCTCGTTCACAATAATTCGATACTCCAAATCTAGATAACCGCCATGTAGAGAATCACGGATTGCCTCTTTCACTTTAACTGTATCATCCGGATGAACCGTATTAAAAAAGGCTTCTATTGTATTCCCAAAACTTTCACGGCGCATACGAAACAGCACAAGTAACTCGTCTGACCAATACAAATCATTCCTGATCACATCCCAATCATAGTGACCCAATCCCGCGATTTCTTGCGCAATTTCTAAATTGGCTTTGCTTTTTTTAAGCTCAGCTTCAATTTCTTTATGTGTTGTAATATCGTGAATGAGTCCACGTACAGCCGTACGACCGTTTTCGCGGATGACTCGCTCGATTTGAGATTTAAGATAGCGTACCTCTCCATCATTTCGAACAATCCTGTACTCGACGTCTGAGATTCCAACCTGAATAGCAGTCTCAAAAGCAAGGGCTACTTTCTCGCGATCATCCAATACAATTTGCTTAATAGCTTCGCTTAATTCCATGGAATCTACAGGATCAAGACCATGGATACGGTACATCTCCTCGGACCAGATGCAATACTCATCATTCAGATATCGCTCAAAGCTGCCAAATTGCCCCAGCCTTTGTGCTTGAACAAAACGCTCCTCGACTAGCTTACGTTCCGTAATATCGCGCCAAATACCCAATATCTTACTTTTTTTGCCATCTTCATCTAACATCCATTTGAAATTTTTCTCAAACCACACGTACCAACCTTTTTTATGTAAGAAACGACAGGTGATCATCCCTTGGTCTGCAACAGCCAAATGGTTTTCATCCATAAAAATGTTTCTCAGCATCTCTATGTCATCTGAATGACAATACGTCAAGATACGAGTACCTACCATTTCATCAACCTCATAACCGAGCAGCGGATGAATAGCAGGGGATAGATATCGAAATTTACCATCTACTGAAGTCAATGTGATTAAATCTTGAAAATTCTCTGTATATTTTAGATAATACTCACTTTCTAGCAATGAAGTAATCTCAGCATAATCCGGTTTGCGTAATGCAATATGCAAGCTCCCGCCAAATGGATATGCACTTATCCTTACCCACTGATTGGACGATTTTATGTACTCTTCAAAATGAACCTCTTCCTTATTTTTACGGGCTTTATGGAATTGATCGTAACAAGCGTACCGTATCGCAGCAGGAAATTCTGCCCAAGCGACTTTACCCAATAACTCATTAGGCATACGATTTAAAATTTTTGCTGCATATTCGTTGATATATGTATAATGCCAACCTGCGTCTAGAATAATTACACCAATAAATGCGCTGTCTTCGACCCTATTCATTCTAAGATGCTAACCTCCCCTACCCTTTTCGCTATCATTATCTCTCATCACTTATCGGTAGTAAAGATAACAATTTTTCCTGACAAAAAAAGCAACCCTTCTCCATAGAATGGAAAACAGGTTGCTTATTATTATTATTATGCGTGGAACATGATTATCTACTGCCGACTAGTGTTTTGTCTGATGAAATTTTGCTAAGCGCTTCCCCTGCTTCATCCTCAAAGCTGCCGCGAACCGCTAGGTCGCCGATGGCTACGATTCCTACAAGCTCGCCGTTCTCCACTACTGGTAACCGTCGAATTTGATCTTTAGCCATCATTTTGGCGGCTTCTTCAACAGATGTATCGGGGCTTATTGTCGCAATATCCTTCGTGATTACTTTATCTACAGCTGTAGAACCAGAATGCTTTTCTGCATATCCGCGAACAACAAGGTCACGGTCAGTTACAACACCAATGAGCTTCTTGCCCTCTACAACGGCAACGAATCCAATATCATGCTGCTTCATTTTCAAAGCGATCTCGTAGACATTATCCTGCAGAGTAACGGTCACGCAATCTTTACTCATGATGTCTCTCACTGTTTTACCTGCCATGTCCATAATCCCTCCTCGGAGTTAACTTACCTCTATAGCATTCTCCAAAGGATGAACGGCATTCATGCCATATAATCCAAAGCCATTCCTAACAACAAATTTGCTGCATTTAGCATGGATTTCTCGTCAATATCGAACTTCGGATGATGGTGCGGATGTACGATGCCAGCCTCAACATTACCTGCACCAACGAACATAAAACAGCCTGGTCGGTGGTTCAAATAATAGGAAAAGTCCTCTCCGGCCATAATAAGTGGGGACTCGTGCACGGCTTCTGCCCCAAACAATTCGGTACCAACTTTGAAGAAGCGCTCTGCTTCTTTCCCGTCATTAACAACTGTAGGGTAACCTAATTTATAGTTTATCTTATAGGAAGCTTGATTCATCTCACAAGTGGTATGTACGATCCGTTCGAGGCGCTGCTTCACATCTTGTCTAAGTTCCGCATTGAAAGTGCGTACAGTGCCATTCAGCACACTCGTTTCAGCTATGACATTGAAGCTAGAGCCCCCGTGGAAGGATCCAACGCTAACCACACATGGTTCTATCGGATCAATTTGTCGACTTACGATCGCTTGAAGATTAACAACTAATTGAGAAGCTACATAAATGCTATCAATTGTTTGATGAGGCAAACCCCCATGTCCACCTTTTCCTTGAATATGAATGGTGAATTCATCGGGTGCCGCCATTAAGGGACCCGCTTTGGAATAAAAATGGCCTACAGGAAATGGTGTCCATAGATGAACGCCGAACACGGCATCAACACCTTCAAGAGCTCCTTCTTGGATCATGGAATCAGCGCCACCAGGCGTAATTTCTTCAGCATGTTGGAACAGGAAAACTAGATTCCCTTTTAGTTGAGTGCGATGCTGACTCGCCACCTTGGCAATACCAAGCAGTGTTGAGGTGTGTGCGTCGTGTCCACAAGCGTGCATAACGCCTTTTGTGAGCGAAGAGTACGCACAGTTCTTCTCATCTTGAATAGGCAGTGCATCCATGTCTGCTCGAAGCGCAACCGTAGGACCTTCGCTGCTGCCGCGGAGCAGTCCGACAATACCATTGCCTCCTACATTTTTGCGAACTTCAATACCCCAACTTTGTAGATGATTCGCCACAAATTCAGCGGTGCGATATTCATGGAAAGATAGTTCGGGATTTTGATGTAAGTAGCGCCTCCAGGCAACCATTTCTTCATAATTCGCTTGTAAGCTTGCTTGAAAATCGTTCATAAGGAAAATCCTCCGCCCATCCTTGTTTCTTAACTTTTCACGCTTGCCGTGTCATTGAACCTATTCTACCAAATAAATGATCATGTTTCATCTGTAAAGTGCCATCAAATATTAGAAAATTGACGTTGTTATCGACTTGCAGAACCTTTGGAAACATACTATCATGAATAAAGAATGCATACGTACAATATGGAGGCGTTAAAATTGATTATTGAAGCAACTGGCCTAAAAGGCTTAAAAAGCGATTTGGCTCATCTGGATGAAGTAACGACTAAACTTGGTTTCGTGCGTTGGCAGTGGGAATACACGCGTGCTACTTATGATTTTAAAATGGAAGATAAAGCAAGTAAATCCGTGTATTTCTTACGTGTAAATGCTCGTGTAGAATCCGGTAAACTAGAATCTCCTTATGCAATCTTATTCCTAGAAGAAGCTTACATAGGTAAAGAAACGTTCCCGCATGGCTTGGATTACAATTCTCCTATCCCTGAGTCGGTTCTCAAAATTTCCAACCAAAAATTAGCTCAACTGCAGCAATTATTAGCAGACTAGGCGAGGAAACAGCATGAATCCCCCTCGAAGAGGAACGCCGGATTTTCTGCTGCTTTTTTTAACCTTTGTACTTGTTTGCTTCGGTCTTGCCATGGTTTTCAGTGCAAGCTCAATGACGAGTGCTTATCGATGGGACGACCCATGGTATTTTACGAAGAAGCAATTGATAGCTGTTGGCTTAGGAAGCGTTGGCATGCTTTTCTGCATGAACCTCCATTACACCAAGCTGAAAAAGTTGGTTATTCCCGCTTTCTTTGTTATCGTTATGCTGCTCGTTCTCGTTATTTTCACTTCAAAATCAAACGGTGCAGCCAGCTGGTTTAATGTAGGTAAATTTGGCATTCAGCCAACGGAATTCGCCAAACTAATCGTTATTCTTTATTTGGCTTCTCTCATTAGTAATAAAGAAGAGAAGTTCCGTAATTTCAAGAAAGGGCTGCTCCCTGCCTTGGTGATCGTCGGATTTGTCAGTATGCTCATCATGCTCCAGCCTGATTTGGGCTCCTGTATGATCCTGCTGGTTTGCTCTGCTATTGTTATCATTGTGGGCGGCTCCAACCTAAAACATATTTTCCTTTTAGGGACAGGCCTTGCTGCGATCGGAACCATAGTTGTTACCCTTTACCTACTAATAAATAACACAGCAGATACGTCAAGCAGTTACCGTTTGAACCGTCTAACCTCGTTTCTCGATCCATGGGCCGATACTTCGGATACTGGGTATCAGGTCGTCCAATCCTTATTCGCATTCGGACACGGCGGACTGACTGGTGCAGGATTCGGTCAAGGCATTCAGAAGCTGCATTATTTACCTGAAGCTCATAACGACTTCATTTTTGCAATCATTGGGGAAGAGTTTGGTTTTATTGGGAGTTCCATATTCATCCTTATCTTCCTGCTCTTTATATGGCGTGGCATCCTTGTCGCTGTTCGCAGTCCCGATTTGTTCGGTATGGTAGCAGGAGTTGGCATTATGAGCATTTTTGCCTTCCAAGCCGTCATTAATATCGGTGGCGTTACAGGATCCATTCCACTTACCGGTGTAACCTTGCCGTTTATTTCAGCAGGAGGTTCCTCCATGATGGTCTCTCTCATCAGTATGGGGATTCTGCTCAGTATTTCTCGGGAACAATCACACAAAGAAGATGCAAAACCCAAAAAAAGACTCAATCGATTTCAGTGAAATCGATTGAGTCTTTTTTCTATTTAACACGATGTGGATCATCTGCTGTCTCTTCTTCCTTGAACGCTACGCCTTCTACCTTGACGTTGACTTCCACCACGGTTAGCCCGGTCATATTTTCAACAGCTTCTCTCACGTTTTCTTGGAGATCCCTGCATACGTCCTGAATACGGGAACCGTAATTGACGATAACACGTAGATCGATAGCTGCTTCCACTTGCCCGACCTCTACAGAAACCCCACGCTGCACATTCTTACCACTGAGTCGCTTAGCTAAACCTTCCGAGATACCGCCTGACATGCCTGCTATGCCTGCTGTCTCCAGAGCTGCAAGTCCTGCAATTGTCGATACTACATCATCAGAAATACGAATTAAGCCGGTTTGATTGTCTTCGGACATACAGATCAACTCCTCATATAGGGATCATTGAGTGGAGCTCAAAGTCTCTCCACTCTGGTATAAATCTATTGTAATAAGTTCACTAGATGAAAGCAAGAACAGCGACAACGGACAAATCGAATTTACATTGGGTTCCAAAGTGGGTATATTAAAAGAAGTCAAAAAGTACCAATATAAGAATGAGTCGGAGGGTTTACTTTGAAGGGAAAATTGTTTTACATCGGGTTAATCATTTCTTTCGTTACAACGGGTATCGCTCATTACATGCATCTGAATTCAACACTTCAATTCGTTATTGCTTGTATAGCTATCATTTTTGTAGCTGGATTTCTAGGTAAAGCAACAGAAAGTGTTGCCCATTATGCAGGTGAGCGCGTGGGAGGATTCCTCAACGCAACGTTTGGTAACGCAGCTGAGTTAATTATTGCGTTCTTCTTAGTTAGAGACGGATTGTTCGATGTCGTCAAGGCAAGTCTCACCGGAGCCATCATCGGCAATCTGCTGCTTGTTCTGGGACTGAGCATATTTGCAGGTGGATTAAAGTTTAAAGAACAGTCATTTAACGTAAAACTTGCTTCACACAATTCTTCCTTAATGATTCTTGGGGTTGTTGCGTTATTCATTCCAGCCATCTTCGCAGGTGGACTGACAACCAAAGAAACGTCAACAATGAGCATGATCGTCGCCATATTACTAATTGTCGCCTACTTGCTCTGGCTTCTATTCTCCATGGTTACACACAAAAATGTACTTTCTGATGAAGCCATTGAACATGGTGAGGCAGCTTGGTCTAAAAGAACTTCCATTCTTTTTCTAATCTTAGCCACCGTCATGGTAGCTTTCACCAGTGAGTGGTTAGTTGGCACATTAGAAGAAGTTACCCATAGATTTGGATTATCAGAGCTGTTTGTAGGTGCATTCCTCATTGCCATTATTGGAAATGCTGCGGAGCATAGTGCCGCCGTGATGATGGCCATGAAGAATAAAATGGGTGCAGCCGTAGAAATAGCAATCGGCAGTTCGTTGCAAATCGCTTTATTCGTAGCTCCTGTGCTTGTACTTGTCAGTTTCTTCGTAAGTGGAACACCCATGAACATTGTCTTCACCACCTATGAACTTGCTGCAATCGGAGTCGCTGTCTTTATTACGAAGTCAATAACCCAAGATGGCTCAACCAACTGGTATGAAGGTCTCCTGCTGCTTGTGGTCTACATCATTCTAGGCGTCGTATTCTTCCTCGTCTAAATACGCAAACAAAGACAAAAAAAAGTAACCCATTGTGAAGGGTTACTTTTTGTTATTCAACGCTTCATATAGCTCCGCAAGGTTACGTTCAAGCTTGCTGAGAATTTGTTTACCAGGTATTTCGGAAATAAGTCCCGCTCGAATGGCAAAATCAATTTCTCTAGAAAGTCCGTACATTTGCGTATCTAAAACTTCTTCATACAGTGGACATTGACGCGTTGTCAAATTCTCCATTTGTACTTCGATTAGCTTTTCGATTTTATCTGCATCTTCTTGGAGAAGATTAAGCGCTTTTTGATTCATGTCCAGCAATAGATCAGATGAAGACATTCCCAACTTCCCCCTATACGCATAGTCATCCGTCCTTATATGATCTATATTAAGCGAAATTGGATCAATATACAAGAGAAGGTACCCTCAGAGATTCTGAGAGTACCTTCTTTAAGCATGAATTCTATTCTTGAACAACGTTTACGCCCAAATTGTGCTTAGCGAATACTTCAGCCATAGCGATTTTCGCTTCTTCTGCATCCGGCCCATGTACATGAAGATCATAGTTGCTGGAGCTAAGCAATGTAGTAAACAAACCTAAGATACTTTTTACATCGATATACTTATTATCATATTGGAGAACGATTGAAGATCTGAATTTATTAGCTGTTTGTGAAATTTCAACAATTGCGGCATTATTAGCACTTGGCATATTTCATTCCTCCATTTATTTGCATCTGAATTGGTCGCCTTGCTCCCTATATGATAACTTGGAAAGGTTACTTAACGCAACTAAAAATTTCCTTCATTCTCCAAGTAAAGCGCTTTACTTCGTCTTTGCTGCAATGGCTTTCTTCACGCCGTTCCCTATTAGAATCAAAACAACGAAAATACCTAGCAACAAAAGTAGTCTTCCCTTATATTTCTGGAAATGAAATAAATCATGTGCAATCATCGATTCCAGGAATACGATCGGCAGTTTCCCCAGCAAGGTACCCCATAGAAAATGAGTAAACCGCATTCGAGTTAGCCCAGCACCAAAATTAATCGCAGAGGAAGGTAAAATCGGAATCAATCTGCCTAGAAGGACATATAGGAATCCGCGCTTCTCCATCCGCTTACTAAACTGCGTCACTAATGGAAATCGCTCGAGCTTTTTTTCTACCCATGCATGTCCATAATAGCGAGCAAAATAAAAAGAGGCAACTGCTCCTAAACAAGACATTATGTAATTAACAAGAAACCCTATTTTAATACCGAAAATAGCAACATTCGTACCTGCTACAACAACAAAGGGAATAAACGGAAAGAACGTTTGAAAAAAAATTAAAGCCATTCCGATGATTTTACCGGGCCAACCAATGTCCCTTAAATGTTCAGATAGCTGTCGCATATTGCTGTGAGTAAGTTTAATGCCTGTAGGGTTATAAAATAAAAAGGCAATCAGGGCAACGAGCAAAATACAAATAAAAAAAACTAGCAAAATGTGTTTTCTGTTTCTGTTTAACACCGACAAATTTCGACCATCCTTCCCTTAGACCAAACCATTGTAACATGTTACAGAAGGTTCAGGAAGAGAAAAGTGAGGAGTTATCTGGTTATACAACAGTGAAGTACCCTATACTATTTCTATCCTTCATATAGTTTACCCTACCTATGCAAATTTATTAGATTAGATACCTTTTTTCGACATTATATGCAAATTGAGCAACCAAGTTCTTGATGTGAAAGTGTTAAAGCGAAGCAAAAGCACCTGTCCTTAGACAAGTGCTTTTTATTAGCCGGTTCGAATTTGGTTACGACCGTTATTTTTAGCTTGATAGAGAGCCATATCTGCACGATAGAACAGCGATTCTACACTAATCTTGTCTTCTTCCCAATTCCAATCCGAAACACCACAGGAAACGGTTACTTGCGGATTAGTCTCCTCAAGCACACGAATACGAATACGTTCTGCAATTCGAATCGTTTGAGCCTTGGCAACTTGGGGTAAATAGACCGCAAGCTCTTCCCCGCCCCACCTTGCTGCAATATCACTATCCCTAATACTAGTTTTAATAATTTGGCTTACCTGGATCAAGATTTTATCGCCTACCTGATGACCGTAGGTATCATTAACCCGTTTGAAATTGTCTATATCAACTACAATAAGTGAACCGCAGAAGTCCTTCTTTTGCATCGAATTGGCCTGTTCGTCCAAATAATGTCGTACATAAAGTCCTGTCAAGTTGTCTGTAATAACCATTCGTTTCACTTCAGCATGCAGGGAAGCATTCGTCATGGCAAGACCAATATGCCCCGAAAGAACCTGCAGCAATTTGTAGTTATCATAGGAAAAGAAATTTGGCTTGCTGTGGACGACTAGAATAACGCCTTCAACTTGTCCATTCACGAGAATCGGCGAACCAATAAGCGATCTGGAGTTGGTTAACTGCATCAGCTTTGACTTGACCTTTTCATTGCTCCAATAGTCCGAAATAATAATCGGTTCTTTGGAGGTATAGACGACGCCAGAAAAGCCTTGATCTACGGTAAAGGTCTCATGAAACATCGCAGGCAAATTAGTCGCTTGTACGATTAAATTCTCACTATTTTTATCCGCTTGCAGAATACAACTATAATCCGCGCCGAAAATACTTAAAATTTCGCTCGATGCTGAGTTAAAGATTTCGTTTAAACGCAAGCTCTGATTTAACTGCTTGGTGATTTCATTAATAAGTCGAAGCTCGTTAATCATTAAATTCGACTGTTCATATAATTTAGCGTTTTCAAAAGCAGACCCGGCTGTATCGGCAAGCAATGATATGAATTGCAAATCCGAAGCGTGAATCAAATCGCTCTTAGACGTCATATATAACACGCCATATACACCCTGTTTGCCTGATAATGGAGCAGCGATATGACCTGTACTTGGGCCACTATTCTCGGATGATGGTTCAAATATCACATGCCCTTCCATAAAAGCACGTGTTCGAATGTCATTCTCTGTACTTTGGAAATTCAAAGGCTTCACAGATAGATTCGTAGAGTCATTATCTTGTGAAAGCAATAAATCTACTTGCATATTGGGGTAAACGCTATGCATGCACTCAATGACTTCAGTCAATACCGAATCAACATCGATTTTGGCGTGTAGTTTCTTAGAAGCCTCAAATAAAATATCATGCTTCTTAAACTCAAGTTCCCTATTTAGATGCTGCATAAACAAATGGTCGTACTTACGACGATCCTCTACGCTCTGCACACTACTTTGGAAAGATAGGGAGAGTATATAGAACAATTGTGCAAGTTCGTCTGCTTCTTCAAGTGTATGGGAAAATAGTCCCAAATATAAAATTGGAGCCCCTTGTGGATCTAGGACTGGAATCGAAGCAGCCAAAACGGATTTCAGTGCTTTTGCGCTCATTTCTTCGCTAGTCATTATATGCATTTTTGGATTTTCAGCACATCGTGCCAACGGATTGTCATTACGTTCTGCATAGCTCCATGATGCTCCTACCTGCAGCAATGCATCAGTAAGAAGTGTATCATGGGAGCAAGCCTTAACCACTTTAAGATCCGTATCCACGCATAGCAGTGCGGTTTGAGGCGGTAGCATCGCTTGCCCGAATTGGTGAATCCACTCATCAAAAGCATCTAGCGCTACATGATGACAATTGGATTCCCAATAGGAAAAGTTGCTAGAAAGAACAAGTCCTTGCCGAAGAAACTCTTCGAAGTGATCTGCACGACTATGTTGTTTCATACTACGAAGTGGTTCACTCATAGGCTCTCCTTCACCAACAAACTGTAGTCCTATTGATCCAGGCTAAATCTTACCTCATTTATCATACTATTTTTCTGTGCTTATTGCACGATATTTTAGAATCACTTTAAAGGATTGAGACTTGACACATGCCCCTGTTTTTAATAAAATTAGAAGTCGAGTAACAACATGATTTCGGTGAATGCCATTTGTGATCACCCTCACTGCTTTTGCTCCTGCCAAGACAGCGGCTGAACTACTCTTGTCAGGGAATCACATTATGATTCGTAAGCAAAACCAGGCACTTGTCTTCACCCTGACATCTAGATGCTATCTACTAAACTAATTGTTGAAAAGAAGGAGTTTTTCCTAAATGTCACGTTATACAGGACCTAAATTTAAATTAAGCCGTCGTGTTGGTATTTCTTTGAGTGGTAACGGTAAAGACTTGAAACGCCCATTCCCTCCAGGTCAACATGGCCCAGGACAACGTAAAAAAATGAGCGGCTATGGCGTTCAATTAAATGAAAAACAAAAACTTCGTCACATGTACGGTTTGAACGAGAAGCAATTCCGCAACTTGTTCGATAAAGCTTCCAAACTAAAAGGTATTTCCGGTGAGAACTTCATGATCTTGCTTGAAAGCCGCTTGGACAACCTGGTTTACCGTCTTGGTCTTTCCAACTCCCGCGCAGGCGCGCGTCAACTAGTTGCTCACGGTCACGTAACTGTGAACGGCAAAAAAGTAGATATCGCTTCTTACATCGTATCTACAGGTGACGTTATCGCTCTTCGTGAAAGAAGCAAAGGTCTTTCCGCAGTGAAAGAAGCTCTTGCTAACCGTAACTACCTGCCAACTTACCTTGAGTTCAACGATGCAAGCGTAGAAGGCAAGTACATTCGTTTGCCAGAACGTTCTGAGCTTCCACAAGAAATTGACGAGAAACAAATCGTCGAGTTCTACAGCCGTTAATAAAAGCAAGCCCCTCAGGGATTTCCCTAAGGGGCTTTTTTTTCGTTAAGCAAACTGTACCAGGTAGTAATTCTTTTTACCGCGGCGAATAATGATGTAAGACTCTCCGAGTCTACCCAAATCTCTAGTAACTGCATCGAATTGCGTCACTTTAACGCCATTGACCGTGACAGCACCACTCTCAATATCTTGACGTGCTTGGCGTTTGGACGGTGCCGCTCCTACGGAAATCAGTAAATCAACCAACGCAATATCATCTTGATCTATGGTTGCAGATGGAACATCCTTGAACGCTTCTTCAATCTCCGTACGTGAAAGCTCCTGAATATTACCACTGAATAAAGCAGTTGTAATGTTAAGTGCACTTTCTAACGCTTCTCCACCGTGTACAAGCTTCGTAACTTCGCGGGCAAGCAATTTCTGAGCCTCTCTCTTCTCAGGCTGAGCTTGCACTTCTTCCTCGAGACGTTCGATATCCTCATGAGAAACAAAAGTAAAATATTTCAGGAAACGGATGACGTCATTGTCGGCTGTGCCCAACCAGAATTGGTAAAACTGATAAGGAGACGTTTTGCTTGCATCCAACCAAATAGCTCCGCCTTCTGTCTTCCCGAACTTTTGACCATCACTTTTTGTCACAAGCGGCAAGGTTACCCCGTACGCACGTTTATCTGTGGACTTACCGATAAGCTCAAGACCAGCCGTAATATTACCCCATTGGTCACTTCCGCCAATTTGCACAGAGCAATTTTTCGTTTCATTAAGCTTCAGGAAATCGTAAGATTGCAGAATCATATAGCTGAACTCTGTGAAAGAAATCCCTTTGGAGATCCGTGAATCAACAGAATCCTTTGCCAACATGTAATTGACGGTAAAGTTTTTGCCTACATCACGAAGGAATTCGATGACGTTCAGCGATCCTAGCCAATCGTAATTGTTGACAAGCTCTGCACTATTTTCAATTTCTGTGGAGAAGTCGAGAAAGCGAGATAACTGATTTTTGATGCTTTGTGACCAAGCCTCGACAACTTCAGGCCCATTGAGTGTTCGCTCATTGGCTTTTCCGCTAGGATCACCAATCAGCCCTGTTCCCCCGCCTACGAGTGCCAAAGGAACGTGACCAGCGAGCTGAAAGCGTCTCAGAGTTAGAATAGGCAGCAAGCTACCGATGTGTAAGCTGTCCGCGGTCGGGTCAAAGCCGCAATAAAGCGTAACACGCTCCTCGCTAAGCTTTTTGTCCAAGCCCTCCCGATCCGTAATTTGATGAAGCAGTCCGCGAAACTCCAAATCCTTCAAAATATCCATGTTCATCCATCTCCTTTTTCATTAAACATACAAAAAAAGCCTTCTTATCCACAAAGGGACGAGAAGACTTGACTCGCGGTACCACCCTAATTAAAACAGTAGATACGTACAACTATAACAGGTGTTATGTGCACGGCTAGCTATTTTCACTCAAGAACCTTTAACGTGGTTTAATCGGCAAATACTACTTGTGCAGCTTATGTTGCTGCAGGTTCCCATTCACTGCTCAAGACCGTAATTCACTAACCTGCAGGTACCGGTTCGCACCAACCACCGGCTCTCTGAAAGCATCCACAAGCTACCTACTGCTGATCTTTCAACGCATTTGATAAAAATTTATCACATGTTTCTGGGTGTTGTCAAACCATGTCGGCATCGTTTCTTCGCTTCATCATTACCGCATAAGGTGCAATTATGGTATACTATTAGGGTTCATGTAAGGAGGATATTGGAACTTATGCGCAATTTTTTCGCTAAATGGAATCGCCCTTGGGTGAGAACTACATTCAAAGTAACATGGATTACATTAAAATGGACCATCATTAGTGCCTTTTTGGCGGGAATTGTCGGTGGATCTGCCGCTTTCGGGTATGTCAGTGCCCTAGTCAAAAAAGATCCTGTTCGTACCGAAGAGGCCATACGTCAGCAGATGCAGGAAAATGCAGTCACTGGCTTTGCTTACTTCAATGATGATACGGTCATAGGGCAATTGCGAACGGAAGAAGACCGTCGACTCGCTCAGCTAGATGACATTCCGCAGCTTCTGTTAGACGCTGTCCTCGCCATTGAAGACAAAGACTTCTACAATCATCGCGGGATCGATATCCGCGGGCTTTATCGGGCAGTAACTCAGAAACTACTGAACGAGGAAGTTCAAACAGGTGGAAGCACGATTACGCAACAGCTTGCCAGACGGGTCTTTCTTACACTAGACCGTGATGATGGACGTAAAGCAAGAGAGCTGCTGCTCGCGTTGCGGATGGAACGCCTAATGTCCAAGGATGAAATTTTGCTCGCTTATTTGAACAAAATTCCTTATGGCAATGGCGCGACAGGCTATAATCTATATGGGATTAAAGCAGCTGCCAAAGGTCTCTTCAACATCGACGATCTGGATAAGTTAAACGTTGCTCAAGCCGCTTACTTGGCCGGTCTGCCGCAATCCCCATCGCTGTACTCTGCATTCACGAGTAAGCCTGACTTTGATGAAGATGGTTTCAAAAAGGCGGTTACGCGTGAACAATTAGTACTCAAACGGATGCTGGAAGAAAAGAAAATTACGAATGAACAGTATCAAGAAGCACTTAAATTTGATCTTAAAGCTTCCATGCCCCCTTCGGCTCAGAAGGCTTATACGACTTATCCTTACCTAATGATTGAAACGGAAAAAGAAGCTGCCGAAATTTTGTTGAAGATCCAGAAGCCTGAGCTTGATCCTAAGAAAAACCAGGCCGCTTATAATGAAGCGTTAAAAGGTATACATACTCAACTCTTACGTGGCGGTTATCAAATCTATACAACCATAGATAAGACCATTTATGATTCCATGCATGAAATATCGAGTAACGATAAAAACTTCGCCCCTACGGATGATAAAAAAGGCATGGAACAAGTTGG
This sequence comes from Paenibacillus sp. JT22N1, assembly GCF_059692155.1. Classification (NCBI taxonomy): domain Bacteria; kingdom Bacillati; phylum Bacillota; class Bacilli; order Caryophanales; family Paenibacillaceae; genus Paenibacillus; species Paenibacillus sp. JT22N1. The sequence continues at coordinate 238,580 of NZ_JCAUAW010000003.1, forward strand.
GGCCATCATGATCGATTCTAAATCCGGAGCTATCAAAGGGATGATTGAGGGCCGCAATTTCTTCGAAGAGCAGCTCAATCACGCCACACAAGCATTCAGACAGCCAGGATCAACCATGAAGCCCATTGCCGCCTATATACCAGCCTTAGATAAAGGGGCCATTCAACCGGCTAGTATCGTGGATGATATCCCTATTATTCTAAAAGATGGTGTCAAAGGCTTTCATCTTCCAGAAAACTGGGATCACAAGTTTCATGGATTAATGACAGCAAGAAGAGCTTTAAACCAGTCTTACAACATCCCAGCCATTGATATATTTTTGAATAAAGTTGGTATAAATGATTCCTGGGATTTTGCAAAAAAACTCGGTATCACGTCCATTCAAAAAGAAGATTATTATGCGCAGACCGGCGTAATCGGCGGACTAAGCCGAGGAACTTCGGTGAGGGAACTGACCGGCGCCTATGCATCTATTCCGAATAAAGGCGTATTCAATGAGACGTTTATGATTCGCGAAATCAAAGATTCGAATGGCAAAACGATTTATACGCATGATCAAAAGCCAACCCCTGTCTATTCTCCACAAAGTGCATATCTGATTACAGATATGATGAAAACGGTGGTTAGCCAAGGTACAGCAACTGATTTGATGAAAAAGTACAAATCATATGGCAAAATTGAGATATCTGGAAAAACCGGCTCAACGCAAGATGATGCCGATGCTTGGTTTATGGGCTTTACCCCTGATATTACCGTTGGTGTCTGGATTGGTTATGACCAACCGATTAATAAGTTGTCTTCAAAAACATTACAGACGAATCACGCCAAAGATATATGGGCACTCATTATGAACCGAACAATCGAGCAAAAACCGGATCTCTTCCCTACCAAAACATTCGCCAAACCAGATGGTATTGTCTCAGCAACTGTATCCAGTTTATCCGGCAAGCTGCCGAGCGAATTGACTTCTAAGTCCGATCTTCTTGTTACGGATCTTTTCAACAAGAAATATGTGCCTACTGAGGTTGACAATGTCATGGTTCGAATGAAAATCAGTTCTTTTGGCGGCCTGAATTACATGGCGCAAGACAGCACGCCGGCTGATTTCGTCCAAGAGAAGACGGTTATTAAAAGACAAAAATCGATCAGTCAATTGCTCAAAGAAATCGAAGTTGCCATGAGTAAACTTCCTGAAAAAAGCCGTAAGCCGATCGATAATTATAAGCCAACAGATTATGACGATGACGCACCATCCGAAGTTGACCCTCGGGTTGATGACGGTAAAGAGCCCGCAGTACCAACGAACGTTGTAACAACCAAGTCAGGTGACACAGCAACTATTGCCTTCCAGGCAAGTCCGAATCCTGATATCGTCGGCTATCGCATATATCGTTCTGATAACCGCGGCAAGTTCCAGCTCATGGGCGGCAAAGTTGTATTGGCTGGCGCAGAGACGAAGTTTATTGATCAAATCCCCGGACCTAGCTTAATCGGTTATTATGTGACAGCAGTCGATGTAGCGGGGAAAGAATCGGCACCTAGCCGCTCCTCTTATACAGATGGAAGCTCGCTAGATTCATTGTTCGTACCTTCTGTCGATGGCAATCAAATTCCAGGAACTACTAACCCTCCAGGCACTAATGGTGGAATCGGTGAACCCATCGGAACCGACAACGGTAACAATGGAAGCACAAAGGACCTACCTGCCACACCAACCGGTATTAAAGCCAAAGCAGATGGCGCAGGTGTGATGTTAACCTGGAAAGCCAATGCGTCCAAGGATAAAGTAAAAAAATATATTGTTTATTTTAGTGACAAAGAAAAAGGAACGTTTAAGAAGCTTGGTTCTGTTGATGATGCGACCGAATTTCATTACTACGCAGCAGCTTACAACGGTTATTACAAAGTAACTGCTGTCAACGATGCGGGCGAGTCAAAGCCCTCCGCTTCTATCGCCTACAACAACTAAATCACTAAGTAGAAAGACCCGGGTACCCGGGTCTTTTTTATTTCAAATGCTTCTATATACGCAATAAAAAGCCTTCCTTACACCATTGATCTGGTGCAAAGAAGGCTTGATTGCCTTAGTCTTCGATCGTCGATAAGTCGCCTGTTGGCAAATTGAGCTCCCAAGCTTTAAGAACACGGCGCATAATTTTACCACTGCGTGTCTTAGGCAGCTTGTCTTTAAATTCAATTTCACGAGGAGCTGCGTGGGCAGAAAGCCCTTCTTTAACAAATTTGGAAATATCTGCTTTGAGCTCATCAGATGGAGTGTAGCCTTCACGCAGGGCGATAAACGCTTTAATAATCTCTCCACGCATTGGGTCAGGCTTACCAATAACCCCAGCTTCTGCAACCGCAGGATGCTCAACAAGCTTACTCTCCACCTCGAAAGGACCTACCCGCTCACCTGCTGTGTTAATCACATCATCCACACGACCTTGGAACCAGAAGTACCCCTCTTCATCCTGATAAGCCGAATCACCGGAAACGTACCAACCTGTCAAACGGAAATATTCTTCGTATTTCGAAGGGTTATTCCAAATTTTGCGCATCATCGAAGGCCACGGCGTTTTGATAGCTAGGTTCCCCATCCGATTAGGAGGCAAAATGTTCCCTGCATCATCAATAATAGCCGCTTCGACACCCGGAATTGGACGCCCCATTGAACCAGGCTTAATCGTCATGGATGGATAGTTACAGATGAGTTGTCCACCTGTTTCTGTCATCCACCAAGTGTCATGTATACGTTGGTTATAAACTTTTAGCCCCCAACGTACAACTTCGGGATTTAACGGTTCGCCTACGCTAAGTACGTGACGAAGCGAAGACAGATCAAACCCAGTAACAACATCATCACCGGCACCCATCAACATACGGAAAGCAGTTGGCGCACTGTACCAAACGGTAACTTTGTATTTCTGAAGCGTATTGTACCAATCTTGGGGACTGAAGCGTCCACCGCGAATAACATTCGTTGCACCATTTAACCATGGAGCAAAGATCCCATAGGAGGTTCCCGTTACCCAACCTGGATCCGCTGTACACCAGTAAATATCATCTTCTTGAAGATCTAATACAATCTTACCCGTATAATAATGTTGGAGCATGGCGTTTTGAACGTGATAGACACCCTTTGGTTTACCCGTTGAGCCAGACGTATAGTGGATAATTAATCCATCTTCACGATCCAGCCACTCAATGTCAAGTTCGGTTGAAGCGCTTTCCATCTCTTTGTAGAAATCAACTTGTCCCTCAGCTAGCTCCACATTTTCACCAACGAGAATGACGTGCTTCAAATGTGGAAGTTCATTATAAGGAACACGCGATAGTAAGCTTGGTGTCGTAATAATCGCTACAGCTTCACTATCTTCCAAACGGTCTCTAACTGCTGTTTCCATAAAAGCCTCAAATAATGGCCCAACAACAGCACCTACTTTGAGGGTTCCAAGTAACGAATAGTAAAGTTCCGGTGTGCGTGGCATGAAAATAAAGACGCGCTCGCCTTTACCAACACCAAGACCTCGAAGCACATTACCAAACTGATTAGATTTCGCTTTCATTTGTCCATAAGTGATTGCTTCTTCTCGCTGACTATCGCTATAATAAAGTGCGATTTTATCCTTTTTGGATGAGTCAGCATGACGATCAATCGCTTCATATGCCATGTTAACTTTACCTGTTTCATACCAGGAAAAGCTCTTCTCGATGTCTTTCCAGTCAAATGTCGCATGCGTTTGTTCATAATTGATCATGTTAGGATTAGTGGATACAGCTTCAATGAGTTCAACTTTCATTTGATCCATGTACGTAAAACCCTCCTCACGTGGTAAACCGCTTTCACTTTACTGATTAATTCAAGCAAAATGTGATCGATTTTTGACATATTCTATTATATCATACTAGGAAATATTCGCCTACGTTAAAAATTCGTCTTTTAATTCCAACCAAAGTTTGGTATAAGAATACTATGACCTAACGGAAAAGGAAACGTTCATCATGCTTTTTTTTAAAAGGAGAGCTAAGGTTATGCAGCATATCAAAATATACCACTCACACAGCTTGCGCGCAGCTCCCGATCAACCCGAAATTATCATAGAAGGTCCTGTTTCAGCAGAAACCCTGCAGGAACTTGTTATGCATATCAAATTAGATGCGTTCCGCAGACCTAAGGAGCAGTTAGAGGCACTAGTCGAAATCGCACAATTACCTGAAGGACGTATCATAATTGCAAGAGACGGCTCCACCATTGTCGGCTATGTCACCTTCCACTATCCAGACGAGATTGAGCGTTGGTCACAGGGACATATGCAGGATTTAATTGAACTAGGCGCCATAGAAGTTGCAGACGACTACCGATCCATAGGATTAGGGAAAAAGATGATTCGACTCGCTTTCGAAGATGAGCAAATGGAGAATATCATCTGTTTCACCACAGAGTATTATTGGCATTGGGACTTGGAAACAAGCAAATTAACGGTCTGGGAATACCGTCAAATGATGGAGAAGCTCATGAAAAGCATCGACATGATCTGGTTCGCTACGGACGACCCAGAAATATGCTCACATCCAGCCAACTGTCTTATGGTAAGAATCGGCAAAAAGGTGCCGATTTCTTCCGTTGAGCAATTTGATCGCATTCGTTTTCAGCAGCGTTTCATGTATTAATTTCTAAGTAATCGTGGGATTTCTAGGGCTTCAAGCGAAATTGTTAGTCCATTCGGGGGAATTAGGGATATGAACAAGAAGGCAAATCCTGTCTTTATCTATGATGATCAAGAAATTCAATATAAATTCAATGAAAACCACCCGTTCAATCAAGATCGCCTTACGATGACGGTAGATCTGCTGCGAAAAGCCGGCGCGCTCCCTAACAGCGCGCTATGGGCTCCTCGCTCCGCGACAGATAACGAGCTGCTGCGGGTTCATTCCCCCGCTTACATCGAAGCGGTGAAAGCGCTTAGCTGTTCCGTGCCGGAGGCGGCTTGGGTCCGAGAAGCAACGCGCTTCGGACTTGACACCGACGACACGCCTTACTTCGCCGGGATGCATAATACTACGGCGAAGGTCGTGGGCGGTTCCATCACCGCTGTCGAGATGGTGATGTCCGGTAAGGCTCCACACGCCCTCCACCTGGGCGGCGGATTGCACCACGCCCTGCAAAGCAAGGGCGCAGGTTTCTGCGTCTACAACGACGCGTCAGCGGCGATTGCGCACGCAAAAGAGATGTACGGCGCAAAGGTGCTGTACATCGACACAGATGTGCATCATGGAGATGGCGTGCAGTGGGGCTTCTACGCCGATCCTCAGGTATGCACACTTTCTATCCACGAGACGGGGAAATATTTATTCCCCGGCACGGGCGCCGTGAACGAACGCGGCGAAGGCGACGCGTTCGGCACGAACATTAACATGCCGGTGGAGCCCTACACCGAGGATGAATCGTGGCTGGAGTGTTTCAGTGAGGTGCTCACCGAGACGATTCGAAGCTTCCAGCCAGACGTCATTATCTCGCAGCATGGGTGCGATGCCCATGCTTTCGACCCGCTCGCGCATGTACATTGCTCCATGCGCGTGTACAAGGCTATGCCCGAGCTGATCCACTCCCTTGCGCACCAGTGGTGCGAAGGGCGATGGATAGCGCTCGGAGGCGGCGGGTACGACATCTGGCGTGTCGTACCACGGGCTTGGAGCCTGCTCTGGCTCGTCATGAGCGAGCAGGCGATCTTAGATCAGCTGGAGGCGCAGCCCCAGCTGAAGCTGCCACAGGCGTGGCTGGACGCCTGGCAGAGCAAGAGCCCTGTCCAGCTGGTGGATACGTGGCTGGACCCCGTAGATGCTTGGGCGCCGATTCCAAGGCGCCAAGCGATTGCCGAGAAGAACCGGCAAACGAAGGAACTCGCTATGATGTATTTGAAGTAAAAATAAAAGCTCAGAACCACCGTCATTTCGGCGATATTCTGAGCTTTTTTTATTCCTGTCTTTTTTATACCTAATATAGATGTTTCACGATATCCTCAACCATTTTGTACGAATTCTCAGATGCCTGGACTGTAAACTCAGCAAAGTTAACATGAGCTGAACCATCTGCTTTATCGGACATCGATCGAAGCACGACATAAGGAGTGGCATTCATCGAGCAAACTTGAGCAACTGAAGCCCCTTCCATTTCAACACAAACGCCGCCAAGCTCTTCATACAGGCTAGCAACAACTTCCCTGCTTGCAATAAACTGGTCCCCAGAGAGTACTCTCCCCTTTTTAACCTTGCCTGCAAACAGTTTTTCACCTGATGCAACAGCCAACTCAACAAGCTTACTATCCGCTTCGAAGGTGGATTTCGCTTCATAAGGGATGACGCCACGAGGAAACCCAAGTGCTGTAACATCCATATCATGCTGCATGCATTCACTCGATATCACGAGATCCCCGATATTCAGCTCTGGATCTAATGCTCCCGCTACTCCTGTAAAAATAACGGCTTCGACGCCGAAGCTATCAATTAAAATTTGAGTTGTCACAGCGGCATTCACTTTCCCTACACCTGTCCGGCACACAACAACTTGCTTGTCAAAATACGTACCTTCACGAAACGTAATACCAGCTTTGATCGTTTCACGTACATCGGTCATATGTGAAACTAGCAGCTCTATTTCTTCGTTCATCGCTCCGATTAGAGCAATTTTATTCCATGTCATTTCATTATCCTCTTTCCCTTATCAACATGAGAAAACCTCTACCGAGATCATCCCCAAAGGAATGACCTCGCTTAGAGGTTTGATTTGATTAAGATTGTGTAACGGAGTTGCGGTAAATAACTTCGTGCGGTAGGATAACCTGCATGTTATCCGTTGACTCTTTATTCATCAGCTTCGTTAGAAGACGCATCGACACGGCGCCGATATCATACATCGGTTGGGCTACTGTCGTTAAAGTCGGTCTAACCATGGAAGCCATGCGAATATTGTCCACGCTAATTACGGCGATATCTTGCGGCACTCTAAGTCCATTGTCTTGAATCGTATGAATGGCGCCAATCGCCATCTCGTCTGTTGCGGAGAAGATCGCTGTTGGTCTTGGTGAAAGCTCCAAGAAATAATTCACAGCGTCTACACTTGACTCATAACGATAGTTCCCAATGCGAACATATTCATCGCGCAGTGGAATGCCTGCTTCATCCAATGCTTTTTTGTAACCTTGATAACGCGCAAATCCATTCGCTGGATCATGCAGCGTTCCGGATATCATCGCAATGTCACGATGACCGGCTTCAATAAGCACATTCACAGCATCGAAAGCAGCTTTCTCATGATCGATATCCACGGATGCCATGGCTTGGTTCTCATCCTTCGTGCCGCATAAAACGACAGGGACGGAAGACGTGCGGAATGCCTGTGTATGTTCCTCAGTTACTACGCCACCCATGAAGAGCAATCCATCAACCTGCTTCTCAAGCAAGGTGTTAATAACACGAATTTCTTTTTCTTTCTTCTTGTCCGCATTACACAAAATAATATTGTAATGGTACATATTGGCAATATCCTCAATCCCACGTGCTACTTCAGCAAAAATGGAATTGGAAATATCGGGAATGACAACACCAACTGTCGTTGTCTTCTTACTCGCTAAACCCCTTGCTACCGCATTAGGGCGGTAACCGAGCCGTTCAATGGCTTCAAAAACCTTCTTACGTGTTTGTGGCTTAACGTTAGGATTGTTGTTTACAACCCTAGATACGGTTGCCATCGAAACTCCTGCTTCTCTTGCTACATCATAAATGGTTACGGTCACGGTTACTCTCTCCATTTTCAAAAGTATTCTGCGATCCTAGTATATTATCGTTATGATACGACAAATTAATCCATCTTGCAATGTATATTGAAAATGCTTTGAAAATAATTTCAATGTTTTTTCAAAAGATGTACACATTATGCAAGGATAAACGACTCCATCGTCCTTTTGGGACGAGTGAGTTTGTCAAGGTTGATGCGAAGCTAAAGTATAAACTTATACTTTCTTATCAACTATAAAAGCCAACCCCCCAATGGGATTGGCCACATACTGCTTATGTCGATATTGCACTCTGTGTGATTTGCGATAACCGCTTGCGAATTTCTTCGGTCCATGGCTCATCACCCAGCGATTGTGCTAGCAATAAGATGTCCAAAAGTTCATTGATACGTTCTTCAACGATCTTTTCCATGGAATCATTCATATGCTCTTTTTCCGTCACCTTCAGCAGCAGAAAAGCAACTTCCGAAAGCTCATGAAAAAAGAGCTGCTGCTTCTCAGGCTTACTCCCCAGCCTACCGATTAAACCGGTAAGTTCGGGTTTAACATGAGGAACAACTTCACTGCGACCACACGCTTCACATGAGTAAATAGGTACATTCTCAATGTCGACTTTGTTTTGATAAATAACCGTACGCAGACGAAGGTTCATCGTGCGTCCGCACTTACAATACTTTTGCATTCTAACACTCCTTCACTGGCGGGCGGCATGTACATGAATTGCTTGTACTATGATATTCTACGATTTTAATCGATTTCCTGCCGAATGAAGAGTAGTAGTTTTTGCCACCTATGGTAGTAGAATGTTACTTTACCTGTTGTTTATTAAATTGAATAAGCTCATCCACAAATCGCTTAGAAAATGCAGGAAGATCTGGCGGACGACGCCCAGAAATGATGTTGCGATCGACAACTACTTCTTCGTCCAACCAAGTTGCTCCCGCATTTTCGAGATCATCTCGAATGCCAGGCGTAGAAGTCATCGTGTACCCCTTTACGATTTTCGCCGAAATTAGCACCCAACCTGCATGACAGATTTGAGCAATCGGTTTTACTGCCGCGTGAAACTCCTGCGTTAGACGAATCACGTCCGGATAACGACGTAGCTTATCAGGCGCCCATCCTCCCGGAACATAAAGGCCGATGTAATCGGAAGACTTTACTTCATCAAAGGCGTAGTCAGTCGTAATGGGTACACCATATTTACCGTGATACACGGTTCCAGCCTTAGGACCAACAATATCCACTACGACCCCCGATTCACGCAAACGTAATACAGGATACCACATTTCCAAGTCTTCAAATTCTTCATCAACAAAAGCTAGTACTTTCGTTCCTGTCAATTCCATGCTAATTTCCTCCTACGATGGATTCTGTTTGTTCGGTTTGAGCAAGCAGTTCTATGATTTCATCACTTGTTTTACAAACTAGAATTTCATTGACTAGCTGTTTGCACTTCTTAGCGTCACTGCTTAGTAAACGGTGTTTCACTTGTAATAGTGTCTGCACGGAAATACTTAGTTCTTCTATTCCCAATCCCAGCCATATCGGAAGCGCTCGAATGTCACCCGCCATTTCTCCACAAACGCCTACGGGAATTCCTACACTTTTGGCCGAGTCGATCACATGTTTGAGAAGCCTAATAACTGCTGGATGATAGGGATTATATAAATGCGCGATGTTTTCATTCATCCTGTCCACAGCTAATACATATTGAACAAGATCATTCGTACCAATGCTCATAAAATTCACTTCACTTGCAAGGACATCTGCGATGAGAGCTGCAGCAGGCACTTCAATCGTTAATCCAACTTCGATATTTGCATTATATGGCAAGCCTTGTGCATGCAATTCCGCCTTGGCCTTCTCGAGCAGAGCTTTAGCCTGACGCACCTCATCCAGGGAAGTGACCATAGGATACATTATTTTCACGTTACCGTAATGGCTGGCCCTTAGAATCGCTCTAAGCTGTGTCATAAATAGGTCTTTACGGTCCAGCGAGATACGAATCGCCCGATACCCCAGAAATGGATTATCTTCTTTTGCAAGCGGCAAATAATCAAGCTTTTTATCTCCGCCAATATCGAGCGTTCGGATTACAATGGGGCGACCTTTCAGCTGCCTCGCTGCGTGACGATAAACTTCATACTGCTCGTCTTCGCTGGGTAACGAATCGCGGTCCATGTAAAGATATTCCGTCCGGAACAAACCTACCCCAGAAGCCCCGTTACGTAAAACCTGATCGATCTCCAGCACAGAATTGATATTGGCATGTAAATTCACATAGCTCTTGTCCAACGTTACTGGTGCAACGTCAGCTATCTCTTGCAAGCTTTCTTTGAACTCGAGCCAATTCTTTTTGCGTGCTTGATACCGCTCAATCGTTATTTTATCAGGATTGATGTATAAGGTACCCTCTTGTCCATCAATAATTAGGAAATCGCCATTTTGAATGGGCCGCAGAAGCTTCCCTTCCAAACCCAGCACATATGGAACGGACATTGCTCTTGCCATGATAGATACGTGTGAATGCGTGCCACCAAGAATCGTTAGCAGACCAAGCACATTAGCCGGGTCCAAATGAGCCAATTGAGACGGTGTTAGCTCTTTGGCGACCAATATGTAAGGATGATCGATCGGCGGTACCGTTGAGCTAGTATCGCCGAGCAAGTGCTTCAAAAGCCGGTTTCCGACATCTTTAATATCAAGCGCTCGTTCCTTCATATATTCGTCGTCAATGAGATTGAACATATCGACAAATTTATCGATAACTTCTTTTACAGCGACTTCTGCCGCCTTGTACTGCAGCTCAATAATCCCTTGAATCTCGTTCATAAAAATGGGATCTTCCAAAATCGCCAAATGTGCATCAAAAATATAGGCTTGATCTTGTCCAACAACATCCTTAATCTCTTGCTTAATGATCTCTAGCTCATCTTTGGAAGATCGAATACCATCATACAAACGTTCAAATTCATAAGACAAATCGGTGACATCAATCATTTTCTCAGGAAAATCCCACTCCCAAGTAGGTATGACAAAAGCCTGACCCATCGCGATCCCTGAAGACGCTCCTATTCCTCTGATCATCCATTCGTCCCCCCCGTTTGTTTAGTAGGCTTTAGGACAACCGACATCACAGAACCTTGGCCTTTTTTGACAGCTTTAAATGGAGCAAAACTCCAAGATTTAACAAGATCGGGATTCGTAATAATCATCGGTGTCGCCATCGATGAAGCGAATTTTTTGACTTTATTGTAGTTAAACTTAACTAGTAGTTGCCCCGGTTCCACGTGATCGCCTTCTTTTACTACCGCATTAAAACATTTACCCGGCAAACTAGACGTATCGATGCCAATATGCAGCAGGACCTCCAAACCTTCCTCGGTCAAGATGCCCAGGGCATGCATAGTCGGATAAATGTGCATAATGGTCCCGGCAACAGGAGAAACCAATTCTCCTTTCTCGGGAATAAAAGCAACGCCGTTTCCTACCAAACGCGAAGCAAAGATACGATCAGGCACTTCTTCAATTGGGATCATGCGTCCTTGCATTGGCGAAGTAAATAACACCACATGAATATCCTTGCGCAATACTTTCATAATCTCTTCACGAATTAGCTCTGAGAATGTTCCGAACACGACCTGAACATTGCCTCCTCCAAGACGGATGACGCCTGCTGCTCCTAAGTGTCGTAATGCCGTGATGTCCATCAAACGATCATTGACAAGTGTAAGACGCAATCTGGTAATGCAGGCTTCAATCTTCTTAATATTGTCTTTCCCACCGAGTGCTTGCAAAATAAGTGGAGAGCGATATGGAATATCACCTGCCCACTCTTCAAGTGAGGAGCCTTCTTCTCTACCTGGCGTAGGAATCTGGAACCGCCGTATAGCCCAGCGGAACATGAAATAGTAGAGAAGCCCATAAACGATACCAATCGGTATGAGCAATAAACCGTTATGCGATAGGTGCAAATTAATGACATAGTCGATGGCCCCGGCTGAATAAGAAAAACCGTGATGAATATTTAATTCATAAGCCAACCACATGGCTGCTCCAGACAAAATCGCATGAATAACAAATAAATACGGAGCAACGAAGAGAAAAGCAAATTCAATAGGCTCAGTGACTCCTGTTAAAAAAGAAGCTAACGCTGCTGTCAAAAATGTCGCTTTAATCTTCGGCTTCAAATCTTCCCGCGCTTCCCCAATAATCGCAAAAGCGATTGCTGGGAGGGCAAACATCATAATGGGATATAATCCGGCCATATACATACCTGCTGTCGGATCTCCGGCAAAATACCTAGGTAAATCCCCATAAGCCATATGTCCCGTTGGCGTCTGATAAGCACCTACTTGAAACCAGAAAAAGTTATTCAAAATATGATGCAAACCCGACGGAACGAGAAGACGATGCGCGATACCATAAACAAAGGCACCTAAACCGCCTAATCCAAGCAGCCAATTGGAGAGCTTACCCATCCCCATTTCTAAGTAGGGGCCAATAGTGATCATAATATAAGACACTACAAGCGTGGACAGCCCCATAATAAGCGGAACTATGCGGGGGCCACCGAAAAATTGTATGTATTCTGGAAGCTTAATCTCTTTACAGCGATGATAAATAATAGCAGCCAGTAATCCAATTAATATCCCACCTGGTACACCCAGTTGAAATTGAGTCCCCAGTTCATGTTCAATTAGTCTTGTGAACATAAAATAGCCCAGCATGGCTGATAAACCAGCAATCCCAGCACTTTCAGTAAGGCCTAGCGCTACACCAACAGCGAAAATGATTGGTATATAATCGAAGACCGTATTCCCAGCCAACAGCAGCATATCCCCTAAGCTAGATGCGTGAATGACATCCCAAGGTAGATCCCCTAGACGAAGCAACACAGCAGCGATAGGAAGCGCAATGGTAGGCAGCATTAATGAGCGGCCAAGCTGTTGTAAGTTCCCCATCCAGTTCAAACGTATGCTACCTCCTAAGAGTTTTGCTTTTGCAAAACTGACATCGTAAGCAAAAGCTTAGCGTTTTCTAAGAAAACTTGCATTGTAAGCATAAGCCTTCTCTTATCAAATCGTAAAGCTTGTTAGCCTGTTTGTCAAAACAAAATAAGCAGGTCGGCGTTCGACCTGCTCGTAAACTCATTCGAAACGGTTTCCCTATTAAAACGAGGAATTGTATCCGGATTGTTGCCCCATGCTTGTATTATTAAATCCGGAATTAAAAGATTGAAGCGATTGTTGTGGCATGTTTTGTTGCATGCTTTGTTGTGATCTATAGCCACTTTGGAAGGATTGCTGAGAAGGTGTCGAGGATTCACTACGCAAATTCGCATCATGGCCTGGTTGATTCCCACGATAGTTCGCTGTATGGAAAGCGTTTGGTGAAACGTAAGCTTGTCCGTATGGTTGTTGATTCGACTGTGTAGAGCTACTGATCTGACTAGAAACAAATGGTTGTTGTTGAGCGGATACATAACCAAATTGTTGGGATTGGTTAGAAGCAAATTGGTTGCTCATTGGGGTAGAAGAATATCCGCTTTGGAAGTTAGTTTGTTGCTGTTGTTGTGGTTGATTCCCACGATAATTCGCAGTGTGAAAAGACTCTTGTGAAGTTGCCTGAGGAGCTTGTGAAGCTTGTAAATTCCCTTGGTTGAAACCTTGATTAGCTTGTCCAGCGTTAGGTTGATTATAGAAAGATTGTACAGTGCCAATAGGTTGGTACTGTTTTTGGTTACCTTGATACTGCGCATTGTTCCCCTGAAAACCTTGTGAAGATTGATAACCTTGGGAAGCATTCCCAAAGCTGTTATTATTGTTGTACATGTGTAAATCCTCCTCGGACTCTCATATTTTTGAGCACCTTTTTTGGGGCCTTTTTTATTCTCTCCGCTTGTTGATTTTTTATTTATGGAAGCCATTGGGATGATCCTTAAAAGAATTGACTATGAATTACCGGCTATGCCATAATCCTTTTGTATCCCATTCTCTTTGTAGGAGGAGTTACCGTAATGACATACGACGTTATTATTATTGGAGCAGGCCCAGCAGGATCTAGTGCAGCCTTATTCACCGCAAAAGCTGGTAAAAAGACGCTTGTCATTGACAACAATCAAAGTGTCACCAAACGAGCATGGGTCGAGAATCATTATGGCGTAGAAGCGATAGCGGGTCCTGATTTAGTCGAAATCGGGAAGAAACAAGCAGCTAAATTCGGGGCTGAATTCGTACAAGGCAAGGCGGAACAATTGGCAAAAACCGAAGAAGGCTTCCAAGTAACGACGGATATCGGAGCTTACGAAGGAAAACATGTTATTCTTGCTACAGGGCTGTCCGTTGAGCTCGCAGAAGCTTCAGGCATTCAGACGAGGCCCGGAACAGAACCACGAATCAAAACTGTCGTTGATGCTGATGCGCAAGGCAGCACGAGCCTTAAGGGTGTCTGGGCAGCAGGTACTACAGCTGGAGTTAGTATGCATACAATTGTTACTGCCGGTGATGGTGCTAAAGTCGCAATTAATGTCATTAGTGAATTAAATGGTGAGCGTTACGTCGACCATGATATATTAAAAGCTTAGCTGCTAACATAAAAAAAACCGCTTATCCCTTACCAATCTGGTAAAAGAAAAGCGGTTTTTAGTTTTGTCCAAAGTGCGGTGATTTTAGTTGTTTCGAGGATTTAGAATCGCATCTTCCACTTTAATACAGCGGTCCATAATGACTTCTAACCCGGCTTCGCTAGCAATACGTGCAGCTTCTTCATTCACAATATCGAGCTGGAGCCAGAAAACCTTCGCTTTAATTTTAACGGCTTCTTCTGCGACAGGAACCACTTGGTCAGCACGGCGAAACACATTGACGATATCCACAGGTTCAGGAATATCAGATAAAGAAGCGTAGCATTTCTCACCCAGTATTTCAGTAGCGTTCGGATTGACAGGAATGATCCGGTATCCTCTGCTTTGCATAGCCGCGGAAACCATATACGATGTACGATCTGGTTTATCAGACAAACCCACTACGGCAATATTACCCGCACTCGCTAGAATCTCCTTAATGTGCTCTCTTGACGGATTTTCAAAAGTCATGTGCTTCCCTCCTATTTTTTCAAGTACGTGAGACCTTGTTTCCCCATTGCGGTCCAACTGTCGATAAACTGATTTTTGTTTACCTGGACTTGCTTTTTACCGCTTAATGGATCATTCAAGTATACATTATTCTCATCATATCCTACCAATAATACAGCATGTTCAGCATATGTCGTCTTGATAGGTCCCTTAGGTGTATCCCAAGTTACCCATTTGTAAGGTATGTTGAAATCAATCGTTGTCCAAATAATAACCGGAATATCATTCGCAATCTGCTGCTCATATAGCTCGAAGGGCTCCCCCGTAATGTCAATGGCTTGAGGTACGTACGATTTCAGCATTGGAAATAGTCCGGCATGATAGATGCCAAAACCTCTCTGCTTCCGAGTGACATCGCCTACGAAACCTGTATTAGGATTTCCCCAATAAGCAATTGAACCGTCCGCATTTAAGGTGGCTGGTGTGTCATCCTTAGGCATTTCTGCAGCAAGTTCCATTTTGCTTTTTGTAATACCATGATACTGGAGCAGCATCGTTAAACTTGTTATTTCACAACCTGCTGGCAATTCTGGTAGTTGTGCAAAAACAGGCGCATCAATCATTGCTGATTTTTTTATCTGGATAGCTGGCGGCGGAGAAGCAACCTCAGTTACTTTCACGGAAGCTGTAGGCTTGACGGCAAGTATCCCAGGACTGGACGCTAAAAACGCTGGTTCTTTGCCAGTCGCTTTAGCATACAGCAACACAGCAAATACACTGCTTGCAAACACAAGTCCAGCAACGAGGAAGAAACCGAACGTCACCTTTAAACCCTGCCAAATAATCGTCATGCTGACTCACCCATTCGTTGTTTTGGGAATCTATGTCTCACTCACAAGTTCAACTTGAGCACCAATAGAACGTAAATGGTCAAAGTACTGCGGGTAGGATTTGGCCACATGATGGGCATCATGGATTATCAAACCCTTCTCTGAACGAAGACCAACAACAGTTAAAGCCATAATGACTCTATGATCGAAATGAGCATTAATTTCGACCCCACCTGTAACACCTTGTGGTTTACCATGTACGATAATTTCACTTTGGCGTTCTTCTACATCAGCACCGGCTTTACGCAACTCGTTCAAATAATCGGTGATACGGTCGCACTCTTTATAACGTAAATTTTCGACATTGTAGAAACGAGAAGTACCTTCTGCAAATACAGCTGCTGCAACCATAGCAAGCACGGCATCTGTAAAGTGATCACCATCGAACTCTCCAGCAATTAGCTTCTGGTTGCCTTTAACATGCACAACACCATTGTCATGAGTTAAATTGACACCCATTGCTCGCAGGACATCCACACAAGCCTTCTCACCCTGCTTGCTATTCTCTTCAAGACGAAGAACGCGTACATCTGAATTCGTTACAGCCGCAGCTGCTAGAATCGCAGCAGAACCCGGGTAATCGCCTTGAATGACGTATTCTTTGGCTTGATAGGATTGTCTACCTGGAATGCGGTAGTGCATAAGGTCTTCGCTGGCGTGCACAATAATACCAGCTTGTTCTAATACTTCCAGTGTTTGACCTACAATGATTTTGGATTTCAAATCGTGCAGCACTTCAATCTCGCTATCCTCTTCTAGCAAAGGTGTCATAAATAAAAGTGAACTTAGGAACTGTGAGCTGACATTACCGGAAACAGTGAGCTTGCCACCGCGCGGTTGTCCTCCTTTAATAGTTATCGGCAGACGTCCGTTAGAATGTTGTACTTCCACACCCATTTGTTGCAAAGTATCAATCAGATCATCATGCGGGCGCTTGCCCAGAGATTCAGGATACGTGTTTACGAATGTCACATCGGGACAAAAAGCGGCTGTAGACATCAAAAAGCGAAGTACAGCGCCGGCATTCCCTACATTAAGCTCAGAAACATGCTTGGGATGCTTACCAAAACCCGTAATAACGATTTTCTCATCATCTTCTTCAATAATAGCGCCTAAATCACGGACACAACGTCTCATAGCATCACTATCTTCACTATGAGCCGGATAATAGATGGTGCTCGTCCCGTCCGCAAGTGCTCCAATTAGCAAATAGCGGGTAGTGTAGTTTTTAGAGGAGAGAGCGTTTATTTCCCCTTGTAGATGGGCGGTTGGTTTCACGATGGCTTTCATGTCGTTGATATCTCCTTCGTAAGTGTTTATATGTAATATCCGAGGAAAGTCAGAAGAATTCCACCGGTATAACTGAGCAGTGTATAGAGGATCCATGCTTGCCACAGTCCAGCGCGGAGCTGTTTAATGCTCTCGAGATTCAATGTGGAAAATGTAGTGAAAGCACCCATAAAACCCGTGCCTATCAACAGTTTCCAATCGTCAAATGAATGATATCTCATCAACAGGCCAAGCAAAAAACAACCCAAAAGATTTATTGTCAGTGTACCATACGGAATAGAACTTGGGAACCTGTTTGCCATGTATGTCCCTAGCTGAAATCGGCAAATTGCGCCAAAGAATCCTCCAAAACCTACCAGGCAAATGGGCCATAACCATGTCATCATGAACGACGAACTCCTCTTCGAACAGACTCGCCTATACGAACACCCATCCATGTAGCACCGAGTCCTCCCCATAAACTTCCCAAAACATAAAGAGCGGCAAGGATAATTTGTCCATGGTTTAGCATGCTCATAGTTTCATAGCTGAACGCAGAGAACGTAGTAAAAGATCCAATAAAACCAGTTGTTATAGGTAGTCGAAGTCTAGTAGGTATGGGAAGCTTTTCGGCGAACGTTATAAAACCAAGTATCAGACAGCCGGTTAAATTACAAAAAAAAGTTCCCCAAGGAAAAACGGAAGCCGTCGTAGGATTCCATAAGGCGGAGAGCCCAAATCGGGCAATGGCGCCTAATATACCGGCTAAACCAATGAACAGCATGGTTATACAACTCCTGTTATTAACCCTAGGTTTGACATCTTGACTGTTTGTTTCTATCATTACTTGTAATGGGGGTTCTTCCCCACATATCAAGCATGGAGGTCCGAAATGGATACGATATTACCATCCGAAATTAAAGAAAGACTGGACCGCGGCGAACAGCTAGCAATTGTCGATGTTCGTGAAGATGAAGAAGTAGCAGCCGGTATCATCCCTGGAGCTAAACATATTCCGCTGGCTCAATTGCCAGATCGCCTCAGCGAAATCCCCAAAGTTGAAGAGCTTATTCTTGTTTGCCGCAGTGGAAACCGCAGTGGGCGTGCAATTAGCTTTTTGGAAGCTCAAGGCTATAAAGGTCTTAAAAACATGACAGGCGGCATGCTAGAGTGGGAGGACTAAGCTGCTAAGCTTGTCCCCTCCTTCTAGATTTCAGCTTGCTGGATGATAAGTGCTGTAATTTCGTCCGTTGTTAATTGCGTAGTATCAATAACCGAATGCGCGAAATCATAGGCAGACTTACGTTGCTCAAGCAGCAGGTGAACGCGCTCCTCTAAATTCCCCTGCAGCAAAGGACGACTTGTATCGCTGCTCACTCTTTGAATGATTATCTCTGGTGATGCTTTCAGCGCTACCACAAAGCCATTCTGCAGCATACAAGCTCGGTTACACTCGGCCAGCACTGCGCCGCCGCCTGTAGCCACAACTTGTCCTTTACGAGCTAATATATGTTCCAGCGCCTTACTTTCCAAAGCGCGAAAATGCGATTCACCATGAAGACGAAACAAGTCAGAAATGCTTGTCTGATGCTCTTCTTCCAGAGCCGCGTCTGAATCTTGAAAGAACCATCCCAGTTGCTCGGCCAGCTTCTTTCCAACGGTTGATTTGCCTGTCCCCATAAATCCTACAAGTACAATATTGCTTGCTGTCACGTTAATCCCCTTTTCCCATATGCTGATCATACAAACTTTCCCAACATCATAACATAGCCAAATCGACATGAATACAATCCACCAAAAAATCATATAGTAGTGTGAATAAATTCCAGCACAAACAGTTAAGATTTTAAGAGAGACCATATGCCGACAAGGAGAGATGGAGCTTTGAACCCAACTGTTGCCTACCAAAACCGCACAAAAGGCAAACTGGAGCAAATTTTGCACCCAAGCTATACGCTTTGCAAAGAGGATGTTGTGTGGATACTGGAGTTTATTAAGAAAAAAGTGGCTGAAGAAGACCCGCTTATGCAAGGTCTTACTCAACCACGATTATTAAGAAATTTTCGCTATTTTGCCGAAGTCTCCCTGATGCTCATTCACAGACGGAACGGCTTTGATCAAGAGGCCGATCGTTTGAAAATGTGGCTGCGTGAAGCGGCATACGGTTTGCAGGAAGAGGCTTAAAGGCCTTATCCACTTAGTTTTCCATCCAATTGAAGTGGAAGGAACCCTCTTTATCTACACGTTGGAACGTGTGTGCACCAAAATAATCGCGCTGCGCTTGTAGCAAGTTAGCCGGCAATCTTTCCGTACGGTAGCTATCGTAGTAAGCAAGCGCCGATGCGAAAGACGGAACCGCAATACCGCGAGTAACCGCTTCTGCAATGACTTGTCTCCATGATTGTTGATAGTTGTCTACAACACCGTTGAAGTAAGAATCAAGCAGCAGGTTTTTGAGTCCAGGAGCGCGGTCATAGGCTTCCATAATATTTTGCAGAAATCTAGCACGAATGATGCAGCCGCCGCGGAAGATCTTGGCGATGTTGCCATATTTCAAATCCCAGTTATATTCCTCAGAAGCAGCTCTCATTTGAGCGAAGCCTTGAGCATAAGAACAAATTTTACTTGCGTAAAGCGCTTGGCGAACAGCCTCGATAAACGCTTTGCGATCGCCTGTAAAGGCTGGAGCATCAGGTCCTTTGAGCACTTTGCTTGCCGCTACGCGTTCTTCCTTCATCGCGGAGATGAAACGGGAGAATACGGATTCTGTAATAATGGAAAGCGGTACGCCTAGGTCCAAAGCACTTTGACTGGTCCATTTTCCTGTTCCTTTTTGACCAGCGGAATCTAGAATAACGTCAACCATAGGCTTGCCGGTTTCAGCATCATATTTGGTGAAAATATCACGTGTAATTTCGATCAAGTAGCTGTCGAGCTCGCCGTTGTTCCACTCTGTGAAGATCTCATGAAGCTCTTCTACGCTTACGTTCAGAACATCCTTCAACAATTGATAAGCTTCGCAAATAAGCTGCATATCGCCGTACTCAATGCCGTTATGCACCATTTTCACATAGTGACCAGCGCCATCAGGTCCGATATAGGTACAACAAGCATCGTCGCCCACTTTGGCAGAAATCGCTGTAAGAATAGGCTCAACGAGTTTATAAGCGTCTTCTTGTCCGCCTGGCATAATAGATGGGCCTTTAAGCGCGCCTTCTTCACCGCCGGAAACACCTGTACCCACGAAACGAATACCTTTTTCTGCCAGCTCTTTGTTACGACGCTGCGTATCTGGGAAGAACGCATTGCCTCCATCGATTAGGATATCGCCTTTGTCCAAATAAGGAACAAGTTGGTTAATTGTATCGTCGGTTGGACCGCCTGCTTTAACCATAATCAAAATTTTGCGTGGAACTTCGAGTGATTGTACGAACTCTTCAATGCTGTATGTACCTACTAATTGTTTGCCCGGGGCTTCTTCTAGAAGCTCTTTTGTTTTTTCAGCAGAACGGTTAAAAACGGAAACAGTGAATCCTCTGCTCTCAATGTTTAAAGCCAAGTTTTTACCCATAACTGCTAGACCGACTACACCAATTTGTTGTTTAGACATCTCTCTCATACACCCTTCCGATATATAAATATTTAAATCGTCATCGCGCCAAAACCGCCATCCACTCTTAAAACAGAACCTGTTACAAAGCTAGAAGCTTGTTCAGAAGCAAGGAACACAGCAGCACCCTGAAGCTCAGACGCTTCACCGAATCGATTCATTGGCGTATGACGCATGATGGACTCGACACGTTCCGGTGACAGAATCTTACGATTCTGCTCCGCTGGGAAGAATCCAGGAATAATCGCGTTGACACGCACACGACTCGAAGCGAATTCGCGGGCTAGATTCTGAGTGATGTTATTGACAGCTGCTTTGGAAGCGGAGTAAGTGAATACACGGGAAAGCGGCGGATCTGATGATACGGATGAAATATTAATAATACTTCCTCCCTCTCCTCGATCAACCATGTATTTCCCAAACACTTGGCAGGCTAACACGACACTTTTCAAATTAACCTCCATAATAGAATCCCATTCTTCCATGGAAATGTCAAAGAAAGGCGTGGCACTATTTTTGCCAGGGCAGTTCATTAGAATATCCGCACTGCCAGACCAAGCGATAACTTCTTTGAGAAGAAGCTCCAAATCTTCCCGCCTCGTAGCATCCGCTTGAAAGGTATGTGCTTCCCCGCCAATGGCTTCAATGCTCTGACGAACCTGATCACTTTTCTCTTGATTCCGACCGACTATGGCTACTTTCGCTCCGTGTCCAGCCAGGGCAAGAGCCATAGAGCCTCCAAGTGTGCTGTTGCCGCCAATAATAACTGCTGTTTTCCCTGTAAGATTGAATAAATTCATTGTCTTCATCCCCTTCGGCATTTTGCAAGGCAAACCTTCATAATAAGCCTAAGCTAAATTATTATTGAGGGCTCCGTAGGTGCTGTTGTTGAAAGGCGGTAATCGCATCGAATTGATCTTTTAACTGATGATATACGCTTGTATAAATAGATGTCAATTGTTGATAGATGCGATAATCGTTTTCATTCACCTCGTGAGCCTTTCCTACCTGAATCCATTGATGAGCATGAGATAGATCTTCGATTTCCCCCATTGCAAGCAGACCTAGCAAAGCAGCGCCGATCCCTGAGCTTTCAATCGAATCCGGCACAGTAACGGATGTGCCGAGCATATCTGTCATCATCTGGCGCCAAAACTCAGATCGAGCAAAACCACCAGACGCGCGAATCACAGTGGCAGGTCCCATAATCCGTTCCAAGGAAGCGCTAACAGCTTGGATCGAGAACATGACGCCTTCGAGCGCTGCACGAATCATATGCTTCTTCTGATGGCTGAGTGAAAGCCCGAAGTAAACACCGCGAGCATTCGCGTTCCAATAAGGTGCACGTTCGCCGGAAAGCAGCGGCAGGAACAGCAGGCCATCAGAGCCCGCAGCGACTTGTGAAGCTATCTCCGTCAAATAATCATAGGGGTCGATTCCCTGACGGCGGGCTTCTTCTGCTTCCGCCGTAGCGATCTGGTCTCTCACCCAACGGAAAACGATGCCACCGTTGTTGATCGGTCCGCCAACGACCCAGAAGTTTTCTGTTAGTGCGTAGCAGAACAGCTTGCCTTCGGGGTCGGTTTGCGGCTTGGTGACGACGCTGCGCACGGCACCGCTGGTGCCAATGGTGACGGCGACGACACCTGGCTCGAAAGCGCCAACGCCGAGATTCGCGAGGACGCCGTCAGATGCGCCGATAATGAACGGCGTGTTCTCTGCCAAGCCCATCGCAGTGGCGAACTCGGCGCTGAGCCCTTCTACGCGGTGCGTTGTAGGCACCAGCTCAGAAAGCTGCTTCGGCGTCACACCTGCTTGACCAAGCGCTTCTTCATCCCAATCGAGCTTCTCCAGATTGAATAGCCCTGTTGCACTGGCTAGTGAATGGTCAATGAGATAACGACCAAACAGCTTCGCGAATACGTACTCCTTGATACCGATGAACTTGTAAGTTTCCTTGACGAGCCTTGGCTCGTTATCACGGAACCACATCAATTTGAGAAGTGGTGACATCGGGTGAATCGGCGTTCCTGTCCGCGAGTAAATCTGCTGACCTAGGCCGCTGCGTTTAAGCTCTTCTGCATAATGCGCACTGCGATTATCCGCCCAGGTGATGCATGCGGTCAGTGGCTTCGTCTGCTCATCAACAGCAATGAGGCTGTGCATAGCTGAGCTGAAGGAGACACAGAGCACTTGGTCAGCTGTGATACTAATCTTGCGAACAACAGCGCCAATTCCTTGCACAACGGCGTTGAAGATTTGTTCCGGGTCTTGTTCGGCCCGATCAGCGGCCGGTGTGAAGAGCGGATATTCGATCGAGTGCGAAGCTAGTACTCGACCATCCCGATCAATTACAAGCGTCTTGGTGCTCGTTGTCCCGATATCCGCGGCGACAATGTAAGGCTTATCTCTGACTGCATCAACTGTCATTTGTTAATATTCCCCTCTGCATCAAATGAAAGTTCATAAGGTTCAGACAAAATTTCAATATCTGGATGCTGACGAGCTTCTTCTAGCAAATTCACGGAAATCTCAATTTCGCCCAGGTGAAGTGTATCTTGAATCCGAACTAGCTTGCAGGTCGTGTAATCTAGAATGTTACAGGTTTTAACAGCCGCCTTGATCGCGTAGAAATCGTTCTCCAGCGTTGTTGCGATCTTGGTAGGCGCACATACGGTTGAAGTTAGGCCGTTCGCGTAAGTGAACTCCAAATTTGTTTTATCCACTAGTCTTTGTGTGGTGAAATCAGCTGTTCCTACACCGTTCGCGTTACCCTTCGTTTCTGGAGTTAAGTCCAGTACAACCATTTTGGCAACATCTGGGCCGCCATGTGCATATGGTGTTGGGTAGCGGCCGGTAACATTGGGATCCATGCCATCGCCGCTAATATTTTTACCAATATAATCAATGACAAGGACATCGATTTCGTCGAATAAAATCTTCGGCAGACGCGATTTGGCTTCAATCAGCAGTTGTTCCTCCCGCACTTCAATTTCAGCTGCTGGCAGCACTTCCACTTGGCATGTCTCATCATAGGCATTTTCTACAAGCGCGACGCCGAACACGATGGGCAGCTTTTCGATCATCAAATTGGCCATTGCCGGCACATTCTCCGCCATATACTTGAAACCAAGCTGGTGACAGGCTTCAGCGCCTTTTTGTTTGCCCAGCCCGATAGCGATCATCTTCATGATCCCGCTCTCAATACGTCCACGAAACGCCGTATGCGGCTTCACACGGTTAATAACGACGATAGCATCTGCCTCTGAAGCAATGCGATCTACATAAACGGGCAAACCGTTAGGCAGTTGATCGATCTTCACGACTTCCATCGAAGAACGAATCGGTGCTCCCATCGAGGCTTCCGTAATGCCAAAATGCTGCAATACTTCCGTCTGTCCTTCAGCTGTAGCACCACCGTGACTTCCCATACAAGGAACGATGAACGGGAACGCACCTCTATCTTTAATGGCGTCGATGGTCGTTTTGGTGAAACCTGCGATATTAGCGATCCCCCTACTTCCCACAGCAACAGCAACCTGCTGACCGGGATTTATGCTTTCCATAACCCCGCTGCTGGCAAGCTTATTCACTAATTCCAATTCTGGATTTTCTAAAATGGTACGATCAAACTTCTGCCGAATCTTAACCATTTGTGGAATCGGAATATCATTTAATAACTCCCTCAGAATGCTCATCGACTAATCCCTCTTTCCTTATGGTGTCAATAATCGTACGGATTCCCGTACAATCAACTCTGTTTTTAATAGCAACTGCTCCGTTTCGTGCTGCTTATTTTCTATATTTCCAAGAAGTCGCAAAGCGCCTTCTCTGCTAATTTGCTCAATCGGTCTGCGAACGGTTGTCAGTGCTGGGGTTACGTAGGCTGCGAATACCGTGTCGTCAAAGCCTACCACTGAGATGTCGCTAGGCACGTTCATCCCAGCCTCCGACACCGCTTTCATCGCCCCAAGCGCCATTTCATCATTACAGCAAAATACGGCTGTCGGTCTTTCATCCAGCGTTAGAAATTGCTGCATGGCCTTATGTCCGCTCTCCAGATCGTACAATCCCGGCATGCGATATGCGGGTGGAACGGTAATCTGGTAATGCTTCATGGCTCGTTCGAAGCCGTCTTTCCGATTCTGCGCGGATTTAAATCCCTTGCGCCCCTCAATGAGAGCAATACGCTTATGTCCCTGCTCTATCAAATATGAGGCTGCCAGAAATGCGCCTTGCTCCTCATCTGAGAGAACATTCAGCACGCCTGAAGTTTCAACAGGGCGATTCAGCACAACTTGCGGGATACCTTTACTGGCAATATGGTCAATGATTGCTTGGTCATCATCACTCTGACTGACAACAACAATACCGTCGAAGCTTTTCCGCGTAATCGAGTGAAAACTGGTGTAATCGTCAATCCCTTTAACGATCAATTGGTAACGATCCTGTATGACACTGTTGACACCACGGATAGCTTCATAGAAGAAGCCGGCGGAAGTTCCTTTACTTAGTGTGGTAAAGAACAGCCCTAAGTTATACGAACGATCCAACACTAAACTCTTCGCGCTGTAATTAGGCGTGTAATCCATCTGTTCAGCGATGATTCGGATGCGCTCCTTCGTCTCCTCCTGAATGAGCGGACTGTTGTTAAGCGCTCTGGAAACCGTTGTATGAGACACACCTGCAAGCTTGGCAATATCTTTAATGGTAACGCTCATACCCTCACCTCAATCAAAGCATATCACATCTATGCACACGTTAACAATAGTCATTTTTACAGCAAAAAAACTCCCTTCTCAGGGAGCTTCCACTTCTTGTATTATTTGAAAAAAGCCGGTAGATACGCTTTATTCTTCTCCAGCATTTCTTCCATAAGTGTCTTGGCTACTGCCACTGACTGCACCAATGGATGATGAACCAGTGCTTGTAGAACGAGATCTCTACTGCCTGTAACGGCTGCTTCAATGGTGAGGCGTTCATATGTTTTGACTGCATGAATAAGGCCTTTGACATGTTCAGGAACTTTGGTCAAGCCCATTGGAATAGGGCCACGCGCTGTAATGACACAATTCACTTCAATACAAGCATCCTTCGGCAAAAAGTCGATGATGTTATCGTTCATAACGTTCAGCGTTTGGATATCCCGCTTGTCATTGTAAATGGAATCCATCAGATTTACAGCTGCCTCGGAATAATAAGCGCCCCCGCGTTTCTCCAGCTGTTTAGGCTTCTCCTGCAAGTCAGGATCATGATACAGCTCGAACAATTCATCCTCAACACGTTTCACAACTTCCGCCCGAGTACCGTTTTCTTTGAGCGACGCCAACTGTTCTTCAAGCATGATATCCGTCATGTAAAAATATTTCAAATAATAAGAAGGCAGGGATTGCAGCGAACGCAAGAAGTCAGCATCCCATTCGCTTGCCGGTACGTTTTTGCCGCTATATTCTTCTTTGCGATCCAGCAATTCAGCTAATTTATCTTCGCCTCTGATTTCAGCACGCGTAACCCAATGGAGATGGTTTAACCCAACGAACTCGGTATATATCTGTTCAGGTGCAGCATCATATTTGTTCATTAACCATTTATGCAAGCCAATAGGCGCATTGCAAAGGCCAATACTTTTCACTTTGGAGTACTTATGAATCGCCTCAGTCACCATACCTGCAGGATTAGTAAAGTTCAACAGCCACGCATTAGGGCTCAGTTCTTCGATATCCTTACAAATATCAAGCAGTACAGGAATCGTGCGAAGTGCTTTCATCATCCCGCCCGGGCCGGTCGTTTCCTGACCAATAACACCGTATTTGTTAGGAATATGCTCATCCCATTTACGGGCTTCCAAAAGTCCTACGCGCATTTGCGTACTTACGAAATCGGCATTTTCGATCGCTTTTCTGCGATCCAAAGTTAAGTGCACCTCTATCGGTAAACCTGACTTCTCGATCATTCTTTTTGCCAAATTACCGACGATTTCCAGCTTGTGCTTACCTTCTTCCACATCCACAAACCAAAGCTCTCTTACAGGCAGCTGGGCATATCTTAAAATAAACCCTTCTACGATTTCCGGCGTATAAGACGAGCCTCCGCCAATGATGGCAATTTTCAATGCATTTCTCATTGCACTCACATCCTAGTCTTATCTAATAATAGTATGGTTTGATAATCGGACACGGTCCGGAGTTTCTCGTAGACATCTATGGTAACGGAGTTACCTGCGGCTTCCATCGCCATCCAAACAGCGCCAACCACAGGTTCAACGTTCAATTTCACAATTGTGGCATTGGGGGAGACTTCGCTGACTGCCTTTTCAATATAAGAATGAATAAATGGCCCGTCACCTCTTGCAATGACACTACCTGCAAGCACAACTTGAAAAGTCTCTTGCTCCATCTTTAAACGTTTAATTACAGCTGTAGCTGACTTGCCAAGCTCCTCCCCTTGCACCCTGAGAATGCGGCAGGCGACCTCATCACCCTGCTCTGCGGCTTGGAACAATAGCTTGGTCGTATGGAGCGGCACGGATTTGTTGTTATCCAGAAAATCATCAAACATAGCCTGCACCGAATTATAGCCAAGAAACTTGATCAGCAGCTCAGTCAGCATAGTGGGTTGCTCCCTGCCATCCCATGACCGAATGACAGAACGAAAAACCTCTACAGCAAGAGTGCCTCCTCCGCCAAAATCACCAAACTGATAGGTGAAGCCTCCGCATTGAAAAAACTCACCCTGCCTGTTCTTGCCGGCACTGTTCGTTCCACTTCCGCAGATTAGAACAACGCCAAAAGGCTGTGACGTACCAGCACGCAATGCAATCATGGTATCACAATCAATCCCATAATTCGTGAATCCCAGTCCGCCAATTAGCGGGCGAAGGATCGTATAATCAATTGGTCGATCTGCGCCAGCAAGGCCGAAAAAAGCATATTCAATGTCACTGTGTGTAAGCCCCGCCTGCTGTAGCGCCATTGCTACCGAATTTGTAATATTTCTGAGTGCTTGTTCTACACCAAGTTGATGATTGCCATTGCCGCTATGCCCTTTACCGATGATATGTCCCTGTTCATCTGTTACGAGCGTGTAGGTTTTACTCCCGCCTGCGTCTACACCCAAATAATATTTCATGCTTTCAACTCCTGTATATATCCATCATCTCTAGTTTCGTTTACTTGTGGTGGATTCTCGAATGATTAGTTCCGGTTCCAATTGCACCGTTATATTACGTTTGGCTGTACCATCTATCCACTTAAGCAATATATCAACACCTTGTTGCCCCATTTTGTCCGCCGGTTGACGAACGGTAGTTAACCTGGGGCGGAATTCCTCCGAGAAAATCTGATCATCAAAACCAACAATGGACATATCACGCGGTATTTTGTAGCCCTCATTTTTGAGTGCGTCCATCACACCGAAAGCCGTCAGATCATCTGCGGCAAATACCGCACTCGGAAGTTTTCCCGACTGAATCCAGCGACTTGCCGCTTGATAACCGGAGGTGATGCTGAAATTACCTTTTTCAATCCAAGAAGGATCCAAGCCTGCCTCCTGCATCGCACTGACGAAACCGCGCCGCCGCTCGCTGCTGCTTAAGTAAGGTTCAAGCCCGGAAATATGGGCAATCTCCGTGTGGCCTAGGTCAATTAAATGTTTCGTGGCTTCGTAGCCACCTTTATAATTATCAATGATTACAGAGGATATGGATGGGTGAATATGCTGATTATCCAGCATAACGAATGGAATCTTCTTCTTTTTCAATTCCATGACATAATCATCCTCATGAACCGGTGAGAGCATAATAACACCATCCACACGGTCCTCTTGGAACATGGAATTATCGAAAGATGCGAACACGTCTGTTGATATCGAAAGCGCTAAGAAGTAACCTTTTTCAGCAAGCCGATCGTTAATCTCTTTGACTACTGCATCCAAGAAAGAATCATTTAAAGTGGTAATGCCGAGTCCAATAATACCCGTCTTACCACGAGCTAAGCTTCGTGCTGCTGCATTCGGATGGTAATCTAACTCTTTCATCGCTTGCAGCACTTTTTGGCGATTTTTTTCACGTACAGTGCCTGCTTGATTAATGACTCGCGAAACGGTGACAACCGACAAACCGCTTCTCTTGGCGACGTCAAAGATGCTTACTTTCATATAAAACAACTCCTGTAGCTCTATAATTGCAGTAATCAAGTCGATTTACAGCATGTTTCCAAAGTATCACAATTAGCGCTTCAAATATACAGGAGGAGTGCAAATGCAGTACCAACACTCAGCATTCCCCCAGCTTGAGATTACCAGCTATTTATTGACGCGTTCCAACAACTTGGTTAATTTATCTTGAATGCCAGGTAAAGCTTCTTCAACTTTTTTGTCGAGCCCCAATCGGAAATAAAGCAAATACAATGAAACCGATGATCCAGGGTGATATGAACAGGTAGAAATACTTGCTTTCTCGACGACTTCCTCTACTTATGCCCAGCGAAACCGTTCTTTCCACTGTTTTCTTTGTATTGAATTCTCAGCTTTTAAAGTTTAACCGCTTTAACTTTTAGTGTTTACTTCCCCCTTCGTTTTAGAAAATAAACACATTTAGGTTGCTTTCAAAAAAAGACCCCCCCTCAAAAGTTAAAGTGCTTTAACTTTCATAAAGTGATTATATACGATGACGCTCGGGTTAACAAGCATAATTTTACATAAATTTAAAGAGAGACCCTATCTATAGCTAGATAAAGACTCTCCCTTTATTTGATTCCAATATTCATTTTCACATCTCCAATAAGAGCATTTCTTGTCTCATTTCGATCAGCTTGGTTTTACTCTCCATGACCGCTTTGACATCACCTGAAGCCATCGCATCATGTAGGGTAGCTAGTTCGTAATCCAGCTCCATGCGCAAAATAGGAATCCGATCGTCGGTACGTTTGGATCGCAGCGCTTGCATGACTTCCTCTACGGTCACGGCAGGCTCCTTCTGATACAGCACTTTATGTTCGATACCGCTAATCTCGACCATTCGAATAATTTCACCGAACATAATATTCTCAATGAGAATTTGCCGATCCTTGAATCTTTTGACTATAGCATGACCACGTGTATCACCAATCAGCTTCTCCATCATTTCGGCAAGCTTCTCATCTTTGAAGGAATAATTGCCTACGATTTTATACTTTTCACCGATTCGTTCGAATTTCAGCTTAATCAGCTTGCGTCCTGTGCGAATGGAAATGATGAACTGCAGCTCGCTTTCGTTCCAATACAGAGAATAACCTTCTTGAATGAGTGCTTTAATGAAGTTCCGGATTAGCCGGCGATCAAATCGTAACTCTAGGTTGCAATACTCCACTTCATGACTCTTACTCACGGCAATCCCCTCCATAATTGGCGCTAATGATTTTGTTTAAATATTCAGACAACTTATCTGCTTACTCTTATCATATTATGAATTCTATGTTTTAGCAACTTGGATTATTGACATTTTTTTAAGGAAAAACGTACAAAAAAAGCTGATGCCTGTATCCCAATGGCTTCAGCCCTAAACTGGAAGAAAACAGCCTCTGCCTATGCAGTACCAATGCGTTTAATGCCATCCCCAGAAAAATCCATCGCGCTCCCAAGCCGCTTTACCGCCATGAAGTTTTTTGAAAATTTTCTTCACATCTTTGGAAATCGCTTGATTCCCATTCTCGTTCACATATATGAAGGATTCCCCAAAATGTTGAATTATATAGTCCACTGCTTCTTTCTGATGTAAAATACCCGCGGATTTCAACTGCTCCATCATCCATTCCGCAACTTCATTCGCCGTAACGGCCATTTGCATTCTCTCCCTTTATTCGTATGTTTCTGTGGCCTTTATACAGGCGAGTGACGCTATTGTACCATAGTAACACAATCTTTTCGAAATCATCGTCCGAATAGGTACAGGAGCACAATCATCCTGATAAATCCGAATAGCCCATTCATTCCTAGGTGGATCCCCATATGCTATCTCGTAAGACAAACGCATAGATTTTTAAATGGAAAGGGTGATATAAATGGGTTATGAAGCAGGCGTAGGTGTCGGTGGTTATAGTTCTTCCGCAGCCGTTTTGGTTCTATTCATTTTATTGGTAATTATCTCTAGTGCTTTCTTTATCTAATACATTTAAAAACGAAAGGGCTAATCTGCTGAAGAAGCAGGTAGCCCTTTGATTTTTAATTAACTAACCTCAGCATCTCCCGGTCTAAGAATGACTGAACCAACACCCAAAAGTATTAGTCCAAACAAGGTGAGTACACACATGTGCATCCACATCTGGGATAGACTCTGACCAGAAGCCATTCGTTGAATGGCCTCAATCACCCACTTTTGCGGAACGAAATTCGCAATCTTCTGCATCCAGTCCGGCATCAGGCTGATTGGCCAGAAACATCCGCCTAGCATACACGTTGGGGTAACAACGAGAGAATTAATCATGCCCATATTCGACGCATTCTTAACCATACTAGCTACCGCACTGGCAATTCCCATGCTGGCTAATAAGAAAAACTCCAACAAAATAAACTGCGATATAAACGGAAGTCCATAATCATAATTCGTTACATAACGTGTAAATAAAAGAATGACAAGCACCTGCAGCGTCCCAACCAAGAAACTGCCTATGAAGTTCCCAAGTACAATTTCGAAAGAATGAATGGGTGCCGAATACGTTCTAGCCATAGTGCGTTGTCTTCGATCATCCATAATCACAGAAACGGTATTATTGATTAACCCCATCATAAACATCAGCATGAAACCAATTACTGTATGCATATTCGGATTCACATACAAATTAAGATCAGTGACTTGTGCCTTCACCTGATGCTTCTCCATCTGAGAAATTGTCTTCTCCACTGCTTCACGAAGCGCTGCATCTTGGAGCCCT
Source organism: Paenibacillus sp. JT22N1 (assembly GCF_059692155.1). NCBI lineage: Bacteria > Bacillati > Bacillota > Bacilli > Caryophanales > Paenibacillaceae > Paenibacillus > Paenibacillus sp. JT22N1. The sequence goes on from NZ_JCAUAW010000003.1 coordinate 270,127, forward strand.
TGCTGGCTATGCAGTTCTATCGTTCCTTGATATCTAGATAGAATACTATCCAGATTGATTTTAAGCGTAATCGAAGCCTCATTGATGTTTAGTTGGTACATTTCTATTTGCTCGGATGCACCTTTCATCAACATCTCACTGAATCCTTCAGGAATGAGAAAGGCGCTGCTCACTTTTTGCTTCGTGACAACTTCTTTGAGCGCTGTTTCAGAAGCTTCTTCTTTGAGCCGATAATCTGACAGCATCGAAAGTTCTTGCAAGAGATGGGAACCCATCGCTCCCCGATCCAAATTGATATAAGCAATATCAACTCCGTTCTCACTTTGTTGACCAAGTACACCAATAATTAGCGAAACCACTGCTGCTGGAATGACTAAATACATCAGAAAGCCTTTTTTCTGAAAAAGTGTACGACGCAGCATATTGAGCGCTATAAATAAGCTATTCATGATATCCCGCCTTCCGAAAGACAATCAGGGAAAGAAGTAACAATCCCCCACTAATACAAGCTAAGATCGATATATGATACCCTATGATTGCAGCGTCACTTCCGAGCATAATACGAAACATACTCTGCATGGCCCAGTGATTGAGGGTAAACTCTCCCATTCGCTGCAGAAGACCTTCTGGAAGAGGCGTGAAGCCTCCACTTAGGAAAGTCATGACAAGAATGATCATTTGAAACGTCGTGCTGATTGCTTTAGACGATTTCGCTGCCAGCATAATCAATATAGCTAGACTCATCGAAGCGACGATAATCAATAAGCAAACCAAGAAGAGGTGGAAGAAGTCATTTCCCCAATCGACACCATAAAACAGAATGGTTGCACCAATAACGAGCCCTGCCTGGACGATCGAACTGAAGATACTTCCTATGATTTTACCCAATAAAATTTGATATTCATGAATGGGCATCGCATTTAATCGGGATAACGTGTGCTTTTCTTTCTCTCCTTGCAAACCCAATGCCGCTCCCATGCCCGAGTATAACAAAAACATGACTAGCATAGACGCTGTGTAATACTGCATGGCCGTATAGTTGGAATTAGAAGAAGTAAGCTTGCCTAGCCGTACATGCGAAGAAGCCTCCGATATCGGTTTGAATGAACCATCACTACCTTGTTTCTGCAATAGCTCAGCAGCCCTGGAGCCTGCTGAAATAATCGCCGATTGCATGTAATTAACTTGATCCAAAAAGGAGCGAAGCGTCATCTTAGCGGTCAAATTCTGCCCATAATCCTGACCTAGAATCATTTCCCACTCCGCTTCTTTTCCCTCAAGCACGCGGCTGCTAAAATCACTTGGAATGATGAGTGCAAATTCCGAATCCCCTGACTTGAGCCGTTTTACAGCTTCATCACGTGATTGAATGTTCATAGGCTGTATGATCTTCATTAACTCTGGTGTGCTAAGAAAGCTTTTAAACCCTGCGCTTAAGACTCCTGAATCAGACTGCACCACATCTACCTTAACGGGCTTCAGTGTACGATCTTCCATTTTGAAAGCGCCTGAGAGCGCCGAACCCAAAATGAATATAAGTAAAAGCGGCATCAAAAACTGAATAATGAGTACATAACGCATGCGCATAAAACGCAATATTTCATACTTAGCAATGATCCAAATCAGCATGGTGACCTCCTCCTAATCCCGTAAGGTTCTTCCGGTCAACGACAGAAATAATGCCTCAAGATCAGGCTCCACCTTCGTGAGCGATTGAATTTTCACTTCGTGTTTGGAAAGGATGAACAGGATATCCTGCAAATAGGCTTGCGAGGAACCCACCAGCAGCTCAAGTGTCTGTTCTTGAATAGTGACTTGCTTAATCCGCGGATGATCCCTTAATTCTTTGACAGCTTCTTCCCTCAGGTTAGCTGCTTGAATGATAATTTTATTGTCCTGCTCAACTTTACCGCGCAATTCTTCTTGGGTTCCACAAGCAATGAGATGCCCATGATCCATGATGCCGACCCGTGTGGATATGGCGGACACTTCCTCCATGTAGTGTGAAGTATAAATGATCGTTGAGCCCATACGGTTCAGCGTCCTAACTGATTCCAGAATGTGGTTTCGGGACTGAGGATCGATACCAACGGTAGGTTCATCCATAATAATCAGCTTTGGACGATGCATAATTGCACACGCAATATTCAATCTTCGCTTCATCCCACCGGAAAAGGAACTTGGTCTATCACGAGCGCGATCCAATAATCCTACAAATTCCAGCGCTTCCTCCACTCTTTCTTTCAGCAGCTTACCTCTTAATCCATATAATTTTGCGAAAAAAGCGACATTTTCTCTTGCTGTTAGGTTTTCGAAGATTGCGAGTTCTTGTGGAACAAGACCAATTCTCCGTTTCACTTCAATTGTATCTTTCGCAACCGAGAGCCCATCAACAAACATTTCGCCTTGATCAATTTTGAGCAGGCCGCTCAGCATTTTGATCGTTGTGCTTTTCCCGGCCCCATTCGGGCCTAACAATCCGAAAATTTCACCTTCATGAATCGATAAATTCAAATGATCGACAGAAATTTGATTGCTATACTTTTTGACAACATTTTTTATTTGAACAAAGCTCACAAGATCCTCTCCCTTTTCCGTTTCCCCTTTTTCCAACTGCTGTTATTACAATCATTGTATCTCCAAGGGATCCCGTTAACAGGTAGAATAAGTCATTATTCAAAGGTGACAAAAGTCATTATCTGTCTATTAGACGTGTTAACTCACTTGGTTTGTATGGTATACTTTGCTAATAGTTGCCCTGCAAAGGAAGGAAATCGATTGACACAATTACGCTTGTTAACCCGTTATTTACTCATTCTCATTCCAGCGATTGCCTCGATGTATCTCGAAAGCTATTCATCCAATGGCATGTATGTTTTCCTCATTCTTTTATTCATTTGGATCGCTGAACTGCGCAGAACGATATTCTCGAGATCAGCATGGATGCTTTTACTCGAAATAGGATTCAGTGGATGGATGACCTATCACTATGACGGCATTTTGTTCATCACATTTTACTCCACGCTCTTATCCTATGTAACCACCGTAAATAGTCATATTCGTTACTACCTCTTGAGTATTCACTTGATTCTATTGAACATATCCTTACATAGTCAGCCAAGCAGCTACTACCTTATGAGCAATCTCATCTTCTTGTCTCTGACGCTGCTCCTGCTGCAGATGCTCCAGACTGAGCAAAACAAAGAGGAAGTTGAGCTGCTCTACGATAGGCTTCGGAGGCAGCATTACGAGCTGGACGAAGCTCGCATTCAGTTAATGGATTACGCCCGAAAAGTCGAAAACATCGCACAAACGGACGAACGCAATCGGATTTCCCGAGACATTCATGATGAATTGGGACATAAGCTGATCCGGCTTAAAATGATGATGGAAGCATCCTTGCAGATCCTTCCAACTCAACAGACGAAAGGTGTAGACATGTTAATGTCGGTCCGCGACCAGTTAACAGAAAGCATGGAACTGCTGCGCTCAACCGTACGTAGACTGAAACCAGATGAAGAAACGCTGCAAACCTACTCGCTGGGGAAGCTCATTGAAGGACTGACAGCAGAAAAAGGAATATCTATTGAGGTTGAGATGCAGGGTATGCCCTATGTGCTGTATCCGAGTCTAGAGTTCATTCTATACCGTAATGCACAAGAAGCCATTACAAATGCCATTCGTCACGGGTCCGCAACCCAGGTTCTAATTCGGTTAACGTATGAATCCAAACAGATTACAATGTGTATTTCGAATAACGGTAAACTGCCTAATGAGCGCAGTGGGAACGGACTAGGAATGTCAGGCATGGAAGAACGAAGCAAGCTCATTGGCGGTCAGCTTATTGTGTCGATCGAAGATCGATTTACAGTGACGACTGTCTTGCCCACTTTTCGCCAAATTGAATCTACCTAAGAAAGGGTTGAACACAGCATGATTCATGTGCTCATTACAGACGATGATCCATTCATCCGCGAAAGCTTACAATTAATCATTGGACTTGACGAAAATATAAAGGTCGTTGGCACGTGTACGCATGGAGACGAAGCTCTTGCTTTTATCCAGAACGGCGTCCAGGTTGACGTTGTCCTAATGGATATTCGGATGCCAATCTGTGACGGTGTACAGGGCACATTGAAGATTAAGCAAGCTTATCCGGATATTGCTGTGCTTATTCTGACCACATTCGACGATGATGAATTTATCGTTCAGGCCTTACGAAACGGAGCCAGCGGTTATCTGCTCAAAAATATTTCGCCGGATCGGATTATTCAGGGAATTAAGACGGTAGAACAAGGCAATCTACTTATTCATGCGGATATTGCCAAGAAATTGACGACTTTTATCAGCGCTAGTTCATCTCCAAACGTACCTGCACCCAAACCACTTAGTGGATATGGATTAACAGCCAGCGAACAAGCAGTCGTAGCGAAAATTGCTGAAGGCCTATCTAATAAAGAAATCGCCCAGGAGCTATTCCTGAGCGAAGGTACAGTTAAGAATTATATTACGGAAATTCTCAGCAAGCTGAACCTCCGAGATCGCACGCAAATTGCTATTTTCTATTTAAAAAAACAATCAGGCACCGGTGGTTAATTATCTAACCTTCGTCACTTGGATGTCCTCTTTGGAGGAGCTTCCAACCACATAATCAGGCTTATTATTATTGCCATTTATTTGCGTTAGTTTGAGAGTTGTACGATAGAAATGCCCATTTTCCGTAAGTAAGTAGCTGTATGTATTCTCTTCAGGCAGCGCATCAATGATAATCGGATTCGTCATGTAAGGTACTTTATTGATCTCATAGTATCGGAAACCTTCCACGTATTCTCTGATTGTCTTGAGCTTGACTGGATCCTGCTCCCCTGTAATGACGATGGGTTCATTAATGAGATAGGAAATTTGCGGCGTTTCTTTCCAACTCTTTTTCAATTCTTCTTCGCTGACATAGATATCCTCTGAATACTTTTCCTTCGCTTTACGCAATCCGCCCGTAGAAACACCCATTCGGTCCAAATCTTTCAATCGATAATACGTCTGATCCGTCATATTAACAAGAACGGGGTAAGTCCCCCCTAAATAATCTAAGTACTGTGGAAACGGGTACTGCAGCACAATTTCTGTATAATTCGTTTCGTTGCCTTCCGCAGGCTGCTGAGGATTAACACGGGAATTCAGATAGATTGTTTTCGTACTATCCTTCCAATTAACAACCGCTCCTAGGTAAGTTCCTAGCTCCTTCACAGGCAAATAACTGGAATTATTATAAATTAAAGGCGGATTCGCCAGCTTCACTTCTTGCCCGTTCACCACGACTTTAAAATCATTTCTTAAGTAAGAATCAACGCGCTGCAGCACATCCTGAGCGTAAACACCTGCTGTGAAACAAGTTCCCATTAAAGTGCCAAGTACCGCAATTTTGGACCATTTTGACATACGCATAAGTATAAATTCTCCTGTCTTTCCTAATTGATAGTTACCACATATTTCGGCATGGTTCCACTTTTTTCCTGCTTTTCTGTCATAAAATCGGTCCAATGGCCTACTTCCTTTCTACGAGACTCGTAATCATTGCGGGAATACACGAATTGCTTTAGAATAATTGAAAACGTAATTGAAAAGAGGAATTAAACAAATGAGTTTCACTGGATTTGCACAGCATGATTTCGATACCTTTGCTATAGAAGGTCTTGATGGACGTATGGAAGCCATTCGAGAGCGCATTCAGCCTAAATTTAAAGCATTAGGTGATTCTTTGGCCCAGGATTTGTCCGTCCTTTCCGGTACAGAAATGTTTCTACATATCGCTAAACACTTAAGACGCAAAGTGAATCCCCCAGTCGATACATGGCTGGCGATTTGTCCAAATAAACGTGGGTATAAACAGGTACCTCACTTCCAAGTCGGTCTATTTGATGATCGTGTCTTTATCTGGTTGGCACTTATTTATGAACTCCCGAATAAAAGTAACATTGCAACTACCTACATGAAAGAAATCGACCGTTTGCAGAAGGAAATCCCATCCGATTTCGTACTTTCCTTCGACCATATGAAAAAAGACGTTATCTCTCTTGCCGATTTAGACCGCAGCGGCTGGAACGACACACTAATTCGTTTCCGCGATGTCAAAAAAGCGGAGCTGCTAATCGGCCGCAACCTCAGTTTCAAGGATCCAGTACTAGTGAAACCAGCTGAACTTGAACTGCTTATTAAACAAACCTTCGAGAAGCTCATTCCCCTTTACAAGATGGCTGTGAACGCAAAGTAAATCGAATTTATGGAAATTTTTATGTGGGACTAAGGTTCCTTTAAAGTAAAATTAACCCCTCCTGCACAGACTAAGCGCTGTAGTCCTAATTCAACAGGAAAGGAGGGATCCAACAAGTATGAACCCTATGTATATGAAAAAGCTAATGGTGAGCTCAATTGCTTTCACAATCGCCCTAGGCTGCAGTGCTCTTCCCTCCATAACGGCTGCCGCGCAATCTCCTTCCGAGGATCAGGAGCAAACGATTCGTTTGCATCAGACCGATGAGAAGGAACAAGGCGGTCATCGCCGAAAATGGCCGATTGTTGATGAGTCTGCTACTGTCATCGGTATTGACAAGGAAGTGCTCGTCAAAGCACTGAAGAGCGGTAAAAGCATCGTTGAAGCAGCCGCAGACAAAGGCATCAGTGAAGCCGACTTGACGGCCAAACTGCAGCAGCTTCGAACAGGCAAAATTGAAGCGGCCGTCAAAGACGGCAAGCTGACAGCAGATCAAGGCGAGCACATGAAGATGAAGCTCAGTGAGCATTTGAAGTTCATCCTCAACGAAAAAAACTTGTTAGAAGGCCATGCAGGACATGGGAAGTGGCATAAGTTCGGACTGAAGCCGGATACAGAGAAGCTTGCTAAGACTCTCGGTCTGAGCAAGGACGAACTTCACGCTCAGCTCCGTTCCGGCAAATCGCTGGCTGAGATTGCCCAGTCTAAGGGCATTTCGAAGGACAAGCTTGTAGCGTCCATTAAGGACCAGTTAACCCCATCTATTGAGAAATGGGTTGACCGGAAGAAAGACGCGAAAGTCAAAGACTGATAGCTGCAAGTGATAGCAAAAAGGCATTCCTCTGGGTCCTCTGGGATGCCTTTTTTGCTATTTTAATTTATCAATCCATTTCAAAATAAATTTTTAAAATGAGTGATTACTCACTTCACAATATTAATAAGATAGCATATGATGAGTGCATTAACAATAATGAGTGATTACTCACTTCTGAAAGAGGTGCAAGACTATGACAACGGACATATCTATTCAATTGCATGGTGTCAGCAAGCAATTTGACGAAAAGGTTGTTCTGAATGGCATTACTCTGGCTGTACCGAGAGCACATATTTTCGGATTGCTTGGCCCTTCTGGATCAGGGAAAACAACGCTTGTACGTTTGATTGCCGGCATCGATGTCCCCACTTCTGGGACCGTTCATGTGCTCGGAGAGCCGATGCCCCAGTTAGCCATGCTGTCCAAAATCGGTTACATGGCGCAATCGGATGCCCTTTATGCAGAACTAACCGCTCAGGAGAATTTGGAGTTTTTCGCTTCTTTGTATGGGTTAACGGGTACAAAGCGCAAGCAGCGCATCCATGATGTCATGGAGCTTGTTGATCTAGGATCACATTTGAAGAAGCAAATTTCCAATTATTCTGGAGGAATGAAGCGCCGCTTATCGCTCGCTATTTCTTTGCTGCATGAGCCAGGGATTCTAATTCTCGATGAGCCTACGGTGGGAATTGACCCCGTCTTAAGGAAATCAATTTGGCAAGAGTTGACGAATCTCAGCCAGCAGGGTACAACGATTGTCGTCACCACCCACGTGATGGATGAAGCTGACAAATGTCATCAGCTTGGGATGATCCGTGACGGCAGACTCACGGCGGTAGGAACACCGAATGAGTTGAAACTGGCTACTTCCTCCGCAACGATTGAAGAAGCATTCTTATATTATGGAGGTGTCAAGCAATGAGAATACGCGCGATTGTCATCCGTATTTTACGTCAGTTCTTTCACGATAAACGGACTTTAATGATGATGCTTGTAGCTCCAATGTTAATTCTTTTTATGATGTCATTGGTGTTTAACGGCAACACATATGTCCCTAAACTAGGCGCTGTTAATGTCCCCGCTCCGCTCATTCAAAAACTGCATGATCTTAATGCTGAAGTAGTGGCATACACGGCAGATGAAGCCCAAACTGAGCTAGACGCTGTGCATTTAGATGCCATCATTGCGATGAATGGGGCAGCACCGCAAGTGACCTTAGAAGGAAGTGACCCCAGTAAAAATAGAGCTCTGCTATTCTTGCTGCAAAAAGCATTACAAAGCGTCGTTCCAGCGAACTCCAACGTTAACTCCAGCTCTAATTTTCAAGCGCCAACCATAACCTATTTGCATGGCTCTGCCGATATGGCGGCTTTTGACAATTTCGGTCCTGTCCTCATAGGCTTTTTCGTCTTTTTCTTCGTCTTCCTGCTCTCTGGCGTTTCCTTCTTGAGAGAACGAACCGGCGGAACCTTAGAACGACTGTTGGCTACACCGCTTCGTCGGTGGGAAATCGTTGTCGGTTATATTCTAGGCTTCGGTATATTTACAACACTCCAAGCAACGCTCATTGCATGGTTCGCCACTAGCGTGCTGGGTCTAATGATGGTCGGCTCTTTCTGGTATGTTTTGCTGATCACGGTCTTGCTCGCGCTGGCTGCCCTATCGCTAGGAACGCTGATTTCTGCTTTCGCAAACAATGAATTCCAGATGATTCAGTTCATTCCACTTATTATCGTACCCCAGGTGTTCTTCTCAGGCTTATTCAGCCTTGATACGATGTCAGTATACCTTCGCTGGATCGGTGTCGTAATGCCGCTTAAATATGGAGCAGATGCCCTACGGAATATTATGATCCGTGGTGCAGGTTGGGATCGCATTTGGTTGGACGTTCTCGTGTTAGCAGCATTCACGATTTGCTTCATGATCTTAAACATATTGGCACTCAGGAAGCACCGTAAGATATAATGTTAGGATGTCTTATGTTGCAAGGCCAGTTTTGCTAAATGAAGAGGTGAACACATTGTCCCAAGTCGAACCATGGTTAACTGAGCTTCTGCGTCTAAATGACGAGGAAGAAAAGATGACCGATAAACAAATAAAAATTGTTCAAGCAGCCGTAGAGATTTTCTCTGAAAAAGGGTTCGCAGGCTCCTCGACCAGTGAAATTGCCCAAAAAGCAGGCGTAGCGGAAGGTACCATATTCCGTCATTATAAAACGAAAAAAGAACTGCTGCTCTCGATCGTTGCCCCCATTATGACGAAGCTCATTGCACCGTTTGCAGTAAAAGATTTTACCAAAGTGTTGGAAGCTGATTATCCCGATGTTGAACAATTCTTACGCGCCATCACGGTGAACCGATTAGAATTCGCCCGTAAAAATTTTCCTGTTATCAAAATTTTCATGCATGAAATCCCTTTCCATACGGAGCTGCGTGAACAGTTTAAGGAAACCGTTGCCGTATTAGTGCTGGAAAAAGCTTATAAAGCCATACGTCATTTTCAGGCTGAGGGTCAATTAATCGAACTTCCCGAAGCTACGAGCATGCGGCTGATTGCCTCTACGATTATTGGCTTCTTGATAACTCGATTTTTGTTTGCACCGGATTCGGAATGGGATGAAACCCAAGAAATCGAGTACACGATTAACTTCATTATGCACGGCTTATCGCCTCGCAAGCGATAGCTAGCCGTTAAACAGAAAAAAGCTGTACACCAATTTCCCCCTATTCGGGAAGCTAGTGTACAGCTTTTTTTCATCTGTCAGGCGGTTTGCTGCTGCGCCCGCGTCTGACGATCTACGAGTACGAAGCGCTGCAGCAGCAGGATCGCTGCTAAGCAGAGCACGCCGCCGATAATGAACGGCAGCGAATGCGCGATAGCGAATACCGCTCCGCCGAGGAGCGGGCCTGCAATGCGACCCAGACTGTCCATAGAGGAGCTGAGGCCCGTCGCGACACCCTGACCTACTTTCGTGCGCTGTGTAATCAGCGACGTCACACACGGGCGTATGAGGGCGTTACCTGCGCCGAATACCGATAAGTAAATCGCAGCAGTTACGACGCTGCTCGAGTACAGCAGCAGGAAGAACCCTGCAGCGGAAAGCAATAACCCAATGCCGATCACACGCTGCTCGGCTCCCTGTTTGACCAAGCGGCGAACAACGCCGCCTTGGATTAACGCGCCAACAATACCGCTAGCTAGGAACATCATGCCGATATCAAATGGCGTTGCGCCAATCTTGTCCATTTGGTAATACTGAAGCGTCGCTTCCAACCCTGCCAATGTGAAAGATACGAAGAATGATAACACATAGAGGTACTTCGATGCCCCAGCGAAAGCTGTCCATCTAGATGGAGCTTTCTCCTTCACAGAGGTGCGTTTGTCTACGGACAATGATTCTTTCAGTATAGCAAATGCAAAAACAAAGGAAGCTAGTGCGAGCCCAGATGCTACGAAGAATGGCAGGTACGTCCCCCACCGGCTTAAAATCCCGCCGATTGCTGGACCGAAGATAAAGCCTAACCCAATCGACATCCCCACCATACCCATGCCTTTTGTCCGATTCTCAGCGGTTGTAATATCAGCTACATAAGCCACAGCGCAAGCCGTTGCTGCTCCTGAGAATAATCCGCCTAGAATACGGGATACATACATGATCCACAGATTACCGTCGGCGAATCCAAATATCAAAAAGCTAACACTAAACCCAAGCAGACCTATTAAGATAATCGGTCTGCGTCCGATGCGATCCGATAGTCCTCCCCAAATGGGGGACATGAGAAATGAGGCTGCAGAATAGACCGACAATAGCAGCGCGTTATGATATTCAGCGCCTGCACCTTTAACAACTTCCGGCAGTACAGGAATGATAATCCCGAAACCTACGAATATAGTCATCAACAACAGCATGATGATTCCAATCTGTTTATTCATGATGCTTATAATCCTCCAAACGAAACATTTTCCCTTATCGTACCATACCTTTTTTGGGGATGGAAATGAACATTTGAAGAACAAGCAGCAGTACCAGGACTAGGCCACTCATCAAGAATGGTGCATGATAGCCATACACATCCCAAAGCTTACCGGAAACGATCGGCCCAACGATCATCCCCAGTCCTTCTATTGTTAGGAAGAAGCCCCAAACTGCGCCTCGTTTTTCCGGTGGAATGGCTGATGCAATGAGCGCATTCCAAGATGGAATAATGAAGGCATAGCCCGCCCCAAGTACAGCAACCAATGCATAAAGCAGCATCATTGTCTTCGCGAAAGTAAACAGCAGAAGTGCAGAAGCGCTTAGCATAAATCCTGCAACCAAAAATGGACGAATACCTAGACGATCAACCAACTTCCCCATCGGAACTAAGAAAATGACAGTTACAGCTCCGCCCGCAATTAGAAACATGCTGTACTGAAAAGAGGTAAGCATCAATACCTCTTTGGCATAGAGTGTGAGAATGGGTGTCAGAATACCAAGAGCGAACGTTTGCAGGAACATCGCGGGGAATAACAGCGGGCTAACAGACATAGAGCGCCGTACTTCACTTAGATATGATTTAATCCGCTCCAATAGTGGTGGTGCAGCAGCTCGGTTAGAAACCAGGGCTTTCTCCGCCCTGCCCTCTCCATCCGTTTTTACCACGCCATTCTTTCTTGGAAGCATGAGCGCAACAATAACGACAACCGTCATACAGCCGATCAGTAATCGAAATCCGGTGCCGTAGTTATTTTCTCCAACGAAAAAGTTAATCGCTACCGGTCCCAGTCCTACGCCCGAGAGCCAAGCCATATAGACAACGCTCATGATCGTGGCTTTACCATCGTCGCCGGCCACTTCCGTCGTTCCTGTAATCACACACGGCCATAATGGCGCCGTACCAAAGCCAAGCAGCGCACATCCAACGATCATCCAAATATACTGAGATGTCGTTGCAATTAGAATGACTGAAACAAATGTCAGGAGCACACCTGTAAGCATGGTTGTTCGGTAACCCAACTTGTCAATAATCCAGCCAACGGGTGTACGAAGCACATTATCACCAATATATTGAGCAGCTAGCGTCCAGCCGATAATAAATGCGGAAGCACCTAATGTCGTTTTCATATATACGGGTAAAATCGTTAAAAGTAAGGCTCCCTTCACAAATTCGACGACAAACATAATAATTAACAATTCGATCACAAATGGGGAAAACAAGCGATTATTCCGCCATTTTTGCATCCAAACCATAAGATTTCTCCTTATTTTGGCGTATTTTTACAAGTTGCTGTTAGTTTTACCTGAACTAGCACAAACTATTTTCAAAAAATTAGCTTGCATGAAATCTCTATTTTGATATACTCATTTTGTTTGTTGCAATGTTCGACAAGCAATCCACTATAGAAGGGAAGCGATAATCAGGTGGATCATACCCGTACCCCCCTGTTCACTGCACTGCTCACACATGCTGAGAAAAATCCAATTCAATTCCATATTCCAGGCCATAAAAAAGGAGTCGGCATGGACCCAGAGTTTCGTTCCTTTATTGGGGACAACGCGCTGTCTATCGACCTCATCAATATAGCACCGCTGGATGACCTACATCAACCAATGGGCGTGATTGAAGAAGCTCAGAAGCTTGCTGCAGACGCCTATGGAGCGGATCACACGTTCTTCTCTGTACAAGGGACAAGCGGCGCAATCATGACCATGATTATGACCGTCTGCTCTGAAGGCGATAAAATTATCGTTCCGCGGAATGTACATAAATCCGTCTTGGCCGCGATTATTTTCGTAGGCGCTAAGCCCGTGTTCATCCAACCTGCTCGCGATAAAAACTTAGGTATTGATCACGGAATTCCGACACGTTCTGTTCGCCGCGCGTTGGAAAAGCATCCGGATGCCAAAGCTGTTCTAGTTATCAATCCGACCTACTATGGCGTATGTACTAATCTTAAAGAGATTGTTGACCTTGTTCACAGCTATAACATGCCTGTCCTTGTGGATGAAGCACATGGCGTGCTCATTCATTTCCATGATAAATTGCCGATGTCTGCGATGGAGGCCGGAGCCGATATGGCCGCGACTAGCGTGCATAAGCTTGGTGGTTCCATGACACAAAGCTCAGTCCTTAACGTGAAAGGGAATCGTGTTAATCCAAAGCGAATCCAGACCATTATTTCGATGCTTACAACAACTTCAACTTCCTATATATTGTTAGCTTCATTAGATACTGCCCGCAGACATTTGGCGTTAAATGGCCATGCAATGGCCGAGCGCACGATAGAACTTGCACAGTACACAAGAAAACAGATCAACGAAATCAGCAACCTCTACTGCTTCGGGGAAGAGATTCTGGGTGAAGAGGCAACTTATGACTATGATCCGACGAAAATATGCGTTCACGTGCGCAAGCTTGGCATCACTGGTTTTGAAGTCGAGAACTGGCTGCGCGATCATTACAATATTGAAGTTGAAATGAGCGACATGTACAACATCCTGTGTCTTATAACGCCGGGTGATACCCAAGAGAACGTCGACACCCTATTGGATGCCTTACGCGAGCTCTCTCATATGAATGATGACGTTATTGAGGTCAAGGAAGTCGTAATCAAAGTTCCAGCGATTCCGCAATTAACCTTGACACCACGGGACGCCTTCTATGGCGAAACCGAAATACTTCCTTTCAAAGACGCTGCAGACCGCATTATTGCCGAATTTATTTATGTGTACCCACCTGGCATTCCCATTTTGCTTCCAGGTGAAGTGATAACTCAAGAGCTTATTGATTACATTGTGGAGCATGTGGAAGTTGGGTTGCCTGTAAAAGGACCTGAGGACCGCAGTGTTCAAAATGTGAAGGTTATTGTAGAGACACAAGCGATTTTCTAGCACCCGCCTAGAGCGGTGTATATATTGTAAAACCGTTTACATGATGCTATGATGTTGGTGATGTTTAGCGAATGAGGTGAACAAGGAATGGCTCAAAGCGCTTATATTAAATTCGTAACAGGATCCACAGTTGCCGCACTCACCTTAGATGAACTAAAGGAAAGGCTGCTGCATTACCGTGATCAGCTCAGTCAGACAGCCAAGCAGCTTGGCTGGGAGTATGATGAGGCTGGATTCCCTTATACCATTGAGACGAAGCCGGAAGGCGAAGGCAAATGGTTCTACCTGAAAGGTATCAATCCTCTATACAAATATATTGTGATTGGTGTTGGGAATGAGCAGATCCAAGAGAAAGAGCAGCATTATGTGCAAGTCATATTGCCCGACGACGCCACGCATGGCGACAAAAGCAAGGGCAATGAATTCTGCAAATACCTTAGTAAACTGCTGAAAGCTGAACTTCATCTATTCAACAGCAGAATCATGTATTTCAATCCTAGAAAATGACTGTATGCAAACAGAAACCCCCTAGCAGAATAATCTGCTAGGGGGTTCTTATGTATAGCTCTTATTCTTCGTCTTCTTGAGCTACGATCTCATTGTAAATAGTCACTACACGTTCCCACTCTTCTTCATCTTCAATGTTGACAAGGAAGGCATCGTCGTCCTCTTCTTCAACACGGAAAATAACACCGTCAGCTTCAGGATCGTTGCGATCGAGCAAAACAGCATACGCCTGCTCTTGAGATTGGAAGGTGTATACCATCACCATCTCATGCTCTTCACCGTTCTCGTCCGTTACGATAAAAACATCTTCCCCTTGCTCGTGATCGTGGTCACAGTCCGGGCCGTGTACATGATCATGCTTATCATCGCTCACAGGCAGAACCTCATTTCGTCGAATAATTAGTTACCTAATTATCCTAACATTTTCATAATAAGAGGTCAAACCACTTTCGAGGTTGCTTATCCTATTCGGATTGAATCTGCTTCTCTGATACGACTGAGTAGTCATTAGAACCATCTTGTTTCATAGCAAATTTAACGACGTACGTACCGGCTTCATTAAAGGAAACGCCATACAAAGGTACTTTCAGCCAAAACGATTCTTTGGATTCTGAGATTGATTTCACAACCGGTGTAATCACGCTCTTCCCACTTGGTGATACAACAGAAACCCGTACAGAATTAATATTTGTCTTCAAATTATCGACTTGAGCAAAAACGATAAAGTCTGCTTCTTTGCCGCGCTCTACAACACCAAAAGGAACGATGGCGGAGTCTTTACGCACTTCAGTCGTAAAGAACATATGCACATTTGGTTTGTATAAGTAGGCAGTCTTGTTTGAGTTATCCCATTTCACCAATGCTTGAAGCGCATCACTTACAGCGCGCAGCGGCAGAACGGTTTTACCTTCAACAATAAGAGGCGGAACATCTGCATCCCCGAATTCCACTGTCTCTTCATTAACGATTAATCGGGCAATATTATTACCTTTAAAATCCCCCCATATCGATGAAGCCACCACTGCAGCCGTACTTAGAACAAAAAACATCAGCATCAACGCTAATATCCGTTGAACTTTCATTCGCGTAACCTCCAGCTCTTGTTAGTAATCTTTGTGTCTGCATCTTTATACTCCGATGGTTAAGAAGAGTTGCGATGATTTTATAATTTTGATAAAAAAGCTAGAACACGTTGTGTATAGGCCTCCGGCTGCATGTGATAGGAGCCGACATGCCCCGCTTTTTGTGTGACCCAAAGTTCAAATGCATCCGGATGGCGGCTCCACATTCCTTCACTGTTAGACCAAGGAATAGCCTCATCATCTCGACTATGAATAAAAAGAATCGGCCTAGGATAAATGTGATCTACCGCGGCAAGCGCGTCAACGCGATGTGGATTGATACCAATTAATCTAGGTAAAATAAGTAGAATTAAAGGTGTAAAAGGAAACCGCGGAAGATTAGACCATACAGGCAAATTGTCCTTCAAGTAAGGACTGAGCTGACTAAAGGCGCTATCTGTTATGACCCCTAACACAGCCCTCTCTTCGGCTGCTGCTAAGATGGATGTACTACCGCCCATTGAAAAGCCGATCAAGCAGATTTTACTTGGTTCGCGCTCCTGAACCCAGTCAATAGCACCGAGTACATCTTGCTTTTCCAAAAAGCCAACCGTAGTTATTTCACCCTCCGATTTCCCCGAGTTCCGAAAATCAAACATAATCACATGATAGCCTGCTTCGACAATGGATTTAGCCAAGGCCAGCGCCGGAAGCCCTTTTTCCAGACGTGTCCCTGCATAACCATGAGACATAATAACGGTCATTGGAATAGTATCAGTTGGAGCATAAGGAGACTTCAAAAACCATCCATCTAATCGGACATCTCTAGATCGGCTTGGGAAACTAATATTCTCCATGTGTAAACCATAGTCGTCAGGCGAGGCATCAACCGGCTTACGCTGCGGATGTGTGAGCTGCCAACCTACATAGACCGATATACCTATTAGAGCTATACAGACAAGAACAAACAAAATACTACTAATCATCCAAATCATGAAGTAATCAACACCTTTTATTTTATGGTTGAAATTCCGCAACCTCCCATGCTACATTAGAAAAAGATGGTTTTTGTCGAACAATGGAGGCTGCTGAATGAGTTTGCAAATTCAAATGTTGGGAACCGGCAGTGCGTTTGCCAAAACATTTTACAATACAAGCGCATTAATCCGTTCAAATGAAATGAACATCCTAATCGACTGCGGGGCAACAACGCCAAGATCGCTTAATGAGATCGGTGTACAGCCTGACCAAATTGATGGTATCATCATTTCGCACATTCATGCCGACCATGTGGGCGGATTAGAAGAAATTGCCTTTCGATTGTTATACCAATATACGAATAAGAAAACCAAACTTTTCCTTACAGAATCGCTAGCAGGAGTCCTTTGGGAAAACACGCTAAAAGGTGGCATGTATAATCCCGCAGACGGTTTCAGCAGACTTGAGGATTATTTCGAAGTCATCCTTATCGAAGAAAATGTACCTGCTAACATCCTACCTAGTCTTACCATTGAATTTATATCCACACTTCACATACCTCATAAGCTTAACTATTCACTTTTTATCAATGGCCGAACGTTCTATAGTGCTGATACCCAATTTAACGAGGAACTTCTCGTTCAAGAAATCGTGAACAAAAGAAACTGTCACACCATTTTACACGATTGTCAACTAAGCGGGAACGGTTTTATTCATGCTACATTGGAAGAATTGCTTACCTTGCCTGACTATGTACAGGAACGAATCTATCTGATGCATTATGACGATGATATGATGAAATTTGTTGGGAAAACAGGCAGGATGACTTTCATCCATCAACATGAAGTGATTGAAATTCCAGAATAATATTATTTTACGATCAAAACCTAGGGATGAAATGTCCCTAAGGTTTTTTTTTTGACAAGAAGCGTGATACTTTTCAATTTTGTTTACTATTGTTAGAAGGGATTTAGTTCATAGATAGAGAACATGTCACAATGATGTGAGAAACCTCTATGGAGGACATTCAAAGATGAGCGACCGCGTTTAGTTACATTCAGGAGATGATATGGTGGTTATCAATTGGATTTTTTATGTCTATGCACTACTTTTTTGTCTATACACAACTATTTTGCATACTGCACTTAACATACCTTTACTTGTAATAGGATTGGTCCTTTACATCATCAGTCTTAGGTTTCACATGCAGCATGCGGCAATCCCTTGGCTTCGCCTACTTTTCATTGGATTTTTACACTACATCGGACATTCAAATCTTTGTCTTCCCTTGTACATCCTAACACTTTCCTACGATATTTATAAAGAAGAAAGCCGCAAAAAATCTTGGTTGTTAGCTGCGTCCTATGCTCTCATTTATATTTGCAATGTTTATCTAATTATTGGTCTTTCTAATAATAACATGCTATGGATTCATGCTCTTACTACTATACTTAATTTTACCGCGGTAGCCATATTCACACGAGCAGCTTATTCTACAATTAGACAAGCGGATTCATTAAGAAATGAACGATATTTATATGCGCAAAAGGATTCGCTAACTGGATTATATAATTACGAAGAGTCCCATCGCAGATTGGAACAATACATACAGCAAAAGCAAAGTCTAGTCCTTATCCTTATTGATTGTACGGACCTGAAGGCAATGAATACAACTCGCGGGTTTCAAGCGGGGAATTTCATTTTGAAGCAAATGGCAGACCTCCTGCAAATCTTGTTTAAAGACTCCCTCTTTATAGCAAGATACGGTGGTGATGAGTTCGCTGTCGTTATGCCGCTTAACCCAGATCAGGATTCTACCTCTTCTTTCAAGTTAAAGCTTGATTCTGAACTACCTAAATTAACTGGCATTCAAATCACGTATGGCATTGCTAATTATCCGTTAGAGGGTTTGACGAAAGATGACCTCATTTTACAAGCAGAGCATAACCTTTTTATGAAGAAGCGTGAATCATGGTTAAAACGCGAAGAGCATATGCTCAGATCGGAAAAACTGAGAGTCGTCGGTGAGCTTGCTTCCGGGATGGCTCATGAGATTCGAAATCCGTTGACAACGGTAAAGGGATTTTTGCAAATCTCCAAGGCAAACGGTTACAATATTGAAAATTGGTATGCGATGATCATGGATGAAATTGATCGGATGAGTGACTTAACAGCAGAATTCCTCCAATTCTCAAAGCCCCATCGCATTGATTTCCAGGTCGATTCTCTCCATGAGTGTGTCCTCAAGGTCATTGCCTTGATGGAATCAGAAGCTACTCGGTTCGGCCATGAAATTCATTATCAAGAATGGACGGATCCTATCCTCGTATGGATGGACCAAGATAAAATGATTCAGTTATTGCTTAATATTATTAAAAATGCTTGCGAAGCCATGGAAGAAAATGGAATTATCCACATGCAATTAAGCCGCGATCCGAAGAACGCGACATTAATTATTGCAGATAACGGTCCAGGTATTCCAAGTGAACAGTTAGAAAAGATCTTTCATCCCTTCTTCACGACAAAAGCAGCCGGTACCGGACTTGGTTTATCTATTTGCTACAAAATCGTTCAAGATCATCAAGGGACCTTGGAAGTTGAGAGCGAACTTGGAAAAGGTACTCGGTTTATCATAACCTTCCCATTAGTTGACGAAAATTCACAGAATGAAAAAACCGCTTTTCTTTAAAGCGGTTTTTTCATTCTGACATGTAGGATGCCAGCATCATAAAAAGGTTCATCCGAGATAACTTTATAGCCAAGTTGGCTATAAAAGCCCTCTGCTTGACATTGTGCGTCGAGGATCGCAGCTGAACAATGCTTTTCACGAGCTTGCTGCTCCATCGCAAGAATCATTTGTTTACCTAGGGATCTGCCCCTGTATTCTTTCAAAACTGCTACACGTTGCAGTTTAGCCGTTTGAGGTTGATATTCATACCAACGAGCTGCTGCAACAGGCTGATCTCCATCTAACATAAGAAAATGATGGCACGCTTCAGGTGATTCATCTTTTTCATCAATTTCCTCGTGCGCAGGTACTTGCTGTTCTTCAACGAACACTTTGAACCGTACTCCAAAACAGGCTTGTAACTGATCTTTCGTTGTGACTTGAATGATTTCCATGTGAACTTCTTCCTTTCTATGAACATTTCTTGATCTTATCCCATTCAAGAAAAGTTGTCCACATGTACCGTTCATACTATTTCTTGTTTTCCAGCATATAACTAAAAGCACCTATAGCAATACCCAGAAGCGCTCCCCCCACAACTTCTCTTGGTAAATGACCTAATCGTTCCTTTAAGGCTTTACGTCTTCGTGCATGGTACAAACCCGGATGCTGTTTCGCCAATCTCTCGACTTGCTCATCAAGGTCGTTCACTTCAACCGCAATCTCTCCAGCAGCCCGCCGGATCCCCATCGCATCATACATGACGACCGCTCCGAAAACCGAACTCACGGCAAAATCGATCGCAGAAAGGCCTCTTCTCATCGCTATGTAGGTTGCAAGCGCAGATACCCCAGAGGAGTGTGAGCTTGGCATCCCTCCTGTTTGGGTCAGCTGCGACCAGTCCCACTTTCTAGTTTTCAAATAGAAAAGTGGCAATTTCATTACTTGAGCAGTACCAATTCCTATCACTGCTGTTGTCAATGCTCGATTCATAACTTTCACCTCACTTCTAGCATCCATCACAGGTTTAGATTCTATTCGAAAAGTTTGATACAATAGAAATGTTGAAGAAAGTTTTCCTACGGAAAACTCTAAGGAGTGTTAATGAATGAATATTGCTTTTTTCCTTTTGCCTAAATCCGAAGTTATAACAACGACATTGCAAGCAACGCTTCGTCAAACATTAGAACGAATGGAATATCACCGTTATACCGCTGTGCCTATTCTTTCCGATGATGGTCATTATGTAGGAACGGTTACCGAGGGAGATTTATTGTGGTTTCTCAAAAATTCAGACGGAATTGGCTTTGAAAATGCTCACCGTCATGTGCTGGCCGAGGTTCCTCTGCGTGTCCAAAATAAGCCAGTTCATATTCATGCCGAAATGGTCGATCTTATCGATTTGGCCAAAGTGCAAAACTTCGTGCCGATTGTAGATGATTCCGATAAATTCATCGGGATCGTTCGTAGAAGCGAGATTATCGAATACTGCGCGAAGCAGCTCGTGTTTAAATCCCCCTCCGCTGCAGGAGAGAGGTAGTCCAGGCGCTATGAAGTAAGTAGATGGATTGTGTAATCAAATAGGCGCTGCCCAGCATCAGAAATGGAAGCATACCATACACATAGCGATCCACCGGAATAAACACCATATGGACACCTAAGAACAAGAGAAATGACACTGCTAAATATTGAACCGAAGGCTTGCGAAAGCTGAAAATGATCATCGCTGTGCTGCCTGCAGCAATTAAGAAAGTATGCAACTGAGTAAGTGCATACATATACCAAGCCGGTACGGAAAAAGGATATGGTCCCACCCACATCGTTTTATAAAATACGAGTAATTTTCCAATTGTCATCCATTTCATCCATAACAATGGTTCCTCAACCAAACCTTCTTTTATCCGTCTCATACCTTCAGCGAACTGATTATCTTTATCGATATGGTTCCAATCGATTGTTCCCCGGAAGTAGGGGTCCGTTCCTCCAAGGAACGGATTGCCCGCTTCTCCTTTGGCGATAAAAATAAAAGAATGAAAAGTCATCCAATTCCGAATCCACCAAGGCATCATAATACAGGCAAAAGACGCAGCTGCAAGCAATCCATAGGCTGCGTCTATTTTCTTTGTTCTCACCCAAAGAAACAAGTAGGGAACAACAGCTAGCGGAAGTACATTCGGACGAATAAGGACGCAAAGCCCAAGCAGAGCCCCCATCCATAGATGATCCTGCCATTTGTTATCTTGTATGATGCGCACCTGCATGTAGAGCAGACCCGTAAAAACAGTCAAAAACGGAACCTCCGTCAAAATGAGTGAAGTGGACCAGACGTAGGAAGGATACACCGCGGCAAAAGTGCCGGCGATTAGCCCTGTAATGGGGTTAAACAGCCTTCTCCCAATCAGAAATAGGAATAGAATC
The DNA here is from genome assembly GCF_059692155.1 of Paenibacillus sp. JT22N1. NCBI lineage: Bacteria > Bacillati > Bacillota > Bacilli > Caryophanales > Paenibacillaceae > Paenibacillus > Paenibacillus sp. JT22N1. Next base: position 291,712 of record NZ_JCAUAW010000003.1, read on the forward strand.
GCTCCGAGTGATATAAAGCAGTTCATGATACGGACGACTATTAATGCCGACTCCAGTTGTTCATGGCCTGTAAGGCTAAATACTGCCGCTAAGAGCAGCGGAAATCCGGGAGTCACGAGTGAGTTAGGCACGGTATCGCGATAGGCGAAAATGCCTTTTTCAAGCAATTGAATCGCTGTCTTCGTATACTCTAATTGATCCCACTCAAGTGGTGGGTATTCAGCTTCAAGCACATAGTGCAGGCGTATATACAGAGCTGCAGCCAGAAGCAGTAACAAGCCAAGCCAAACTCCGCGTTTCATAAGACCCTACTCTCCTTATTAGAATGAACCTATCTAGCTAACAGGAAGGCGCCTCCAACTAAGAAGAGCAGCCCTACCCATTGCGATGATGTAAACGTTTCCTTTAATACCAACCAACCAAACAACGCACCTAGTACATACGCAATCGATTGGAGCGGATAAACACGACTTAAATCGAATCTACTAAGGGCATAGAACCATATCAACGTCGCAATGCCATAAAGTAAGCATCCCACTAGAATATAAGGCTGCATCAGTACGGTTCCTAGCTTATCTATCCCGGTTAATGGCGTTCGATTGAGCGCTATTTTCCATACAATTTGACCACAAACCAGTAAACATACATTTAGGAATACAATTAGAATCGGAGTCATCGACATCATTCAGATCCCTTTCCTCGTAATTGTTCCTGCAGCAGAGCTACTTCCTGTATCAATCGGGTTAATTTGCGATGAAGCTTAGAAATAACTAGTGTCAAATGCATGATAAATACAAGGGAGAATAACAATCCCACCAGAAAAAGCAACGAAGGTGCGTAGTAGATATGCATTCTGTGCGATACCTGATCCAATAAGCTCGGAAATACACTAAACAATGCCATGATAATTCCTAGTACTAGCCATAGAATTGCGTACTGCTCCTGCAGCTTTTGCCTACGAATTAGCTCTATGGAAATGAAAATAAACACCAAACAAAAAGTGATTGCCCAAACATACACATTCACGAATCATCAACTCACATTACGAATTCTTGTCATACATACAGCTAGAGATACTTTAACCATATAGTAAAGCGATTTCACAGGGGTAATGGACGATTGTCCCGCTTTCCTCGCATGCATTAAAACAGATACTTCTTTCACTCTGAATTGCTGCCGTTCTAGTAAAACTACAGCCTCTACCTCTGGATAATCCTCCGGGTAATAACTTGCAAACAGCTCAATGATGGGACGGTTTACCGCTCTAAAGCCTGATGTAGGATCAGTAAAGGTCTTACCAATCATCCAACTTATCATCCAGGTAAAAAAGAGAATCCCTAATCTTCGATTCCAAGCAGAACGATAGGCGGTCTTCACCAGAAATCGAGAGCCGATGCAGCAATCAACATTTCCAGTCAAGATTGGCTCCATGATTTGAGTCAACGCTTCTGGATCATGTTGACCATCTGCGTCGATCTGAATAGCGATATCGTAGCCATTCCTAGCTGCATAAATGTATCCCGTTTGCATAGCGCCTCCGATGCCTAGATTGACAGGTAAATCGATTACAGCCGCATGCTGTAACGCACGTGCAACCGCTGAGGTACGATCCGTGGAACCATCATTGACGATGACAATATCCATATCAGGCTGCTCTCGTTTTATCGAGGCCACCACGCCTGCTATCGTTTTTTCTTCGTTATAAGCCGGAATGATAGCAAGTGTCTTCATTAGGTCATTCCTTCCCTCCCTAAGATCATCCATTCTTAAGCATTTCTATTCCCAAGCATACCCGCTTCTCCATCTGATTAAACCAAATGGCAAGAACGCATATGGATAGGGCTCGACTTAAAGAGACAAACTAAGAGGAAAACTTTGCTTTAAGAGGAAGGATATGAATCAATCGATTATGGAAGAGAATATAAAGAAAACTGGGATTGGCTTAATCGTCGCAGAGATAGACAACTCGTATCATGGCTTGCAGTAGGTAAGCCTTCCGCAGAAGCTGTCCTAGATACCCGAATCTTGCATGAGCGTTTGCAAGCAACACTCTCCTGCTCAGTTTCGGTAGAACGGGGGTAGAATCGGGGATTATCGTTTCGGAATATTTATTAAGCAAATGTAGATCCATTAGGCTTTGGGTTGGATTATAGAGGCGCATCACTTTGGTACAGTAAAAGAAGAATAGAAAGCGTGGCAAGACCTCTATCATGAGTTAGAGTTTAACGTGAATATGCCAGGTGAAACTTGATGGCGTGGGATCCATTAAGTAATTAGGAAGTTTCAATTGATGTGTCGATAACGCTTGTACGCTCAACTTCATCTTGTTGATCTTGTTGATCTCGAAGCTCTTGCCATTGTGTGGGCTGAATTCCAAGCTGACTCATGACGTGATTAATATCGATTTCTCTCACGATTCCAACACCCCATCCAGGTTTGTCTCTTTCTTTTTGTCTACACTTTACTTTATCGGTCATTCTGCCATCTGTAAATATGGACATATTGTCGAATCGCCTAAAAAATCAATAAACCTTTCATTAAGTTCACTTAATGAATAAAGTTAGAATTCGACAAAAAAGACAAAAGAGCTGCTTCGTGCAGCCCTTTTGTCTTTTATAAATGTTTTCAACTATTGTACTTGCCCATTGGACGATGCTCTGGATGAAACAAATTCGCTAGCCCAATCTACCATACCATTCATTAAAGTCAGTATAAGATTGACCGCATCTTTCTCATTTAATGTACCATTGGACTGACTGCTAACATATTGGGACGTTTTTTGTTCTAACTTTTCAACGAGATCCTTGATTTTCAATAAATCATTGGCTAAGTCCGTTACTTGCTGACCGTTCGCGTCACCTTGACCGGCCCTTATACTTTGATTCTGATTCTGATTCTGATTTTGATCTTGACCCTGCGCCTGTTGATTAGAGTTAGAGGTTTGCTGATCACTGCTGCTATTATTAAATTGTTGCTGCCCCTGGCTTCCTTGTGAGCTTTGAGAGCTGTTAATCAGCATTTTCTTTACTTGCTCTAGCTCGATGAGCACCATATCATTTTGTTTCGTCAGTTCATCCATTTGCAGCTTGAGATCCTGTGTTTTAATCATGTTGTCAGACAGCTCCTTCCATTATTTCACAGCACCACACGCAATTCGTTTTCCCGAATTACCGGTTGGATCCGTCTTCAGATCATCTTCTTTCTCATGGATGACCAGACTAGTCCCCCCTTGTTTTAACAATGAATTCGGCTTGTCCAGAATCAGCACTACAGACTTTGTTATGGCATTGAACTTCCCATTTCCCTGTGCATCCACAACTAAATTGGGGAGATCCCCTGCATGAAAACCTTTAGGATTGTGAAAGCCATGTTCCTTCTTAAATGGATTGAAGTGGGCTCCTGCCGAATCAAAGTTAGGGGCTTCACAGACTGCTTTTTCGTGAAAGTGTAAGCCATGATTTCCTGGTGTCAGCCCGCTAACTTGGAGATCAATCTGAACGCCATCCTGAACAGCTGTTAAATGGGCAGTCCCTATAGGTTGGCCGCTCGAACCGATGAGTGAAACTTGCAGCTCTGATGGTGGTGATGCGGCTTCTGTCGTTACAGTGCTCTTCACACTTTGACAAGCGGTAAGTACTAACAACCCCAGACTAAGAGTCATGATGTTCCTAATTAATTTCATACAACAATATCCTCCCGGAAACTTGGCTTTTACATAATCTACCCTTAGGATGCACAACTGCATTACACTGTAACCCCATTAAAAGAACAATTTTTTCATAATTAGCGTTCTATAGCAAAAAGCCCGCAATCTCTCGATTGCAGACTTAAACTTCATTTTATTATCTCATTATAAGATCGTCATGAGTTTCGCAATTATTTGTAGATTCTCTAGCTTCCTCTTGTAGAAATGGAACTCAACCTTCGTATGCTCGACGGCGTCTTCCATCCGCAAAACTTGCTGCTGTAAATCTTTGGTGTATGGCCACATCTCCGCTTGCCGGTGAAGCTCGTTTTTCCCCGTAACCATTCCGTCCCCAATTACTTCACATTCTTTGGCTAGAAGCTGATGTTTTGCCCAGGCCAATTCCGATACCGCATCCACATAGATGGCTTCTGCTTGCTTAAGCAATTCCGGTACAAGTTGTAACTCCAAAATAACATCCGACCGATTCATTCGGATTCCTCCTAAGAGTTTTCGTAAGAAAACTAACTTCGTAAGCATAAGCTCAGTCTTAGCAAATCATGGACTTTTGCTGCTTCGCCTCATGTATATTCATAGAAAAAATAAAACATGCTTAATCGTGGTATCAGGCGAAAACAAAGCATTTTCTCGCAGGATACGACTTATGTTGCTATACGAATTCCACAAGGAATGACAAACTGATTAAGGTTACATTAAATCTATCAAATCCCCCACTCCCCTACTTGTTTAGCCTGCTAGAAGCAGCTAAGATGATACTATACGTACCAGAGGAGGTGACCAAAAATGAGCCAAGAGGAAGAAGTTGTATCCCAAAATGAAGAAGAAATCGCCCCAGAGTCCATCGAAGAAGTGGTGAACGAAGAGGCGTCTGAAGAAGTTGCAGAAGCTACCCAAGAAGCTGCTGCTGCGGAAGAAAGCATCGAATCCGAAGAGGAATAATCATTCTAATTATATATCCCCCCCAACCCATTGGTTGGGGGTTTATTGATGTTGGAAGGCAGTTAAAAAAATGTTAAATTTTTTTGAAATTTCGTGAATAAATAAACTGAACATTCAAATAATACTGGTGTACCAAAAAAAAGGAGATGATTATGAATGGCTAGAAACAACACTTTAGTCGTACAACAAGCAAAGGCAGCATTGGATCAACTGAAGTATGAAGTCGCTCAGGAAATTGGTGTCCCTCTCTCCCCTACTGGTTACAACGGTAATTTAGCAACACGTGATGCTGGTGCCATTGGTGGCAACATCACGAAGCGATTAGTGCAAATAGCTGAGCAACAACTTTCCAGCTTCAAACGCTAATCCTTTGATGTAGGAGCAAGCAAAAAAGACTGATTCACTCGATCCTCCTTAGAGTGAAAATCAGTCTTTTCTTTTTTTTCTTCGAAATGATCATCTATTCCTTCAATTTCCTCACCAGTTTCCACGGAAGTATTCTATTCTGAAATTAGTTCTAGTATGATTACGTTGTCCATTATCCGATAAAGGAGTGTTTACCTTGACTGAACAATATGAAATATTCCGTGATCCCTATCGCATGCTCATTCTTTTGGCCACATTAGTTAGTGAACAAAAAGGCGAAAAAGCTCTCCAATTTGACAATGTTCCGTATTTCGAGAATGATACATTTCTCATCCAGAACGAAAAGTTTGTATACAAAAAAATCCCCACCGAAATCACCTGGTTTCAATTCCTAGGAAGAGACATTGCTTGCAATAAAGATTATACCCGCGAAGAATATAACAAAATGTTCGTTGATTGCCTTGCTTCTTTATACAACATCACATAATACATATACGGAGGCTGCAAAGAGCAGCCTCTTTTTATTGCATAGAGAACATAAAAAAAACGCCATCTATCGGAATCATCCGACTAGAATAGCGCTCACTTTGAACCATTTATTTCTTTTTCACTTCTTCAACAAACACGTCACTTGCGTCACGATTACTCCCAAGTTCGAGGATCGTATATTTCTTCTCGCCAATCATGATGACATCTTCGACTTCTGGAAGCGGATCCCCTAAATATACGGTGCCCAAATATACATTACTGCTCTTTAAACGTAAATTCCATCGATGCTGTTGTTTCGTCATTTCCTTGTTCCTCCCAAGATCTACTGTCATCAAGTTACCATAAATCAAGCCAAGATGAAAGCCCTACTATCAAACAAGCTCCAAAGTATGGTACAGTAGTGTCAAGATTGTCCGGAAGGGTTGACCACTACCATGACAGCACAAGGTGTTTCAAAGGAAGAACATTCTATCCTGCTCTCCAAAAATGACGAGATATTTCACAGTTCACAGGCGAACATATCCTACATTCCTAGGTCAAAAAAGAAACGAACGACGAATCCGTTTTTCCAAAAGCTGTTCCGTTATTGGCGTAAATAAGAATTATAACCATCTGTTGACAATCGCTTAAATCCTTGGTATATTACTAATTGTCTTCAAAAAACGACTTGTTAGCTCAGCTGGGAGAGCACTATCTTGACAGGGTAGGGGTCAGTGGTTCGAGCCCACTACAGGTCATACTAAGAAAGTCCTTACATCGTAAGGGCTTTTTTTCGTTTTTCGTTACAGCACACAAAGTAACAATATCATATCACCAATCCGAATGATCGACTTAGTTTCATAATGGCTTCTTAATCTAAGGGGTGATATTAATAATCGTCTCTGCAGTTATATGAAGTTAAAGATTGACACTAGAAAAAAGGTACGATGAAACCGTACCATCACGACTGCTCCTCACTCACCACCACTGAATCTCGAATTTGTTCAAAAGAAACTGGCGTATAATCCCAATGCTCCACACTCACATTAAAGTAATGACGTCCCTCGTATTTCTGGCTGTGAATGTGGCCGTGTACGTTGACGTAGGGCATTTGTTTGTTCATATACATCGGCTCATGGGATAGGAAAAAGAAATTATTATAAATGATCGGGTACTCGCTCACTTCATCAAAGCCGACTTCAAGCCACCATGTTCTCGACCTCCCCCGATCGTGGTTACCAAGGATGAGGATTTTGTAACCATTTAGCTCCGAAACAATGGCTTTGGTTCGCTCGTTATTCAAGAAGGAAAAATCCCCTAGATGAAATACTTTGTCTTCTTTGCTAACAACAGCGTTCCATTTGGCAATCATAGTCTCGGTCATTTCGTCTGCATCGGCGAAAGGCCGAGCTTCGAAATCAATAATGGATGAATGACCAAAGTGATGGTCCGAAATAAAATAGGTATTAGCCATCGAATCCCACTCCTCTTCTACTACTTAAACTTCCACTTTTTCTCCACCATAAAGACCACAGTAAAGTACATACAGGCAAAGCCCAAAGAAACGGCGCATAGCCAACATACGCTAGCACGGGTATACCTACTATTGTTCCACAGACGATGGCAAGCATGTTCCACGGAATCATCGCAGCTAGAATGAGGCTTGAATCAGCCACAACTCGTGCAAGTTGACTGCGAGGAAATCTCTCTTCCCAAAAAGGCAGTAAACTCCGCCCCGTCATCATAATAGGCAATGTTTGCGTACAAGAAACAAGGCCAAGCCCTAAGCCAAACAGGGATGTTCGTACAGTCGCTGAAAGGAGTGAAACAGACGTCTCCCCTAGCAGCTTTTGCATATACGTCTCTAGGATACGATACTTTTCTAAAATGCCACTATAAGCACCTGCGAGTGCGATAAGAGCAATCAGTTCGATCATGTTAGAAAGACCTTTGGTTTGCAGCGATTCAAAAATGCTAGATTGGTAGCCGAACCACATATCGTGCAACCATTCATTCCATGTCATTTGTTGCAAGCTCATGCCAATTACGATCGCACAAGCAGTCGACAAGAGGAAGCCATTTCTTGTTTTGAACCTTAATAGGATTGAAATCAATAAAACAAGTACTGGCAGCAAAAGCCACAAGCTGTACCTAAAATCCGAAGCAAACTGCTGATTGTGTAGGGTGATGTCACTCTGATGCCATTCTCCACCAAAATCGCAAACTAAGAAAAACCCAAGCGCCACACCTAGCGCACCTATTGTTGTAGGTAGTAAGGCTTTAAAAAGGACCTGCATGGAAACGCCTGTTGAAGAAGCCACAAGTCTGTTCGCACTGGAAAATGGTGAAGTCCGATCGCCAACGAACGCACCCGACACGAGTGCACCAGCAACCATAGGAAGGGGGATTTGCAGCAGCAGCCCCAGACCAATTAATGGGATACCCACAGAACTTAGCGTTCCCGTGGAGGTACCCAGCACCATTGAGATGCAAACGGAAAGTACAAATGAAAATGTTAGAAAAAAACTAGGATCAACTATACTAAGGCCCAAATCAATCATAAATGGGATCGTACCGCTCATTGTCCATGTAGGGATAACCACTCCCACTAGGGCAAGAATCCAAATGACCTCTTTGGTGTGTTTGACACCTTCCCACATACTTTTCAAGATGCCCCGAAATGTTGTTCCCGCTCTCCAAATGAGGGCCCCCAAGGTCAAAAGCCCCAATGAAAATCCAATCACTAAAGGAATATGTAAAAAATATGCGACAGCAAGCCCTATAATCGTTATCGTGATAACTGCACTAAGTTGTCTAATCGTTAACATCGTTTAGGCTAACATCCCTTGAATCGTTCGTTTGGTTTCACGAATTGCTTCCTTCAGAGGCTTCGTCTCCCCTTGATACGGATGAACAGAACCAAAGGTATGGTTGCCCTCAGGAATTCTAATCCATGCAGTGGCGGCATTTTGCTCAACAAGCCTCTTTGAACCTCGGATTCCTCTCTCTCCATCTTCCGTCCCCTGAATAAGGGCGATTGGGAATTTAGCACCGCTAATCCTACCCATAATATTGAAGCGCTCACGATTATGCTCCATATCTTCTAAGATTTCGAGGTCTAGCGGCATGTTTTGCTTCGTGCGACCGTTCAACGTGTACGTTCTCCCTGTTGCCCGCATCTCCGCTTTATTTTCCTCCGTAAATAAATCAACATTCGCAATCCCGTTCCAACTAATCACACCGGCAACGTGTTCAGAATGATCAAGCGCATAGATTAAGCACACAGCCGCCCCCCTGCTATGGCCTAAAAGAAGAATGGGTTTCTGGTTGGCTGAACCTTCACGGTTACGAATATCATTCACAACTGCATGCAAATCTTCTAAATCTTTGGAATAGGTGTCTCGAGCAAACTTCTCAAGCTCCGTGAACTCAAGTAAGTCAGCGCCCACGCCGTTGTGAGAAAAATTGATCGAAATCACATCAACCTCTTCGGCTAACGCTTGCGCTACATGCGGGAACATCCCCCAATCCTTGAAGCCTTTATACCCGTGACAAATAATTAAAGTCCCTCTGGCCGGCTGTGATGCTGCCTCGTAAAAGTCCCCTCTCACAACACGATCTGTCTCTATACATAGTTCAAACGGTTTACCCGCGCTTGGTTTCATTCGTATTACCTTCCTTTCCAAATCGTGTTCTAAACGCTGCATACTTCTGTTATTTTATCACAAATCTAAATAGGACAGCATAAGCAGGACTACTGTTCATAAATTTAAGACATTTTGTAAAAACTTGATTATGTGCTTATAAAACTGAATGAGGAGGAAGCTAACCTATGCATCCATTCCGAGCAAACAGCTTGCTCCGAAAGCTGTTTTGCACGCTGTTGTTTACAACCCTATTAACAGCTGCAACAAGTATCAACACACAGGCTCACGGCAGTATGCCACAGTTTGAAGAAACCTCGAGTTCTGGGAAATTCCAGCTGGTCGTTAAAGTTTCACCTCATGCTGCTTATCAAACTGAAGCTATATTTGTAGATAAAAAATTACAACGAGAGCTAGATAATGGAGGTGCAGGTGCGCCATTCGTCGACCCCCTTCCCCCGGATACAACCCTTTCCTTTGACAAAAAAGGTGTGCAACAACGCTATGGTGTCACTCCGAATGGTGAAGTGGTCGATCTATCGGCGGGACTTACGATAAACATATCAAGTACCGCTCAAGAAACGCTGCGTTCACAAGTTCAAGTAGTTAGAGCCAGGCATTATGGCGAAATACTTCCCTGGGAGGAGGCGAGTGAAGTCCTTCCCAAATACAGCAAATTCACGATCGTAGACGTGGAGAGTGGTCTCAGCTTTGAGGGGCAGCGCCGCGCGGGCTCCCATCATGCGGATGTACAGCCGCTGACCAAATCCGACTCCGCGACGCTCAAAACCATCTACGGCGGCGCTTGGAGCTGGGACCGCAAAGCGGTCCTCGTGAAGCTGAACGGCCGCACGCTGGCCGGGTCCATGCACGGCATGCCGCATGGTGGGGATGGTATACCGGGAAATGACTTCAACGGTCATTTCTGTATTCACTTCCTCGGGAGCGTGACCCACGGCTCCCGCTCCGTTGACCCGGCACACCAGGTCATGGTGCACCGAGCCGCAGGCTTGCTGACGGAATACATCAGCAAGCTCTCGCCCTGGGCGCTGATCGACGTGTGGATCAGCGCGGCGAACCAAGGTGACCTGCAGCTGCTGCAGGTCACCACAGGGCAAGAGCAGGCGCTGCATGTGCGAAGCATGCGCCGCCTGTCCAAGTTCCCGGAGCGGGACGTGTCCCAGCTCCTGCAGCTCGACACCGCGGTTAACGTTTCGGCTACGCCGGTACGTGCTTCCGCGGTTGCGAACAAGCGTGTGCTCTTTCACCTTGAAAGAGCTTCGCTGGGTGAGCGCTGGTACATCCGCAGCGCTGTCATTCAATAAAAAAAGCCCGGCATCTCAGAGCTAGTCGAGAGATGCCGGGCTTTTGATGTTTATTTCACAGTAATTTTACCCTTCATGAAATTCTTATGAGGCTCACAGAAGTATGTATACTCACCTGGCTTAGCAAACGTAACACTTTCCGATTCACCCATCGCCAGAAGCGCTGTTTGGAAACTGCCATCATCAGCGACAGCATTGTGTTTCACTTTATCCTTATTCGTAAAGATAACAGTGGAACCTGCTTCAACTGTGATATCCCCTTCTTTGAAAGCAAAGCCCTCAATATTCACATAATATGTTTTTGCTACCTCTTGTCCGGATCCCGAAGTCCCTCCGCTAACGAGATTAACCGTCCGCGTTGTTTCATCATACAAGACCTTAATCCCGAACACTTCAGCCAAAAAGCGGGAGTGAACGAAGGTTGAACTGTTAATTAACTGAGCAGGACCGACCATGGAAACTTTGGAGCCGTCTACATTGGCTTCAGAGGATCCGATCATGAGCTTAACCGTTTTTGCGTCCTTCTTTACAGTTACCGTTTGTGTAGCGGCATCATAACCTACTTCTGATCCAATGCCTTCTGCAAAGGCACGGTACGGTACAAACAAGGAGTTATCAATCAGGTAGGACTCATCGAGCTGCAAGGGTTTACCATTCAAAGTTAGCTTCATATCGGATTTTACCTGCTGTTGTACCGTTGCTTTCATACTCATATCAGCCGCCATACTATCATGTCCAGGTTCATGTTCATTAGCCGAAACCGATAAGATGCTTGTAGTCAGCAAACCGAAACCCAGTACAACCGCGAATAAACTTTTTTTCATATTAAAAATCCTCCTTTGAATTTGTACATCTACTCTATAGAGTAAACGTATCAACGGAGGATTCGGTTTACTTTCGGGCGATTATTGATCCGGTTGACCCGAAACTATGCGCAGCTCATTGGCAAGTCGATGAAATTCTTCCCTGGCAGCAGTGGATGACGTCGCCTCATATCCAGCCGAAAGGAATGGTATAATCACATTGGCATCTTTAGGAGACAGAGGATACGACACAGGGGGATCAGGTGGTGCTATCGTATTCCACCAACCTTCATTTCCATACGAGTCATCGTAATCCACGCCAATCCCATGCTCAACTACATCGTTTAAGTATTGATAAATGTTTATGAAATCAGCCTTTTCACCACCACTCCAAGCATACGTTTGCCAAAAATGAGAGCAAGCTCCAGCGTTCCGGACGGCTTCCATCACGGTATAAGAACCATATACACCTGTCGTATACTCGGGTGTCGCCTCACTTGCTGCTCGGATATAGTCAATAATGGTTGGCATTTGGGCACTTGAGGTATCAAAATCTACAGCAAAGTAAATACAGCTGCCAGGTGGTTGGCCTAGATTATGAGCGACCTGTACAGCTGTTGCCCCATCAGCCAAACCAGCACTTCGTCCACCGAGAGCTCGGTTGGCGGTTGTTTCGAAAACTGATACAATTTGGAGTGCTGCTTCGCTGATCGTCTCCGCTTCACTTATGGTTAACGCCTTGTAACCACTCGGAACGAGATATCTGGCCACAAACAAGTAGCCATCATTGACGAAAGCAGCGGCGGTTTGTGCCGTTAAAGGCGTTGAACAATCAAAACCTTTGGTCACTTTCTATCACCTATTTTCTACTAGTTTCATACAGGATATGCGTAACAAGGCTTGAGCGCTACAAGGACAAGTTGAAAGCCTCTCCAGGTAAACACAAAAAAGGCTCTTTCTCCTTAAAGAAAGAACCCGCAATTACTTCATCTAAGATGTCATTAATCTTCTTTTGTTCCAAATCTTTTTGCATTCCTAGCACGCGCACGTTCGATTTCAACCTCACGATTACGAGGCTCAGCATTGGTTACCAACGAGTCAAACAGATTCCGGGCAACTAAACTAACATCCTTGACAGCTTGATTGAATGCCGCCTCATTCGCCTTCGAAGGCTCAGTAAAGCCCGAGATCTTTCTTACAAATTGCAGCGAGGCCGCCTGAATTTCATCATCGGTAGCCAAAGGGTCGAAATTGAAGAGTGTCTTAATATTTCGGCACATAGCTTTCTCCTTTTGATATCGTTATTAAATTAATTTTACAATAACATACGAGAATAAGCACACTATCCATTCTTAATAGCAATTAACCGTCGCACCTGGCGCATTTTATTAGAAAGAACTTATTTTCTGCACTATTGGCTTGAATGAGTAGTATTAGTATTGGTTAAACCACTCATTCTTTTGAACAATTCCTTATTGCATTGATATAACTCTCTAAAGATAGGGTAATTCTCTTCATAGACGGATCTATTCTTCAAAATAGGCGTAATCGGTCTCTCGGCTTGCTTCACCACGATTTCACACGCCTCCTCTATCGACGCGTATACGCCTGCCCCTACTCCAGCCATCATGGCCGCACCAATGCAAGCCTGCTCCTTCATAGCGGATGGATATAACTCACAACTGAGCACATCTGCAAGTATCTGCAGCCATACGGCACTTTTAGCTCCACCACCAGCCATCACGATTCGGTCAACTCTCACACCCAATGCCACCAATACCTCCAACCCATCGCGCAGCCCAAAAGCCACTCCCTCCATAACAGCCCGAACCAAATGGGCTTCATTGTGCTTCAGCGTTAAACCGAACATGACGCCTCTGGCAAAAGGGTCCATATGCGGAGTTCGCTCTCCAGTCAAATAGGGCAGGAAAATAAGCCCTTCTGAGCCTGGGGGAACCTGAGCAGCACTTTCATCGAGTGACCTGCTGTCCTTATTTTGGAGAATGTTCTCTGTTAGCCATCTATGTGATAGGCCGGCACTCAGCATCGCCGCCATCATATACCATTTGCCCGGCGCAGTGTGGGTAAAGGTATGAGTTCGCAGCAAGGAATCGTATGTAGGCGTATCCACAGGGACAAACCATTGTCCTCCTGTGCCCAGCGTGCACGAAGCCTGCCCCTGGTGTAAAACCCCATTGCCAATAGCCTGCATGGGTTGGTCTGCGCCGCCAAAGACAACAACAGTACCTGCTGGAATGGCACAATCGTTTGCTGCTTCAGTTGTCAGCGTTCCTGCAACCTCCCAAGGCTCACGAACGGTTGGCAGCAGTTCCGGATTAATTCCGAGCTGTCTCAACAGTTCACTGGACCAACACTTATTGGCTACATCATATGCTAATGTGCCTGAAGCATCTGTTGACTCAGTTCCTACTTCGCCGGTTAGCCTGTACCTGATATAATCCTTCGGCAGCATGACTTTCCAAATCTTCGCATAGGTATCCGGTTCATTCTGCTTTAACCACAACAGCGATAAAAGCAGAAAGCCGGTCGCAGCCCGGTTCTGTACTAGCTTGCCAATCTGCTCGATAGAATACATCGCCTCAAGCTGTTCCTTCTGTTCAAATGAACGCTGATCGCACCAAATAATCGCCGGCCGAAGCACTTGTCCGTCCATCCCTATCGCAACAAGCCCATGCATTTGTCCAGATAAGCCAATAGCGTAACGGTCGCTGCTACCTGCGCCTGCTTGCCTGACAGATTCAGACAAGGTTTGTTGTACAGCCTCCCACCATAGCTGAGGCTCTTGCTCCGCATAGCCGACTAAGGGCGAATGAATGTCATAGCTTTGCTGAGATAAGCCTACCATCCGTCCCGCGGGGTCCATGGCAGCCGTCTTCACGCTGGAAGTCCCTAGATCTATTCCGAGTAGTATTGTCATTCTATATCCCATCCATTTCTTAAGTGTTCAGCCTGTTTTTGCTGTCCAGTATGCTCTTATCCTATCTGTGCCAATATCGTGCATGAACAATTCTTCGACATTTGAGGTCACTGTCCCTTTAGGAATATTAGACTAGCCTGTAAAAGTACGTGCTAAAATGTAAAAAAGCCCCTCGATTTCATCGTGAAGAGATGAAATCGAGAAGCTTATTTAAGGGGATAAAATAATAAAAACCCTTATACCAAGGGTTTCCGTGCTATGGGCCCAGAGGGACTCGAACCCCCGACCAATCGGTTATGAGCCGACCGCTCTAACCAACTGAGCTATAGGCCCAAAGTAAAATTTGGTTGCGGGGGCAGGATTTGAACCTGCGGCCTTCGGGTTATGAGCCCGACGAGCTACCGGGCTGCTCCACCCCGCGTCATTAGCTGCCGCTCAACAGCGACAAAAATAAATATACACTAAATGCGAGGTCTAAGTCAAGCGTTAATTTCTAGGGCATTTCGTTTGAATTACGTGTTATAACGAACGCCAAATCGCCCTTTTTTAGATTTAAAAACTTCCACTTCTTGTGGGCATTCATAGCCGTAAATCCACCAGTCTTCTTCCATTCTTTTCGCCAGGCAGCCCGCTTGAAACTTGGAATCGTATAATTTGGCCCAATATATCCAGTTCATTGTATTCACTCCGTTATGTTCATTTCGTTAATCCTATCTTATCCAAAAAAAGGCCCCCTTATGAGCACTCCTCCACTAAGCAATGAGTTACTGCTCAAAATAAAGCAAAAAACTACTTGGAGATGCTCTAGAGCATAGGTCCAAGTAGTTTTCATTGATTTAACTATTGTTTGAAAGTAGTCAACAACCGTTTAACGGATTCACCATATTCGTTCGTGAATGTCTCAAATACCTTGACTTGAATTGGGAAGTCTAGTTGGTTTGATTTCGCATTTAGGTTAATTGTGTTTGTTCCATTGTATAAACGTCCCTCGCCTGACAAGGCTTCAACTGATTTCCCAACAGGATTTCCAACATTATCGAATAATTCGAATGAGAGCTTACTGTTAAACTTATCTACCGTTACTTGCTTATCCGGCTTAATGTCCAGATCCAGCTTCAACTTATAATCATAAGTCATATTACCTTGGAAAATAGCTGAAATTGTCCAATCTTTAATAGTAATACCATACGGGTACACGTCCAGCGTTTTGCTCGTTGGATCATTCTTCTGAACAGGTACTTTCGCCGTCGCAAGCAGTGATTTATAAGTCGTATCGCCACTAACTTGTTGGCTGTAAAGGTTCATTTTCAGGCCTTCACCCTTTTCAGATGCTGGAAGTGCATACGAATAACTAATCACATACGAGGCATTAGGAACAACACTTAGTGCTGTAGCTTCCTGTCTTCTTCCTCCATACGCATAACCATCTTTACTAACAAGCTCCGTTTGGATCGCCGGAATTGGTATTGGACGGTCACTGTTGTTCGTCAGTTTAAACTTCGCGACAGCCGTATTAAAGCCATCGTCTTCATTACTTGTTACATGTAATTCAACCAACGAAACATCAACATTGGAAGGAACGAATTTATTCGTAGAATCCAGTTTAACTGGTGTACCTAAGGTATATTCTGGGGCAGGGATGACTCCCTGCGTCGCTGCTCCTGTAGGAAGAAGTATATTGACACGTCCTACCCGGTAAGTGTCTTCGTGGAACTTACCATCACCTGTCGCAGTGGCAAAACTCTCTGGTGTCACTACATTCAAGCTAGTAAATTCCGTATCCAGATCAGTTGGAATGACAATATGGATATATTTTTTCTCACCTGGATCTAACATGACGGAAGCTTCGGCGCGATTGCCGGAATAAACGTTATTTTCTGTTTTCCCATCAATCCCAAAGTTAGGTACGGTTTGACGTTCGTTGGTCGGATTTACAACTTGAATTTGCACAACCGTGGAAACGCCTTTGGCTGTAATTTCCTTATGAATGTCCACAGGTATGAATCCAAGGGATGAGCGCAAAGAAGGTAAAGTAAAAGCTTCTCCCCATTTAAGAATAGCGGTTGGTTTCGTTATCGTGCTGTCACTGCCATTCCATACGATACCTGAGTCAACTGCTACGGTAAGCAGTGTTGTTTCTTCTTTTGGATACACTTCAAGATCTACATCTACAAAGCTGAGGTCGGTAAGAGCAACATCGTCACTCCGTTCAACCGTCGTCAAGTAGCTGAGCTCCTGCTGGCTCTTGGGTTGTATGGATTTAGGGTTTTTGGCACTTGGCTGCAGCGTATATTCGGTACCATCAGCCATCCGAACCCGCAGTTCAAAGTCAGGTACACGAGAGATTTTACCACTCGTATTTCTAATTCGAATGACGGCACCCAATTTCGTTGAATCCGACTCGTGCTCATTGAGCATGCTTTTAATTTCGACCTCAATTTTATCCTTCAGTGTATAGCTTATACTTGTATTTGCTGCAGCTACTGCTGCCAAGTTCAGACCATCCGCAGCCCATGCAGGAAAAGATGCTGTAGTTAAAAGTGCTGCTGATAGAACAATGGTAGCTAGTGATCTCTTCATCGTCTTATTCACTTATTTCTCCTCCTCAAGCTTTTGTTAGTTACCAACTTTTATTTTATCTTGATCTTTTAGTTGATGTTGACCGGATATAACAAGAATTTCGTCTTCTTTTACGCCAGAAATAACTTCCTGATTGGTCTCATTCAATCGACCAAGTTCAACTTTACGCTTCTGAACCGTTTCACCATTCACAACAAAGACAAAATTATTACTGCCTTCGCGGACGATGCTAAGACTTGGAACGACAGGTACATTTTGTTCATCATCTTTGGTAAGTTCTACTTGTGCCTTGGAGCCTGGTTTCAGCTTGCCATCAGGATTCGGAACCTCCAATTCCAGGTCATAAGCTTTGGATTGTCCGTTAATCACATCCGATAAGTAAATCACTTTAGCTCCGGCTTTCGTCGTTACCCCTGGTATGTAGAAAGTCAATTCGTTCTTGCCCCTAACAAGGTTAGCCGATGCTTCGGTAAGCTGGGATTTGATTTTGACCGGATTCGTCTGTTGAACTTCCCCTACGCGGCCGCCTGGCGCTAAAGTTTGACCGACAGTCACATTAAGATCGGTTAACACGCCGGAAGCTGGTGCTTTTACTTCAAGATTGCTAAGAGTCCTCTCAATATTCCGTGCACTTACTTGCGCCGATTCTAAACTAGTCTCTACTTGTGCGAGCGAATTCGTCTCTTTCAATGTTTTCAGTGATCTACGTGCGCTTGCTAAATCTTTCTTTCTATTAATAAGTGCCGTTTCCGCCTGCTCTAATTGAGATTTCGTTGCTGTCCCTAGATCATATTCATTGCGCACCGTGTTGTAGGCTTTCTCTAGATCACTAACAGCAGTCTCCAACTTAGAAACGCCATCCTTGGCATCTTCAATCCCATTGGAAGTCTTCTGTTTAGCCTCTGTAAGTCCTGCTTGCGCCCCTTTAATATTAACAGAATTCAAATCCTTCTGTATAAGAACATCGGTTGGATCCAGGCGGAAAAGCACTTCGCCCTTCTCTACGATATCTCCGCGTTTCTTCACGATTTCAATGACTTCGCCACCAGTCTTCGCGACGATATCTAATTGAACTGATGATACTACGTCTCCGACTTGTTCAACAGGCTCACCAATTTTTTGCTTAGCAATTTTGGCCGTTTTCACTACCTTGACCCCTTGTTCGGCTGCAGCAGTTGTTGCTGCCGGGCTTGCTGCTGGTGATGCGGAACATCCTACGGCTATCGCCGCGCTGAGCGCGACGACACCGAATAATTTGGTACTCTGTTTAATCATAAACAACTGACGTTTCATATTCATTTTCTCCTTTTCCCCTGTTTAGCTTATTAGTGGGCAGACTCTGCTTGCTCCGATTGGATGGTATTCGATTTTCCTTTTCTCTTGAAGAGGCGGCCTTCTCTTTTCTTAAATAAGATCTCGTAAATGATAGGCACAATTACGAGTGTTAGCAGAGTTGAAGTCGTAAGACCGCCAATAACTACAACTGCTAAACCTTTGGAAATGATCGTTCCTTTGGATAATCCAAGTCCTAAAGGCATCAGTGCAAGGATAGTAGCACCTGCCGTCATGATAATAGGTCTTAACCGCGTAATTCCGGCTTCAATAAGTGCCTCACGAATCGAATAATCTTGCTCTCTTAGCTGCTGTACGCGGTCTACGAGTACGATCGCGTTTGTTACAACGATACCGATCAGCATTAGGAAGCCGATGAGCGAAGTTACATTGATCGATTCTCCCGTTATTAGAAGTCCTAAGAGGCCCCCAATAGCTGCAAGCGGCAGTGAAAACAGAATGGCAAGCGGCGCTCTAGCGTTACCAAAGGCAATAACCATAACCATGTAAACAATGAAGATAGAAGCAATGATAGCCATAAACATTTGCATGAAGCTTTTTTGAATATCATCGGATACACCCTTCACTTCACGAGTGACGCCTGAAGGTAGTTCTAACTTCGCCAGTTCTTCCGTAATTTTCTTGCTGACGCCGCCTTTATCCGTGGCATCAATTTTCGCTCTTACACTGACGATTTGTTCTTGATCTTCACGACTAATGCTATTTGGCGCTTCAATCTGTTTGACTCGAGCTACTTCATTTAATTGAATCGTTTGACCAGTAGGAGTCTTGATCAAGAAAGTACCCAGTTTATCCACAGAGTTTTTGTAAGCGGGATTCAACATAACCTTGGTTGCATAGGTGATGTTATTAAATTTCAGATCGCCCAGTTTCTCTTCTGCTATCCAGGCGTTGACGGATTGTAAAATTTGAGCACTAGAAAGTCCATACAAACGTGCTTTGTTTTGATCTACAATAATCTCGACTTCGGTTTTAGAATCACTCAAGCTGTCTTTAATGTCGTTCAGCTCAGGGAACTCCTTCATTTTATCTTTAACCAGCTGCGATGCTTGCTTAAGATAAAGCTGGTCATCCCCTTTAAGGGAATACGAGAAATCAGATCCTGTTGAGGTAGGAGGCCCACCGGTAAACAATTGTATATTCACATCGGATCCTGGAGGCATCAGTTTCAACATATCTTCCTTATACTTTTTGACACCTTCTGTAGCATCGGTTTCTGCTGTTAGCTCGAAAAACATCATTGCTCTATAAGCATACCGATCACTGCTCTGGTTGTAACCTACAAGGGATTCAATGTACTTGAATGCAGGTTTGCCAACTTTGTCCGTATGTGATTTCAAATCTTTTTCAAGTTCTTTGGACTTCTCATTCATCATTTCGATGGATGTTTCTCGCGGCATTTTAATCTCAATGACCCCTTGTTTAACGGCTTCACTATTCGGCATGAAAGCCACCGCTAAATTAGGCACTGTAATGACGATCGAGATGATAAGGGCAACGCCAGCTAACAATAAAGTTTTGATGCGGTTGTTCAAGGACCATATGATCGCTTTTCTGTATTTCACACCCATAGGTCCCACGTGATTATCATCGTGATTTGTAAGCTTCTTGCTTCTAAGTACCATCAGCTTCGCCAGCATCGGAATCACCGTTAATGCAACAATCAATGATGACATTAAAGCTACAACAAGTGTAATAGCAAAAGGACGGAATACTTCACCAACTACCCCACTCACGAACCCGATGGGACCAAATACACCTACTGTTGTAATTGTAGAGGAAGTAATCGCGCTTGAAACCTGTTTCGTTGCTAATTTAATAACAGATTCGTTACGCTCTTGAGCTTTTTGCAGCTGACTATAGATATTCTCAATAACGACGATACTGTCGTCCACGACCCGCCCGACTGCAATGGCCATTCCTCCTAACGTCATGATGTTAAGGGAAATGCCTAAGGGTCCCATAACTAATAACGTAACAAGAATCGAAAGAGGAATCGACACGAGTACGATAATCGTCATACGTATATTACGAAGGAAGAGCAAGATCATTAATGAGGCAAGGACTGCGCCTAATCCGCCTTCTTGCACCATGCCGTGGATGGAATCTTTAATATCGTTGGCTGAATTGTAAATTTTGTGGAATTTCACGCCAGGTAGCGTTTGTCCCCAGTCTGTCATGAGCTTATCTGCACTATCTGCAAACTCTACAGCATTCGCTGCTTTCGTTTTGTAAAGCAGTACGCCGATAGCTGGTTGATCATCTAATCTTGCAATGAACTTGGACTCGCTGATAGCTTCAACTTTGGCAATTTGTTTGAGAAGAAGCGTATCGCCTGTTTTCGTTGTGATTTTCAAATTGTCCAAATTATAAATCGTATCCATTTCACCTTTAACTCGAACCATCTGCGTGTTTCCATTGAAATCTACCGTACCCGCAGGACTAGATACCAATGAGGCTTTGATCAAACCCGAAACATCTGCCGGGGTTAGACCATAATTATTTATCGCAGGCGCATCCAGCTTAATGGTAAGTACGGCATCCTGATTGCCTACAGAGTCGACATGGTCGATCCCTTTGAGCCCATTAAAGCCAGGAAGAATCGTATCTTTGTAGGCTTTATCCAACTCGGTTTGGTTCATTCCTGCCTCACCGTAAACCGCTAAATAATAGACCGGTTCGGAAGAAAAGCCTGCCGTTAACACCTTAGGCTTCTCAGAGCCTTGAGGCAGCTTAACATTGGAGATCAAGCTCTCCACATCTTTCTTAACATCTTCAGGCTTCTTGTCTTGTTCTAACTCCAGGATAATCTGTGAATAATTGTCCTGCGAGCTGGAGCTAAGGGTTTTGAGTCCATCTAGCCCTGCGACAGCCTTCTCTAGCGGCTTTGTAATTTCATCCAGCACATCCTTCGGAGGTGCTACGTATGTAGTACTAATAATAACGACCGGAAATGTAATATCTGGCATACTTTCTACCTTTAGTGTGGTTGTAGAATACGTTCCTCCTACGACCAATAGCAGCATAACGATGAAAATTGCTGCCACATTTTTCATTGAAAACTCGGTTAACTTGGACATTCTCACTTCTCCCCTATCACCAGCTTTAATACCTACATCCTTCATGCTCACTCAATCATCATACTTGGAATTTCTTAACAAAACATAAACTAGAATTGAAAATTTTATGTTTTTTCTCGGTCAGGATTTATTATAGCTCTTCATTTTGATAAAAACAGGTGAGTGAAGTCATATTCCAGTCATATATTGGTCATATGAGCAGCTAAACGCTTATGACTTCTTGTGACTAAAATGAAAAAAGCGAAGGCTGAATGCCCTCGCTTCAAATAATGAATTAGTCCGTTGTAACAAACCAATCAGCTTTCTGTGTGGCCAGCAGCTTTCTCTGACCTTGAAACTCGTCATAAATACTAAGAGTATACTTTTCTAAGAATTTGGTGTTATAAATGAGACCCGGATCTGGATTTGTAATCTTGAAATTCTCCCGCTTGCCAAGACGGATCTTCGAATCTTCATCTGCTGTTGAGTCACCGTTGATAACGTCAAAGTCTTTGAAATCAAACTTTTTCTCAAATCGTTTAATCCCACCGCCATCTTCAAAAACAAGCAGCAAGTTATGGCCTTCGGTATTAATTTCTGTCAATTTTTCTTTGGTTAACTCGTAATTGAATTTTATTGTAAATACTTTATCCTCAATCGATGTCCCAATCTTATCAATCGTAATGGTATAGGGGAATAATTCGACATTTTTAAGCGTTGTTGCTACGTTTGTCTTCTCGTCAGGCAGCCAGTAGGAAACTGGGTTCACATAGGAATCTGCAACAGCTTTTTCACCTTCTGACAGCTTCCCTTCGGTCACTGCTTCCCCAAGAAGTAAGCTCAAATTCGCTGTCGTGTAACCTTTTGGCACAGAAGCCCATACATTTAATAGCGCTTTTCCTGTTGGACTAATTTTGTTCTTTACTTCAGCAATAGTTGCTGGGAAAACCGTTCCATCCGATGATCGGAAATTGGCGACGAACTTGGATACATTCGTGAAACGCTTTTCCAAATTGGTTGCTTCCACCATAGCGGAGTACATGATGTTCGTTTTATCCTCATAAGTAGATACACTTCGAACTACATACTTCGCTTTACGCCCAATATCATTGGAGGTATAGGACTGCCCCATACCAATGAAAGGAATAGCCTGAAGCTCCGCCTGAGTAGAAAACTCCAGCACATCCGTTGCAGTAGCAGTGCCCGTACCAGTACCCGCCGGCGGCGTTTCTCCCTCATTCTCTTGAAGAACTAGTTTAATTTGAGAAAATTCATACGTATACGGCACTTTACCTGCAATTTGCAAATTGACGCTCGCTCCTGCTCCCAATCCGATTACTTTCGCCGTCTGAATGAGCTTAGCATCAATTTTCACTGCGCCATCAAGCAGGAAATACCCTGATAATTTCGGGATAGGAAGTGACTCCTCACCTTTATTACTTAGTGTCAGATCGGCTGTTAGTAAGTCTTGATCTTCCCAAGGCAGTCGGTGTAATCCATTAAGTTGAGTAGTATAAACACCTGATTTACTTGTGAAGGAATACTCCTTACCTACAGAGCCACCTTCTTGCTGCGTAACGGCAGGCAGCCCAAAATTCGCAACGGAAACATTCAATTTCAAGTCAGGAATTGTTTCTGCTACCGCCAATTGCCAAGCGTCCGTGCTAACTGCTACCGGAATGGAACCGGATAGTTGAATTTCTTTACTTTCCTTCGGATTGATCTTCAAATCTTTCAATCCTTTGGCTTCCAGTGGATAAAGCAAACCCTCTTTTGTGCGAATCGAGAAGAGGTAAGAAGGAATCGTAACGGTATGATTGCCAGCATTCTCTAAAGTCACATATACGGTGGGAACGTGATATTTTTCATTCTTATTGCTGACAAACTTTTTAATTGAAGCTTTCACGTTGGTTCCATTTACAGAAATGGCTGCAGAACCATCTTCTGAAGGCGTTACGTCTGTATAGGTGTCTGGTACGGCAACCTCACCCAGAACACGTTCAAAATTAGACTGACTAAAATCCCATTTGATAAATTGGACAACGAGATCTTGCAAGTTCGTGCTGGTGTTAACGGTCGCATAGAACGTTAAATCAGTCGTTGAACCGGGAGCAACCCGGTTCTTATCCTTATCTGCAGGCAGCAAACGTGCTGAAAATTGATTGCCGGATTTGCTTTTCAACCGAACCCAATAATCAATAAATTGCAGCTCACTGCTCCCCTCGTTGTGAATAGTAATGGTAAATGTAGCGAGCTTGCCGCTTTGATCAGGCAAAACATGGATCTGTTTCAATTCAAAGTAACTGCTACCTGTGATGGAAACCTTACCAATAGTTGCAGTAATAGCGGATGGACTGCTATCCGCCCAAACGGGCGTTACAGCTCCGAGCGCCAATGCAGCAGATAAGGCAATGGTTGCCAAGCGATTATAGCGTATCTTGTTGTTCATGGTAATGTGCTTCCTCCTTCATATTATCATCCTTTAAGAAATTCCAGCTTGCCTTAGCCAGCAGGCACAGCCTGCTGTATCATCGGGTTCATAGGCGCATTTGGATTTTCCTTCATTTGTTTGAGCATCGCATCCCCTTGGGTTTGCCATTGCTTGAGCGCTTCGCGAGCTGTCGTTTTCCCTTGAAGGACACTCATAAACTGCGTACGACCAATTTCTTGTACCTGATAAATGTTAGGATTAGTGCGATAAATCTTGGTGTTATTATCCATTGGAGCTGGTGTCACATTGTAGAAAGCTTCCATGTGGAATTCCAACCCATCTTTGGGCTTCAAATATTTGGAACGGGCAACCAAGTTATAGGAGCTATGAGATTTCAATTTTGCCCAGTCTTCGCCATTGATGAACTTTATGAACTTCCAAGCATCATCAGGGTTTTGCGCTTTGGCATTTATACCCATAATACCATTCATATAGATGGCTCCGCCAACACCTTTTGCTTCCGGGTGGGAAGGAATCGTTACGACATCCCATTCAATGGGGGTATAGCCTTTAAAATTGGCTGCATTTTTATTCGCATTCGTAAGCTGCTGTATTTGACCATAGTTGATAATCGCCATGGCCAAGCGGCCTGACATGAAATCATCATACGCAAAAGGATTATTTTGATCATACTGACGGTTCATTTGCTTCTGCGGATCCATCATCTCTGGGAACACATTCTCTTTTTGCATTTGTGCCATTTTTGCCCAAACTTTTTCCCATTGGTCCGTATCCACCGTCATTTTCTCACCAGCATCATCGAACATTTTTAATTGCAGAGGAGCTGTGTACATTTGCATACCATAGAACAAATCTCCGCCTTGAGATTGCGTTGTAAATGAGAAACCATTGATTCGGCTCTCTCCTTCCCCTTTAACAAGGCGTTTGGAAAGATCGAATGTCTCATCCCATGTCATCCCATCCTTCGGAAAATCGACTCCCGCATCTTGGAACATTTTCTTGTTATAAATGAGTGCCGAGGAGCTGAATGTCGGAGCAAGTGCGTAAAGTTTACCGCCGCCTGCATTTTTCATGCCATCCATAACAGCTGGAACGATCCCTGCGGTATCGAATTTATCTTTCGTTATTCGTGGATCAAGCTGTGTTAGCAAGTTGCTTTCAATGATATCCGGCAGTTGTTCATAACCAACCATAACCACATCCGGTGGATTATCACCCTGCATCACTTCCTTAAGCTTCTCCGTGGGATCAGGCATCTTCTCGCCAGGTTGAACGTTACCGTAACGGTATTTCTCATCCATTGTTGGAATCATTTCAATCTTGATATTCGGATTGGCGAATTCAAATATTTCGGTGAATTGTTGTCGGAAATATTCGTCATCACCACCGTACATCATAGAAGTCGCGATCTTAAGCACGCGCTCCTGTTTATCATCGGCTTTTTCCCCTTTGGTACAAGCAACAGCTAGTGGAGCCACCATAGCCAGCGTTAAGGTTGTAGCAAGCATTTTACGTGATATCATTTTCATTTAGATTTTCCTCCAACGGTTTGTGAATTAGATTCAATTCGTTCGATACTTTCATTCGCAGATAAATCTTTCGGTGCTTTAATCATAATTTTCTCGCCATCAAACTCCATCGTAGCTTTTCCGTCGATTTGCAGAGCGCTCAAGTAAGCTTTCGGAACCTGAAGTCGTCCCGCGCGGTCGAGCACCACATACTCCTCATGGTCTTCACCTGTGAGTCCTGTCGACGTTCCATCAAGCGCTGAGATCGAAGGATTGCGAGCAATAAACTCCGAACTTGTCATGCCATCTCGAATGGCAACGACTCGCCCTACTTTGCCTGCCATGGACATATCATGGGTAACAATGACAATTGTCACTCCCAATTCCTTATTTAGCCGTTGGAAGATAGAAAGAATCATATCCGCTGTCTTCGTATCCACCGACCCCGTCGGTTCATCCGCAAGCAGCAAACGCGGACGGTTTGCAAGCGAAATCGCAATAGCCACGCGCTGCTGTTCCCCACCTGACAGTTCTTGCAGCTTGTTATTCAAACGGTGGCTGAGACCCACCCATTCAAGCAGCTGTTTCGCATAGGCAGGGTCATAATTCCCGCTGAGCATCATTGGCATTTCCACATTCTCAAGCGCAGTGAGGTACGAGACGAGATTTCGCGCATTATTTTGCCAGATGAAGCCGACTGTATGTCGTTTGTAATCAACTAGCTGCTTATCGGTAATCTTCAATAAATCCCAATCGCCGACTTTCACTTGACCCGCAGAAGGGCGATCAAGCCCTCCTAATATGTTCAGCAGTGTGGACTTGCCGCTTCCGCTGTTCCCGATAATGGCCATAAGCTCGCCTGCGTCGATCTGAATATTTAGCCCTTGCAAAGCGACAACTTCAATCTCGTCTGTCTTATAAATTTTGACTAAGCCCTCGCAAGTAATCACGCTATTTCTCCTCCCCCAGCTTCACAGCCTGATGAACACGCAGCCTTCTTATGTGTAAGAACAGCAGCAGTGCCCCAGTTATCATCATGAAAGCAACCACGAAATATAGCTGATAGGTGTCTTTGGAATCGAAAACAACTCGGAACGGCGGCACCTGCGTCTTCACATTCTGGGAAGTTTGAAGGAAAGGCAGGAAGAAATAACTCGTTAATTTACCAATTCCGATGCCTAGCGCGATGGACAATCCAGCCGTAAAACCTTGCTCCAGGAGAAGCATTCCAGTCAATTGTTTGCGGGAAAGCCCCATGGCGCGAAGCACCCCAAACTGTACAACTCTGCTAGATAAATTAAAGAACCAATACAGCATATAGCCGATTAAGGACACGATCACAGATACGAGAAAGCCTAGGCTAAGAATACCAAAGACCCCGCCTCTTGCTGGAAGCTTCTTCTGAATAATGAGCTCGTTACGAACATCCTTCACGGAAGCTAGCTCAATCCCCTTGGCCTGCAGGGCTGTAACAATCGGTGCAACTTTCGCGTCCGGTTTCATTTTGAGCCATACTTCATAGGGAGTAATAGGTGCTTGATCGTATATGTAATCCAGATTTGCGATGAAAAATGGTGTCTGATCCGGATATTGACTCGGCCAATACGGCAGGATACCAACTATCACGAATTCCACGGGCTGCTGACCGATGGTAATCGAAAGCAGATCACCCGCTTTAAGCGAATATTTGCTTGCATAATTCGAAGGTATGATGACAGCTTGCTCATAGCTCCCTAGCAAATTCAAGTATTGATTCGGATGTGCCGGGAATAAATCGGGCCGGAACCAAGCCACTTTAGCAAAATCGGCATTATCGATCCCCATGATCATTCCCTGACCGGTTGATTTACCAGATACAACGACGTTTCCTTTCGTCTGCAAAACTCTGGCCGCAGCCTGGACGCCCTCTAGATCACGGAACATTTGAAAGGGCGGCTCGACGTAACGAATCTTAGAGGGTGTCTCCTCTCCAGGTTTCGGGCCGCCTTGACCTTGGCCTCCACCCGCACCGGAGCCACCGCTGCCATTGCCACCGTTATTACCTCCAGCACCAGACGTCCCGCCTCCCTGAGCTCCACCGCCACTTTTCCCTGCGTTGGGATCCTTCGGCAGGTCGTCTGAGAAGCCTTCCCATACGGTTTGCAGCACAACATCGGTACCGTATTGATACAAGATCCGCTCCGTTGAGTTCAGATCAATCGTACGTGCAGCCGAAGAATTGTACACGCCGAGGCCGAGTGTAAGAATGAGCAGCAGCATAAGCGGGTAATAGGATTTGGCAGAGCGGGAAAGCTGAACTAGCGTCAAGTATAGTGGCACAGGCAGGAATTTTCGCCCAAGCCAGCCGAACAAGCGCAGCAGCCACGGAAAGATACGCAGAAAGAATAGTCCTAGCGCGAAGATCGAGAGTGCTGGAACGAAAAACAGCAGTGGATGCACCTGTAATTGATCGGTCGTTAGCCCTGTTTGTACGGATAATACTTGGCGTTGATCAAATAAGTAGAAGCCGTAGCCAACAAGTCCTAGCAGTACGATGTCAATGAACCACCGCTGCCATAGTGGCGAGCGATCTGATCTAGCGAGCTGCTGCTTATAGTTGACGATCGAAGATCTTGCGAAAAGGACAGCTGGAATCACACTGGCAAGAATCGCAATCAGAACAGCGAGCCCGCCGTAGAGCATCGCCTCATTTGTAAAACTAACAGGAATCGATTTACGATCAACGAACGTTAGAAATCCGCTGGAAGAGCCGATACTTTTCGCCATGAACCAGCCCATAAAAGGTCCAATCAGCAATGCAATCGCCCCAAGTAATAAGCCTTCCAGAAAGTATATTCCCACAATTTGCTTTGTACTGCCTCCACGGCTTCGCAGGATGGCAATCACACCACGCTGTCGATCAAGCGATTGTCTGGCATTCATCACAATGTAATAGAAAACCATCGCAATCATCGGGGCCGCTAATGTGAATAATAAAATCTGCATCTGCAAGCTTTGGGCTTTAAATTCAGTAAGAATTGGCTTAAACGATACATCTACCTTTGTATTCTTGAGTTTTTGGAACAAATTGATATCCAGACGCTCCAAACGGTTCTCGAGTGGCGATAATTGACTGGTTTGGATGTTCCGCAGATCGAATGCATAATACCAATTGGCCAGCTGAAGCGGAATCTTCTTCTCCGTCAACAACGTCTTCATAAAAACATCATCATGAATAATAAGTGCGTTTACTAACCCTTCTAAGCCTTGAAACCAATAAGCACTTGTTTCATTTTTTGGTTTGAAGGAACCAACAATCTTCACTTTTAACAATTGACTGCCGCCGCTACCTGCGACCGAATAACTGAATACATCACCTACATGCAGATCGTTTCGAAACAAAGCTTCCTCTAAGACCACAGCTTCCAATATCCCATTCTGTACTTGCCCAGAAGCCATCTGGCCGACTGACCATTCAACCTGATCGGTTAATCCGCTTAACGTCGTTAATGTCATTTGTCGACGTTTACTAGGGTCTGCTTTTGTCCCATCTGCGGGAGTTAGCTGCGCCCCTTTGATGGTATAGCTTCTTGCATAGGTCTGTAATGGAAAGCCAACATCTTTCGGAATTTCATCTTGAATATACACATTGACGTCTTTGAGCTCTTCTAACCCTGCACGTTCTGTCCCAACAGCTTGATAGCGCATGAGCAGTGAGCCTGCTGGAAGTCCCTCGCTCTTTTCTTCTAACGATTTGGCGACGACTCGCTTCAGCGACCCATCGGCATACATCGGAATGCTCGTGGTGAAAGCAACAGCCATTACTAGTCCAAGCAAGGTGCTGAGCGTTAGCCAGCGGGTATTCCACATTTTCCGAAATAAAAACCGCAGCATCGGCATGGACATTAGCGACCCACTACTTTCTGTCCAGCTGTGAGACCTTTTACAATCTCCGCATCCGTAGACGTCTGCTGACCGATTTCCACGTCCACTTCCTTCTTATTTCCTTGAGCATCAATGACTTGGACATAATTCCGGCCCGAATACGAGCGAAGTGCAGCCAAAGGAATCGTCGTGGCGTTTTCTTTTCTTTGTGTAATGATCGTGACACTTAGCGGTGTTCCTCGATTCAGCCCTTTCGGAAACTCACTAAGCTGAACGACCAAATAATTATCGATCGTATCCTGCTCACCTTGCCCACCTTGACCAGGAAACCCGCCGTTATTATTGTTGTTACCAGCTTGCGGATTCGGCAGCTGCTTCACTTTTCCTTTGTGCTGGCCGGCAGAATTTATATCCACCTGCACGTCCATACCAATAGCTACTTTCTTCGCATCATCTGCACTAATACTTGCTGCCACGGTTAGCTCATTCAAATCAGCTAGAGTCGCAACGGATTCTCCGGACTTCACGGTATCGCCTTTCTTGGCAGTTACAGTGACGATGGTTCCGCTGAACGGTGCGAGCAGCTGCGCTTTACCAACTTGTGTTTCAAGCTTGGTCAGTTCTTCACGCTTCAACTCAAAATCAATCTTTGCCTGCTCGATTTGCTCAGGAGACATTTCATCTGCTTTCCGCAGCGTTTCAATCATCGTAAGCTCATCCTTGCGTGTTTGAAGCTTCTTCCGCTTCAAATCACTCGCTAGATCCGATACGTCGAGCTCCGCGATCGGCTGCCCCTTTTCAACTGAATCCCCATTCTTAACAAGTATGGCACTGATCCGTTTGGCGGACATATCTTCGGAGAAAAACAGCTTCTCCTCTTGCAAAGCCATTAAACGCCCACTCCCTCTCACTTTCGTTTCAAGGGTTTCCGTTTTCACCGTGTATTCAGGCTTTTTGGAAAGCTTAGGTGGATTAATCGTCGGAAGAGATTCTTCTTCCTGCTCCTTAGGCAAAAGTGAACATCCAGAAGCAAGTAGTAATGTCGAACATACAAGCAGTGCAGCTAAAGGCTTCATCGTCCAATTACGTGACGAATCTTCCGTCCACCATTTCGTAAACATGATCGGCAACCTCCAAAATTGTAGGGTCATGTGTTGTCATACATATCGTGACTTGCTCCGCTTTCATGATGCTGCGGAAAACGGACATAATCTGCGCACCCATCTGAGAATCAAGCTCAGCTGTAGGCTCATCCGCCAAAATAAGGGCAGGCCGATGCGCAATCGCTTTCGCAATCGCGACACGCTGCTGCTCACCACCGGAAAGCTCATAAGGACGATGGTGCATCCGCTTGCCAAGCCCAACGAGCTCCAGACAATGCTTCACTCGCTCTTTCCACTGGGAACGCGGAATCCCCGCCATTCGCAGCGCCAGCTCCACATTTTCCCATGCAGACAACAAGGGCATTAACGCATAGGATTGAAAGATAAAACCAATTTCCTTGCGACGTATCAACGTCCGTTCATCGTCACTGCTGAGATGAAAGGCATGCTCTTGAAACAAAATTTCTCCCTCATTCGGCTGATCGAGCCCCCCAATTAAATTAAGCAGCGTTGTTTTCCCCGAGCCGGATCGGCCTTTGAGCATGACAAGCTGCAGCGGTTTGAGCTCCATCTCAATCCCTTTCAGTACCTCTAACCTCTGGCCTCCAACTTGAAAGGAGCGGTGTACACCACTGACCGTTAATAACGGAAAATGAAGTTGGCTGTGACGAGAGGAATGTTCATCAAAATGCGGCTCCTCATCGATAGCTAAAGCGTCAATCGCGCTTCTTTTACGAAACCAGCTTGCCATTTGGTATGTCTTCCTTTCATTTCCAAACTGTATGTATGATAAAATAGACGGCAGATCTTTCCAAAAAGTTTCATGAAACTGAAAATTTCCTGAATGCTTTTTGGGGATAAACCCGTTTGTATGAATCTATTAAAATATACTATGAAATGGAAAATTCATCCATACAACGAATTGCCTATTTATACATAATAATCACCCCAACTACATTATTTCCGGATAACTCAAAAACCCCACTTCTTCATTCTCAGTTTCCTCCTCCCATTCATACATTTAGAATAGGAGAGACTGTTAAAAGAATAAGTAGGGTAAATATAAATTTTTCATTAAATGATCGGATCATTAGTTACGAGTCCTTCGGATGCCGTTTTTTGCGGGAAACGGACTTCAAAAAGCGTACGAATTACACTGCTTTGGGCTGTAATTGTGCCTTGATGCTGCTCTACAATATTCTTCGCAATGGACAAACCAAGGCCAGTGCTCCCCTCGCGATGAGTTCGCGCTTTATCGCCTGTAAAAAACATATCGAAGATATGCGGCAGCTCTTCCGGGGGAATGCAATCCCCATAATTGACCACTTGAATCGCCACATCTTCTGCATCAAGATTGCAGTTAATGTCGATAAGCTGACCATCTTTTCCATAGCGAATGGCATTCGTCAGCAGATTTTCAAATACACGTGCCAACAGCTCACCGTCACCCCAAACAGTCAAATGCGGAGTCACATTCAATCGAGTTGTTAGGTTATTTTTCTCAAAAACAGGGTATAATTCCTCGTTTAATTGAATGAGAAGCTCGCTTATATCGATTGGTTTTTTTTCAATGTTAAGCTTTCCATAGTTCACTCGAGTGATTTCGAATAGTTCGTCAATGAGCTTTTCTAAACGTTGAGACTTGGTAAAAGCAATGCTCGTATAGTGCTTGATTTGTTCTGCAGTCAGTTGATCGTTCTGAAGAATGAAATCCAAATAACCTAAAACGGAAGTCAGCGGTGTACGCAAATCATGAGCCAAATTCAAGACCAATTGTTCCTTGCTGTTTTCAGCAAAATCTCCTCTCTCCAATGCTTGCTGCAATTTTTCACTTGCCAGATTAATATCTCTCGCAATATCCCCGAATTCATCATTGGATGGAATACGTATCCGACTGTTGAAGTCGGCATTCGCTAGCTGATTAATTCCGCTGGATATTTCATGAAAATAAGCCGCATATCGTTTGGTGAGGAGAAAGAAAAACAAAATCGAGAGAGGAATGAAAATAAGCAAAAAGAAGTTAATATCCCCAATCTCTCTTATGAGATTACGAATTTTAGTCAATGGATTTTCCATTTTGGTCGTATAATAATAGAGTTGGAGAGCTTTATAGATCAAATAGGTAATGGTGGCGGAAAAAAGCATACTTAAACCAAAGAGTTGAATCATTTTAAATCGAAAGCTTCGGATTATTTCAGCCATTAAATGTATATCCCACCCCCCAAACTGTTTTGATCAGTTTATTTTTATGATCGTCTTCTCCAAGCTTTTTCCGTAAGGTACGAATGTGTACCATGACCGTATTGCTGCCTTCATAATAAGCATCGCCCCAGACCTGTTGAAAGATATTTTCCGCGCTATAAACTTTCTTTGGATAACTGGCTAACAGATACAAAATATCAAACTCTTTTGGAGTTAGTTCAATAGGCTTGCCGTAAACGAATACGGTTCGTTCTTCGGGAAAGATGATCAGTCCGCCTGCCTCCAAAGTAAGCTTGCCCGCTTGCTTTGGTTGATTAAACTGTGTGGAACGCCTCAGCTGAGCATTCACGCGAGCAACCAATTCCATCGGGTTGAACGGTTTGGTTACATAATCATCCGCTCCGCTTACCAGTCCTGTAATCTTATCAAGGTCCGTCGTTTTGGCACTTAAAAAAATGATAGGCAGATGATACTCAGCTCGAATTTGCCTTGTTGCTTCATAGCCATTCAGTATAGGCATCATAATATCTAAAATCGCCAAATCAATGGAATGCGTTTGAATAGCAGAAATAGCTTCCTGCCCATTAGCTACTTTCACGCAACGGTAACCCTCTTTTTCTAAATGCAACTCAATCAGATCGGCAATTTCCGGCTCATCATCCGCTATCAGAATTGTGATCGACTTCATTCGTTCCACCCCTGTATGACCATAGTATTGCTTTTATTGTATCAGATGGAGCTACCACTTGCTTGGTTAGCACTTGATGTAGTAACTAACAAAGCGAATAATTTGAAAATAATAAAACCGATCAAGCCCCCGCTTGAATTGAGTATCAGATCATCTACATCATAGCGTCCAATAGAGAAAAAGGCCTGCGCTAATTCCAGGATTAGACTTAAACCTAATGAAAGTATGAACGCGTCTATAAATGATATTTTTTTGTTTCTAAACATTAAACCAAGAAAAATGCCGTACGGCATGAATATCGCAAAATTCCCAACCAGGTTAATTAGACCATGACTCGAGATATCATGAATGGTTCTGGATATTTCTTTAAAGGGAATCAGATTACCTTTTTGAAGTTGCCTGCTCATATGATCAGTGTTCCTCAGACTTATCTTAAGCTGATGCCAGAGAAATGTCATGTCGATTGAGCTGAACTTAAATAGAATAATTTTGAATATAGTGTACATATAAAGGGTAAACAGTACTTGAATTGTAATATCTTTCAACATTATTTTATGTTTCATACGCCATTCTCACCTTCTTTAGATTCATAAGCCCTGATCATGGATACATGGTCACAATGATACCGTCCATATTGTTGCCTGATATCTGATAGCGTCCATTCTCTGGTACAAGGATAGTTGTGTTTTTGGAGACAGGATAGTAAGAGATCTCATAGGTTTGATTATCTACAGTAGTCTTAATGGTCTTCTTTTCTTTCAAAAAATCCAAATATTGTTCCAGGACAAAATTCTTTTCCTGCATAATTGCGCTGTGCGGCAAACCAACATAGCGAAAATGCCAGGGCTCAGATTGAATACCTGTGATTGCAGTTTTATCAGCCGGATAACGCAAGATAAACCCGTATCTCCATGCATTTTTTTTCAGCCACTTTCCTTCAGGCGCTTTACTCATCTCCGTTTGCGTAGATCCAATATCAAGCGATAAACCTAAATTATGTTCGCTATTCCCTGCTGGCAACGCATAATCAGCTCCCATTTGTTTATAGAGCTGGTTTTGTTCTTTATTGTCCCGATAACCGCTGCTGATTAAAAATCGGTTAACCCCATCATTTGCTGCGGCCTCAATCATTTTTGAGAATTTTTGCACCAAGCTCGGCGACAACCGAATCGTATTATCCATCACAATGAATCCATTCACCAATTCCTTATGCTTAAATAGATTCACCGCCTCGGACTCTTCAGCCCCTGGAGGTACCGGATGATCCTTGTTGACCAACAACAAATTGCCTTTATAAATCTGATCTTTGGTTACTTTAAGCTCGTTCTTTTGAGGAGTCACCTCTTGAGTTTGATTCTCTTCTTCCGGCGGTTTCTCGTTAACGACTTTCAGTTTGTGTTGGCTAAATCCATAACCGAGCAGTAAAAGTATAACAAGCCACAAAATCCACTTCTTCATCCATAGTTCCTCCTAACCATTCATTCACTCCTAGGATAAAGAAAACTAATTAATAAGAAATGGGGTTAAAAATAAAATTTTTCTTAAACTTGTACATCACACCCAAACAGAAAAAGACCGCTCATCGCCATTTTCAGCGATAAACGGTCTCTATTTATTTATTAAACATATTTCACAAACTCACCAATCGGTTTACGATAACCGCGCGGCCGCTGGCTGGACGTGTCTTCCTTCCCAAGGCAATGAGATATGACTAATCTAAGTTACATTATTCGACATTTTTCTATGATTTCCTTGAATATTATTCCATAGCTGTATTGCGCAGGACCATATGAATATGGTCCTCCCACATACCATGAATTTGTAGATATTTGAGAGCCAAGCCCTCCTCATAAAAGCCCAACTTCTCTACGACCTTCAGAGACGCCGCGTTTCTAGGCATGATATTGGCTTCAATCCGATGTAGATTCATTACTTCAAAAGCGTAGGCAATAATTGCTTTTAATCCCTCAGTCATTAGTCCCCGATTAAGGAGCTCCCCGTCCATTCGGTAGCCCAAATGGCAAGATTGAAAAGCACCTCTGATGATATTACTAAGCGCAATTGACCCCACAATTCGTTCTTCAAATAGCATCCATACCTTAAGCATCTGGCCTTCCTCGATCTTAATTGCTTCTTGTTCCAACTGCTCAACCTGATAATCCTTAGTGAAATACGTTTCATTACGTTCTAATTCCCACGGTTCGAGAAAAGTTCGATTACGAATCACATAATCAAGAACCATATCTACAGAAGAACGATCTAATAAAACTAAAGACATTCGTTCGGTTTTAACCAAGAGTTCCATTAACTTCGCCCCTTCAAATAGCGGAATTTACCTATACAATAATACCCACTTCTATTTACATCGTGCAACTGTCTTATAAAATGTGTGTCTGCATCACTAATTTGCAGGAATTTACTTGCATTTGGGGAACTTAAAAGAAGCACCGATATAAATGGCTTAAAAAGAAGGAGAAATCAAACATGATAGAAACGATCAAAACCTATTTGAATGAGCAAAGGGACCAACACATAGAGGAATTAATGCAGTTTTTGCGGATTCCAAGTATAAGTGCTGTCGCCGAACATCAACCAGACATGATTCGCTGTGCAGAATGGACGGCTCAGTCTTTGAAACAAGCCGGTCTTGAAAACATTGAAATTATGGCTACTGGGGGACATCCAGTTGTCTATGCAGATTGGTTGCATGCCCCGGGTAAGCCAACTGTACTTGTATATGGACACTATGATGTTCAACCGGCCGAGCCGTTAGAGCTGTGGAACACTCCTCCATTTGAGCCTGTGATTCAAGATGGCAAACTATTTGGCCGCGGTAGCACTGATGATAAAGGTCAACTGCTGCTTTACGCCAAAGTGATTGAGGCTTTTTTACGAACGCACGGCAGCCTACCTGTTAATGTGAAGTTTTGTATTGAAGGTGAGGAAGAGATTGCGAGTAAGCACCTGCCAGCATTCGTGGAAAAGTATAAAGATAAATTACAAGCCGATACCATCGTTCTTTCCGATACTCAAATGCAAGGGCCAGGAAAACCTGCACTTATGTATGGTCTTCGCGGGCTAGCTGGGTTCGAAATTACGATTGATGGCGCAAATAGTGACCTTCATTCTGGCCTGTTCGGCGGCGCGGTTCAAAACCCGATTCACGCTTTATCGAAGCTGTTAAGTTCCTTTCATGATGAAAATGGTCGTATAGCGGTGGAAGGCTTCTATGATCGAGTCATTGAGCTCTCGGACAAAGAGCGTGAAGCCTTTAAACAAGTAGAACCCGACGAGAACAAGGTTAAATCGGACTTACATGTTGAAACGTTATATGGGGAAAATGGGTTCTCGTTCTATGAACAAACGACTTCCAGACCGACATTGGAAATCACATCCGTAAGCGGCGGCTTTCAGGGTGAAGGCATTAAACCAATCATTCCTAACCGTGCCAGCGCTAAAATAGCTTGCCGTCTCGTTGCCGCACAAGTACCCGAGGAAATCATGGATGCGGTTGAAAATCATATCCGTGCCCTCTCCATGCCTGGCGTAAAAGTGACCCTAGACCGCCAACTGCGCGGAAACCCATTTATCACGCCAATTGATGAGCCTGTAATGGTAGCAGCTGCGGAAGCTTATGAGGATACCTATGGCGTTTGGCCTGTATATACTCGAAGCGGGGGTTCAATCCCCATTGTTGAAGTGTTGGGACGCGTATTAGACGCCCCCGTTGTACTGCTTGGTTTTGGTCTACCAGGTGAAAACCTGCACGCGCCGAATGAGCATTTCCATTTGGTCAATTGGGACAAAGGAACAGAGACCATAAGCCGTTTCTGGCTAAAACTTGCAGCAAGGAATGAATAACCACTGAAAGGAAACCTTACCATGAGTACGAATCATCTAACGATCCGTGATGCCAGCTTGGAAGACTTAGCCGACATTGTACGAATTTATAATTCCACCATTGAAGGACGCATGGTTACAGCAGATACAGAACCCGTGACTACAGCCAGTCGCGAAGGCTGGTTCTATGAGCACTCTGCGGATTTCCGCCCTTTATGGGTATTGGAAAACGGAAGCGGCATCTGTGGATGGCTCAGCTTTCAGTCCTTCTATGGCCGGCCCGCCTATAACGCTACAGCGGAAGTCAGCATTTATGTCGATGAAGCTTATCGCGGCCAAGGCATTGGTCGTTACCTGATGGAGCACGCTATAGACGCTAGTCCAAAGCTAGGACTGAAGACGCTGCTTGGCTTCATTTTCGGTCATAACGATCCCAGCCTCCACCTTTTTCGCAAATTCGGCTTCGTTAACTGGGCTCATCTGCCTGGCGTTGCTGAACTTGACGGAATCGAACGCGACCTCATCATTCTTGGTAAACGTGTAGGATAATATGTAAACAAATAGCGCTTCCCCCTTATGTCCGCAATTTCAAATCGCGTTCTAAGAGGATAAGCGCTTTTTTATCATAAATGCCCTAGCTCTAGATTTTCTCGGTTTCCTCAATCAACAGAGCTTCAACCTCAATCTCTATCAACAACAAAGGATCTATTAAAGCCTTCACTTCAACCATCGTTGCCACGGGCTGCACGTCACGGAAAAACTCCCCATGTGCCTTGCCGAATTCCTCCCATAACGAAATA
Organism: Paenibacillus sp. JT22N1; assembly: GCF_059692155.1. Lineage (NCBI taxonomy): Bacteria > Bacillati > Bacillota > Bacilli > Caryophanales > Paenibacillaceae > Paenibacillus > Paenibacillus sp. JT22N1. Next base: position 329,350 of record NZ_JCAUAW010000003.1, read on the forward strand.
TCCGTTACATACATCCGCGTTCGAATCACATCTGACATTTGCCCCCCGAGTTCTTGCAGCGCCTGCTCGATCGTCTGGAGGACGACTCGCGCTTGCTCATACGGATTACCTACGCCAACGACCTCTCCATCCCTCATAGCTGTTGTGCCAGCAACCTCGATGCGGTTCCCTACCCGAATCGCCCGACAATAACCTACAACAGGTTCCCAAGGTGAGCCTGTAAATACCCTAGTCCGATTCATAACTAACTCTCTCCCTCTCACTTTTGTAAAAAAGCGGCTAACTTCTTCTGCAAGCTTTCTGTCACCGAAAGCAGCGGCAATCGAAGTGTTCCGGATTCAATGACACCTTGCTGCTCAAGCAGCCATTTGAGAGGTGCTGGATTGGGCTCTTCGAAAAGCAATCGAATGAGAGGTTGCAACTCATCGAATAGCTTTTTGCTCATCTCGTGTTGTCCAGCTTCAAAATGCTGATAAAACGATACAAACCGCTCAGTCATTACGTTCGCCGACGCGCTCATAACCCCCTTAGCACCGGAGCTAAGCGCCTCAAATAGCAGTGAATCTTCCCCACACAAGACGGGTTTCGAGCCTAGACGTGTAAGTTCAGACACTAATTGAGTGTTCGGCGTACTGTCTTTCATACCTATAACACCATCGAGTTCAAGTATCGTACGCACGGTATCAAGTTCTAACGTCACGCCCGTGCGATGTGGTATTTCATATAAAATGACAGGCACACCAACGCTAGCTGCCCGGCGGAAATGCTCAATGATCCCTTGTTGACTCGGCCTATTATAGTAAGGCACTACGACTAAAACAGCGTCAGCTCCTAATTTCCCAGCAGCCTCCGTCTTTTTCACCGTAGATAACGTATCATTCGTTCCTGTACCTACAATGAGCGGAGCATCTACCTGCGCAGCCTCGCGAGCTGCTTGTGCCGTAGCGAACAAGATAGCTATTTCCTCATTTGTAATCGTCGGAGATTCCCCTGTCGTTCCATTGACGACCAGTCCGTCTATCTCATCTTGAAATAAATTGTAAGCTAGATTATAAAAAGAGGCTGCATCCACCTCATACTCTTCATCAAATGGCGTAATAATGGGAACATAGATCCCATGTAAGTCTTTCTCTCTTAACATCTCAATCATCTCCCAGTCCTAATTCGTTTGTACATTCACTTTAGCATGGATCATTGGATCACAGTTAGCTATAATAAATGATAAGACTCATCAAAAATTTTGATATTAAAGCGAGGGGTTCCTATGGATTTAACCTATTTCCGAACCTTTCGGGAGGTTGCCCGGAGAAAGAGCTTTACACGAGCTGCCGAAGAATTGGGCTATGCGCAATCGAGTATTACGATGCAAATTCAGAAGCTGGAACGAGAGTATGGCGTACCCCTTTTCGAAAGATACGGACGTCAGCTTCGATTAACAGCACCCGGTGAAAGCTTGCTAAAGCTAGTCTTGCAAATGCTTGACCTCTATGATCAATCCAAAGAAATGATAACAAGCGAAGTCAGAGGAACACTGACGATAGGTACGATTAACTCACTCGCTGCTTACTATTTACCACCCTATTTACATGTGCTGAAACAGCGTTACCCTGATCTCAATATCCAGCTCTTCCCTGACAGTGAAGCTTCCCTTATTACCAAAGTAAGAGAAGGTGACTATGATATAGGGCTAATACTAGATCGTTATCCGGCAGACACCGTACTTGCATGCACGAAAGTCAGAGAAGAACCTTTAGTGTTGGTGGCACCGCTTGAGCATCCACTAACGAAACAAACACAAATACAGCTAACCGATTTTCAGCAAGCCGAATTTATCGTTACAGAAGAGGGCTGCATCTATCGAGGTATGTTTGAAAAGTTACTAAAAGATCATGCTGTCCCGCTTCAAATTGGATTTGAGCTCGGTAATTTAGAAACAATTAAACAGTGCGTCATGAATGGGCTTGGTATCGCCCTGCTGCCCCAAATTGCCGTTCAGAACGAACTGGAACAAGGGAAACTTGCCCATCTTCCTTTTTCACATTCGGACTTAAAATTAGACCTTCAACTGCTGCTCCACCCCAAAAAGTGGATGTCCCAGCCCTTGCAAACTTTCATTCAACAACTGACTCAAGGATAACCTCAGCGAATAAAAAAGAAGCTCTCCTTTTCGTAAAGGTAGAGCTTCTTCCGTTATAAACTTATATGCGGATGTCGAGATTGCCACCCAAATGCGGTGTCGCTGAAGCGGTAACCAACTGTTGGGATTTAGCAAAATCCTGTACTAATGTACTAGATGAAGCTGCTTGCATATCACTTACTTTGCTTAAAAGCTGAATGCCAACAGCTTGCTTCAAAGCGTCTCCACCACTAATCGCAGTTAGAATCCAGTATAGGATATTCTTACACAATTCGTCAATCTTCGCACTTTAAATGGATACCGCTTTACACACCAAACTCAGCAGGATTCGATCTCCAAGAACGAAGGAGCTCCATGTCCTCTTGTTTGATTTTCCCCTTCTCTAGAGCCACTTCAAGCAGTGTAGAGTAGTTGGAAAGTGTGTAAAGTGGCATATCAGCAGCTTGGAACGCTTCTGTAGCTTTATCTAGCTGATAGGAGAAAATCGCCAGCACGCCCAACGCTACAGCACCAGCTTCTTTGACAGCAATAGCTGCTTTCAAAGAACTGCCACCCGTAGAGATAAGATCTTCAATCACGATCACCTTTTGTCCTGGTTTCACAGTGCCTTCAATCAAGTTCTCTTTGCCATGTCCTTTGGCTTTATCACGAATGTAGATCATTGGGAGACCTAGCTTTTGAGCAACCCAAGCGGCATGAGGAATGCCCGCTGTTGCCGTACCAGCAACAACCTCTGCATCCGGGAATTTCTCTTGAATCAAAGCTGCAAAGCCGTCAGCGATCGCTTCGCGAATAGCTGGGTGTGACATCGTCAGACGATTGTCACAATAGATTGGCGATTTGAGGCCAGAAGTCCATGTAAAAGGCTGCTGCGGTCGAAGTGCTACCGCTTCTATATCTAATAATGACGCCGCAATATGCTGCGCGATTGTATCGAGTTGACTCATGTTCCTACCACCGTTCCTTCCGTTGTTAGACAAAGCATGCTATACGATTGAATCGATTATCGCTTCAATTGCTGCTCTTGGATCCGCTGCGCCTGTGATCGGTCGACCGATCACGACGTAATCCGTTCCCTGCGCGAAAGCCTCAGCCGGCGTCATGATGCGCGACTGGTCGCCCACGTCGGCTCCAGCAGGGCGAATGCCTGGCGTCACGGTGACGAACCCGTCACCGCACGCCGCCTTAATCGCAGTCACCTCAAGCGGTGACGCGACGACACCCTGCAGCCCCGCAGCATGCGCCAAGCGGGCATAGCGAATGACGGCCTGTTCAACCGTACCGGTCAGGCCGATTTCGTCATTCAGCACCTGCACGCTGGTACTGGTTAATTGCGTCACGCCGATGACAATCGGACGCGAAGCACCTACAGCTAGCCCCTTGTCGACACCCTCCAAGGCGGCTTCCATCATCTGCTTGCCTCCGGCAGCATGGACATTGAACACGTCAACCCCAAGGCGCGTCACGCTTTCCGCCCCGCCTTTGACCGTGTTCGGAATGTCATGCATCTTCACATCGAGGAACACCTTGTAGCCGCGATCCTTCAGGCTCGCGACGAAGCCGGGACCTGCAGCATAGAACAGCTGCATGCCCACCTTCACGTAGCAAGGGATGCCTTCGAGCTGCTTGAGCAGCCCTTCAGCACCTTCCGCGTTCGCATAATCCAAAGCGACCATAATGCGTCCAGTAACATCTGTGCGAGTTAGTGTACTCAAATTCGTCACTCTCCTTAGAGTTTTGCTTTAGCAAAACTGACTTCGTAAGCATAGTCTTAGACATGAATTGGCATTGCACGTGAGGAGAAGTTGATTGCTTCAAGCATATTAACAAGCGCTCTTACTGTATCGAGTGATGTCATACAAACCACACCGTTCTCAACCGCTTCACGACGAATACGGAAGCCGTCGCGCTCTGGCTCTTTACCTTTAGTCAGTGTGTTCACAACGAATTGTGCATCACCGCTGCGGATGAGATCCAGAATGTTAGGCGAACCTTCGCTCAGCTTGTGAACGGTCGTCACTGGAAGACCAGCTTGTTCGATCGCTGCTGCCGTTCCGCCTGTTGCAATGATTTTATATCCAAGACGATAGAAGCCCTTTAAGATTTCAATCGCTTCTTCTTTATCTTTGTCAGCTACTGTTACTACGACAGATCCTGCTGCAGGAATTTTCATCCCCGCTCCAATTAAGCCTTTATAAAGTGCTTTGGCAAAATTGATATCGCGACCCATAACCTCACCCGTCGATTTCATCTCAGGTCCGAGCGTAGTATCTACACGGCGCAGCTTCGCGAAGGAGAATACTGGCACTTTAACCGATACGTACTTGTCTTCCGGCCATAAACCGCCTTGGTAGCCCATATCAGCAAGCTTTTGTCCCATAATGACGCGTGTAGCCACGTTGGCCATCGGGATGTTCGTTACTTTGCTCAAGAAAGGCACGGTTCTGGAAGAACGTGGGTTTACCTCGATCACATACACTTGATCGTTATGAATAACGAACTGGATGTTGACCAGACCAACTACGTTCAGCTCAAGGCCGATTTTCGTGGTAATGTCGATAATTTGTTGTTTAATCTCATCTGAGATGGATTGCGGTGGATAAACCGCGATAGAGTCACCGGAGTGAACCCCTGCGCGTTCAACGTGTTCCATAATCCCTGGGATTAGAACCGTTTCTCTATCGCAGATGGCATCAACCTCTACCTCTTTACCAAGCATGTAGCGGTCGATCAGGACCGGATGCTCTGGGTTGATTTTCACAGCATATTCCATGTAGCTTAACAATTCTTCATCGGAGTAGACGATTTCCATAGCGCGTCCACCTAGGACGTAAGATGGGCGAACGATAACCGGATAACCGAATTTAGCAGCAGTACCCACAGCTTGGTCAACCGATGTAACGGTGCCGCCTGGTGGTTGAGCAATCGAGAGCTTGCTAAGTAAGGCTTCGAATTTCTTACGATCTTCCGCTGTATCGATACTTTCCAGATCCGAACCGAGAATGCGTACGCCAGCTTTGTGTAAAGGTGCAGCCAAGTTAATCGCTGTTTGACCACCGAACTGAACGATAACCCCGATTGGGTTTTCGCGTTCGATCACATTCATCACATCTTCAAAGAACAGAGGCTCGAAGTACAAGCGATCGGACGTATTGAAGTCTGTTGATACAGTCTCTGGGTTATTGTTGATGATAACCGCTTCGTAGCCTGCTGCTTGGATCGCCCAAACCGCATGAACCGTGGAGTAATCGAACTCAATCCCTTGACCGATACGAATCGGACCGGAACCAAGCACGACAACTTTCTCTTTCGTTGTTTCCGTAACTTCATCTTCTTGCTCATAAGTTGAATAGTAGTATGGCGTTGAAGCTTCGAATTCAGCTGCGCAAGTATCAACCATTTTGTAAACCGGCTTGATATTTTGCTTCAAACGGTGCGTTCGGATGTCAGCTTCTTTGGTAAATGTCGAACAGCCCGCAAGTGCGCGAATTTCTGCAATGGCGCGATCGGTGAAGCCTTTGCGTTTCGTTTCGAAAAGCAGCTCATTTGTAAGTTCGCTAGCTGCAATCTCTTTCTCGTATTTAATCAGACCATCTAGTTTGTTCAAGAACCACCAGTCAATCTTCGTCAAATTCTGCAATTGTTCCACGGTGTAACCTCTGCGATACGCTTCTGCGATTAAGAACAGGCGCTCATCGTCAGGCTTTTGCAGGCGGAACTCGAGTGTTTCTTGATCGATAAGATCCGTCTCTTTTAGGAACAAACGGTGTACGCCGATCTCTAAGGAACGAACCGCTTTATGAATGGACTCTTCGAATGTACGGCCAATCGCCATAACTTCGCCAGTCGCTTTCATTTGCGTACCCAGCTTACGGTTTGCCGCTGTAAATTTATCGAACGGCCAACGTGGAATTTTGGATACGATGTAATCCAGAGCAGGCTCGAAGCAGGCATAGGTTTGGCCTGTTACTGGATTGACTAGCTCATCAAGCGTGTAGCCAATCGCAATTTTAGCAGCCATCTTCGCAATCGGATAGCCCGTTGCTTTGGACGCAAGCGCTGAAGAGCGGCTAACACGCGGGTTTACTTCGATTACGTAATATTGGAAGCTATGCGGATCAAGCGCGTACTGTACGTTACAGCCACCCTCGATGTTCAAGGCGCGAATGATTTTAAGCGAGGCCGAACGCAGCATTTGATACTCACGGTCCGACAAGGTTTGGCTTGGTGCTACAACGATACTATCTCCGGTATGTACACCTACTGGATCAAAGTTCTCCATGTTACATACCACGATGCAGTTATCGTTCGCGTCACGCATTACTTCGTACTCGACTTCTTTCATGCCAGCAATACTGCGCTCTACCAGACATTGGCCGATTGGGCTGTAGCGAATTCCGGAAGCAACGATTTCTGTCAACTCTTCCATCGTGTTACAGATACCGCCCCCAGTTCCACCTAATGTGTAGGCAGGACGAATGATGATGGGAAAGCCGATTTCGTTAGCAAAATCTACTGCTTGAGCGACCGTGGTTACGATAACGCTATCCGGTACCGGTTGCTCTAATTCTCTCATCAAGTCTCTGAAAAGGTCACGGTCCTCTGCTTTCTCAATCGCCGTAAGCTGTGTTCCCAGAAGCTTCACGTTCTCGCTTTCCAGAACACCCGCACGAGCTAGTTCAACGGCCATGTTCAGACCTGTTTGACCACCGAGTGTTGGAAGCAAACCATCGGGACGTTCTTGACGAATGATTTGCGTAACAAACTCAAGCGTAATCGGTTCGATATATACTTTATCCGCCATGTTCGTATCCGTCATGATCGTTGCAGGGTTGCTGTTGATCAGGATAACTTCCATGCCTTCTTCTTTAAGAGCTTGACAAGCTTGCGTACCTGCATAGTCAAATTCCGCTGCCTGACCGATGACGATAGGACCAGAACCGATAACGAGAATCTTTTTAAGTGTATTATTTTTTGGCATATTGCAGTTCCTCCTTCACAGATGTCGATGCCGTGGAAGCTTTCCACTGTGCAAGCATTTGCGCTTGGCGCGGCTGCTGTGGGTTATCGATTTTGTGCTGACGAATCAGCGAGATGAAATCATCGAACAAGTAACTGGAGTCAAATGGCCCCGGTGCTGCCTCTGGGTGATACTGAACCGAGAAGGCAGGGTATTTCTTATGTTTCAAGCCTTCGATGGTGCGGTCATTATTGTTGATGTGCGTCACTTCAAGGTCAGTTCCTTGGACGGATTCTTCCTTAACCGTGTAGCCATGGTTTTGCGATGTAATGTAGCAGCGTCCAGATACAAGGTCTTTAACTGGATGGTTACCGCCGCGGTGACCAAACTTCAGTTTATCCGTATCTGCGCCACATGCTAGTGCGAACAGCTGATGACCCAAGCAAATGCCGAAGAGCGGGATATCGCCGAGTAATCCTTTAATCATTTCAACGGCGTGAGGTACGTCTTTCGGATCCCCAGGGCCATTAGACAGCAGTACACCGTCTGGCGCAAGGCGACGAATTTGTTCAGCTGTAGCATCTTGAGGTACAACAACAACGTCACAGTCACGTTTGCTTAGATCGCGGATGATTCCGCTTTTGGCTCCGAAGTCTACGAGAACGATGCGTTCTTTGTGACCAGGTGCGCCGTATACACTTTTTGTGGATACACGAGCGACTTGATCCGTCATAAGTGAAGTTCCTCTTAGGATCTCAGTCAGCTCAGCAATGGATTTATTGGATGTTGTCAAAAGGCTTTTCATAACGCCATGATGACGGATTTTACGAGTTAACATGCGCGTATCGATGCCGCTGATCCCAACAATGCCGTATTCTTTCAGCAGGCTACCCAGCGTATATTGCGCTCTCCAGTTACTAGGAATCTCTTCATGCTCACGAACGACAAAGCCATGAATGAAAGGACGTACGGATTCAAAATCATCCCGAATCACACCGTAGTTCCCCACCAATGGATACGTCATTGTCACGATTTGACCGCAGTAGGAAGGATCGGAAAGCACTTCCTGATAACCTGTAATTCCTGTATTGAATACAACCTCGCCGACGGATTCACCTTCACTACCGAACGATTTTCCTGTAAAAAGAGTGCCGTCTTCCAGCAACAATCTTGCCTGCATGTTCTTTCAACTCCTTCGCTATTGTCAACGATTCTCACGAACCGCAGATGTCATGCCTACAACTTCTTCTTTGTTCATTGCATAAGATTTGCATAAAAAGCAATCATTCTGTATAAATATACACGATTTTTCGATCTGCGTATAGATCTTAATGCGGATTTCAGCTTGATTTAAGCGTCATTTAAGAACGATTTATGACCAAACCACTTTACCGGAAGCGATTGTTACAACCGGCCAGCCTTGCAGCTTCCAGCCGATGAATGGCGTGTTTTTGCTGCGTGAAACGATCTCTTCTTTAAGTACTTCGCGCTCGGTTTCCAGATCCACGATTGTGATATCAGCTGCACTGCCTACTTCCAGTGTTCCGTATGGAAGACCGAATACGTCTGCAGGTTTTTTCGTCATACGATCTACTAGGAAGCCTAATGACCATTTACCTGTAAGCACAAATTTCGTGTACAGCAGAGAGAACGCTGTTTCGAAGCCGAGTATGCCGAATGGAGCCAGCATCATGCCCTTCTCTTTCTCTTCTTCGGTGTGCGGCGCGTGATCCGTCACGATAATGTCGATCGTACCGTCTTCCAAAGCTTGGGTGACAGCCTGCACATCGCGCGGCGTGCGCAGTGGCGGGTTCATCTTCCAGTTGGCGTCAAGCCCTGGAATGTCTTCATCCGAGAGCACGAGATGATGCGGGCATACCTCGGCAGTCACTTTAATGCCGAACTGCTTCGCATGTCGGATCAGACGAACCGACTGCTCGGTGCTTACGTGGCACACGTGATAGTGAACACCTGTCGCTTCAGCTAGCAGCACGTCGCGACCCACATGAATCGCCTCGGACTCGTTCGGGATTCCCTTCAGTCCGTGCTTCTTCGCGAACGCGCCTTCGCTTACCGGCGCGCCAACCACAAGCGTGTCATCCTCGCAATGCGCGATGATTGGCATACCGATGGAAGCGGCTAAAGCCATCGCATCCTTCATCATTTGCGCGCTTTGCACGCCGACGCCATCATCTGTGTAGCCGATGACGCCCGCTTCTTTCAGCGCAGCGAAATCGGTCAACTCGCGGCCAAGCTCGTTCTTCGTAATCGTGCCGTATGGAAGAACTCGGACAACACCTTCCGTTGCAGCCTTGTCTAATATGTAGTTCACTGTATCAACGGTGTCGATCACAGGTCTTGTGTTCGGCATGCAAGCAATGGTTGTGAAGCCGCCTCTTGCCGCGGAACGTGTTCCGGTTGCGATATTTTCTTTATGTTCAAAACCAGGCTCTCTCAGGTGAACATGCATATCGATGAATCCTGGAGTCACTAGCTTACCTGCTGCATCAATGACTTCATGGCCTTCGGTTTGTGGAGCCGAACCTTCTGCTGCATCTATAACCTTTGCAATTTTATCATTCTCTACCAAAATGTGTTTCTTCGCTTGTACATTATTTACATCAACGGTAAGTCCGTTTAATATCCAAATGCCCATTGTTATGATGTCCCCCTAATTTATGATAAAGCTCGTTCGATAACCGCCATTCGAATCGGTACACCGTGAGCAATTTGTGTGAAGATTTTGGATTTCTCATGTTCAACCAGTTCATCATCAAGCTCTACATTTCGATTGACTGGAGCCGGATGCATGATGATTGCGTGAGGAGCCATGCGGCTTGCACGCTCTGCCGTTAGTCCGTATTGCTCGCGATATTCCTCTGCCGAGCGAATAATTCCTTTATCGTGCCGTTCAAGCTGCACACGCAGCATCATAACCACGTCAGCTTTCAGAGCTTCCTCGAAGGACACATACGGTGCGAACTCAGCCAGCTCTGGAGCTTGCATACTTTCCGGTGCGCAGAACTGCACCTTTGCTCCCAGGGCGATGAGTCCCCATAGGTTCGAGCGAGCTACACGACTGTGCAGGATATCTCCGATGATGGAGACCGTCAAACCTTTGATGGCACCGAACTGTTTGCGCATCGTGTAGAAATCGAGCAGCGCCTGTGTTGGATGCTCGTTATTGCCGTCCCCCGCGTTAATGAGCGGGATTTTGATTTTCTCAGCCAGCTCTTGCAGTACACCGTTCGGCTTCAAACGGATGACACCGGCATCGATGCCCATGGACTCGAGTGTACGGACTGTATCGTAGATAGACTCCCCTTTTTGTACACTGGATTCCGCAGCGGAGAAATTGAGTACGTCGGCTCCGAGCCGCTTTTGCGCCAGTTCAAAGGAGAACCGAGTTCTTGTACTATTTTCAAAAAACAAGTTGGAAACGAATTTGCCTTGAAATTGATTCGTCACCTTCGAAGGATATTGTTCCCAGTAGGCAGCACGATCAAGTATGCTCGTTATCTCCCCTGCGCTTACGCCTTTTAATCCTAGAAAATGCTTGGTTTGAGTACTCACTATGCTCACTCCTGTTTCCCCCTCTGTTGAAGTATAATGACGCCATCTTTATCATCGATTTCCGTAAGCAGCACTTCAATACTTTCACTTTTGGAGGTAGGTACATTCTTTCCTACATAATCAGGGCGAATGGGCAATTCACGATGCCCCCTGTCAACGAGTACGGCTAGCTGGATCATTTGCGGTCTGCCCAGATCGATCAAAGCATCCATGGCTGCCCTCACCGTTCTTCCGGTGTAAAGCACATCATCGAACAGGATGATTTTGCGGTCTTGAATTTGAATCTTGCCGCCTTCCTGAACATTTCCCACTGATTTCACCTTAACGCGATCATCACGATAAGAAGTGATATCAATCTCACCGACAGGAATCGGCACACCCTCAATCTCAAGAATTCGCTCTGCTACTCGCTTGGCCAAGTAAATACCGCGGGTCCGAATCCCAATCAAGGTACAATTCTCTACCCCTTTATTCTTTTCCAGTATCTCATGTGCAATCCGCGTTAGCGCTCTTCGAATTCCCATTTCATCAATAATCGTGTGTTCGGCCGTTTCATTCATCTTTTTCGCCTCCTGAGAGTTTTGCTTTAGCAAAACTTGCATCGTAAGCATTGGCTGAGTTTTGCTTTAGCAAAACTTGCATCGTAAGCATTGGCTGAGTTTTGCTTTAGCAAAACTGAAATCGTAAGCATTCACTGAGTTTTGCTTTAGCAAAACCAAAAAACTCCTTGCCATTTGTTGGCAAGGAGTTACGAGTGCATAAAGATACAGAGCGGGGCATAAGGATGCGCACATCCCCAAGCTTAGTCACACACTGAATCCGCGACTCAGTATATCCCGTCTTTTCTCATCGACTACCTTGCCAGCCTCTCTGGACTGTTTTTAAAGGTACATATTTAATTAAATGAATTATCCCACTTTCGACACGATAAGTCAATATCTATTTCATGAACTTGCTTTGAGCTAGCGCTCAGCCATGTGTTATAATTTACATATGAAACGCAAGCTTTACCCGTTTTCTTGCGAAAACTCAGTAACGCTTATAATGCCAGTTTTGCTATGGCAAAACGCTAAGGAGGAACCCATGTTCAAATTGTTTCGGCTTCTGAAACCGTACAAAGCTTCTGTGGTTGCGATTATTACCTTGATGCTTTTGCAATCACTAGCGCAGTTGTACCTGCCCACCCTGCTCGCTGACATTGTCGATGTCGGAGTTGTGAACGGAGATATTCCTTATATTCTCCGGTTCGGTGCTTACATGCTATTAGTAGCCATGGGCGCGATGGTTTGTGTCATCATTGCGAGCTACTTGTTGGCTCGAACGGCGACAGGATTCGGCAGGGATTTACGACGAACGCTTTTTACCCATGTTGAAAGCTTCTCCTTGCACGAATTCGATAAACTCGGTACTTCCTCCCTCATTACCAGAACCACGAATGACATCGCTCAAGTTCAGCAAGTGATTGTCATGATGCGGATGTTCATCGGCGCACCTACAATGCTAGTCGGTGGGGTCATCATGGCCACTTATAAGGACGCTCATCTCGCCATTGTATTAATCTCCATCATCCCGATTCTTGCACTAGCTATTGTAGGGATCATGCGTAAAGGACTTCCCTTATTCAAAGCCTTACAGCTCAAAATCGATGGCATCAATCTCGTACTGCGTGAAAACTTAACCGGCATCCGCGTCATTCGCGCCTTTAACCGTTCCGAACATGAAAAGCGTAAATTCGAAAAAGCGAACCTTGATTACACGAAAACAGCCGTAAAAGTAAATGTGATCATGGCTACGATGATGCCTATTATGATGCTTGTATTTAATCTTGGGGTTGTCATCATTCTTTGGTACGGCGGAGTTCGCATTGATGCCAATCAAATGCAAATCGGGGACTTGATGGCCTTCATCCAATATGCCATGCAGATTATGTTTTCTATGTTCATGATGACGATGATTTTCATGATGATTCCACGCGCATCTGCTTCATCTGTCCGTATTAATGAAGTTTTAGTCCTTCAATCTAACATACATAGCGCCGAAATGGCTAAATCTCTTGATTCTAATCAAGCTGCTGTTGAATTTAAGCATGTATCCTTTAGTTATCCTGGGGCTGAGCAACCTGCAATCCGTGATCTATCCTTCCGCGCTGAGACTGGTGAGGTCACAGCGATCATAGGAGGAACCGGATCGGGCAAGACGACACTCATTCATTTACTTTTGCACTTCTATGATGTAGAGTCCGGCACTATCAGCATTGATGGTCATCCCCTGCCTACTTTGAAGCTAGAAAGTCTAAGACAGCACATCGGTTATGTCCCACAAAAGGCGGCTCTTTTCTCAGGAACAGTTGCGGATAACATTCGTTTTGGCCGTGAGATGGCAACGGAAGAGGAAATTCAGCATGCTGCAACCACTGCGCAAGCTGCAGATTTCATCGCCGAGATGAAAGAAGGCTATCAAGCTGTTCTCGCCCAAGGTGGAACGAACTTATCCGGTGGCCAGAAGCAGCGGCTTGCCATTGCTCGTGCACTCGTTCGTAAACCGAACATCTATGTATTTGATGATAGCTTCTCTGCACTGGATTTCAAAACCGATGCTAAACTTCGTTCAGCTCTCAAAACCGAAACCGAGCAAGCAACGATGATTATTGTTGCCCAACGTGTCAGTACAATTATGGATGCTAACCGAATTATCGTACTGGAAGAAGGACAAATTGCAGGGATAGGCACCCATTCAGATTTGATGAAAACATGTGCTGTGTATCAAGAAATTGTTGCTTCTCAGCTGTCAGAGGAGGAAAGTGCATGAGTGACAAACCAAAAGAGAAAGCTCCTTCTTCAGCGGGGGTAAATCCCGGTCACTTTGGCCGAGGCGGCATGGGTGGCATGGGAATGCCGGTCCAAAAGGCTAAGGATTTCAAGGGAACTATACGACGGTTGTCGAGTTACATGAGTCCTTTCCGTGTATCAATCCTACTTGTTTTTATCTCGGCTGTGCTCAGCACACTCTTCAGTATTATTAGTCCCAAACTCATGGGGAACGCAACAACTATTTTGTATGAAGGCTCAATTGCGAAATTCAAGGGCGTTGCCGGCGCCAAAATTGATTTCGATGCTATTTTCCAAATTGTTATTATTCTTGCAGCACTCTACATACTTAGCGCCATACTCACCTTCATCCAACAGTGGATTATGGTCGGTGTCACACAGAAAATCGTATTTAATCTACGTAGAGATATTAGTGAGAAGCTCACCCGAGTACCTCTCTCCTTATTCGACTCACGCAGTCATGGGGACACCATGAGCCGAGCTACAAACGACGTAGATACGATCAGTTCTACCATGCAGCAAAGTTTGACGCAGTTGATAACTTCAATCGTGACCTTGGTCGGGATCATTATTATGATGCTAACCATTAGTCCTTTGCTAACCTTAGCCACCATCGTAACCTTACCTCTCAGCATTTTGGGAACGAAAATGATTGCATCACGGTCTCAGAAATATTTTAAAGGACAACAAAAAACACTCGGTGAACTTAATGGTCACGTGGAAGAAATGTACACAGGGCATACTATTGTCAAAGCTTTCGGCCGTGAGCAGAAATCGGTTGAACAATTCAATGAAATTAATGAACGCTTGTATCATTCCGGCTGGCGTGCACAGTTTATCTCTGGGATGATCTTCCCCCTTATGTCCTTTATCGGGAATATCGGCTACGTATTGGTCAGTGTGATTGGTGGCATCATGGTAACAAACGGGGCAATTAAAATCGGAGATATTCTAGCATTTATTCAATATTCAGGGCAATTCGGGATGCCAATTGCACAGGTGGCTAATATAGCCAACGTGATTCAATCCACAATCGCCGCCGCGGAACGTATTTTCGAGTTATTAGATGAGCCTGAGGAAGTACAGGAAATCTCCCATGTAAAAACGACCCAGAATGTTCAGGGTCATGTTCAATTCAAACAGGTTACCTTTGCTTACAAAGAGGATACCCCGTTAATTCAAGATATGAATATCCAAGTAGAGCCAGGACAAACGGTTGCCATTGTTGGCCCCACAGGTGCGGGTAAAACCACAATTGTCAATCTACTCATGCGTTTCTACGAATTAAAAGCTGGTACGATTTCCATTGATGCGGTAGACACACGTGAAATGTCACGCAGTCATCTGCGAGGACTGTTCGGTATGGTCCTGCAAGACACATGGCTGTTCAACGGAACGATTCGCGAGAATATCGCTTACGGACGTGATGGTGCCACTGAAGACGAGATCGTTAGTGCGGCTCGCGCAGCCTATGCCGATCATTTCATTCGAACCTTGCCGGAAGGCTACGATACCAAGCTGAATGAAGAAGCATCCAACCTTTCACATGGGCAAAAGCAGCTTCTCACCATCGCACGCGCCATACTTGCCGATCCAACCATTTTGATTCTTGATGAAGCTACGAGCAGCGTAGATACACGCACGGAGGTGTCCATCCAAAAGGCGATGAGTAACCTAATGGAAGGGCGCACAAGCTTCGTCATTGCACATCGACTTTCCACTATACGTGATGCCGATCTCATTCTTGTTATGAATCATGGTTCTGTTATTGAACAAGGAACACATGAACAGCTATTGGAACAGCACGGCTTTTATGCTGATCTGTACAATAGTCAGTTCGCTCAAAAAGCTCTTTGAATACACATTGGCCGAAATGCCCCCTTTCTGATAATATAGGAGAGTCAATCTAAATTTTAAGGAGATGTCACCATGACCGAGATGAATACGTTAGAAATTATTCAATTTATTAAAGAAAGCAAGAAAAAAACGCCTGTTAAAGTATACGTAAAAGGAAACCTTGAAGGTATTAACTTTGGCGAAGGCAGCCAAACCTTTATATCCGGCGGAAGCGGCGTTGTTTTTGGCGAATGGAGCGAAATTCAGCCTGTTCTTGAAGCAAACAAAGCACAAATCGCGGATTTCGTCGTTGAAGCGGATCGTCGCAATTCTGCGATTCCAATGCTGGATCTGAAGCCAATCAATGCGCGCATTGAACCAGGTGCGATCATTCGTGATAAAGTACATATCGGAGATAATGCCGTCATCATGATGGGCGCTCTCATTAATATTGGTGCTTCTGTTGGTGATGGTACAATGATCGACATGAATGCTGTTCTTGGCGGTAGAGCACAAGTCGGCAAAATGTGTCACATTGGTGCTGGTGCAGTCGTTGCAGGCGTTATTGAGCCCCCTTCCGCACAACCTTGTGTGATTGAAGATGATGTACTTGTTGGAGCGAATGCAGTTATCTTAGAAGGTGTTCGCATCGGAAAAGGATCTGTTGTTGCTGCCGGCGCTATCGTTACACAAGACGTTGAAGAATATACGGTTGTAGCAGGAGCACCTGCACGAGTGATCAAGAAAGTGGACGATAAAACGAAGTCCAAAACAGAAATTTTACAAGATCTGCGCACCCTATAAGGTGTTCTGGAGGAATTCACCATGCTTAGCCCCTTTATAGAGCTGCGCCGTCAGCTTCACCAAATTCCGGAGCCGGGCTTTCAAGAGTTCAAGACGCAACAGCTTCTCCTTGACCATCTCGCTAAGCTTCCTCAGGATAGAATGACGATTCGCACTTGGCGCACTGGCATTTTGGTTTACATCAAAGGTACGAACCCTACCAAACGCTTTGGATATCGAGCGGATATGGACGGGCTGCCCATCACGGAAGAGACCTCTCTTCCGTTTCCTTCCCAGCATCCAGGTTACATGCATGCATGCGGACATGATTTTCACATGTCAATTGGGATCGGTGTTGTCACCCATTTCGTTCAGCAGCCGATGAAGGATGACCTGATTGTGTTGTTTCAGCCAGCTGAAGAAGGTCCAGGCGGCGCATTACCCATGCTTGCTGCTAAAGAATTACAGGATTGGAAGCCCGACCAGATGGTTGCACTCCATATTGCTCCTGAGTATCCAGTAGGCACGATTGCCACTAGGCCGGAGATCTTGTTTGCCAACACATCTGAGTTGTTCATTGACTTGATAGGCAAAGGCGGACATGCCGCTTACCCACACCAAGCAAACGATATGATCATAGCGGCGACACAAATGGTTGGTCAACTGCAAACCATTGTTTCCCGTAATGTGAATCCGCTTGATTCAGCCGTCATTACCATTGGTAAAATGGAGGCTGGAACAAAGCAAAACATTATCGCCGAAAAAGCCCGCTTGGAAGGCACGATTCGCACCCTTTCCGCTGATTCTATGAACAAGATCAAGAAACGTATCGAAGCTGTAGCGGCAGGAATCGAAGGTTCCTTCGAGTGTCAAGTCTCTATTGATTATGGCTCGAATTACCGCCAAGTGTTCAATGATCCTACTTTGACAGTGGAATTCATGGACTGGCTGCGCGGTAATGATAACGTACAGCTTGTGGAGTGTACAGAAGCGATGACAGGCGAAGACTTCGGCTACTTTTTGGAGCAAATACCTGGCTTCATGTTTTGGTTAGGGGTAGACACCCCTCATGGGTTGCATAATGCCAAGCTTGATCCTAACGAGAACGCTATTGATGTAGCTATTGATACCATTACAGCCTATTTACGATTTAAATCTAATTAAAAGTAAAGAAAAACCTCCAAACCCACTTTCATTGTGGATTTGGAGGTTTTTTCGTATTGTCATAAACGGAACGTCGACTTATCAATGCTTTACAATTAACTAGCTCACGCTAGCTTGTTTACAAAGCGCTCAAGACGATCAAGCGACTGTTCCAATACTTCTTGTGAATAGGCATAAGAAATCCGGATATAGCCTTCTCCGTAAGAAGTGAAAGCATCTCCAGGAACAACAGCAACATGTTCCTCATGAAGCAGCCTCATGGTAAAGTCCTGAGAACTCAATCCGAATTTAGCAATGGATGGGAACAAATAAAATGCCCCATTCGGCTTCTCCAACTCGAAGCCCATAGCAAGCAGACGATCATAGACATAATCCCTACGAACTTCATAGGCATTGCGCATAGGCAGCGCATCATCCACACCAACTGTCAAAGCCTCTAATGCCGCATACTGGCTTACAGAGCTTGCGCAAGTCACATTATACTGATGCACCTTGACCATATGCTCCGTAATGTATGCTGGCGCTAATGTGAATCCAACTCGCCAGCCTGTCATAGCGTGGGATTTGGAGAGGCCATTAATGACAATCGTTTTCTCACGGAGCTTGCCCATCGTTGCAATAGACTGATGACGAACACCGTAAACAAGCTCACTGTAAATTTCATCGGATAAAATAAACAATTCCCGATCTTCTAATAATTGAGCCAAATCGGCCAATTCCTTCTCCGTGAGTACTTGGCCTGTAGGATTAGAAGGGTAACATAAGATAACGCAGCGCGTGTTAGCTGTTAGATAAGGCTCAAGTAACTCTGCTGTTAATTTCAAACCATTCGGTCTGGTATCGACGTAGACAGGGATTCCCCCTGCCAATCGGATTAATGGCTCGTACCCAGGGTATATTGGTGCGGGAATGATAACTTCTGCACCAGGTGTAAGAATGGTACGTAACGTAATGTCTACCGCTTGACTCGCTCCAGCTGTCACGATAATTTCGTCAGCCGCGTGATATTGTTGGCCGTACTTCGTGTGAACGAAGCTGGATACAGCTTCTCGCAGTTCCAATAGTCCGGGATTTTGCGTATAAACCGTTTTATTTTGATCCAAAGCCCGCTGTCCAGCCTCAATAATATGCCGCGGCGTCGGGAAATCAGGCTGTCCAATCGTTAACGTCAATGCGCCTGGAATGGTGCTGACGAGATTCGATATTTTGCGTATGCCTGAAATTTGAATGTCTTTCACTTGTGGATTAATCAGATGCTCCATGTGATTCACTCCTCTCCCATTGGGAAGAACCCTAGGATGTTCGAATTGTTTGTAGAAGGTTTTCCATATCAGCCGGAATTGGTGCTTCAAATTGCATCCATTCCCCTGTACGCGGATGCTTAAAGCCCAGAATGGCAGCGTGCAGCGCCTGGCCATCCATCAGCATCCCTTTACTCTTGCCATACATCGGATCCCCAACAAGAGGGTGACCAATGAATTTCATATGCACACGAATTTGGTGGGTTCTTCCCGTTTCCAGCTTCAGCTCCACCAAGGTAAAATCACCAAAGCGTTCGATAACTACGAAATGAGTCACCGCTTGCTTGCTGTTTTTCTCCGTTACCGTATACATCTTGCGATCATTTGAATCTCGACCAATCGGAGCGTCAATGGTACCTTGATCATGCTGTAGATTCCCATGTACCAAGGCGATATATTTGCGATTGACCGTATGAGCCTTTAACTGCTCAGCTAAGCTAGCGTGTGCTTTGTCATTCTTTGCTGACATGATAAGACCGGATGTGTCCTTATCAATCCGATGTACGATTCCAGGACGCAGTTCTCCGTTGATGCCAGATAGATCCTTGCAATGGTACATTAATGCGTTTACCAATGTACCTGAGTAATGGCCAGGTGCCGGATGAACGACAAGTCCCCGCTGCTTATTGATTACAATGACATCGGCGTCTTCGTATACCACATTAAGAGGAATGTTTTCCGCGGCAAGCTCAACACCCTGGGGTTCAGGAATGCGCAACGAAATAACATCTTGTTCAGACAGTTTATAGTTTGGCTTTATGACTTTCCCATTCACTTTAACATGCCCGTCTTTGACCCATTGCTGAACGAGTGTTCTTGACACATCTTCTTCCAATGCTTCCGTAATGAATTTATCAATACGTTCACTGGCATACTGCCCTTCAACCGTCCATTCGATGACATCATTTGTCGCGGCCTCAGATGAGGTCTGATTTGTGTTCATTCGTTGCTCCTTTTTTCTCTTTTCTCCAAGTTAGTAACGATTCTAAGAAAATCAGGATTACCCCGATCACGATGGCCGAATCAGCTAGATTGAAAATCGGATAAATATAATAAATAGCTTTGCCGAACAGGCTAAAATCAAAGGTAAATTGTAGGAAATCCACAACTTCACCGAATAATGCTCGATCAATGAAATTACCGATTGCTCCTCCTAGCAGAAGACTAAGCGCAAAAGATAACAAAACTTTTCTTTCACGGATCGTCCGACGTATGTACCAGAGAATACCAATCACAACAATAAGTGTAATCACAATGAAAAACCATCTTTGGTTTTGCAAAATACCAAATGCAGCGCCCCTATTGCGATGCGACGTCAGGATGAAGAAATCACCCAGCACTGGACGCTCCTCGCCAAGCGGGATCCGTTTCACAATAAACCATTTGGATACTTGATCCAAAATAAACACGATAAGCGCATAAAAATAATATTTCATTTTCTTTTCCTCCTAAGAGTTTTCGTAAGAAAACTTACTTCGTAAGCATTACCTTTTTCGTAAGCTTAAACAAGTTCCTTATTTCCTTAGTTTCAAGGAATTACCTCACTAAAAAAAGCTGTCAATCGGCATTATAACGGTATGCATCAGCTGTTAGAAAGGAGCTGTACTTTCGACCTATGAGCCATTTATCCGAGGAGCAATTAAAAGAATTATATCTGCAGTTATTGGAGGAAAAGCTTTATCTCGAGAAACATTTTGCCACGAATGATAATTATGGCCTGTCCAATTCTTTCAAAGATAGTACCGGAGAGCTCTCCATGTATGATAATCATCCAGGAGACATTGCTACAGAAATATACGAACGAGAAAAGGATATTTCACTCAACGAACATGCTGAATTTCATTTAAATCAAGTCAATGAAGCCTTAGCTCGCATGGAGAGTGGAGAATACGGTATATGTGTGTTCAGCAAACAACCGATTCCCTTTGAGCGCCTTCAAGCTATCCCTACAACAATTTACAGTTTAGAACACGTTCCTGATCCTGACCGATCATTCAGAAGACCTGTTGAAGAACAAGTACTCTACCCACCTTTTGGCCGAACCAGCTTTGACGAACGTGACGATGAGACCGAATTCGATGGTGAAGATGCCTGGCAAATCGTTGAAAGTTGGGGCACCTCAAATTCGCCTGCATTTGCTGAAGATCCCAATGTGGATGATTATAATGAAATGTATGTGGAAGCCGATGAGCACGTTGGTTATGTTGAGTCTTTTGAGAGCTTTGTTGCGACAGACCTGTATGGTGAACATGTCACTATTGTTAGAGGCAAGGCCTATAATGATTATCTGCATAAAGGCGAGGGCGATCCTTTACTTGAACCAGAAAACCTTTCCAATTCAGAGGATGAGCAGCTCTAGACAAAACAGGACAAACGAGCTTCGCATAAAAGCGAAAGCTCGTTTGCTTCCTTTACTCGTGGTAATGAGCCGAAACAACGTCATTACATCTGGCACAAAGTGTCGGATGTTCTTTACTTTGCCCCACCTCAGGAGTCACTATCCAGCAGCGCTCGCACTTCTCGCCTTCAGCTACAGCAATAGCAATGGCAGCGTCCTTCGATTGATACACCCCAGCAGGAGCCTCCGTCCCAGGTTTATGCACGCTCACAGCAGACACAATGAACAACTGATCCAACTGCTCCAATTGCATAAGTAAGCCGTAAGTGGCTTCATTCGGATATAGATGTACAGCAGCTCCTAACGAGTTACCGATGACCTTCTCTTTACGTGCCTCTTCGAGAGCCTTCAGAACTTCATCTCTAACATCCAGGAAGCTATTCCATTTATTTTCCAATTCTTCGTTATATAAACTTGAATCGACTTCGGGCAGTTCTGCTAACTGAACACTGCTTAGCTCAACTCCTGGAATGTACTTCCATACTTCATCAGCAGTATGTGGAAGAATAGGTGAGATCAGCTTCGTGATCGCAGTTAATGAAGCATATAATACGGTTTGCGAAGCTTTCCGAGCAGGATCATGAGGCGCGTTTGCATACAAACGATCCTTGATAATATCCAAGTAGAAAGAGCTCATTTCAACCGCGCAGAAATGATGAATCGTTTGGTAAACGACATGGAATTCATACGCTTCATAAGCCTTCACTACCTTCTCAATCATGCGATTCAAGCGAATCAAGGCATAACGGTCGAGCTCAGACAAACTTTCTGCAGCTACCCGATCTGTTTCTGGGTTGAAATGACTCATGTTACCCAGCAAGAAACGCATTGTGTTGCGAATTTTACGGTAGACTTCCGTCGTTTGGTTCAAGATATTATCAGAGATCCGGTGATCGGATTGATAATCGACTGAGGATACCCACAGACGCAGGATATCAGCGCCTAGCTTACCACACACAACATTCGGATCAATCGTGTTTCCGATTGACTTGGACATTTTCCGTCCTTCTCCATCCAGCGTAAAGCCATGGCTGAGTACACCTTTATATGGCGATTTCTCTCTTGTAGCAACACCTGTAATGAGGGAGGAGTTGAACCAACCACGGTACTGGTCAGAACCTTCTAAGTACAGATCCGCAGGCCACTGCAGCTCAGGACGGGATTCTAGAACAGCCACATGGCTAGAACCTGAATCAAACCATACGTCCATGATATCCGTTTCCTTACGGAACTCACCATGAGCACATTTGGAGCAGCTAGTTCCCTGAGGAAGGAGATCCTTCTCATCCTTGATAAACCATGCATTTGAGCCTTCTTGCTCAAATAACTGAGCCACATGTTCAATGGTTTGCTCATTGACTAGCGGTTCGTTACAGCAGCGGCAGTAGAAGATCGGAATAGGAACACCCCATGCACGCTGCCTCGAGATACACCAGTCTCCACGATCTGCAATCATGTTATGCAGGCGGATTTCGCCCCACTCTGGTGTCCACTTTACTTGCTTGATTTCATCCAGCATCTCTTGTCTGAATTTATCAATAGACGCGAACCACTGCTCTGTTGCTCGATAAATAACAGGCTTCTTCGTGCGCCAATCATGGGCGTATTGATGCTGAATTTCTCCAGCTTTAAGCAATAGACCTGATTCTTGCAGCTTTTCGATAATCAGCTTGCCGCCTTTTTCGTAGAACATGCCTTCAAAGCCCGGTGCTTCTGCAGTGAAATGCCCTTGATCATCCACAGGACATAGCACTCCGATGTTATAACGCTGTCCAATTGCGAAATCGTCTTCCCCGTGTCCAGGAGCTGTGTGTACGCAGCCTGTACCCGCTTCTAGTGTCACATGTTCGCCAACCATAACAAGCGATTCACGGTCATAGAACGGATGCTGGCACGTAACGAACTCGAGTTCGCTTCCTTTTACCGTCGATAACACTTCGTAATCGGTCCAGCCAATTTCCTTAGCTGCAGCAGCAAGCAAGCCCTGTGCAAGTACATATTTCTTTCCACCGGCTTGAACGACAGCATAGTCGAACTCAGGATGAAGTGAAATGCCTAGGTTTGCAGGCAGTGTCCATGCCGTTGTCGTCCAGATCACAATAGCAGCATCCTGCGGCAGCTTACCTTTGCCGTCTTTAACAGGAAACGCCACATAAATGGAAGTGGAGGTTTTTTCTTTGTACTCAATCTCAGCTTCTGCAAGTGCACTCTCGGAAGATGGGGACCAATAGACAGGCTTCAAACCTTTGTAGACAAAGCCTTTTTGTACCATTTTACCGAACACTCGAATTTGCTGAGCTTCATAATTCGGCTGTAATGTGATATATGGATTCTTCCAGTCACCGCGGATACCTAGACGCTGGAATTGGCTTTTCTGTTTCTCAACGGACTGCAGGGCGTACTCTTTGCAATATTCACGGAACTCAGGGACAGTCATTTTTTTACGATCAACTTTACCGCTATTCGTAATGACTTGCTCAATCGGCAAGCCATGCGTATCCCAGCCTGGAACATAAGGCGCATCGAAGCCTTGTAATGTTTTGAATCGCACGATGATATCTTTTAATACCTTGTTTAAAGCATGTCCGATATGAATATCACCGTTCGCGTACGGAGGTCCATCATGCAGAATGAATTTTGTTCTGCCTTTGCGACTCTCCTGCACTTTGGCATAAATGTCTTCAGCTTCCCAGTGTTCTTGAATTTTCGGTTCCGCCTGCGGCAAATTGCCTCTCATCGGAAACTCTGTTTGTAGTAAATTTAATGTTTTGCCATAATCCATACGAACCACTCCATTCCTGCCTCAAACTTTATGTTGTCAGAAAAACAAAAAAAGCCTCTCATCCCCAAAAAGGGACGAGAAACTTTAACTCGCGGTACCACCCTCGTTAAAAAGCAAAATGAACATACACCTTCCGGCGTATCGAACATAAGCTTAATCACTCGATCATGTGTAACGGCATGACCCGTTTCTCTCTACTCGCTTCAAGAGACGCTCCTGGGGGATATTCGGTACGCTGCAGAGATTAGGCTCACACCAATACCCTAATTCGCTGACACTGCTAATTCGACCTACTCGTTCCAGTCATAGCTTTACTGAGATACATTTAACAGGAGTATAACCAATTCGTTAGGCATAGTCAATATGACAACCACCTAATCATCGATTCCTACTCTTCTTTATTTTCAAACTGCATACTTTGCCAGCCTTCCGTGTTGAGCAGCTCTAATTGTGCTTCAAGCAGCGTCCGGAAGCGTGTGCGATAAATGGAGGCTTGTTTCTTCAATTCTTCAATCTCCAAAGCAACCTTGCGTGAACGCGTCAAGGATTCATTAATAATCCGATCTGCATTCTTCTCAGCTTCCTTCAAAATCAGCTGCGCTTCTTTCTTGGCGTTGCTTCTCACTTCA
The DNA here is from genome assembly GCF_059692155.1 of Paenibacillus sp. JT22N1. Lineage (NCBI taxonomy): Bacteria > Bacillati > Bacillota > Bacilli > Caryophanales > Paenibacillaceae > Paenibacillus > Paenibacillus sp. JT22N1. The sequence continues at coordinate 353,741 of NZ_JCAUAW010000003.1, forward strand.
TCCGCAGCTTCTTGAGCAACGATGATCGTTTTGCTAAGTGATTCCTCAATATTCGTGAAATGGTCCAAACGTTCCTGCAGTGACACCGTTTGATTGTGCAAGTCTTTATTCTCGCGAATCAATGCCTCGTAATCCTTAATGACTTGATCCAGGAATTCATTCACTTGATCTTCATCATAACCGCGGAACGAGCGGGAAAACTCCTTATTATGTATGTCTAGCGGTGTTAATGGCATCAGTGCCCCTCCTTAGCGTTTTGCGCAGCAAAACTGACTTCGTAAGCATAAGCTAAGCTTTCTTCCATGAAAGCTAGATTGAACCCACATCTATACTGAATCAGTTCGACAGAAAATAAGCAATTCCTGCAAAGTTCGTGGATAAATTATCCACGTTCATGCAAATTTGCCGATCTTCACACGAATACGTCCTTTTTTCGTTACGCCTTCCACTTCAAGCACCTTGAATCTACCAAATCCTTGCAAAGACACCATATCCCCCTCTTTAAGAGGCTTACTAGGATCTTCCTCAAGCTTCCAATTGACGCGGCAGCGGCCAGCTTGAATGGGAACCAATATTTTAGCTCGGCTAAGCCTGAATACATCGCTCACAATCCCGTCCATACGCATCGATGCAACAGACAGGTTCAGCTCGTCCAATTGTACTTGAGCGAGTTCCAGTTTATCTAACGACAGCAACTCTGTTTGCACATGAACCCTATGTACTTGGGACAAATTCAAATGTAGGTAATCCGCAGCATCCTGGGTAACCAAACAATGGCAGCCGCCCTCTATAACATGAATATCGCCAACCTTGTCTCGCTTCATGCCGAGTCCAAGAATGGCGCCCATGTAATCTCCATGTTCTAATGTTAGAAACTTGCCGTCTCCGGAAGAAACAGACAAGACTGCCATCGCCATATCTTCCCCTTCCAAAGGTCGATAATCAGGGGCAATCAGAGCCCTTCTTCGTTCGGCGGCCGAGTATCCGCCATCTAGACGGCAGTGTACATCTGGGTGTCGATTAACGAGTGATGTCAGTATAAAAGCTTGTCTGGGATCTAGGAAATCCGTTAGCTTCACAGCATGCTGCTCGGCTGCCCGTTCCACCCAATCCCAGGCTTTGTCGACAAAATGGTGTTCATCCGAATGAAAATGACCGTAGAGTTCTTTTGGCAATGTTAGAACAACCCCACAATGAAATCGAGTACAGCTATAATCCCCATAACCACAAATCGCAGTGCGATTAAGGCCACGATTGGCGAAAGGTCAATGAACCCTATGCTAGGAATAATTTTCCGGAAAGGGCTTAAATACGGTTCAACCAATTTCCCAAGGAGTCCTCCAACGAAGCTATCACGTGCATTAGGAAACCAAGAGAGGATCAAATAGCCGATAATCATGAAATAATAAATTTCCATTAAAATACTAAGATAATAGTGAACGTAATTCACGTATGCATCCACCTCTGTGTTAGGATATGCGCCTATTCTTCACCCATCATCTCGGAGATGTGACCATGAATATCAACTGAATCTGGTGTACAGAGGAAGATATTTGGTCCTAGTTTGGATATAGACCCATTCAAAGCATATACCGTCCCGCTTAAGAAATCTACGATACGTATGGCTTGATCACCACGAACTCGCTGCAAATTGACGATCACAGCTCTTCTGGAGCGAAGATGATCTGCAATATCCTGCGTCTCTTCATAGGTTCGAGGTTCACTTAGCACGACACGAGCATTTTTCTGTGAATGAATGCTGACGACATTCGCCTTATTTTTATTACGTAATTCATAAGGATTGGTTTCAGGTTCTTCTGTGGCTTCCACAATACGCTCCCGCTCCACAACCTCTTCCTCTTCTTGCAGCCCAAGAAAATTCATAAATCGGTTATAAACACCCACTATAGTTCCCTCCTTATCATGTTCTTAAATCAGGTTAACTAAAGTTCTTTCCCTACCAAAACAGTACCCAAACGAACCCAAGTTGCACCTTCTTCAATCGCTACTTCAAAGTCTCCAGACATGCCCATGGATAACTCCGTTATCTCGTATGGGAAAATTCTCCGTTCATTCAGACGGTCTCGCAATTCTCTCAATCCACGGAAGACAGGTCTTGTTGCATCGGCCTCCATCTCGTAAGGAGCCATGGTCATCAAACCTGTGATATGTATATGTTTTAGCCCACTAACTTCTGTAGCAAAATCGAAGAAATGCTCAGGTGCAATACCATACTTTGACTCTTCGCCGGAAACGTTTACTTGTAATAAACAATTCACTTCAATTCCTAAAGCTGCAGCCTGTTTGTCCAGTTCTTTGGCCAGAGAAATCCGATCCAACGAATGAATGTAGGCGAATTTGCCAATGACGTCCTTTACTTTATTCGTTTGCAAATGTCCAATGAAATGCCATGTTCCCCGTTCGTGGAGCACTTCCCACTTCGGTTTGACATCCTGCCAACGATTCTCACCGATGTGCAGAAGTCCTGCATCCAATACGCTTTTGGTTGTCTCTAAGGAAACATATTTCGTTACAGCAATAATCTTAGCTTCATTCTCTTTCCGTCCTGACCGCTTACATGCTGCGGCTACACGGGCTTCAACCTCATCTTTACGGGTTAGTAAACTCACTTATGCAGACACCTCAATTCAACGCTGCGCTTGCATCAATCTCTTCAAAGTAGACCAATCCAAGCAATCATTCTACCTGTAGAACCGCCTTCTTTTCGATGTGAAAAAAAGAGATCAGTGCTACAACTCGTACATAACTGTGATACTTCGATATGGGACGACAAAATTCCTGCTTGCAGTAACAATTTTCGGTTCAATTCTTGCAAATTCAGCATATACTTGCCATTTCCTTTGTCGACCATAACAGCTTGACGCTCTTCTGATGATGCATTGATATCCCTAAGTACATGGTTCACACGATTAGCTACAGTCTCATCAACCTCATAGCAGCAGGCTCTAATGGACGGACCAATTGCCGCGCGAATGTCTGTGGGCTGACTACCAAAAGTATGTGTCATTAAGGATATAGTAGCCATGGAAATGTTTAACACCGTGCCTTTCCAACCTGCATGAGCAAGCCCGGCAACACGCTTAACAGGATCGTAGAAAAATAACGGTACACAATCTGCAAATTGCGCACAAAGAACGATTCCTTTCTCATTTGTAATGAAGCCGTCCTTCGCTTGGATGGCCGTTTCCCTGGATGCTCTGCCCATTCCTTTTTCCTGTAAGCTTACTATAGTGACTTCATTACCATGTACCTGTTCTGCATACGTGAATGCTTCAAACGGCTGTCCTACGGCCTCAGCAATCAACTCACGATTCCTAACCACATGCCCTGGTACATCATTCACATGCAGTCCGCTATTGAGCGTCGCATACGGTGCCTGACTCACTCCTCCATGGCGGGATGTAAAACCAACTGTTAATTCACTGTATTGCTCCATCCAGCTTGCTATCGTAAATAGGACTGGCCCATCTTCTTTCGTTTGTTTAACAAATGGTTCCACGGTCGTCTCTCTCCCCATACTTGGATCTTTACTCCTTTTACTTTAGCACAAAACAAAAAGACACACGATGTTTGCTTTGCCTGCCCATGAAGCAGCAGCCTTCGCTCGTGTGCCTTCCGTCAATTACGGAATTGCTGATTGAACTCATAAACACCTTCGTTATCATCCGTTTGACGATAAGGCCGGACATCTTCTAATTTCACAAGAACGACATCCGCACCAATTTTCACAATATGCTTCCAAGGTATAATGACATCTGTCCCTGAACCGAACAACCCGAAAAATCGGCTTTGATTAGGTACAACAATCGATTCGATACGACCCTGACGCAGATCAAGCTCCAAATCACTGATTTGCCCGAGCTTTTTACCATCGACAATATTGATTACATCCTTCGTCTGGAAATCAGATATTTTCATGAGGCTATTCACCACGAATCTCATTAGGATTTTTAACTGATTTTGTACTAGTATATGTGCGGTGTGGGCAAAATGTCCTGAAAACCAAAAAAAGACCTTCACGGCTTGTCACAGCCGATCCAGTCTTTATGTTAATTACGATTTCACATGTTTCTGCATCTGACAGATAGCCGATTTCTCAAGCCTGGAAACCTGAGCTTGGGAAATGCCGATCTCATCGGCAACCTCCATCTGCGTTTTCCCTTCAAAAAATCGCATGGAGAGAATCATCTTCTCCCTAGCATTTAGTTTACGCATAGCTTCACGAAGTGCAATTCCTTCAATCCACGACATGTCCTTATTGCGCTCATCACTGATCTGGTCCATGACATAGATGGGATCTCCGCCATCATGATAAATCGGTTCGAATAACGATACCGGATCTTGAATGGCATCAAGCGCGAATACTACATCCTCCTTAGGCACATTAAGGGCCTCGGAGATTTCGTAGATCGTAGGCTCGCGTGAATTCTGATTTGTCAAGCTGTCTCTGACTTGTAAAGCTTTGTAAGCAATATCTCTTAAGGAACGAGAAACGCGAATCGGGTTATTATCTCGTAAGTAGCGGCGAATCTCACCTATAATCATCGGTACAGCATAGGTCGAGAACTTGACGTTTTGACTTAAATCAAAGTTATCAATGGCTTTCATCAAACCAATACAGCCAACTTGGAAGAGATCGTCCACATACTCTCCGCGATTGTTGAACCGCTGGATCACACTTAGAACTAACCTTAGGTTCCCATTGACCAATTTCTCTCTTGCAGCTCGCTCCTGTTTCGTCTGCAAATCAGAGAACAGTTCACGCATTTCAGCATTGGTCAGAACAGGCAGTTTGGCGGTATCAACACCACATATCTCAACTTTATTTCGGGTCACCGTGATTACCTCCCAAGGAGAAACATTACTGTTAATTATCCCCGTGAGCGGTTGATTTATTCCTGTCCTATCCCTTGTGGAGCTACTTGACAAAAGGGTTTCGACTTGCTCCCTCCCGTGACTGCTGAACAATTTCGACATGACCCGTCAAAAAATATTTTTCAGACCATCTTATTAAATTCTTTACGAAGCCTTTTAATAATGCGCTTTTCCAATCTGGAGATATACGATTGCGAAATGCCAAGCAAGTCAGCGACGTCCTTTTGCGTTTTTTCCTCCCCGTCTTGCAGGCCAAAACGAAGCTCCATGATGATGCGTTCCCGTTCAGTTAACTTATCAAGTGCTTTATGCAGCAGCTTTCGATCTACCTGTTCTTCAATATTTCTGTAAATGGTATCATTTTCTGTCCCTAAAACATCAGATAACAGAAGTTCATTTCCATCCCAATCAATATTAAGTGGTTCATCGAAAGAAACTTCCGTACGTATTTTACTGTTTCGACGTAAGTACATGAGAATTTCATTTTCAATACAGCGGGAAGCATATGTAGCTAGTTTGATCTTTTTCTCTGGGTCAAAGGTGTTCACTGCTTTAATTAGGCCGATGGCACCGATAGAAACCAAATCCTCGATATTGATGCCAGTATTTTCGAACTTTCTAGCTATATAGACAACCAATCTCAGGTTGCGCTCAATCAGCATAGCTCGCACTGCGGCATCCCCGGACGGTAACTTTTCCAATAAGTACTCTTCTTCTTCTCTCGTAAGTGGAGGAGGTAGCGCTTCACTGCCACCAATGTAATAGATTTCTTCTCCTTTGAGACCTAATAGCATTAAAATACGATAATACGCTAGTTGAAAAAGCATTTTCCACTTCAAGAACATGTTAGTTTCCTCCTAAGAGTTTTGCGTATGCAAAACTGACTTCGTAAGCATTCGCTGAGTTTTCCATAGGAAAACTTGCATCGTAAGTATATGTAGAGTTTTGCTGCTAGCAAAACAAATTTCCTAAACCGAAGAAGTGGTTTACGTTACTTATTACTCACCTTCCATTTTGAAAGCGCTATCCTGCTGAAATCAATGCTGGATGGATAATCGCTTGATAAGTGCCGTCACTGCAAAGCTTTCCTCCATCGAGTCCGATAAGCACCTTAGACGCTTCAATTTGCAAATGATTATGGGTGATCACCACCTTATCCGGTTTAATGGCCAGCATGAATTGGGTATTCCGATTTACGCCACGGTAGGGCACGAGACGCAAGCGATCTTGCCAAACAAATTCCTCCACACCCAAACCACTTATGATCTGATCAACATCTGCTGATCTAATCCTTTGGAGCCATTCTACAGGCAATACATCCCCCCACTCAGACACTTCCATTACCATTACAGGGGTTCTTGTTAACGGGTCATACAATTGATTTCCCGTATCTATTAAACCTTTGCAAGAGGCTGTATAATCGCCCACATGAATCGTTACTTCTGCCAAATAAGATGTCAACACCTCACGCTGCTTCGAACTCTGAAACACTGTTCTGAACCACCATAGCAAAGGAAGCAGCAACATGAGCACAAACAGGATGCCTCCAATTTGCATCTGAAACATGGCCACACCTGTTTGAGTAAACACAATCCCCTCCATCACATCGGATGAGGATGCCAGTACATAATGAATGCCGAACATACCACCGGCTACAGCAAAATTCACTAAAAGGAACGTTCCGATGTTTCTCAATAAATTTTGTAAGGAGCCAAACCCAAAAGCAGTCATAATCATACCGATACAAAACATACATTTCACAGAAAATGTAAAAAGAAACAACGGCACTGGCAAGAACATAATGACCACATAGGAAGCTCCCAAAGCCGACGAACCTACGATTCTCCACCACTTGAACGATATTTTCCGCGTTTTAGCCGTTACGATAAGCATGGCCGCATCCATCAGAAAGTTCAGCAGGAAAATGAGATCCGCATAGACGACCACAATTTCCTCACCTCCAAGACGGATGCTTTTATAGTAATTTTTCTGACGAAACTTTAAGGTTCTAAATCAGTATAGGGGAATCTAAATTCAAAGTCTGTCTAAACTTGCTAGTAGGATGATACTTTTTTTGTCAGTTGACGCGGCCTATCACGAGCTAGAAAAGCCCTAGGAACAACAAAAAACCGAAGCCTCTACATCATGTAGGGCTTCGGTCTCTTTACAATTATTGTGTAATTATTTGTCGGTATTCCGTCCGCGATTACGCAGAAACGTCGGAATATCTAATTGGTCGTTAGAAGGTTGTGAACCAAAAGGTTTCAAGTTGTTCAACCGATTGTCTGGAGCAGGAGTTTCTGGTTGACCCGTGCCAGGACGTTTGATGGGTTGATGAACAGGCGCTGCCTTATGCTCGAAACCAGTTGCAATAACAGTAACGAGAATTTCATCCTTGAGTTTATCATCAATAACAGCTCCGAAAATCATGTTCACTTCGATATCAGATGCAGATGCAACAATATCAGCTGCTTCATTGACTTCGTACAAGCTAAGATTCACGCCACCCGTAATGTTCATCAGAACCCCGCGAGCTCCTTCAATGGAAGTTTCCAACAAAGGACTGGAAATTGCTTTTTTGGCTGCTTCAGCTGCACGATTCTCACCTGTTGCCACACCGATACCCATGAGGGCCGAGCCGCGTTCTGTCATAATCGTTTTGACATCCGCAAAATCCAGATTGATTAGTCCAGGTACTGCGATTAAGTCAGAAATCCCTTGTACACCTTGACGAAGTACGTTATCCGCTTCGCGGAAAGCTTCAAGCATAGGAGTCTTCTTATCTACAATCTCTAAAAGACGATCATTCGGGATAATAATAAGTGTATCTACCTTCTCTTTCAATGCTGCAATACCTTGCTCAGCTTGTAAAGAGCGCTTGCGTCCTTCGAACGTGAACGGACGAGTAACTACACCTACGGTTAAAGCGCCTACTTCTTTGGCGATCTCGGCAATAACCGGTGCAGCTCCAGTACCCGTACCGCCACCCATACCGGCTGTAACGAATACCATGTCTGCGCCGCGAAGCGTATTCAGAATTGTCTCCCTTGACTCTTCTGCTGCTTTCTTACCTACTTCAGGGTTCGCACCTGCACCAAGACCGCGTGTCAGTTTATCCCCGATTTGTAATTTATGCACAGACTTAGCTAAGTGTAAAGCTTGAGCATCTGTATTGACGGTGATAAACTCAACGCCCTTAACGCCGTTCTCGATCATTCGGTTTACTGCATTGCTTCCGCCGCCACCAACACCGATGACTTTTATTTGAGCCAATTGGTCTAAATCCATATCAAATTCAAACATGTGAGTCATATCCCCCTAACTTTGCGTTCACTATATAAATTCACTGAAAAAATTTTTTACCCGTTCAAGAAAACCTGGTTTGGTACTATCGGAGGATTTTTTTGCTGTTGTCTTCGTTACTACTTTCTTCGAGAGCCCCGAATTCCGATTTTTCATGTACTTGGATACGAATTGAATGATACCAACGCCACTAGTGTAGGAAGGATCACGTACTCCAATGAAATCCGGAACAGCGATGCGTACAGATGTTGCGAGTTCATCTTGTGCGACCGCAAGTATGCCTGGCATACAAACGGTTCCGCCTGTAAGCACATAACCACCAGCTAAATCACCATATCCCAAACGATGAACTTCCGCACGGATCATTTGGAAAATTTCTTCAACGCGGGGTTCAATGATATTCGCGAGGTCTACTTGCGAAAACTCTTTTTCCACATTGCTTCCCATTCTCGTAACCTTAAATACTTGATCGGGCGCTGAATCACCTACAGAAGCACAACCGTATTTCAGCTTTATTTTCTCTGCGATTTCGAGCTGAGTCCGGAGTCCAATTGCGATATCATTACTGATGTATTCGCCACCGATTTGAATCGTCGACGTAGCCACAAGATTACCTTGTTCAAATACGGCAATCGTTGCTGCCCCTGCTCCTACATCAACCAGAACCGTTCCAACAGCTTTCTCATCCTTCGATAAGGCTAACTGTCCAGATGCTAGCGACATCAAGATGAGGCCTGCAACCTTCAGTTCGGATTTTTCCACAACACGGATTAAATTATGTATCCCTGTCTTCGCTCCAGTGATAATTGTCGCTTCCACTTCTAAGCGAACACCAATCATGCCACGAGGATCATTAATGCCTTCTTGTCCATCTACTAAATATTGCTTAGGTACAACTCCAATAATTTCACGTTCGGGAGGTAATGCGATGACTCTGGCCGCCTGAATAACACGATCGATATCCTCTTCTCCGATTTCTCGGTCTTCATTAGAAACAGCGACAACACCATGACTAGATTGAAGAGCAATATGATTACCTGAAATTCCTACGTAAACCTCGGAAATTTCTACGCCGACCATTCGTTCAGCGTGATCAACGGCGCTGCGAATTGAATTCACAGTTTGATCAATATCAACGATTGCGCCTTTACGAATACCCTCTGACTCGGCAGATCCCACACCTATTATATTAATGGTTCCGTTTACGACTTCCCCAATAATAGCTCGAACCTTGGATGTACCGATGTCTAAACTAACAATGATGTCATTGTTGCTCAAGCCCCTGGCACCTCCTGTAACTTGGGTAATAAAGTGAATTCCTCACAAATACTTCTATACGTATTCCACACAACCGCCATATTCCCTCTTTTTTCTACATTTTTTTTGCTAGTAAAAAAAGTCATTTACATATCTAGTCTTAATGATGAGAAAATGATATAGATCTTGTCTAGTAACTACTTAAAACAATCTAAGGAACTGATAGATACCTATTTAACCATAAATCTAATTTTAACATTTTTTTAAGTGATTGAGTAGCCCATTAAAACGTTTTTTTGTCAGGAAGGACGCGCGGTTTCCTTTGGTGGTGATTTGGGCGTCGCTTTTGGAGTCGGCTTCGGGCTTGTCTTACCCCCATCTTTGCTCGAATCAGGTGTAGGACTCGGTGAATTGCCCCCAGCCTTCTGACCGGATGCATTGTTCGAATCATTTTTGGACTCTTCATTCGGTTCGAAAGGAGTGTGATACTCTACTTCTAGCATTTTGATTACACCACTCGTAATATGATCTTCTTGTAAGCTTGCAATATAGGCAGGCAAATTGTCAATTTTCTCTGGTAAATAGGCAATGGTTGTATACACTTCGAATTGAGATCTTGTATACAATTTGATCTTGTCAGGGTATGGTTCCGACGGGTCCGGTTTAATTTCGGAAATGTCAGAAAGCGCACTCTCCGGGATTTCACCAAGCACTTTGCAAAGTGCGGCCTTATTCGGATCGCCGTCTGTCCATCCTGTCAAAATAGGCATGTCCAAAGGAATGCTTCCTGAAGAAAGCTGCACGACAGCGCCATCCGCGAGCACAGCCTGCTTCTTACCATCTGCTCCAATTTGGAATGCCACTTTAGGGAATTCTTCTACAGTAATACGGATAATGCCTGGAAAATGCTTCTTCACGACGGCCGTTTTGATCATGGGCATCTTGGCAATGCGCTGTTGGATTGCCTGTGAGCTAACGGCAAAGAAACGATCACCTACGGCAATTTGACTAGCTTGTCCTATTGTTTCTGATGCCATAAGTTCATTTCCTTCAACTTCAATGGCACTAATTCGGCTAAGCGAAGATTGAAAAAACAAAATGATAAGAACTGTGATGAAAAAAACGAACAAGAAGATGAGCAGCTTCCGATTCGTACGCGCACGCGGCTTAGGAACAGGCAGAGTGGGTACTTTGCGGTCTTCAGACAAGATGGGCACCACCTATTATTTTCGTATGACAAACAAATGAAAACCGTGTATCCCCACCTGCAAGCAGGAAGGGATCCGCGGAAGTCATTCAAACATTCTACTCACTTGGGACGGGTGATTGGCGATGCACGGAGGCTCCCAGCATGGAAAGCATATGTTCAATTCTATCATAGCCTCTATCAATATGATGAATTTGTTCAACAATCGTTGTGCCATGCGCAGCCAGACCGGCAATGACAAGTGCTGCACCGGCTCGCAAATCAGTCGCTTCAACTGTAGCTCCATATAACCTCGGAACCCCTCGTATAAAGGCTGAGCTCATATCTACACGGATGTCTGCTCCCATACGGGAAAGTTCATCAACGTGCTTAAATCTACCTTCGAATATCGTTTCTTTCATTACGCTTAGTCCATCTGCTAGAGATAACAGCACCATGACTTGCGATTGAAGATCCGTTGGAAAGGACGGATGCGGTGAAGTAACAATTCGCTCGACCGCCTTCGGTCTTGTCGGACAGCTTACATGTATTATATCACCGTCCGTGATGATTTGAACACCTGCGCGCTTGAGGACATGAATAACCGAGGTTAAATGAGCAGGGTTCACCCTTTCGAGTGTAATGCTTCCTTTGGTCGCAGCTGCTGCAACAAGGAATGTTCCAGCTACAATGCGATCGGGTATGATGCGATATGAACAAGGAGATAATGACTCCACTCCGCGAATCGTTATGGTGTCCGTACCTGCGCCAATAATATCAGCGCCCATCGCGTTCAGGAAGTTTTGCAAATCCTGAATCTCAGGTTCACGGGCAGCATTGTAGATCGTTGTGATGCCTTCTGCTTTGACAGCAGCCATCATAATATTTTCAGTAGCTCCAACACTTGGGAAGTCGAGAACAATCTCGCTGCCATGCAGGGAATCTGCCGTGCAAACAATTGTGTTGGCGGATTCTTCAATGTTGGCTCCAAGAGCCTGCAAACCTTTAAGGTGCAAATCGATTTTACGTTCGCCGATCGCGCAGCCACCCGGTTGATATACGGTAACACTGCCGAATCTAGCGAGTAGCGGACCCATTAGAAAGATGGAAGAACGCATCTGCCCCATCAATTCTTCTGGGATATGAGAGGAATGAGCTGTGGATGTTGTGATAGATACAGTATCCCCTTGCTGCTCGGCACGACAGCCCAGCGCGCAAAGTATGCGCAGCATGGTGTCGATATCGAGCAAATTAGGAACATTATGCAGAGTATGAGTGCCGCTAGCCAGGATGCAGGCTGCTAAAATTGGTAATGCGGCGTTTTTCGCGCCGTGTATCTGGATGGCTCCCGTAAGAGGTCTTCCACCTTCGATAACGAGCTTCTCCAAAGTTCCACCTCCGATTTACCTCTCACCTATCACCAGAACTTCCGGTACTAGCGATATGCCGTACTGTTTCTGTACGATTAACTGTACCTCGCTTATGAGAGTGAGAACGTCCTCGGCTGTAGCATCTCCGGTATTAACAATGAAATTGGCGTGAAGCTTAGAAATTTCAGCTCCACCGACACGTTTGCCTTTCAGGCCAGCTTCTTCGATGAGCTTAGCTGCGAATCCCCCTTCAGGGTTACGGAATACACTCCCTGCGCACGCTAATTGGCCGGGTTGAGTACGCCGACGCCGATCGCGGTAAGCCGCCATAGCACCGGCAATTTCTTTGCGCTCTCCAACCTGTAATTCAAAGACAGCTTCCGTTACAATGCCGGGCAATGTATGCAGAATTGAGTGTCGATAGGCATACTGCAAATCCTCCGCCTGCATAGTGACCAATTCCCCTGTGTCCAGGATGACTTCAGCCTGCTTGAGTATGCGTGACACATCGGACCCATGAGCCCCTGCATTCATGTAGACGGCGCCTCCCACAGAACCGGGAATGCCAGAAGCAAACTCCAGTCCGGTTAAACCCTCTTTGGCCGCTAGTACGGACAATTTAATGAACGAATAGGAACCACCTGCGTAGACCATCGCACCATCAAAGCGAAGCGTTTCTAACGCATTGCCAAGTTTAATTACGACCCCTCTAATGCCTTTATCACTTACAAGCAAGTTGGATCCTCTTCCGATGACCGTCCATGGAACACCGCGTTCATATAGAAATCGGATGGCAGCAGCTACCTGCTCTTTCGTTTGGGGGATAACGAGGCAATCAGCCGGACCGCCGATTTTCCATGTCGTATAAGGGGCTAGTCGTTCATTCGTTCGAATCTCGCCAATATTTGCTGCCTGTAAATCGGATATTAACTGTTGCATGGGAAAACCTCCTTCACAGAACGTAGGGCGAAATTATCTTGAATAGCAGCTTCAAGCTTCATAATTTCATAATACGGACCGAGTCGAAGATGGCCGGTCTTCGTTGTTTGGCGCCATATTAAGCCTTAGGTGTCTGTCACGGTTATAGTGTAGTTTATGTGAAATCGGGTAGAGTGTGACAATCGCCTATTCGGTTTAGCAAAATCAAGTCTATAAGCTAAAGGTTTCAATCAGTTTTACGATTGATGCAACTGCATCGCTTTCTTTGCGTAGTTGCATCGCTGCCTTGTAGGCCTCTCGATTCGTATGAAGAGCCTCCACACGCTCTGCGAGCGTATCGGCTGTTAAAGCATCTTCTTGTAGAACGTCCGCGTAGCCCGCTTTCTGAAATGACTCTGCATTTAGAATCTGGTCTCCTCGACTTGCCTGCAGCGATAAAGGAATGAGCAGCATCGGCTTTTCCATGACTAAAAATTCATAAATAGATGTGGCACCAGCTCTGGAAATAACAAGCTCTGTCATTGCCAAAATATCTGGGAGCTCCTCATTTAAATATTCAAATTGTTTATATCCCCGGGTATTGGCAAGCTCTGATGCAATATTACCTTTCCCGCATAGGTGTACAATCTGAAACTGAGCTAGTAATCGCTCTAGGTTGCCTCTGACAGCTTGATTAATCACTTGCGAGCCTAGGCTGCCGCCCATCACCAAAATGACCGGTTTCTGTGAATGAAAATCACAAAGCTGGTAAGCGCGAGACGCTTTACCACTGAGAATGTGTTCACGAATCGGTAAACCTGTCAGCTCTGCCTTGTCTCTTTGAACATGCTGTAAGGACTCCGGAAAGGTAACGCAAACCTTGGTTGCAAAAGGAATTGAAATTTTGTTCGCAAGCCCTGGCGTTATATCCGACTCATGAATAATCACCGGAATCTTATTCATCCGACTGCCAAGAACGACCGGGACGGAAACGAACCCGCCCTTCGAAAAGACGATGGCGGGCTTCAAACGACGGAGCAATCTATAAGACTCATAGACGCCTTTCATCACTTTGAAAGGGTCTTTGAAATTTTTCAGATCAAAATATCGACGTAATTTCCCAGATGAAATTGAGTAAAAAGGTACACCTTCGCGTTCAATGATGTCTTTCTCGATGCCCGTAGCTGAACCTATGTATTTAATTTCCCAACCTAACTGTGCAAGTTTATGCATCAGCGCTATGTTAGGTGTAACATGTCCTGCGGAGCCTCCTCCGGTAAAGACAATCGTTTTCATTCCCCTGTCACCTCGAATAGCGGGATATATTGAGCAGGATGCCGACCGATGTCAGCATAAGCGTCAATGAAGACCCTCCTGCACTTATGAATGGCAAAGTAATGCCGGTTACCGGGAACATCCCAATAACAACACCTATATTAATAATAACTTGCACGGCAATCATACCGATAATGCCTACAGCGATCAAACTGGCAAACGTATCCGGTGCTGTAATAGCTGCCCGCATTCCGCGCCACACAAGAATCGTAAAGAGCAGCAATACAAGCGTACCGCCGATAAATCCAAGTTCCTCAGCAATAATGGAGAAAATGAAGTCAGTTTGCGGCTCTGGCAAATAGCTGTACTTCTGACGACTCATACCAAGACCAAGCCCCACAAGACCTCCCGGTCCAATTGCATAGAGCGATTGAATCGACTGATAACCTGCACCTAAGGGATCCTGCCATGGATCCAAGAATGCTGTAATTCGCTTCAAACGGTACGGGGCGGCAATGACGAGCCCGATAAAACCCGCAACCCCTATCATACCCAGATACGAGAGATGAAGCAATCTCGCCCCCGATGTGTAGATGATGAGCAGCGAAGCTCCGACGAGAACGGCACCTGTTCCAAGGTCAGGCTGCAGCATAATGAGACCGAACGCTATGCCCATGATGCCAAGCGGTGGCAGTAAGCCTTTTCTGAATAAAGTTATTTTCGCTTGGTTTTCAGATAACATGTTGGATAGAAAGAGAATCATCCCAATTTTCATAAATTCAGACGGCTGAATACCGAAGGCACCTATACCTAACCAGCTTCTAGCCCCACCACGAACAACCCCGATGCCGGGAATTAGAACGATAATCAACATGGCAAAGCAAATAAAAAGCGCTACTCTGGCAAACCTTTTCCAAACTAAATAGTCAACATTCATCGTAAAAAACATGGCGATAACACCCAGAACAGCAAAAATAAATTGACGTTTCAAGTAATACAGGGAGTCGCCAAACTCGCGAAACGCTAGAACACTGCTCGCGCTGTAAACCATAATAACGCCAATTGTCAAAAGCAACAAGGTTGGAACAATAATCCAAATGTCAGGAGCGGACCGTGCTTTACCCATAACAGACACCTCTTCGTGTGTTGTGGGCGTCATCCATGATACATATTAGCAAGCAGCGACAGTATCGCTAACAAGACAGCATATGTGGATAAGCCCTATTTAAAGGTTATGCACGGACTCCTTAAACATGCGTCCCCTGTCCTCATAGGAGGGGAACATATCCCAGCTTGCACAAGCAGGTGAAAGTAGAACAATATCTCCGGGTTCACTCATTTGCCAGGCTAGCTGAACGGCTTGCGACACCGCGTCCGCTGCATCCTTAGCAGTATCGACGGTTTGAATGCGGCTAATCCCTGCCAGCTCGGCAATATGCGTAATTTTCTCTTTCGTCTGACCTAAGGTAACGATACCTTTGATCCGCTCCTGGAAAGTAGGCAGAAGTTCCATATAATCCGACCCACGATCCAAACCTCCTGCAATCAGAACAACGCGTTGGTTGAACGCCTCAATCGACTTAATCGAAGCCGCTGCATTCGTTGCTTTGGAATTGTTATAGAAGGTCACTTCCTTAAGCTCTCTAACGAGCTCCAGACGGTGTTCTACGCCTTGGAAGCTTCTAAGCACATCTGCTATGGCATCTAGCTGAACACCCGCAGTAATGGCTGCTGCTGCCGCTGCTAACGCGTTCTCGACGTTAAAGCTGCCCGGGATCCCCATTTCACTTGCCGGCATAATCGGCTGCACTTGGCCTAGTCCGTTTGCGTAAACAATGACCTCAGTCTCTACATCGAAGTAGACCCCAAAAGAGAGCTTCTCTTTCATAGAAAAAGGGAACAGTTTAGCCTTTAGGCTAGGAATAAGAGTCTGACACACCTCATCATCCCAATTCAGGATTGCCGTATCTTCTTCGGTTTGATTTGCAAATATTTTTGCTTTCGAAGCGATATAGTCATCCATTGAACCATGATAATCCAGATGAGTTTCGTACACATTTAACAAAAGTGCAATCGTTGGTCGGAATGAAGTCGTTCCTTTCAGTTGAAAGCTGCTGAGCTCAACAACCATCCAGTTATCAGCTGTAACTTCTGGCGTAGCCTCTGTTAATGCGCGCCCAATATTACCCGCTACAACTGGAGATAAACCCGCTGCTTCCAGCATTAAACCAATCAATGTTGTCGTTGTAGTCTTGCCATTCGAACCTGTTATACCAATAATTGGAGCTTCACAGAATTGATAAGCAACCTCAACCTCAGTCACAACTTCGATTCCCAGCTCTTCTGCTTTGCGAATCGGCTCTACCGTATACGGAATTCCTGGGTTCTTCACAACGAGAGAAACCCCCGCATGCACCAAGGACTCCGGATGAAAGCCGCATACAACAGAAATACCCAGAGCCTCTAATTCGTCGGCTTCAGGGCATGCGCTTCGCTCTTTTTTGTCGTTGACCGTTACCAAAGCTCCTTTTTGATGAAAAAGCTTAGCCGCAGCGACACCGCTGCGAGCCAAGCCCAAAATAATGACTTCAAGTCCACGATAATCCCGCGGATGATTCATGCTCTACAACACCTCATTCATATATAATCCGAGTACAGCAAGTACGAGACCTACGACCCAGAATGTGATAACAACACGCCACTCCGACCAACCAACCAATTCGAAGTGGTGATGGATTGGACTCATTTTGAAAACACGCTTACCTCTTGTCTTGAAAGAAACCACTTGGATCACAACAGAAAGAATTTCAACCAAGAACACACCGCCAACAATGGCAAGCAGCAGCTCAGCTTTGGTCAAAATGGCAACAGCCACAAGGCCGCCACCGATCCCGAGCGATCCTGTGTCACCCATAAATACTTTGGCTGGATGGGCATTAAAAACGAGGAAACCGAGTACGGCCCCAACCATAGCTGCTGAAAAAATAGCCGCTTCCGGCTGTGTATTATTCATAGCAATAACCGTATAAGCACCAAATGCAATGGCACTTGTCCCTGCAAGCAGTCCATCAAGACCATCTGTAAAATTCACCGCATTCGATGCACCCAACATAAGAATTGCCATTAACGGAAAGTACAACCAGCCTGGGTTGAAGTGGAACGCCACAAATGGAATATATAAGTCCGTGCTATGTCCTTGCATGACAAGCAGGTAACAGACGATTGCGGAGATCAAGAGCTGACCGAACAGCTTTTGTTTCGCTGTAAGACCAAGTGAGCGCTTGAAAATAATTTTGATATAATCGTCGAGAAAACCAACTAATCCATAGCCTAATGAGGCTATTAACAGGATCAAAAGATCCGTATTTTTATCGGCAAAACGAAGCGTAGCAAGGGCCAGCGCGAGTAAAATAATGACCCCGCCCATCGTCGGTGTCCCTTGTTTTTTCAGATGTCCTTGCGGGCCATCCTCTCGAATTTGTTGTCCGAATTTCATACGCCGCAAAATCGGTATAAAAAGCGGTCCCATAATAAGCGCAAGCACAAAAGCTACGCCCATCGTTAATAAAATTGCGTTTTCCACGTTGGTTCCCCCTGCTCGTTTTCGTCTTTCGAAAACGATCTACTGTTTCATCCTATTATTATACAAACGCCATCTAGGCGAGTAAGGCATTAACAACATGCTCGAGACGCATGCCTCGCGAGCCCTTTACGAGCACAAGGTCCTCTGCTCGGACCTCAGTGGCGAGCTCTGCCGCGAGCTGCTCTTTGTCATCGAAGGCACGCACGCACGCCTTCGGGAATTGCTGAGCCGCTTCATCCGCGATGAAGCGGCCAAGACGGCCGAACGTGAAGACATAGTCTACACGTTCCGGAGACAGCATCGCACCAATGCTGCGATGGAACTGCTCTTCGTGCTCGCCAAGCTCCAGCATGTCGCCGAGCACGAGGAACTTGCGACCGAAGCCGCTCAGCTGCTCGGTCAAGTCGATCGCAGCCCGCATGGATGCCGGGCTGGCGTTATACGCATCGTTAAGCACAGTCAGCCCCGAAGCTGCTGTTAGCTTCTCGATGCGCATGCTTGTCATCTGCAGCGAGCGAAGCCCCGCTGCAACTCCCTCAGGCGAGACGCCGAAGGCTTCGCCGATGGCAATGGCTGCTAACGCATTAATCACATTATGCGTGCCGAGCAAGGGAATGAACAATTCCGGGTACCCCGGTGAATTGATCTGAAAGCACGCCCCGTCCGCATCCATCCGGATGTCGGTCGGGAACAGATCATTATCCGCGCCGCTGCCGAAGCGGATACGGCGCAGCCCGCCGTGGCTAAGCTCCGCGAGGGCCTGTTCAATCAGTGGTTCATCGCCGTTGTAGACGAACAGCCCACCGCTGGGCATTCCGCTAACGATCTCGGCCTTAGCCCGAGCGATTTCTTCCCGCGAGCCAAGCTGAAGCATGTGCGATTCGCCGATCATCGTAATAATCGACGCTTCCGGTTCGGCCAGATTGGATAACAACTCGATCTCGCCACGCCCACTCATCCCCATCTCGACTACGGCGAATTGTGTAGTTTCCTCAAGCTCGAGCAGCGTGAGCGGTAAACCAATATGATTATTCAGGTTTCCCTTTGTTTTATGCACTTGAAACGTACTACCCAAAACGGCCGCAACTAAGTCTTTGGTTGTCGTTTTGCCATTACTCCCAGTAATGCCAATAATGCGAACCGGCAGCTGCTTGCGATAAGACTTAGCCAACTGCTGCAGGGCTGTTAGCGTATCCTTGACGCGAATGATGGGCATGCCTTCTGGGGGGTGAGGATGGTCATCTTGCCATAAGGCAGCCGCAGCACCCTTGCTGTAAGCCTCTGCGGCATAAGCGTGACCATCGTAATGATCCCCGATCAGCGGCACAAACAGACTTCCTGGTCGTATTGTTCGTGTATCGGTAGATATGCCTATTATTGAAATGTCCGTTGACGTTGAGGACACCCGCACTCTCTCATCGCCTAGCATGTCTGTCATTTGTTCCAGTGTGCGCTCTATCATCGTTCTCTCCCCCTTATCGCAGCCTTAGCCACCAATCGATCATCGAAATCATGCTTGACCCCCATGACATCCTGATACGTTTCGTGGCCTTTTCCCGCTATCAATATTACATCCTTAGGGCCTGCCCCTTCAATAGCCTTTTGTATCGCTTTTTTGCGATCCACGATTAATTCATACTGTTCCTTTGGGTAATTAACCTCATTTAGACCAGGAACGATATCAGAAAGAATGGCATCTGGATTTTCCGTACGCGGATTATCTGAAGTCACATATAAATAATCACTATACTTGGCCGTAACTTTACCCATAAGAGGACGTTTCGTTCGATCACGGTCACCACCGCAGCCAAACACAGTGATTACCTTACCTTCTGCAAAGTCACGCACAGTGGATAGGGCATTCTCTAGTCCATCTGGGGTATGAGCATAGTCAACCAAGACTAAATAATCCTGTCCCTCATTCACAACCTCCATACGCCCATCTACTACCGTTATATCTTCTAAACTATTCCGGATTGCTTCAAGGGGAATCCCTTCAGCAAGTGCCGCAGCAATGGACCCGAGCGCATTGTACACATTGAATTTACCAACCAACTTCATTCTGAAAAAAGCCTCTCCCGCAAAGGAAATAAGCTTAAATTCCGTGCCATGGGCTGTAATTCGAATATTTGTCGCCCTTACATCACACTCATTCTCTATACCATATGTAATAGTTTGCGCGGCTGTCAGCTTACTGAACGTTTGGGAAGCAGCGTCATCCGCATTTAGAATAGCATACTGACGTTCCTTGAGATCGGCTGAGAAACCATTCCCCAATCTAGAGAAGAGCAGTCCTTTTGCCGCTGCATAAGCATCCATTGTTTTGTGATAATCTAAATGATCTTGCGTTAAATTCGTAAAAATACCCGAACGGAAATGAATGCCCTTCACTCGACCTAATTCCAAAGCATGGCTGGACACTTCCATAATGCAGTAATCCGTCTTCTGTTCACACATCTGGCGGAAGCTGCGCTGTAGATCGACGGCTTCTTGTGTTGTGCGCTCCATTTCCGTATACGTATCGCCGATTTTCATTTGAATCGTTCCCATAAGTCCCGTCGTAAAGCCTTGATCCCGCAATATTTTCTCAATTAAATAGGTCGATGTCGTTTTGCCATTCGTACCCGTAATACCAATTAATTTAAGTTCTTTGCTGGGATAGCCATAGAAATGGGCCGATAAAGCCGCCATTGCATATCTCGCATCTTTCACAACAAGCTGAGGAATTGGCAAGTCAAGCACTCTTTCTGTTACAAGCGCAGAAGCCCCAAGCGCAATCGCTTTTGGGGCATAATCGTGACCATCTGCTGTCAGTCCTGGGATACATAGAAACAAATCCCCTGTTTTTATTTTACGAGAGTCTGCTTCAATCCCAGTAATCTCTGTATCAGCATCTCCATGTATGTGGGTAATGAGCAGTGCGGAAGCAAGCTCCTGAAGTTTCATGAGCAACCCTCTCCTTAACGTTATTGCTACCTATTATTGACAATTTTATGCCTATGGAAAAGCTAAACATGTCTTACTCGCAAATCTTTTTTCCAACCAACTAAACCACATTATTGCGGTGGCGCATTGTTTGAGAGAAAAATGCGTATTGTAGAGCCTTGATCTACTCGTGAACCCGGCTTCGGCGCTTGACTGATCACATATTTGCCACTGCCAGACTTAGCCAGCCTAAAATTCATGTTCAGATCTTCTAATATATCATCAACTGAGGCTCCAACCAAGTCCGGCACCTCAACAACCGGTATTTCACCATAGCGATAATCTTTATCAAGCTGGTTTTTATCCGGTTCAACTTTCATATATCGCAAAGCATCAGCCATCATATTCTTCACAAGTGGAGCTGCAATCAGACCTCCAAATTGAATCCCTTGCGGATCATCCACAGCTGCATAGATGACAATCTTCGGATTATCAGCCGGCGCGAAGCCAATGAAGGAGACAATATGCTCATCCGGCGAATAACGTCCGTTAATGACCTTCTGCGCTGTTCCCGTCTTCCCACCTACGCGATAGCCGTCGATAAACGCATTGCGCCCTGTGCCTTTGGCAACTACGCTTTCAAGCGCTTCGCGTACTTGCTTCGATGTCTCCTCTGAGATGACATTGCGCACAAGCTCGGGCTCTACAACATCAACAACTTCACCCGTATCCGGATTTGTAAACGACTTTGCCACATACGGCTTAAAAAGTCTTCCTCCGTTAATAGCCGCAGAGACAGCCGTAATTTGCTGAATCGGAGTGACCGATACCCCTTGACCGAATGCCGTTGTCGCTAGCTCAACAGGACCCACTTGAGACGGCTTAAACATAATACCATTTTCTTCGCCGCCGAGGTCAATTCCCGTCTTCTTCCCAAAGCCAAACTTTGAAATGTAATCAAACAACTTTTCCTTGCCTAAACGCTGTCCCATAACGACAAATCCGGGGTTACAGGAATTTTGGACGACTTGCAGCATCGTTTCACTGCCATGACCGCCGCGTTTCCAACAGCGGAGTCTAGCCCCTCCGACCTCAATAAATCCGGGATCGTAAAATTGTTCACTTTTTAAGTCAATCTTTTTTTCCTCTAGCGCTGCAGCTAGTGTAATAATTTTGAAAGTAGAACCCGGCTCATACGTTTTCCAAATCGGTAAGTTCCGATTATAGGTTTCTGCCGGATAATCCTTATAATTGCCTGGTTCATACGTAGGCCTGCTCCCCATAGCAAGGATTTCTCCATTATTGGGATCCATCATGATGGCGATAACATTTTGCGCTTTATACTGTGCCATGGCCTGATCCAATTCTCTCTCCAGCACAGACTGCAGATGATTGTCAATCGTCAACTTCATGTTGAGACCGTCTTTAGGCTTCGTATAGGTATCCGTTGTCCCTTCCAACGTTCTTCCAGCTGCATCAGTCATATAGGATATGCTTCCTGCTATTCCAGTCAATTGGCTGTTATACTTTGCTTCAATGCCCGTCAGCCCTTTATCTAATCCAGCAAAACCAAGAATATGGGCAGCTAACGAGCCAAAAGGGTAGTATCTTTTGTTATCTTCTGCTACCACAATACCAGGAAGCTGTAGATTACGTACTTCTTGCGCTTTTTCAATCGTTATTTTGCGTCCAGAAGGCTTGATATCGTTTTGGGATGTTTTTTTTGTAATCTGTTTATAAATGTCATCTTCATTCCCTTGCAGCACTTCGGCAAGTTTGGCTGCAGTGCTTCGGGCGTCTTGAATTTGAACAGGAATAGCCACAATCGTAGGTGTACTCATACTGTAGGTCATCGTTATCCCATTGCGATCTTGAATCTCGCCTCGCTTGGGCGCAAATTCTATTTTTCTCCGCCAACTATCCTCTGCTTTATTCGCCAAGTCTTGTCCAATCCATAGCTGGACATAAGCTAGACGGAGAATAAGTGCTGTAAAGATGACAGTGCCAATAATGAGCGCAGTAAACAATCTGCGACGAACGGTAACGTTAGAAACACGCATGAACGTTCAGTCTCCCTTCCCAATAAGTCAACATCATTCCTAACATGACTATTCGGGACAAACAGGGGTTAGAACAAGCTCTCCGTTAAGGTGTCTTTTTGGCCGTAGTTCGCTGCGCTTCTGTTTTCGTATTTGACGCCGGCGTTGGCGATGGTATAGGTGTTGATGAACTTGCATTTGATGATTTATCGCTTAATGGTTTGAGCTGCAACGTCACGCTTCTCCCCTCGCCTTCTCCCGTTGTGCCCTGATCCGAAACATATCCTTCACCAGAGGTTTGACAGTCTACTTTAAAGAAGGAACAGGTTTCAACGGCATCTCGAAGTGATCTACCGACCAAATTAGGCAGCGGCATTTCGTCAACAGTTTGCATCGCAACATATATTCGTTGTGTAGATAAGATTTCTGTACCTGCTTTCGGAAATTGGTCCACAACCTTGGCTCCCTTACCGAAAACCTCAAGTGACAAACCGCTGTCCTTTGCTGTAGCCTTGGCGCTTTCTGCTGTCACATCTGCAAAATTAGGCACCGTTAGCTTATTCGCTTGCTTCGTTACCATTTTCGTTTGCTTATTCGATGCAACGCCCATATACTGCAGCGATTCACCAACAATTTCTTTAAAAGCAGGAGCTAATACCTGCCCTCCTAAGTGATAATTGCCGCCTAAGTCAGGTTGATCAGCGATCAATGTAACTAAGATACGAGGATTTTCAGCAGGAGCGTACCCAATAAAGGAAATAACCCACGAATCCGTGGAATAGGTCTTTTCACCGGGAAGGACTAAGTTAGCTGTCCCTGTCTTTCCTGCGACACGGTAGTCCTCCATAAATGCAAGCTTACCTGTACCAATCTCTTGGTCAGATACAACTTGTTCTAAATATCCGGTCACCTGACTAGCTGTCTTTTCACTTACGACTTGCCTAACGACTTGTGGCGCAAAAGACTGAATGCTTTTCCCTGTTTTCGGATCGACAATATCCTTAACAATGTGAGGCCACATCAATTTGCCTCCGTTGGCCATCGCAGCATAAGCAGCTGTTTGTTGAATGGCTGTAACAACTACTTTTCCTTGTCCATAAGTAGCGGTTGCAAACTCAGATGGATATTTCATATCTATTAATCCGGAAACTTCATTCGGCATATCAATATTCGTTTTTTGATCGAACCCAAATTTCGTAATGTAATCTTTCAACTTAGGTGAAGTTAATTTTTCTATACCCAATTTGACGAAAGCAACGTTACTAGAACGCTTAAGACCATCTAAGAAGGAGATTTTCCCCCAACCAACCCGATTATGGTCATGGAGTTCTCTATCCTCTACCCGAATCATACCTGATTGGTACATTTCATTCGGATTAAATAGCCCCTCTTCTACTGTAGCAGCTAACGTCACTAGCTTAAAAGTAGAGCCAGGCTCGTAGCGAGAGGCTACCGCATTATTTTTGAAATCACTTTGATCTTTAATCGTCCAATAGGTATTGGGGTTAAAGGTTGGCGTATTGGCCATTCCCAGAATTTCCATGGTTTGCGGATCAACAGCAATCGCTGTTAGGCTCTTCGGGTGCCACTTGTCATTTACTTTTGCAAGCGCACTCTCCAAATAAAACTGAATATTTTTATCAATTGTGAGTCGCACATTGTTCCCGTCTTGCGCTGGCTTGAAATTGATCTTGGAGTCAGGAAGTTCAACACCTTTCCCGTCCTTCTCATAGCTTAACATTCCAGGAACACCCTTAAGGGTTTGGTCTAGTTTAAGTTCTAAACCTATTGCTGCTTCGCCTTCTTTATTCGTATACCCTAAAATATGAGAGGCTAGCGTTTCACCAGGATAATAGCGTTTTTTGTCTTCTAAAATATTAATTCCTACGTTAGCTTTTACGTTTAACTTGAGTTTTGTTTGAAGCTCTGAAATTAACGCACGAACTTGATCTGCCTTCTCTTTCTCAATTTTCCAACCTTCATTTCTAATCTCCGTATAGACCGCAAAATCCGTACCATCCGGCTTCATTTTCGTTGCGCGCTCACGGATTTTATTGACAAGCGTAGACTTCGTTTCATCCGATTCTTTCAAAATTTCCGCTAATCCTTGCGTAACATTCTCAGCAATATGATAGCCATCAATCATTTTGGGATTAAGTGCAATGGTATACGATGTTGCTTCCACGGCAAGCACTTTATTGTTTCGGTCCAGGATCGAACCCCTCACCGGATTTAATACCCTATCTGTTTCCCATTTCTTCTCGGCCTGCCCTAGCAACCATGATGCTTCTACCACTTGAATCCAATAGACTTTAGAAATAAGGACAACAAAAAGAAGGGTGAAGAACCCTCCAATTAGCAAAGAACGCAACTTAATTTTTTTTGTCATATCGAATACCTGCCCATTACGGTTTAGAAGCTACTTTATTATTTTTGCTACTGCTTGTACTTGATTTTGTTTTCTCTGAAGTGGCTAAACTTACTTTCTTTTCATCTCCTATATTAAACCCAAGCCGTACAGCCTCACCCTTCATACGATCAGGACTTTGCAGTTTCTCTACTTCTTGCTTCAAAGCACTGTTCTGAGCTTGCATCTCACGAATTTCACTTTGCATTTTCAAAATATTGGCATTCATTTGATAAATAGCCGCGTAACGCCAGATAATAACGCCCGCCACAATGACACAAAGGATTACTGTGAATAAATAGAGCATCTTCTCCTGTGTCGGTAACGTTTTATTACGATAAACAACCTTTGTTGTTTCTTTTATCTTCACTTTTGGTGCAGGGGCCGAACGTTTTGGATCGAGAGCCAAATTGCCTTGAATGTAAGATGGCATATTTTATTTCCTCCCTTGTGTCAAAGCTTTTCAGCGATTCGTAGCTTCGCGGATCTTGCCCTTTGATTGACTTCAAGCTCATGTTCGCTTGGTGAAATTGGTTTTCGTGTTACTAATTTTACAACTCCGGTCTTCTTGCAAACGCAATATGGAAGATCCGAAGGACAGGTACATTTTTCAACATTTTTCACAAAAAATTGTTTACATATGCGATCTTCCAGTGAATGGAAGGTAATTACAGCTACTCGGCCTTGTGGGGCCAGGCATCGGAGTGATTGCTCCAGTGCTTCTTCAAAAGCTCCTAATTCATCGTTCACGGCGATACGCAGTGCTTGGAAACTTCGTTTCGCGGGGTGGCCGCCGGTCCTTCTCGCTGCAGCGGGAATTCCTTCCTTGATCAGCTCCACCAGCTCACCTGTGGTTTCAATGGGTTGTTTGGTCCGAGCTTCCACAATGACGCCTGCGATCCGCCTGGAAAACTTTTCTTCACCATACTCAAACAAAATTCGCGCAATCTGGTCTGCTGGCCACTCATTGACTATCGTTTTGGCGGTCAATTCCGTCGAACGATCCATCCTCATGTCGAGCTCTGCATCATGGTTGTAGCTGAAACCACGATCCCCATCATCAAGTTGTGGAGATGACACGCCAAGATCAAAGAGAATTCCATCCACCTGCGGCTTGCCATCACGCAGTGCCTTAGGCTCATTCTGGAGCACCTTCTCCAGCTCTCTGAAATTGCTTTTTACGATTTTTACGCGATCCAGGTAAGGCGCTAGCACGGTTTGAGCATTAGCTAAAGCGGCATCATCCTGGTCTAGTGCAATTAGTAAGCCATTTGGACCTAATTTAGAAGCAATCAGGGAACTATGCCCTGCTCCTCCCATCGTACAATCCACGTAAACGCCATCCGGCTTTATATGTAAACCTTCAACAGATTCTTCCTTAAGTACCGTCACATGATGAAACACTTGGTGTCCTCCTAAGAGTTTTGCTTTAGCAAAACTTTCTACGTTAGCATTAGCTGAGCTTTGCTTTAGCAAAGCTTTCTACGTTAGCCTCTATAAATCAAAATTAAAATCGACGAGTTTCTCAGCTATTTCATTGAATGACTGTTCCGATTCATTGGCATAGCTTTCCCAAATTTGCTTGCTCCAAATCTCAACTCGGTTGGAAACACCGATAACCACACAATCTTTTTCAAGTTTGGCATGGTCCACGAGGTTGCCTGGAATGTTCGCTCTGCCTTGTTTATCGAGGTCACACTCCGTTGCACCGGAGAAGAAGAACCGGGTGAAGGCACGCGCATCTGATTTCATTAGCGGCAGTGCTTTAAGCTTTTGCTCGAGTATCGCCCATTCCGATTGTGGATAAACGAATAAGCACTGATCCAGACCGCGGGTGATGACAAATGAGTCGCCGAGGGCTTCGCGAAACTTGGCCGGGATGATCATTCGGCCTTTCTCGTCGATGCTATGTTGATATTCACCCATGAACATAGCATGTCGCCCCCTTTCCCTCCACTTTGTACCACTTTCCACCACATTTGAATCAATATTCGCTAAAAATAAAAGAAATCCTGCTTTGAGAGCAGGATTTTCAAAATTATTTTCAATTTTAGGTCTATTCTGCGTCTTTTGTTCCTTGTTTCTCATCTTCAAGTGCGTATAAAGATGCATTTTGATCTTTAAGTTGTAATCGCATCTCTTGCAGTTGTTTATTTCTTTTGCGTCTGAATACCCAGATCGGTACACCAATCAATAGGCCAATGACGAGAATCGGAAATGCAGCTGCAAGGAAAACGAGAATACCTTGTATAACAGCAACTAGTACATTTAGGCTAGAATTCCATGCTTTTTGAATACGTTCCTCTAGTGTTAACTTATGAGGATCAGATAGCAGCGGCTTATTACCCGTTTGCTGGTACATACGAAGCTCAATTGTCGAGAATGAGACATTTTGATCCAAATATCTTATCCGACCCTTTATCTGTTCAATCGCTTCTTGTACCTTGGATAGCTCGTTTGAGAATGCAAGCAGCTCATCCGTTTTTGAAGCCTTCTCCATGAAGCCCAATAATCTCGTTTCAACCATTTGTTTTGCCTTGAGGCGTGAATTAAGATCCACATACTCCTCCGTCACGTCTTGTCCCTGTACATTCCTTTGGAGTGATGGACTTATCTTCTCCAAGCCATCTAGCAAAGAGACAAACCCATTTGCTGCGACTTTGATTGTAAATGTCCCGCCTCTTTCTCCCGTGTTCGCATTTTCCGAGAATTGCAGAATGTAAGCCCCACTAAGCGCTACCAGGTCACGGAGGGCTGTCTGAGCTTTGCTGTAGTCCTCTACAGGCATAACCAAGTTAGCACGGTAGATTAACTTGCGATTAAATCCCGCTGCTTCATCGCTTCCCGTTGCAGGCATGACAGTGATCGGTGCATTTTTTACGTCAGTAGGCGCTGTTTCTGCCGCTCCCTCTTTCCCTTTGGATAAAGCATCTGCGCCGATTGCTTTCCCTCCAGCTGCTGCAGCAGGAGCCGCGAACTTAGCGTCAGCTGACTGTGCAGATTCTGACTTTACCGTGTCACTAGTCGCAGCCATTTTCATTTCTTTTGATGATGGCGCTGACGACTCGTCCTTTGCAGCGCTACAGCCCGATAGTATACCAATTACTAGCATACACGTGGCAAGCAGAAAAGAAATTTTCCGACCAAACCTATTCCTCTTTGTTTTGTTAGCTGCAATACTGCTGTGCATGAACCTACCGTTCTCTTTGCTTTTTAAGACCCCCATCTTGTCATCCCCTCGCTACCAAATATAGGTTATACACCCTATAAACGGGGGTTAAGTTGGAAAGGTTGCAAATCGCCGAGTCACATCAACAAATAATTATGATGCCGGGTTCATGTTGAGTTTGGGATACAATTAGAAGATTATTGGAGCGGCTTGCTTGGTATAGGCCATGAGATATGCTCTGGCATTAGAGTGTATAGTAGAAAGTTGAGTGCGAGGGCAGGTAGATAGTCAAGAATATGTTCACAGGTGGGAACATTCATTGTTTGGTATGTGGTAAACCATGTGACGTGCTCCTTTATTGGAGGGTAGTGTAAAGTTGAGTGCGAGGGCAGGTAGTAGAAAAAATTTGTTCAAATAAATATAAAAAGGTGGTCAAATCCACTGGATTATAGGTCGGCTTGAAAGCGAAACTCTGTGGAGTGATTTCGAACATTTAGGCTGCAAATCTGAGGATCGTGGGGAACGAGGAGCCGTTATTTCGGTGATTATGTCGTAGAGGAACCCACACGCGGAACGTAGGGGCGCTATTTTGGCGTTTTACCGGTTTTTAAACCTCGAAAGCGGGAAATAGAGGCTCCTCGTTCCACGAAAACGTGAAATACGCTGTTTTGAGCAAAATAAAGCTTCTACGTTCCGCTAAAATCTGGTGATACCGGGTGCGTGTTGAGTTTGGGATATAAATATAAGAGAATATGTTCAAAGGTGGATGAACAATTATTGTTTGGCTACTTGGTAGAAGGAGCGGCTGGGAAGATCACCCTAACGGTCCTTTTAGGTTTTAGAAGATATCCGTAATATGTATTCACGTCCCCGTGAGATTGTATCTCCACATGTATCCCTTCCCTTTCCGTTTTCATTTTACAATACTTATCCACAGATCGGCATCTATCATAATTTCCTATACAAAGAAAAAACCTTCCAGCCCACTCTAAAAGTGGTCTGAAAGGCTCCCCAAGGCTCTTGAAGCTCGCCAAAGCTCCAAAAGGCTCCTTAAATCTTAATGCTACGCCCAGCTATCCAGGTACATCTTCTGCTCTTCTGTCAACGAGTCAATACTAGTACCAAGAGATTCCAACTTGAATCGAGCAACTTGCTCATCCAGCACATAAGGTACATTGACAACAGTTTTGCCTAATTTCTTGTACTCATCATTTACATATTTAAGTGACATAGCTTGCAGTGCAAACGTCATATCCATAATTTCTGCCGGATGACCATCGCCTGCTGCTAGGTTAACCAGACGTCCTTCAGCAAGTATGTATACTTTACGACCGTCCGTCAGTCGGTACTCTTCAATATTGCGTCTTACTGTACGCTTGGAAGAAGACATTGCTTCAAGTTCCGGTTTGTTTACTTCAACGTCAAAGTGGCCTGCATTCGATAGAATCGCGCCATCTTTCATTACTTTGTAGTGCTCACCACGAATCACATCACGATTACCCGTAACTGTTACGAAGAAATCGCCCAATTTCGCCGCTTCCAGCATTGGCATTACAGCAAAGCCATCCATGTAGGCCTCGACACCTTTAATTGCATCAATTTCTGTTACAATTACATTCGCGCCCAAACCTTTAGCACGCATTGCCACACCTTTACCACACCAGCCATAACCAACAACAACAACAGTTTTACCAGCTACAACCAAGTTTGTTGTACGGTTGATGCCATCCCAAACAGATTGACCCGTTCCATAACGATTATCGAACAAGTATTTACAGAATGCATCGTTAACAGCGACCATTGGGAATTCAAGCTTGCCTTCTTTCTCCATCGCTTTCAGACGAAGAATTCCTGTTGTTGTTTCTTCAGCTCCGCCGCGAACTTGTACAGCCAAATCTTTACGTTCGGAATGAAGAATAGAAACCAAATCGCCGCCATCATCAATGATCAGGTCAGGCTTCGTTTCGAGTGCTTTAATCAGAAGCTCTTTGTATTCTTCCGGACTAGGATTGTATTTCGCAAAAACGGTAATGCCATCCTCAACAAGCGCTGCACAAACGTCATCTTGCGTAGACAGCGGATTGCTGCCCGTAATCGTTACTTCAGCTCCACCAGCTTTTACTACTTTGGCTAAATAAGCTGTTTTCGCTTCTAAATGCAAGGAAATAGCCACTTTCAATCCTTTAAAAGGCTGTTCCTTCTCAAATTGCTCACGAATACGATTTAAAACAGGCATGTGCGCCTGGACCCAATCAATTTTCAAATGACCTTCAGGTGCTAGTGTTATATCAGCAACAATACTCTTTTCTACAGTTGTCATTTTCGTTTCCTCCTATAAATAATAAATACGGTGCAGACCGTCCACAGGAATCGGCGTCTCAAGTAAATCTCGGAGCCATTCATTCCCATACCGATTCATATAAGCACACCCATTATACACTCTTTCTTGCGGCTTGGCGAACGGTAATATGGTTAGTCTTATGCGTTCTAATTGTCGCAACGCCGCATCGAATTGCGTCTTATGTGCTTCTCCGGCTTTATTACGCAGGAATTCGATTTGCTCGAGAATTTTCGCCAAATTCGTTTCTCCGAGCTTTTTAACCCCGGGGTTGATCGCGGCAAGAGATTCCACAAGAGGTGTGTAGTTCACACAGAATTCCGATTTTACGGCATCGAACCGCTCATTTAATTGCAATGTATCTTGCGCATCCAGCCATTCTTGCTTCTTGTGCTCAAAGCGCTCAAGCACGTCCTCAAATGTAAAACCATATTTGTTCATTTGCTTCTGAACTGTACCCTCGATCAATGTAAACTCCATGCGCGGTGCTATGATCGGCATTTTCATGCCAAACTGTTCAAAAGCATGCTTCGTCAGCGACCAGTAAGCAATCTCACCTGGTCCTAACACAGTAGCCAGAACAGGGAATAGAAATTCTTGCATTAGAGGTCGCGACATCACGTTGTTGCTCAAATTCTCAGGCCTTGTTAAGGCTAAATCTTGAAGCTGCTGTTTAGTATAACTATTGTCCTTCTTCTTATCTGTAAATAGTTCACCTTCACGATGCAAAAGCAGCCGCTGCCCATCTGCAAATACAAATAAATTAGCTCCGTCTCTGCTTATTTCAGCTTGACTCTCATATCCTGCTTGCTCAACTGCATCCTGACTCTTCTCTAATGACCCCGAGAATGCTTCATTCTGCAGGATTAGCTTCTCAAACATGGACGCTTCCAAAGCTCGCAAGGAAGGTTCATCAGAATCTATGAGGACGAGCCCGTATTCCCCAAAGAGGATAGCCATCCAGCGAGCAAAAGCATCGGATAATGTCGCCCCATCCTCTGTTGTTCCCTCCAGCTTAGCCATTAGCGAAGCTTTAAACTCTGTATCCATCAGGGATTGATCCAACGCCGCCAAGGCCTCTTTCCATGCATCAGGCTCAAGAGGCAGCCTGCTGACGGATGTGCGTCGCCCTGTCGGATGATCAACCTTGATTTTCTCAATTTGCTGAGCGTTCGATAACGTATACGTATGGTTAACTTCATCGAAATCATGATCCTCACCGGCGATCCAAAAGATCGGCACAACCGGGCGTTGTAATTTCCCACTCCATTCACGAGCCAGTTGAACAATGCTTATGGCTTTGTACAAAACAAGCAGCGAACCGCCAAACAACCCCGCTTGCTGGCCTCCCACAATCGCAAGTGTATCCTTATCAGCCAATGACGAGATATGATCAAATGCAGCCTGTGAATTTCCTATTCTCTCGTTATATTTTTCCAAGACTTGCACCAAGCGCCTTCGATCAACTTGAGGTGAAGTCTTTACCTCGTCTAACCATTGTACTCGGGACCGCCAGTCCTCCAAGTTTCCGAAGTGGTAAGGAAATAAAGCTTTAGCTTTATCTGTCTGAGCTATGTAATCTTCCGCTAACTTCTGATTTTTCTTCCAATGAAAAGTTTCCATTTGCATATGCGACTAGTGTCTCCTCTTCATACCAAATAAAACGACTATTCTTTGATTGTACACGTAAGGTTCGCAATCGTCAAAACTGTATTTTTAATAATTACAATTGAACATTAAAAAGCCGCCCCCCTACGGGGACGGCTGAACATTCTTAATACAAATGACAAGCCACGAAGTGATTTGGTTCCACTTCTTTTGATGGCGGCATCGATGCCGCACACTGTGGCATTGCTTGTGGACAGCGCGTACGGAACGGACATCCACTAGGCGGATTAAGCGGACTTGGTACATCACCTTGAAGAATGATGCGCTCACGTGTACGCTCAATTTCCGGATCTGGGATCGGAATCGCAGAAAGCAGCGACTGTGTGTAAGGATGAAGCGGCTTCGCATAAAGAGCATCAGAAGTCGTCACCTCAACGAGGTTACCAAGGTACATAACACCGATACGATCGGAAATATGCTTAACCATCGCCAAATCATGCGCGATAAATAAGTAAGTCAAGCCCATTTCCTTCTGTAATCTCTTGAACAGGTTAACAACCTGTGCTTGTACGGAAACGTCCAATGCAGAGATCGGCTCATCCGCAATAATAAATTTCGGTTCAATTGCAAGCGCACGGGCAATCCCGATACGTTGACGCTGACCACCGGAAAATTCATGCGGGAAACGATTGGCATGCTCATCGTTCAAACCAACGGCGCGAAGCAATTCCATTACACGTTCTTTACGTTTAGGACCTTTGTACAAACCATGAATATCAATACCTTCAGCAATGATATTTCCAACTGTCATACGAGGATTCAAAGAAGCGTAAGGATCTTGGAATACCATTTGCATATTCCGATTAAAGTCTTTCAGCTTCTTCCCCTTCAACTTATGAACATCTTCACCGTCGAAAATGACTTCGCCTTCTGTTGCATCATAAAGCTTAATAATCGTTCTACCCGCTGTCGATTTCCCACATCCGGATTCCCCTACGAGACCAAATGTTTCACCGCGGTTAATTTCTATGGAGAAATTGTCAACAGCTTTCAATATTTTACCGTTGCCAAGATTAAAATGCTTCTTCATATTACGAATTTGTAAGATCGGTTGATTAGATTTAGACATGTTGATGACCCCCCACTCCTACAGGACGTTCAACCTTCGGTGCATCTGGGTGCAACAGCCAGCAAGCGGCACTGTGTGTTTCAGAAAGCGACGTATGCTCTGGATCTTCTTCCAAACAATGATTCATTGCATATGGACATCTGGCTGCAAAAGCACACCCTTTTGGAGGTGCGAATAGATCTGGTGGCGTACCTGGAATAGGTACAAGCTCTTCATTACTATTCGTATCCAAACGCGGCACTGAACGAAGCAAGCCCCATGTATATGGATGCTGCGGCTCATAGAAAATTTCATCTACTGTGCCTTGCTCAATAATTTTCCCTGCGTACATAACGACAACACGTTGAGCCATATCAGCTACGACACCAAGGTCATGCGTAATTAAGATAATAGATGAGTCCGTTTTAACAGAAATAGTCTTCATCAAATCAATAATTTGCGCTTGAATCGTTACGTCAAGAGCCGTTGTTGGCTCATCCGCGATAAGCAGTTTAGGCGAACAAGCAAGTGCGATAGCAATCATAACACGCTGACGCATACCACCGGAGAGCTCATGTGGATACTGATGAATACGGCCCTCTGGGGAGTTAATGCCTACAAGCTTGAGAATTTCAATAGCTCTCTCTGTTGCAGCCTTTTTGCTCAAACCTTCATGCTTGATCAAACCTTCTGTGATTTGATCGCCGACTTTCATCGTCGGATTCAAAGAAGTCATTGGATCCTGGAAAATCATACCCATTTCGGATCCACGAATTTTCTCCATTTGTTTGTTGGAAAGTTTGGTAATATCCAATTTCCCGTCAAACATGATAGAACCGCTTTTTATATAGCTAGGCGGAGTAGGAATTAAACGCATGAGCGTTTGTGCCGTAACGGACTTACCGCAGCCGGATTCACCTACAATCGCCAACACTTCACCTTTTTTCAAAGAAAAAGATACGCCGCGAACAGCTTGAACTTCCCCCGCATACGTCCGGAAAGAAACTCTCAAATCTTTTACTTCAAGTAAATTGTTATTGGTGCTCATCATTATTCACCCCTTCTTACTTGCGCATTTTTGGATCAAGCGCATCACGAAGCCCGTCGCCGAGTAAATTGAAGCTTAATAGAATCAAGCTAAAAATAATAGTCGGGAAAATCAGGCGATGCGGATATAAACGGATATAGTTGGCGCCGTCAGATAGCAAGTTACCCAGCGATGCAAGCGGCGGTTTAACACCAAGACCAATGAAGCTAAGGAACGCTTCAGTAAAGATAGCGGCTGGAACAACAAATGTAATTTGCACGATGATGATACCTAACGCATTAGGAATCAAGCTGCGCATAATAATTCGCATTGGAGATGCACCAAGTGTACGGGATGCAAGCACGAACTCTTGCTCTTTCAGCGTTAGCATTTGACCGCGCACCAATCGTGCCATTGGAACCCAACCCGTTATGGCCATAGCCAAAATAATAGAGGGAATACCTGAACCGATAACCATAATGAGAAGAATCGCGATCAACAAGAAAGGAATCGCATAGACGATTTCAATTGTACGCTGCATTACTTCATCAACTTTCCCGCCATAGTACGCAGAAATACCACCATAAAGAACACCGATAACCAAATCAATTAAAGCTGCTATAATCCCGATAAATAAGGAGATGCGTGTTCCCCACCATACACGGGTCCAAACATCGCGGCCGAAGTCATCTGTACCGAACCAGTGTTCACCACTTGGAGCCACATTTTTTACTTTTAAGTTTTGCGTCTGATAATCGTAGCTTGAAACAAAAGGTACAATTATCGCTAATACGATCAAGGCAACCAATATAATTAAGCCAGCCATAGCCAGTCTATTTTTCTTAAGTCGTCTCCATGCGTCCTGCCAATAATTGAGCGAAGGTCTAACAATTTTTTCGCCAGTTAAAGATTTATTTGAAACGGGAGCAAACTTGTAGTTATTCTCAGTTGCATTATTTGGTGTTTGCATGATTTATTTCCCGCCTTTCCCAAGACGAATTCTAGGGTCTACAAAGCCATACACTACGTCTGTGATAAAGATTACTAAGATAAGAATACTTGAATAGAAAATCGTTAATCCAGAGATCATGGTGTAATCGTTGGAAGAAACGGAAGAAACGAAATGTTTTCCTAAGCCCGGCACACCGAAAATTTGTTCAACAACTAGCGTTCCTGTGATTACGTTTACAAATATTGGACCTATTATTGTGATAACAGGTAAAATAGCATTTCTTATCGTGTGCTTAACAACAACTGTAAAATTGCTTAAACCTTTGGATTTGGCTGTCTTAATGTAATCTTGGTTCAGAACGTCCAACATGGATGTACGCATCAAACGTGCCAAGATTGCAATCGTTCCGAAAGAAAGCGCAATCGCTGGTAAAACTCGATAACTTGGACCTTTCCATAAACCTGCAGGAAGAATACCCCATTTTACACCGATATAATAAGAAAGCAATGGACCGAGAACAAATGATGGGATGGATACACCCAGAATCGCAATAAACATTGCCGTGTAATCTCCCGCTTTATTATGCTTCAAGGAGGCAATAATCCCTAAAGTAAGACCTGCAACAATAGCAATAGCGATAGAGATCAACCCAAGTTCTAGTGAAGAAGGGAATGCTTGTTTGATAATATCAGTAACTTTGTGAGCAGGGAATTGAAAGGAAGCTCCTAGATCGCCATGGATGATGTTGTTCATGAATGTCAAGTATTGTTCCCATAGCGGCTTATCTAAACCGTATTGCTTCATTAGCATCTCTTTCGTAGCCTTAGGAATCTTTTCGGCGCCTTCTCCCAGTGGATTACCTGGTAAGTTTTTCATCAATACGAATGTAAATGATGCAATTAGCCATAACGTAATAAGCGCATATAAGAAACGGCGAAGAATGAACTTAACCATAATGCTCCTCCTTTATTAAAATGAACTGCTTAGAAATTTAGAAGAGGCCGCTCCCACGAGGTGCGAACGGCCCCTTCTTCTTAAAATGATATGCTGTTTGGACTACTTAATAGATGTCCATTTCAATTCCCATTCTTGACCAAAAGATGGAAGAATCAAACCGTTAACATTAGGCTTTTTCAAGTAAGCACGAGTACGGAAGTAAAGTGGTGCTACACCTTGATCATCCATCAAGATTTTCTCAGCTTCAACCAATGCTTTAGCACGCTTGGAAGGATCTACTTCTACTTGAGCTTGCTTAATTAAAGTATCATATTGCGGGTTGCTGTAGTCGCCTTCATCAAACTCTCCGCCAGTTACCCACATATCCAAGAACGTCATTGGATCGTTGTAATCTGCGCCCCATAGGGAAAGAGCGATTTCGAAGTCATGTTTGGAAGACAACTCGATACGTAGTGCATGCGGAACTGGGTTAGCTTCTGCTTCGTATCCAAGGTTTTGTTTCCATTGTGCAAGGATAAACTCAAGTGATTTTTTCGCAGTTTCTGTATCATCCGCGTTCACTTTCATTTTTGGAAGAGCTGATAAACCAGCTTCTTTCAAACCTTCAGCAAGCAATTGTTTTGCTTTAGCAGCATCGAACTTAGGTTGAGTATCGCCTGCAGATTTACGGAAGTCGCCGCCCGCACCGTCAGAAGTACCGCCAGGCACTAAACCTGTGGATGCTACGGAACCATTAGCAAGAACTGTATCTACGTAAGCTTGACGATCGATTGCCATACCTAGAGCTTGACGAATTTTCTTGTTAGCCAAGGCAGGAACTTTTTTCGTTTGGTACATCAGGTAAGAGTTAGTCAACTCAGGTTTAGGCAAGTTATCTGGTTTACCTGCATAAAGTTTAAGTTGATCGCGGTTGATTTCAGCCAAATCAGCTGCGTCTGTTTCGTATAGGTTAAGTCCTGTATTTGTATCTTTTACGATATTGACCGTTGCTTTCGTAAGCTTAACGTTAGCAGCATCCCAATATTTTTCGTTTTTAACAAGTTCAAGTGTTTGGCCATGATCCCATTTGCTCAAAATAAATGGACCTGCACCAATTACTTTATCAGCTTCTGCTCCATATTTATCGCCAGCTTTTGTAACGAAATCTTCTCTTTGTGGCAAGAAAGTTCCGAACGCAAGCATTTGTGTAAAGAAGGTAACTGGTTTCTCAAGTTTAATTTCAAGTTGTTTATCACTAATTGCTTTTACGCCTAGTGCATCTTGAGCTTTTTTAACATCTTCAGGTGTTTTTGCTTTCGTTACAGCTTCTCCACCTTTAATCCAAGCTACTACGAAGCTATATTGCCCTTTTGTTGCTGGATCTAATGTACGTTTGAAAGAATAAACGAAGTCTTGTGCTTTTACTGGTTGACCATCAGACCAATTCGCATTGTCGCGAATGTCGATTGTGTAAGTTAAACCATCAGCAGAAATTTTAGGGAAATCCTTTGCAAGTCCAGGAGTCGCTTTACCGTCTTTGTCAGTACGAAAAAGACCTTCGTTAAATGCGCTAATGAATGTGAAAGCAGCATTAGCTGTTGCTTTGGAGCTATCCATAACAGGTGGCTCTGCAGTAAAGTTGATTTTAATTTCTTGCGGTTTGTTAGAGGCCGCAGGAGCTGCTGTACCTTTAGTATCCCCAGTTGGAGATGCAGATGGTTCCTCTTTTTTGGCACAACCAATTGCCACACTACCCATAAGCGTTAATGCTACTGCTGTAGAAACCCATTTCGTCGCTTTCATAAAACTCCTCCTTTAAAATATGTATCTAAACATCTATGGTTAGGTGTTTTGATAGTTTTACTAACATAAACCTTACACCTTAAACCCAAAAATAATGAAACCGCTTCACACATGTCAGTATATCTGACGCGAAGCTCTGGTAAAAAAATTTACTAGACTCTACGCAAGGAATTATAACATATTACTATGCTTTGTCCAGAACTAATTTTCCTTTTAATTCACCTGTGTTAAAATAATATGAAGAAAAAGGTCCTTTACGGTTTCTAATTATACAACCATCGGTCAATAAAATCTAGACGGATTTCATTGTTATTTTCTACAAATCTTAAATAAATATTACAAACATACGCTAAAAATTGATTTATTCACATTATTTCCACAAAATCGTCTTGCCTAGGTCGAAAATATATAGTTTTTCCCGATATGCAGGAAAAATAGCAGGATGTAAAGTGCTGATAGACCCAGAAAACTAAGCCTCCACACTACCCTGCTTACCCTTAATAATTCGGTTTTCCCCTTCAAATGTGTCTGATAACCACCAATGATCCCAAAAGCGATGAGCAGCACGAGCGCAATTAGCCAGAAACCAAAATTCGTATGAAATAATTGATTCCACATCAAAGAAACAGAGCCTAGCAGAAATAAGGTCGTCACGTCCATAGTAAGTCTTGTTGTCATCTTCTTATCTCTAAGAAAAACAAAAACTAGAAACCACAAAAAGATAAACGTAATAAACGGCGCCACTGCTAAGACCGCATATATCGTAGATATCCAACTGGCTAACACATTCATCATTAAGAATCACCTACTTATTCTAGGGCTTTCACTAATTGGTACACGGTTTGGTGAGTCGGAATCTCAAGTTTTAATTCTTTTGCCATATTTACTAGGCTTCCGTTAATATGATCGATCTCGGTACGTCGGGACTGTTCAATATCCTGAAGCATAGATGAATGGTTTAAGCTAGTGGCCTCACAGACGCTAAGTAACGTGTCCCATAGCTCATCAGGTAATAAAATCCCCTTGGCAGTCGCCACCATACGAGTTTCTTGATAAAGGTCATTCATGAGTGAGCGTGTCCAGGGTGAAAGCAGCAAATCTCCGTTCTTCACACGTAAAATTGCCGTAAGCGGATTAATTACAGCGTTTATCGTTAGCTTGCTCCAAATCCTTACATCCATGTTCTTCGACATCATTGTATGAAATCCTGCCTTCTCCAGCATCTCAACTAACAAAATATGTGTTGAATTTACAAAATGATCTGAATCTTCCGATTTGCCTATATAACTGATACCATGTCCGGTGTGAGTAACCTCCGTTAAGCCCTCTCGTCTAGCTCCTTCCGTCGTCACAGCGAGCAGCAAACGATCCCACCCAAGCTCTTCTCCTAACCTCTGTTCGTGCCCTATTCCGTTCTGAAAACTTATTAGGTAGGTGTTATTAGACATTTGAGACTTCAAATTGTTGATTAGCTCTTGTGTAATAGCAGGCTGTTTGACCATGAGAAATATGTAATCAAAATGATGTAAAGACGATTTAGCCGTTTCTGCTTCTTCTATATAATAGCGAAATTCTATGACCCCACTTCGAGTAGTCCTAATCGCTTCTGCCGTTCCAACCAACTCGATACCCTTCTGATCTAGCTTATCTGCTTGTTCTATCGTTCTTGCAACGACAGTCATATATTCACAAAAAGCAGACAACTTAGCAGCGAATAGCAGTCCTAAGGAGCCTGCACCAATAATCATAATGCGCATCTCATGTCCCCCTCTACATACAATTCCCATTATACAACAAAAAAGCCCCAGTCCAAGGGCTCTCCTTGTTCTGAAGCTTCTTCTATATGTAAGTACGGACGGCAACTCAATCTACTCTTTCCAGGTTACCATTCGCATCCATCTTGAACCGCGGCTTCTCTTCTTCCTCTTCTTCAACAAGGAAGGCCATTTTCCTAGCACGATCCATAATTTGAATCAATGCTTTATAATCATCATTCACAACACGATAATCTGTTTCAACTTCATTAACTTGCTTATTCAGCTTGTTATTTTCTCTACCCAATCTATCTAGTTCGTCCTCTTTGTCTTGCAGCTCTTTTTCCAAATTTTTAATATGACGATTCATATCTTGGTACGTGTTTCTCCATTGTCTAAGAAACCGGATCACAGCATCAATCGATAATGTTTCTTCCGTGAATGTCTCTACTTTGCCCGTAGACAACTCAGGTCCATCCAGTAATCCGATGGAAGAAGAACCGGAAATCGAGACAGCCGCATGCTTTTTGAGCTGCGTTCTTTTCTGGCGCTGCGCTTTGGCAATCTGAATAGCCGCTTCATATTTTTTCCTCACAAAACTGTTCCATCGGAATCCACATGCTGCCGCTGTACGCCCAATGCGCTCTCCAACTTCTTCGAATGCAGATAATTGTGTACTTCCCTCTCGTATGTGACGCAGTGTCACCTCCGCTAAGATTAAGTCGTCTTCATCGCTCCAAGCATCTTGTCTAATTGCTGACATATGGTCGAACCTCCTAACATAATATAGGGATCATCTTTGGCCCCGAGATCAAAGTCTCTCCTTTGGGATCTTTAGTCCTTGATCAAAGACTCACCTATTGGGGATGCATCATAATAAAGAATCAATTCGTAGAGAGCAGGGATAAATTGATTCGTGCCATTATTATTATTTCTATGCCCGTACTAGAGTTCATAGAATCTATTTGATACTAAATGGTATTGCCAAATTTTTTGTCACTCATACATGGGATCCCGATAAAAAGACATACTACTACTATCTGATGAAATGTTTTCAATTTCGTCACCGTTTGACGGTTTACACCGCTCATTTCAAACGGTATAATGTGTTGTAGTTAAAGTGCAACGTGGTATGAGAGGGGGATGTTACGAGAATGGATCGCATGTTTCGGGTTCTAGGTTTTTGGACACTTGTTATCGCACTAATGAGCTTAGCTGGCGATATGATACCTATGTCTCTGATTTTCTTTTTTCAAACTGCCGTATTCGTCATTCTAGGCTATATGCGCTTGTCAGAACGAACTTACATATTGTTGTTCTGGGGATATATGATTATTTCCTTCAGCGGATTTACGTATTGGTCATTTTTCAAAATGTCTGTCTAATACCCACAACAATAACAACAAGCAAAAAGGTGAACCGACTGTTACTCAGCGGCTCACCTTTTTTTCATTGGTACGAGAATGCTTGCTTGCGATGAACACTTTGAACAGCTCGCTCATTTGATCGCTTAGGAGCAACTGCCTAATTGAGCGGTTCCGCTTAGACACCTCACTGAAAGGGTTCGGATCATAGTGATCTTGAAGCCTTTGCAATATCCCTTGCTCCACCAAAAACTCCCTTTGCGTCTGAAATTGGCAGTAAGTAAATCCACTCTGACTTGCAGCTAATTGACAAGAACTAAAATTAACATGAGATGTCATATCCTGCTCACCCTGATGGATGAATGGGTCATCCTGAGCTTGATGTTTGCGATAGCACATTAATGTTCCATTATAACGGTGAGGAGCGAAAAGTTCTTCTGCTGTATCGCCATAATCAATGATAATGCAACTCCCGCTTTGGATCCGTTCAGCTACACGTGAGACCCAACTTTCAGCTTCAAGGTTTATCTCCCCTATTTGACCATCCAACCATTGAACTTTGGACCGTTCTAGGAAGTCTAATATACGTTGGGAGCTAATAGGACGCCAAATTTCTTGAAAAATTTGCTCCTCTTCTTTCCATTTCACATAGGACTCCTTGAAAAGCAAATCTTTATAGCGAATTCGGTGGATTGGGAATGCATCCAATAGTTCATTCGCAAGAACATAAACCTCATCTTGCGGTGTCTGAGCCAACCATTCTGTTTCACTTGTGAATTGAATAACTTGGGCATGCTCTTCAAGCATTGATCGCTGCTGCTGACGATGATAAGCACTAGATTCAATGATTATATAGTTTAAACGAGCATAAATGGCGGGTTCAGATCGCTTTATTTCGCCCATGATGTGAAGGGCCATTCGCCCGTTCCCCCCTCCCCATTCAACAATATGAACGGGTTCTGTATGAGAACTTTCATTATGTAGCTGCTTACAAATAAATGATGCCACCATTTCCCCCATTACTGAACCAATAGAGGAACTTGTATAGAAATCTCCCTGTTTACCGATTTTCGGCCTATCATTACGATAATACCCATACGGTTCGCTGTATAGACAAATTTCCATATAGTCTCTGAATGTGATGGCTTGAAATTCTGCTGACTGAATTGCCTCTATTAAGGCAGTCACAACACTTGGGTGTCCGAGCTGATGATTCAATGATGAACCCTCCAATTCTTTACTTAAAGACAAAACATACGGAAACCATTATAATGAAGAAGGATTTATGGAAGGAGAGACAGAAAAGCATGTCAAAGAAGTGGATTACCTTAACAGCGGTAACGGCGATCAGCCTAATATCGTTGACAGCTTGTACAGACAACACGAAGGTCAAAGAAGCACTAGAACAATCACTAAATAAACAAAAAGAAATGAAATCTTACACCTTCGATGGGAGCACAACATTAGCCTTAAGCGATGGATTGATGAAATCTTCCAACCCTTTGACTAACGGGCTGTTATCTTTGGTCAGAGAAAGCACAATCGATTGGAAGGGCGTTAGCAATGTGGAGCCACTCCAGTTCCAGACGGACTTGAAAATAACACCTAAGGGCTCTACATCCCCTTTTGAGATTCCAATTCTCATTAAAGATAGCAAATTGTATTTTAATATGCCAGCATTAAATAAAACACCTGACGAGTACTATGCAATCGATCTACAAAAAATAAGTCAGAACAGTACTAGTCCCTTAACCGTAGACACCTTGAAAAATACTTCTCAATTGTCAACGACACTTGGTAATCTTATATTTAGCGGGATTGATCCAAAATGCTATAAAGAAGCCAAGGAACCGGTTAAGCTGAAAGACGGCTCTTCTGCCAAATCCATTAGCGTTGAACTTACGAGTAAAAATGAAAAAGAATTGAATACCCTGATGCAAACAAAACTTCCAGAGTTTATTGGGTACTTACAAAGCAATGGATTCCTTACAGCCGATAAAGCCGAACAACTCAAAAAAAATCAAGCAAATAATTTGCAGCTCAAAGCTCCAGGTAAAATGGTTGTCGCCATTGATGACACTGGCTTTATTCGTGACCAGACAATTGATTTTGGATTCACAGTAACAGTTGATGGCAAAGCGCAGGATAACCATATCCTTCTTCACCAAACCTACGACGCTATCAATCAAGCTTCTCCATTAACGA
Organism: Paenibacillus sp. JT22N1; assembly: GCF_059692155.1. Classification (NCBI taxonomy): domain Bacteria; kingdom Bacillati; phylum Bacillota; class Bacilli; order Caryophanales; family Paenibacillaceae; genus Paenibacillus; species Paenibacillus sp. JT22N1. Next base: position 397,164 of record NZ_JCAUAW010000003.1, read on the forward strand.
AAGAAATACCGAAAAACGTTAAAAGCTTCGATGAAATCCTTAAATTAATTACACCGGTTAAAAAATAGATGTAAAGCAAAATACTTACCTCTTCCCCAGAGGTAAGTATTTTTTTGTGCTTCATTTAATAGAAATATGATAATCTGTTCTTAGGGGGAGAATTCGTTCAATGACATATAAATTCGTAGCTATGATGTTGTCTATTCTATTGCTTACTCAAATAACACTACCTCTTCATACAATCTCAGCCGAGGAAAAGAGTCCTACACAAGATGAAGCCAAGGATCTCGTCCAAAAAGGGCTTACCATTTTCGAAATTGACAAAGAAGTGGGCCGATTAAATGAACAAGATGCAAACATCGTTGCTCAGATCAAACAAAATGAACTAGATATCATCAAGCAGAACAGCAATGTTGAAAATACCCGAAAACATGCCGGAAAAGTGCTGAGAGCTTATTATACAGGGGATCGAGATTCGATCTGGATGCTGCTGTTTACCGTAAGTTCCTTTACGGATGCATTGCGAATGTTCGAGTATCTGCAAATGATTATTAGTAATGATCATCGCGCCTTATCAGCTTTCACCGAATCGTTTAAGAAATTGAAAAACCTGCGCACCGAACTTGATTCTTCTCGCGTCGAGCTCCAGAAAACGAAAGATAAATTCCTCACACAGCGTGAGAGACTCGTAAAGCTTCAAGAAGAGCTGGACAAACAACTAGCCGTCAGTGCACAAGCACAAGTCATAGAAGCCCAAATAAAAAGCTTAAATGACCAATGGAAACAAGAAGGCATCCCTTTATTCCGCGAGTACTTAAATAGTTTATCTTCCGCTTTCCGAGAGCTGCCACAGTATGTAACGAAAGAAAATAAATTCATGGACTTATCTTCCATCAAAAATCCGGTCATAACGATTAGTGATACGGATTTCAATGCTTACCTTCATTCAAAAAATGAACTTTTACAGAATTTGAATTTTGAATTTGCTGATGGGTCGATCATTGCAAAAGGTAAAAAAGATCAGGTACAAATCGCCTTAGAAGGAATGTTTGTGTTAAAGGAACATCCCGACATGAATGAAGTCCGCTTTGTTGTGGATAAACTTGAATTCAATGGCTTCCAACTGCCTGATACCACAATTGAAGACTTCATGAAAGAATTCCAGCTTGGTTTCATCCCAAAAAAAATTGTCAATTATCTCGATGTCGTTAGTGTAGAGACGAAGAACGGCATCGCAGTTGTAAAACTCAAATTATCCCTGTAAAGTAGCAGAGGATAACGAAGTAAAGTGAGGACTACGAATGGAACCGAAAATTGGTCTGATGATGGATCTACCCGAAGGAAAAATACCTGGATTTTACGCACAAATCGTTAAAGCTCTCGCAGGTAAAGTTGAATTATTTGACCGCGACAAAGAATTGCTTATTGTCAGCAATGAAGAACAACAGCTTGCAGCACTCGATGTTATGGCTCATTTCAATATTGAGACAAACCTGATGCAGCTTCGGCTGCTGCCTGATGACGCCGAATTGACTGATCTATTCAGCGATTATGGCTTTACAAGCCGCGCAGAGCACAATTATTTATACGATAAGCTTGTCGTACAATTCCGATTTACAGAAGATAGCCCTCAAGCCGAAATCGACCAAGCAGCTCTTCAGATCGAGGAGCACCTGCTCGCTCAGTACCAAACTCAGGATCGTACTGTGTACGTCGTGGATCGGCAGCTCGAAGAGCTCATGCAGGGTATTGCCAAAGCTTATCGATGCCGCATCGAGATGATACCTTAGAACACACCAAAAAGCCCACATCCCCATATCGGGGGTGTGGGCTTTTTGAATTTATCAGAGCAGATCGGCTGCTAATTGCGCTAGATGTGAGCGTTCACCACGCTCAAGAGTGATATGCCCACTAATACCTTCCTGCTTGAATCGTTCAACCACATAAGTTAATCCATTACTTGAAGCATCGAGATACGGATGATCAATTTGGTCTGGATCACCTAGAAGAACTATTTTACTGCCCTCTCCTACCCGGGAAACGATCGTTTTCACCTCATGCTTAGATAAGTTCTGCGCTTCATCAATAATGATGAATTGGCCGGGAATCGAGCGTCCGCGGATGTAAGTCAGAGCTTCCACTTGAATACTACCGAGACCTGCTAGTATTTTTTCAATGTCTCCCGGTTTTTTGGTATCGAATAAATACTCCAAATTATCATAGATCGGCTGCATCCAGGGACGCAGCTTTTCATCTTTTTCACCAGGCAGATAACCAATATCCTTGCCCATTGGAACAACGGGTCGAGCAATTAGCAATTTTTTATATTTACGATCATCCTCAATCTTCATAAGGCCCGCAGCTAACGTAAGCAGCGTCTTACCTGTACCCGCTTTCCCAGTCAGGGTGACGAGCGGGATGTCGTCATTGAGCAGGAGCTCAAGAGCCATTCGTTGCTGCGCGTTACGCGCGGCAATCCCCCAAATGGGATCGTTACTCATGTAGAGCGGCTCCAGCTTTTTGGCATCGGGCGTCACTTTCAATAAAGCTGATTTGGAAGATCCCAGCTCATCCCGTAAAATGACAAATTCGTGAGGATGCAGCATATAACCCAAATTAAGCGATGTCACAGTCAAGAATCGATAAGAATAAAACTCATCAATGATAGAAGGATGTACATATAGCGTTATATATCCTGTGTACATATCCGTTTGCGCAACAATGCGATCCGTTAAATAATCCTGTGCAGGTATACCGAGGACATCTGCTTTAATACGAACTAATGTATCTTTACTCACGATAACGACAGGTCTCGGAAATTCATTATCCTGCTCTTCTAGATGATAGTTGAGCGCGACCGCGAGAATTCGGTTATCATTCGTTAATTCTGCAAATGTATCCTGCAGCTTCGCGAAGCTTCGATGGTTGAGTTCCACTTTAATGCTGCCGCCACGTTCGAGTGTGATGCCATCAGACAAGTTGCCTTTGGTTCTTAGTCCATCCAGCAATCTCGAAACATGTCTCGCATTTCGGCCTATTTCGTCCGCATTTCGTTTCTTAGAATCGATTTCCTCCAACACCACGGCGGGTATGACTACTTCATTATCTTCGAACGCGAATAAAGCATTAGGGTCCTGAAGCAGAACATTGGTATCCAACACGTAAATTTTTTTCATTGGTGTGTCCCCTCCCAGATTTGGCGTTAGATCATTGGTTATATTAGATACATACAACCTAGCTGTGCCGGACAAACTAAACGCGAGATTCAGGAAAGAAAGGAACGATTCAAGTGAGACTATTGTGCGTATTTATACTAGTACTGACCCTCGCGGTTGGCTGTAGTCAAGCGCCGAAAAGTGGTGCCCCCTCTCAAAATCCGAATCAAAATCAAGTAAAAGTTCAACAAATCGCCCCACAAAAGCTCGAAATAAAAGATTCTAAGGCTGTTGCAGAACGTTTGGAAAACTTAGCCACTAGCGTCCCTCAGGTTGAAAGCGCGCACTGCGTCGTTTTCGGTGATACCGCCGTAGTCGGCATCAACATTAAGAAAGATTTGGATCGAGCCAAAGTCGGCACCGTCAAGTATTCGGTAGCTGAAGCCCTCAAGAAAGATCCATACGGAGTTAATGCCATTGTTACCGCAGATTTGGACTTAGATCAACGCTTGCGCAACATTCGGGAAAACATTCGAGCAGGAAGACCCATTACTGGATTCGCAGAGCAAATGGCAGACATCATGGGCCGTGTAATGCCTCAGCTGCCGCGTGATATTCGCAATATGCCAAACAATGCAGAACCTAATCGTACGAATCAGGCGGAAATTCCGAACCCGTAATCCACCGAAGATAACAAAAAGCCTGACTGCATTCGCAGATCTAGGCTTTTTTTATCGCATCAAAAACTCGGCCGGCTGGATTCACAGTTACTCGGCTTACACAAGTTTTCTCATATTCAGGCTCGGTCATCATTTGGGCGCGATCTATCCATTGCTTCGGTAAAGCTGTGTTGTGTTCAGCCATATCGTCTGCGCCTCCTACTAGGTGGTTGAAAACGCTCCTTACACTTACAGTATAGCATAGCCGGTGGCAAGCGTTCCACCCTTATGTATCTATTTTCAATTCATGCGAACACTCCTTTTTCAGCCAGATATACCTAAGTGTACGTCGGTTTAAAAAAGTTATGTCGTCCAACATGAACGTCTATTGATTATTGTAAATCGGATTCGAATTAATATCATCAAGCAGCTTTTCCGCCGATTCACGATCAAAACTTTGTTTACTCTTGATACTTTCTTGTTCATAGGCGATGTGAATTTTCATTCGATCCGATTCGTCCACAATTTCCATATGATTGACCCCATGATCTTCACGCAATATAAGCGCAAAAAAATCAAGTGTCTCTTTGGCCGCTTCGTCATCCGGTCTAGCTTGACTTACAATATGCATTTGCAGCCAATTAAAAAAGGCGTCTTGCAGTTTCATTTTTAACGCCCGTCCTCTCTAAGTAAAATAACATCGCAGCCTAATTCCAGCCAACGAAGCCATTGATTTTTCCAAATGGTTTGCTGGGCATCTAAAGCGTTGTCATTAAGCGATGACACCAAATCCAAAGCTTCCTCTCGCTTCAGCAGACGATCTAGAAAGGCTTCTGCACAATGTGACAAATGAAAAGGGTCACCATCAAATACAACGGCTTCAGAATGCGCTAAATCAAGTTCTGCGAGCTCTGAACCACATATCTCTTCGTCGTCACTTAACAGCAGACTAGCTTTAAACATAGAAAGCAATCTGGGGTGTCTCCTATTCGCCAATTCACGGAAAGCTTCCAGCTTTGTGAGCGGAGAGCAGTCCAAGCGATCGGCCCCCAACATCAGAGGAGAATAGCCCTTAATCGGAGTTAACCAGTATCGAGTCATTTGCCCCTCCTTAGAGTTTTCGCGAGAAAACTTGCTTCGTAAGCTTAACTTGAGTTTTGCTTTAATAAAACTAATATCGTAAGCATAATCCTTATTAAGTTGGTCTATTGCCGCTTCTTTTCTCGATGAAATAACGAATACGAACCAGAAACATTAACGATATGGCAACAGACAGGCAGAGCACGATAGGTAGTCCTACAATTTGAAAAACAAGCAGCATAACTGATCCAATGGCCAGCAGCACATAGATGATAGCTGTCTTGAGTACCGGCAATTTACGCGTCTTGAAAACTTTGTTATACACATAAGACATAAATATAAAGATTAACAGATAAGTGATGTACAGGTGATTTCCAAACCACTCGTTCAAGGCAGTCAAAACATACACTCCATTTCATTCAAAAAGTAAAGTCAATTATCATTATCCCTCAAAATTACAAATAAATAAAGGGAAATGCGGCCTTGTAGCCCACATTTCCCATATTTAGAACACTTTGTGAATTACACGTTAGCTTCAGCTGTTTTGCGGTGCTTCTCAGCACGCTCGCGCTCGCTTTTGTTCAAAATCTTTTTGCGAATACGAACGGATTTCGGTGTGATTTCACAATATTCATCATCGTTCAAATACTCAAGCGCTTGCTCCAAAGAGTACATGCGAGGAGTTTTCATTTTTACAGTTTCTTCTTTGTTCGCGGAACGGATGTTGTTTACCGCTTTTTCCTTACAGATATTAACGATGATATCATTGTCGCGCGTATGCTCACCAACGACCATGCCTTCGTAAACTTCCGTTTGTGGATGAACGAACAAGATACCGCGATCTTCAACGGAAAGAATTCCGTATAAAGTAGATACGCCAGATTCGCTGGAAACAAGCACGCCTTCGTGACGTCCGCCAACACCAGCTCCTTGGTATGGACCATAGCTGTCAAAAGCATGGTTCATAATACCGTAGCCGCGAGTTAACGTTAAGAAGTTCGTTCTGTAACCGATCAAACCACGTGCAGGGATTAAGAACTCAAGACGAACGTTACCGCTGCCGTTGTTAATCATGTTGACCATCTCGGCTTTACGGGAACCTAAGCTCTCCATAACGGAACCCATACTGTCTTCTGGAACGTCGATGATTAAACGCTCAATCGGCTCCATTTTTTGACCGTCGATTTGACGAATGATAACTTCAGGTTTGGAAACTTGTAATTCAAAGCCTTCACGACGCATGTTTTCAATCAAAATACCTAAGTGAAGCTCACCGCGGCCAGATACAACGAAAGCATCCGGGCTATCTGTGTCTTCAACGCGCAAACTTACGTCTGTTTCAAGTTCTTTGTAAAGACGCTCGCGAATTTTACGGGAAGTTACCCATTTCCCTTCGCGCCCTGCGAACGGTGAGTTATTTACGATAAATGTCATTTGCAGCGTTGGCTCATCAATTTTCAAGACTGGCAATGCTTCCGGATTCGCAGGATCTGCTACCGTTTCACCAATATTGATATCTTTGATACCTGCAATGGCAATAATGTCCCCTGCAGCCGCTTCTTCGATCTCAATACGTTTCAAGCCTGTGAAACCGAAAAGTTTCTCGATTCTAGCTTGCTTCTGACCGCCTTCACGCGTCATAACAGCAACAGTCTGACCTTGACGAATTTTACCACGGTTCACACGGCCTACGCCGATACGACCCAAGTACTCATTGTAATCCATCAATGTAACAAGGAACTGAAGCGGTTGATCAACATCTTCTGTTGGAGCTGGAATGTGACTAACAATCGTCTCATAAATAGCTTCCATGTTGTCATCTTGTTTCTCAGCATCAAGACTTGATGTACCTTGTAATGCGGAAGCATATACAACGTGGAAATCAAGCTGCTCATCCGTAGCACCTAGTTCAATGAAAAGGTCAAGAACTTCGTCAACAACTTCTTGAGGACGCGCGTTCGGACGGTCAATTTTGTTAACTACAACAACTGGAGAAAGGTTGCTTTCTAATGCTTTACGTAGAACGAACTTCGTTTGCGGCATGGTGCCTTCGAAAGCATCAACAACCAACAAAACGCCGTCTACCATTTTCATAATACGCTCTACTTCACCACCGAAATCGGCATGTCCAGGTGTATCCACAATGTTAATCAGGTAGTCTTTATAATTAATTGCTGTATTTTTTGCAAGAATGGTAATACCGCGTTCTCTCTCGAGATCGTTGGAGTCCATCGCTCTCTCTTGAATAGCCTCGTTATCGCGGAATGTTCCGGATTGTTGAAGTAATTTATCTACGAGTGTCGTTTTACCGTGGTCAACGTGTGCGATAATTGCAATATTGCGAATCTTGTCTCTTGCGTGCATGAATGTCAAACCCTCTCTACCCTATAATTTTCGTCTCTGTTCATAAAACAAGCGTCGGACGAAAGCGCCGACGCTTGACATTTACACTTATTATACGCAGTTTCTCGACATTATGCAAGGTAAATGCCGCTGTACATAAAACTTTTACAAGTAAATGCCCGAAATTACCACACATTTCGCTTGCGGAAAATCATGACAAGTCCAGCTATCACAAGGATCAAAGCGATTACATAGATCCCTAAATGAATTAGTAGAGTTAATCCGAAAAATACAGCTGAAATAATTCCCAGCACCATAGCACCAATCAAAACACCGCGATCACTTCCACGATCGAACAAGTGCATCTCATATAATCCGATGGCTACACCAAGAATGAATCCCGGCCACAAATAGCTCATTGAACCCCAACCAAATATATTGCAGTAAAAGAACATTATTGCGTAAGTCGTTAATATACCTCCAGGTACAAGAACGCCTGCGGGCAGTGACCGATTAAAAAAGAATACGTGGAACAGCAGCCCAGGAATGAGTAGAACTAGCGGCCAGAAGAACGAAAGAAGTACATGAAAAAAACCTAGTTTACCAAGAAGCAATAGGGCGGCCAGGCCAATTAACAGGATACCAATGGAGTAGCTATTTCTAGCCATTCAAATCCCCTCCTAATTCACTTGTCACTAAGGGATCATCTTCGACACCCTTCAACAAATAGTTTATCGTACCTGGCCAGAAATTGCTAGGTGTATGCGTTATTTGCGGCCTCGCCGTTTGGCTTCGAGCAAACGGCTCATGCTGTCCGGCGGCGCATTACTCGCCGCTGGGGGTGAGGGCTCCGGAGCAGCTTCGCGCTGCTCCGCGGGAGGCCGCGGCGGCGCAGCCACGGCTGGGGGTGGAGCGCTGCCTGCGGCAGAGCGCCCAGTCTTACGCTGCAGCTTGTGCTCCGCAAGCTGCTTGCGCTCGCGGAGACGCGCCAGCGGCGTCTCCGCCTGCTGTGGCGGGCCCACTGGAGCGGCCCGCCTCCACGCGAACGCCCGGGCCCACAGGCCGGGCGGCAGAGCCAAGCGCCGCGCTGCGATGTCCATCAGCAGCAGCGCGAGCGCCGCCATCAGCAGGTACTCGCTGATGGGAGTCAGTCGCTTCTGCGCGGCAGAAACGAAGGCGAAGGCTTCCTCCGGATGCTCTAGCGAGAGCATCCGTCCGCCTGTAAGCTCAGCAAGCTGCTGGAGCTTGCTGAGGCCCTGTCCGTCCGTGATCCGATATTCCGGGGAATAAGGAATCACGAACCCGGACGTTGAGCTGCCGACGACCCGCTTCTCGGTCCCCTCTTCGCTGCCGGCTGCGAGCAATTCAGTCTTGGCGATATAAACGCCAGACTTATCCACAGATACCTGTGCTGAATATTCACCAGGTGCTGTGGACGTAAAATGGATCTCTTGCGATCCGAGAAATTCATCCGTAACGATAGCTCGAAGCTCCCCCTGTTCACCATGTGAACCGTCGAGTGTGATATTCCCGCTTTTGGCCTCTAAGGTCAACTCTTGACCTGCCAAATGCCCGTTTAGCTCAAGTGGAGACGATTGAAATTGCGGAAACGTCCACTTTATCATTCCAGTAAGCACTTGTGAAAAGGCAGGCCACGTTATCCAGTTCGCTGACCATGCTCCTATCACATCGCTAGTCCATGCGACAGTTCGCCCAGAACCATACTGCCATCTCGCAAGAATAGGATCAGGTTCCGGGCTTGTGAGTACCACCTCAGCGGCCTCTTTAGGGGTTGTGGCAATGTAACCGTTTAGCGAAGGCAGCCCTTGCCACAAAAAGCTATGCCAGTCTGCTCCTCCTGCTAAAGCCGGTACGAAAGGTTGGTTAACCACATAAGTTCGTGATATCAGCACAGCTTCCCGGCTAAAAATCGCCGGGATTGTCGTCTGATCCACAGCCGCGTAATACCTCCCCTTCGCCAAATCAGCTAGCTGCTTCAGCAGAGATTGATCGGCATCTGTTCCGATGGCCACAGTGGACATCGTGATATTCTCTTTTTGCATATCGGCGGTTAATGCTTCATAGCTCTGAGTCGTGGAGGACTGTCCGTCTGTCAACAAAATAATATGCTTACGCTGAGCCTCCACCTTGGAAAGCTTGGCGAATGCTTCCTCTACTGCTGTATAAATCTCCGTTCCGCCATCAGCGGGTATTGCATTAATCTTTTGGATGACGCCTGATTTATCACTTAACTTTTGCGGTTCTACATACCAATGCGGGGAAGAATCGAATCCAAGTACCCCAAGTGTATCATTTTCCCTGAGTAAGTCGACTGTCCGCGACGCGGCTTCCTGAGCCAGCTTCATTTTTTCACCTGACATACTGCCCGATTTATCCATAACAAGTACAATGCCGAGTGACGGTATCTCCCGCTTCCCGCGTAGATCCATGTACACTGGGAGAGCACGCTCGATCGGTGTTTTGAAATAACCGCCCAATCCATAGCTGTTATCTCCCCCAAGCATGACCAACCCAACATTGTAATCTCGGACAGCCTGCTCTATCATTTCCATTTTCAATTGTGGTATTTGAGTAGCAGCAACATTGTTTAAAATGATGCTTTCATAACCGGTATACGTTACAAAATCATTGGAAAGCAGCTCAGGTGCTATCGTTTCAAATGGGATAAGTGCGGACTGCAGTGCTCCCTCCACATTTTTGGAGATATCTGTTTTCCCTTCTACAATAAGCACTTTCGGAGGACCATCTACTTTACTAAATGCATAATGCGCATTATTGGCAGACTGCTCATCCCCTTCCAAATACACTTCCGCTCGATACCGATGAAAACCCGGTTCCTTGGCAAGCGATTGAAAGGCGAATCTGTTCTCCCCCTTATTCAATTGAACCGACCCAGCTGTCATTTCGCGATTGTCCTCAAAAACCCGTAATTGAGCCACGCCAGTACTTGTAGAACGGATGACTACCTCCAACGTATACGCTTCTGCTTGATACAATTTATCTGGAACGCGAATTGCTTCAATGGAGGCGTCTTTGCGTTCTTTGGCAGCGAGAGGGACAACATCTACTTGGATACCGCGGTCGCGCAGCAGCTTACCTTGACGCAATACGTCACCCACATTTTCTTCGCCATCCGACATCAAAATAAGGCGGCCGGATTTTCCATTCATAAGTAAGCCTGAAGCAAGCTGCAAGCCCGAGGCAATATCGGAAAATTGCGTGTTCGTTTGGGCTGTAAACTGAAATCCGTTCATCTCTCTGGCATCAAGCGACTTCTCTATGGAAGCTTTAAGTGCCATCGAAACGACTCCCGCCTCGTCCTTCTCGGAAGAACGTGCTTTGACTGCTTCTCGAATCCACTGAGCTTCCTTCAATTCTTCCTTCACACTGTCCGATCGATCAATCGTGAATACGATGCTTTTGTGATTTAGCTTTGTATAAAGTTGGGTTTCCGCAAGGGCGAAGATCAGAAGAATGATTACAGAGGCTCGCAGAGAAACAACAAGCTTCTTTCGCCCGCCTTGCAGACGATGTAAGCTTTTCCAAAGCCAGCCCACATATAAAGGAAGAAATAGAATCAGCAACAGGACGGGCAAATGTTCAAACTGAATGCCCACGTCGATACACCTCCCATTCCAGTACTAGCAGCAAAAGCAAGATCACGATAAGCCAAGGAATTAACATCGTATTCCCTAATGAGATTTCTTCACTTCGATCTACACCGGCATCGACTTCACTACCTGGTTTGAAGACCAACTTGTTTGCTATTTTCCCATTCACATTGGATTCTCGGGGGTCCATTACAACTTCAAGTAAACGAGTTTGCACGATCTGTCCACCTGTATTGTATTCAACAAATTCATAAAGACCCGGAAGCTTAGGCGCAGTTTGCATACTGGATAACGCGTCTCCATTTCGCTCTGCCTCTTCCTCTTTAACACCTTCCATGGTTGTTTTCCAGATCGCCTTCGTCGCTTCCGGATGAAGAACAATTTCTTTTCGATCCCCAGCTGTAATACGACCAAGATTGCCACCATGGTGCTGGGTCAACCAAGCAACAGCATTTTGAACGAGAATGGGAAATTCCGAGCGCAACGCAAGATCCGATTGATTAAGCGAGAACGTAAATGTCAGATTTGGTATACCTTCTTCTGTACCTACAAGAACAAGTGGTACGGACGCTGACGAAATGATGGCTTTCTCCCATGGCTTTAGCGGTCTAGTCTGAGCCATAGCAACGTTCACGTCCTGCAGACGAATGTAACGCGAAATGGGATGATCCGTTATCGAAAAAGGTGATGCTGAAATGATTTGTTGATGATCTAAGTCAGACTTTGCAGCGGAAGCAAACCGCCAAACTGGTTTGGACGCAAGTAGACGCTTCCAGAGATCCGATTTTAAAGCTGATTCAGTCACACCATCTACAATAATTAGGTCAGGAGTAAGCCCTAAGGGCGGTGGATAGGTTCCGTCATTGCTTTTTTGTACATGAAGAATATCCGTCTTTGCCAATGTGAGTGCTTTTTCTAAGAAAAGGTTGCCTTCGCCAACATAAGCAGCTTGGACTCGACCAGTCCCTTCAGGAAAGGCATAAGCGGTATTATCAGCTTCCAAAACATCTTTTCCTTCAAGCTGCAGCTTGTACACATCAGCCCGAGCCAGCTTATCTACGTAGATTGACTTTTGCTCGCCTCCCTTAAGGTCTAGGGAATCCGTTCGAACTGCTTGCGAACCCGAGTAAAGTGTTGCTTTTACAGTAACACTCGTCGCTCCCCAATTTTTCAATACGGCAACAGCCTTAAATTCCGCTGCATCCTGAACGTCTTTAACACCGAATTGAGTAATCGCCACATTCACAGGTTGATTGGTGACTTCATCACCTGCTCGTCTTTGAATCTCTGGCTCCTGAATGCTGACGGGGATTGAAAAGGTAATCCCTTCGGCGTTATCGACCCACTGTCTGTCCGTATAAATGCGTACTTCCCCATCGAATTCTTCCCTCGTTAGAGCAGATGCTAGAGACAAGGCTTCCTGTACATTCGTTTTACCGTAAAAGGGAGCAACTTTATTCAAAGCGGCTTGTAGTGAGGACAGATTTGATTCTCGTTGTAGAAGCAATTCTGGTTGATCTTTCATGACTAAAAGCGAATAGCTACGATTCTGTGCTTCTTCGCGTGCGTAAGTTAAGATACCTTGCCTCGCTTCTTCTAATCTAGTCCCATGATCCGTTGATGTTTGCATACTCGCTGAAGCATCTAACACGAAAAAAATATGTGACTTCGCTGTTTGCTGACCACGAATAAACGGCTGCATTAAGGCAAGCACAAGTAATGACGCTGCAAGCAGCTGAAGCAGGAGTAATAATTGTCGGCTTAGACGCTGCCATGGCCGATTGGCCTCCTGCTCGCGAAGAACACGCCGCCAGAGCATATGACTAGATACTTCTGTATCGATATAACGTCGTTTTAACAAATAAAGCACCAGGATAAAGGGGATTGAAAGCGAGAACCATAACCCGCTTAACGATGCGAAATGCATAAGCACTCACCTTTCCAAGAGCGAAGGACATCGCTTTATCTTGCGTTCAAATTCTCTAGCATGGGCATACTACTACGCGTGCAGCCCGTTTTTCCCCTGTCAAACAGGTTTGCTTATGGACAACATGGGAGGTAACATGGAACCGTTATTTGTAGATAAAAAAAAGAAAAAACCGCTTTGGACCAAAGCTTTTCTAATTACATCTCTATCCAACTTACTGCTTTTCTTTAGTTTTCAAATGCTCATACCAACGATACCTACACATGTGTCGCAATTAGGCGGTAATGATATTCAAGTCGGTCTCGTCATTGGCATTTTCACGATTTCTTCACTGCTTACCCGCCCTTTTGCTGGGCGAGCACTTGATTTGTTTGGAAGAAAACATGTGCTTCTGGTTGGGCTCGCGATCTGTGCGCTAACCATTGCCGGATACTCCTATATGGCTGTTGTTACGCTTATTCTTGCTGCTCGCTTTGTTCATGGGATCGGTTGGGGTATGTCCACAACCTCCTTAGGTACTGTTATAGCCGACATCATCCCGGCAGAACGCCGTGGAGAAGGTATGGGTTATTACGGGTTGTCCAACACGTTCGCTATGGCACTTGCACCGCTTACAGGACTATGGTTGATGCAAACCTATGGCTTCCCTCGCGTGCTTTTAATCTCAACATGTTTAGCACTGCTTTCCTTGTTTAGTTCTCTTTTCATTACCTATACCAAGCCGATGCCTCTCGAAAAGTCGGCTCAGAGGCCGAAACTTATGGATCGTTTATGGGAACGAACCGCGATGCTTCCCTCCGTTTTATTGCTATGCACAGCAATTTGTTATGGAGGAATTGTGACCTTTATTACGCTGTTCGGCCACGAAGCCGGCATTTCGAACGTCGGTTGGTTCTTCCTATGCAATGCCTCCATGGTGCTCATAGTAAGGCCAATTACCGGTATGCTTTTTGATCGAAAAGGACCTGAATGGGTGCTCCTGCCTGGCGCTATCTTTACCCTTGCTGGTCTCCTGCTTCTTTCTTATGCTCACTCAGAGGCTAGTTTGGCCGCAGCAGCGATATGCTATGGCATAGGCTTCGGATCCTTGCAGCCGGCGCTGCAGGCCTGGACAATCGCACGTGCTGCGCCGAATCGCCGCGGTGCAGCCAACGGAACCTTCTTCTCGGCCAATGATCTCGGCATTGGATTAGGAGCGATGGTTTTGGGAGCTCTCGCTAACATAAGCGGGAGTTATGCACTGATGTACCGTTACTCGACCGTGCTTATTCTTGTTTTCATCCTTATTTATGGATGGTGCTTTTGGCAAGCTCGACGAGGCGTTCAGTTGACACAGCACTAGCATGCTTCTCGTAACCTTATCGGATAACATTTTGACCGATCGTAAAATAATGGATAGACGTTAGGCTCGGAAGTCGATTTCCGAGCTTATTGTTGATGTGCGAATAGTAACGTTGGCGTATATGCTCGGATACCGAGTAAAAAATTACTTCAACGAACCAACCCGCTCCGACGAAGTTCACCAAGAAGAAAATCACCGGGCGGAACATTGGTTACGGCTAGCAAATAAGTAATACCCCGCTCATAACAAAATGCCCTAAGCGTCTGTGTATATTGCAAAGCAGCTTCTCTGTAGGCTTGCAGCACTTTACTACTCATCGCTACTTCCTTGGCTGCTCCAGACTCACTGTCTATTAAGCGCAGCTCTCCTGTAAGGTCTGGGTTAAGTTCCTCTGGGGCAAGGACTTGGACGGCAACAACTTCTTGCTTCGCTGCAAGCAAATACTTTAACGATTCTTCAATGCCCTGCTCATACAAAAAATCTGAAAATATCCAAGTCATCCCTGCCTGCCTCGGTAGAATGGATGGATTTCGAAAAACAGCCCCAATATCCCCGGCTCCCTCTGTTTGACAACTTGCCAAGAATTCAAAAAGCTTTAAAGAGCTGCCTTTTCCACGAAGTAGTTTCTGTTGCTTGGTCATCTGATTTGTAAAAGCAGCCGCGCTTACACGGTCAAAACGGTTCAATGACATATAACCAATTCCAGCCGCCAACTGTCTAGCATACTCCCATTTGGAGAGTCGAAGGCTATCTGCCCCCTCTCCTCTGCCAAAATCCATCGATTTGGATGCGTCTAACCACAAATTGACCTGCAGCTCCTGTTCATCCATAAAAAGCTTGATGAACGGTTTTCCCGTTCTACCAAAAGCATGCCAATCTAGCTGCCGTGTATCATCACCAGGCGTATATAAACGATAATCCGCAAACTCCATGGAAGAACCCATATCCCTTGATCGTCTTTTCCCTTGCATTGTCCCTCGTATTCGGTTTTTTGCAGCTATACTCATTTGATCCAGCCGACGCATAAGCGTAGGGTCAAGTAAATTTGCTCCGCTGCTCATCGCTTATTCTCCATGGAACTGATAATTGCTTGAATGATTTTATCTGGTGAAATCCCCATAGCTTGACCTTCAAAATTCAGAAAAAGACGATGCCGCAATGCGGGAACGGCTACCACATGCAAATCTTGTTTAGAAACATGAAAACGACCCGCTAGGAAAGCTCTCACTTTCGCAACCCCTATCATGGACTGAACGCCCCTGGGACCTGAGCCAAAACGAATATATTGTTTGACCTCTTCGGGCGCCGTCGCTTCTTCAGGATGCGTATTTATCAGCAGTTGAACCGCATAATCAAGTACGTCCTCAGCGACAAGTATTTCTTTTAATCCCAGTTGAATGTCCTGTAAAAGAGCGCCATCTGCCACTTTTTCGGCCTGCTGCTGCTTAGCTGATGTTGTGCGTAGGACAATTTCTTTCAACTCGCTTTTAGTTGGATAGGTTACGTTAATTTTTAGAAGAAATCGATCAAGCTGTGCTTCCGGCAGCGGATAAGTCCCTTCCTGCTCTAACGGATTTTGCGTAGCTAAGACGAAAAAAGGTGATGGCAGCTGGTAGGTTTCTGAACCAACGGTAACTGTTTTTTCCTGCATCGCCTCAAGGAGCGCACTTTGAGTCTTCGGTGTTGCGCGATTAATCTCATCAGCGAGCACAACATGGCCGAATAGAGGACCTTTTTGAAATTTATAGGACGTCTCGCCTTTCGTTCCAAACTGAATGACATTCGTCCCCGTAATATCTGCCGGCATCAAATCTGGTGTAAATTGAATACGTGCAAAGCTAAGGTCTACGGTATCTGCGATCGTTTTTATGAGCATCGTTTTGCCGAGACCGGGAATCCCCTCAATGAGAGCATGTCCTCCCGCCAATATGCACCATAGCAACTGTTCCACAACCTCATGCTGGCCAACGATGACACGACCGATCTGTTCCTTCATCTGGCTGACTGCTGATCCCCATGCATTTAATTGCTCTTTCGAATCGACCATCAATTACCGCTCCCCCTTCATCGTTCATTCCTATTAACGCTGTGGTTGAATTTCAAGGAAATAGTCTCTTACTAAATTTTGCATATGTTGTGGAAGTTCGGAACGATTCAATGCACTAGAAGCCTCTGCCGCGTAATCGGCATAAACATCTTCATACGGCCGAGACGCTCCGTCTAGCGCCGGCGCTGAACCACCCTGGCTCAGTTCTCCACCTCTGCCGCTCGTAGGCCCGCCGTCAACGTACGTGCCGCCGGTGCCTGAGCGCTCGCGCGGCGTCGCCACGAGCCCTCGCGAGCCCGCACCGGTGCCACCCTGTGTGCCACCTGTTCCGCTTCCACTGCCTGCACCACCCGCACCTGCACCACCGGGGCTGCCATTGCCATTGCCGTTGCCGTTGCCGCTGCCGCTGCCGTTGCCGTTGCCGCCGCTAGCAGGCGCACCGCCTGCACTCGCTCCTGCACCTGCTGCGCCGGGCGCCGGGCTCGCGCCCGCACTCCCCGCAGCTCCCGCAGTTGGCGACGCGCTCGGCGCAGCAGCGCCAGCCGCGGCAAGCTGCTCCGCGCGGCCGCCGGGCACCCACGCTTGCCCGGGCTGCGCGCCGCTCGCAGCAAGCTCGCGTGCCTGCGGCAGCGCACCCGCGGCGAGGCTCGCCGCGGCCTCGGCAGCCTGCGCCTGCTGCTGCGCTAGAGCTTGCTGCGCAGCGCTAGCAGCTGCAAGACCCGCTTGCAGCTGTGCCAGAGCCGCAGCAGCGTCTTCGCCGCTTCGCAGCGCGCTGGCGGCCTGCTGCAGCTGCTCGCGAAGCTGCTGCTCAGCTTCCGGCGACGCGGCCGCAGCGGAGGCCGCGAGGCGCTCCAGCTCACTTGCGAGCTGCTGCTTCTGCTGCGGCGTCATCTTCTGCACCTGCTCGCCAAGCTTCGCTGCCTCGCGCTGAATACTCTCCGCGCTCTTCTGCTCGAGAGCTTTGCCTAATTCACGAAGCGCTTCCGTTCGCTGCATCGACTCTGCCCATTGCTCGGAGCGTTGTTTTTGCTTTTCCATATCCCCAATACTCGTTTCCATCTTCTTTAATGATTTTTCCAATTCATCCAAAGCCTTGGCTGAAGTTGGCGTTTGACTTAATCTACGCTCCAGCTCTTTTAAATCCTCTGTCATCTGCTTTATGACTGGGAGCGGAGACGGCTTCGCTGCCAGTTGCTTAACAAGTTCATCCACCTGTTTTTTCTGCGCTTCTACCCATGCTTTATCTTTTACCGCATCACGTAGAATCGCATCTTTAGGATTAGGCAGAAGGAACAGCAAAACCAATACAAACAACGCGCAAGCTCCGTGCAACCATCTATTTCTCGGAACCCTCATGGAAACGATCTTACTCAACTTTTCCTCTACAAAAAGATTCCCTTTCTCAAGTGCATCCTGCCGTTGAAGAGAGGCTACCAATGAAGTTTGATCCTGATGAATGAGAGCTGTTAATATCCGATCTTCCAACCCATGCTGATCAAGTAGTCTTGCCGCATCCATATCAGTAGGTCGTCGAAACAACAACCAAATGAGCCCAATCCCAACAATTGCTACCAAGCTGAGCAACGCCCCATACCGATATCCACTAACCAGGAAGAGACGTCCACACACCATCCACATGCAAGCAAGCTCTATCCCCATTGTCAAACTGCGAATAAAATAATCCAGTCCCTTTGCTTTTAACAACCGCATTCGTACAGGTTTTAGCAGCATATCCAACGATGCAAATTTCAAGTGCTGACAGCTCCTCTCTGATCATTAACTTTACTTTTCAATGAATTTTTTCCTCATTACATTCTTATCAAATGCTATTTCTTCCGTTTCATAATCGGCCTTAAATACCTCACACTAAGCCAGATCAGGACAATCAAGAGAACCGTGTAGCTGCCAACGAAAATATGCCACATTTGCAGCAGCGTATGCCCTTTAAACAAACTCTTGGCAAAATCAGGAACCATCAAACTTGCAAGGACAGCCATCGGATTAAAACTCAGAAAATAGCCAAGTATTTCCTCATTTATCCCTTGCCTTCCTAAATTACCGAAGAAAAGGCCAGCAAGAGCTGTAAACCCAAAAACAAAAAGTACAAAACCATAGGTCGCTATCACGGAGATAACCGTCTTCTTTAGAATTGTTGAAAAGAAAATCCCAACAGAACCAAAGAGAAGCATAACGAATACATAAAAAACAAATACAGAGAGAACTTGTTTTGGTGAGACGCCTCCATATAAGAAAACAATACTGTACAGCGGCATCGTAGCCACTACCGTCAGCAGCATGAAACTTAGGGAAGCAAACAGCTTACTGAGAATAATCGTCCTCGAGCTCTGTTGAGTCGTAAGAAGCATGTTTAATGTCTGTTTTTCACGTTCTCCGCTTACAACCCCAGCTGTTAAGCCTGGCGTCATAAAAGCGATCAAGACAAGCTGCGCTCCACTTAGAAAGTAAAATAGTTCACTGCTTCTCACTGCATTAAGCACCCCTGCCTGCTGGTTACTCATGTTTATATAAGCAAATCCAAGGGCAAACAAGCCAATGGCTAACAGATAAACCAGGATTGAGATCGAAGATCGAATGGTCCGCATGCGCAAGCGAAATTCTTTTTCCATGACAGGATTAATCCAATTTAACTTGCTGTTCATCGTGTGCTCCGCCTCCTTTCGTTATTTCCAGGAATACATCCTCCAAATTCGTCAAAGCTTCACTGAACGAAAGGAGAGGAAAGCCTTTCTCAACCAATCGGGCAAGTAAAAGAGACTGATCTTCATCCGTCCCGCCAAAGTGAACGTGCAAACCTTTCTCATCATTAAACACCATCGTGACATGAGGCTGTTGTTCAAGGTAGGCCAATGCTTCTTCCGTCCTATTCACCATACGTACTTGAAGAACACGATTGGCTTTCATCCTGCTTTGAATCTCTGATACTTTCCCTTTTGCGATAAGCTTCCCATATTCAATAACCCCGATTTCATCAACCATTTCAGCTAGCTCTGGCAAAATATGCGATGAAATAATGATGGTTTTACCCATGGCTTTAAGCTCTTTAAGTATTTCTCTCATTTCGATTCGTGCTCTAGGATCAAGTCCTGAAGCCGGTTCATCGAGTATAAGTACCTCCGGCTCATGAACCAAGCATCTAGCCAAGCAAAGACGCTGCTTCATACCTCTTGACAATGAATCCACATAGAAGTCTGCTTTTTCCGATAAATTGACAAGATCAAGGAGCTGAGGAATCAGCTTCAATCGTTCAGATCTAGGTATACCATAGCTTGCGCCATAGAAATCCAGATACTCCGTAGCTTTAAAGTTGTCATACACGCCAAAAAAATCCGGCATGTACCCAATCAGCTTTCGAACCTCTTTCGGCTTCTCCGTAACATCATATCCACCAACCTTGGCTGTACCCGATGTCGGGCTTAAAAGAGTCGCAAGGATGGACATTGTTGTCGACTTACCCGCCCCGTTGGGACCTACAAATCCAAATACGGTTCCTTTATCGATTTGCATGGTCAACGAATCAAGTGCTGTGAAGTTACCGTATCTTTTCGTTAATTCCGTAGTCGTTATCATCGTTTCACCGATCCTTCCAGAGAAACTGCAGGGAGTCGGAACATGGTATGATTTTGTACCGTGGTTACTTTCATGCGAATCGATTTCCCCTCTAGCAAATATGGCTGCAGCTTGTCTCCCTCCCAGGATTGGAAAGATTTTAAGGTTAATGGCTCCCAGGCCTTGGTCTGTGAATTCCATAAATCCAAGGTTACATCCGGATTGGGATCGCCCGTCATTTCCATCGTTTGATAACTGGCACCCGCAATGAAAGGCAATTGATAATTGAGCGTAACATCTCCGCTGCCCATTTCCATGAAAGGACCATTTTGGATTTGAATGGAGCTCATTTTCAAATGATTATCGATCAATTCAGGTACCATCGTCGTGCTTGGAATTATAATTTTACCGTCAGGTGCCACATAATCAATCTTCATGTCCTGGGCTATAAGCGTCAACTGCTCAGCCGGTATACTGCCGCTTGAAGATAGGTTTAAGGAAGTCTGCTCCTTTAACCACCCTATAATCATCGGATCAAACCCTCCTGAAAACGTGGACTTGCGATGTAAATACGTACTTAACATGGAACGCTGATGCAAGCCCGTATCATAACCGTTATTCCCACTAGGATGTGGATAAGCAAGCTGCGCAACATCGGGTCCATTAGAGATTCCGAAACCATTCGCCGTATCAAAGCTGGCTGAAGCTCCGGCCTTTACGGAACCAATTTTGATAAACGACTGATTCACCAGCACGGCTACATCTGTCAAATCCTTCTTGGTATTGTTCGTGATTTGCCCTCTTGCTCCTTTGGCAGATAACTCCGATATGCTGTAGTCAAGCATCCCAAACTGAACAGGCTGCTCTTCGTCCATTGCCAATTTGCTGATCGAAGAGTATGGGATATCCTGTAATCCTACGATTGCTGCTTCCTGTTCATGTCTAATTATAAATTCACTTCGATCATGCAGCTGTAAGCTAGGATAAACTTCTCCTTGCATAAAAGGAGATACGACTGCTTTTCCAGGGAATTTAAACTCCATACTGCCGCCCTTAGGTAAAAATACAGACAACATGGACTGTTTGATCCCTGATCCTGAGCCATTTAATGTAATCGTATTAAACGTTTGAGCCATTGTACTACCGCGATTGGACGCCCCAAATTGAAAGATTCCGATACTTGTCACGATAGCAGCAATTGGAATGACGAACCAAGCCCATTCTCTTCGATCTAGTCGACGTAAAATCATATATAGTAACGGTCCAACAACAATCGCATAAAGCAGTAAAACCAATGCCAGAATGGCCAATTTAGGCGGCTGCAAAGATGGGAAGTATTCTAATGCCCGGTCCATCTCATAGTAGGGATCATTGCCGTACTTCTGGTTTAAATTAGAGGCATTCACAGTTTCTAATGGTCCAGACAGCATTTGCTCCCATAATCTAGTATTCCCGTTCCATGAGGCAAGTGGATTTAGAGATAGATCATACGCCACGTAGGTCACGAACCCGCTCCCATACGCACCTCTCACATATATAGGAAGCGCTCCGTCGGTAACAACCGATTCTGTTCCTTTAACCGGCTTTGCTTGTGAAAGCGTGAACGGCTGTGCGAGGATCAGCTCCTTCTCCCCCACCTTAACGAGCTCAGGAAGCTCCTTAACTGTCGTTGTACCTTGATATGTCACAGGTGACGCTTCCGCGAAAAGTGCAGCAGTCTTCGGATAGCCAGCACCGCCAGCTAAGAGGAGCGTTCCACCTCTTTTTGTCCATTGTAGGATGGCTTGTACTTGCTCCCCAGTCAGTGTATCCGAGGCAAAATCATTCAAGGCAATAACATCTAAACCATCTAAACCCAAAGGGTCACGCGGAATATCTGCTTGTTTAAGATGAAGAACATTGAGCTTCTTGCCCGACTGACCGAGCAGCGAAAGGAAGTTCAGTGTATCTACATCTCGGGCTAAAACGCCCACCTGTAGAGTCTCTTTAGGTAAATGGAAGGCTTCTAGATAGGTCTTGCCATCTAACGTTTTTTTCTTTCCGTTTTTTAGTGATTTTTCATAAAAGGCAATCGTATTATTGCTTTTTGTATAAGCGTAACCAGGTAAGAGCATGGTTACCACTTTCGTGCTGCCTTTTGGAAGCTCGATATGCTGTACATAACTAAAATCCTTACTCCGATTCGGATTGGCTACCTGTATCACGAGATCGCCGGATAAATCAGCCCCTTGATTATGCAGTGTCATTGTAACAGGCGTCCAACGCCCCTGTTTGACATTTGAAGCTCCGAACCCGACTTCTGATTGAATCTCAATCATTGCTTCATCTGCGCGAACTACACCAGAGAATGGAACAAAAGCTTGGAAACATAAAGCAAAGATCGAACACACTAGAAAACATGTGAGACCAAATGTACGTGTCTTAAACGAACTTAATTTCACGCTTTGAACTCCCTTCTATTCATAACCTACTTCATAACTAGACGACAAATTTGGTAAAAAGTTTCAATTATTAACATAAAAAAACAAACCGCTAGCTGATTACTTCAGCTTGGCGGTTTTCCAAATCCGTTATTCATTTCTTGCTTTGAATTGCAGCAATCGTACCCATTTGACGGTTAAGCCGATCGTAATAACAAGCGAAGCAGCTACAATCGGGATCCATACATGCAGCATCTCATAATCATGCAGCAGCCAATCAATCATTTTCTCATCTTTAACAAACATTTCTCCCGCTGTATATCCGAGAATGCCTGCCCCCATAAATACGAGAATTGGAAATTTCTGCAGCAGTTCCATCACTAGTGTACTTCCCCATATAATGATAGGGATACTGAGTCCTATTCCAAGAATGATGACTGTATTGTTCCCATTCCCTTTAGCTGCAATCGCAAGAACATTATCCAAACTCATAACGAAATCAGCTACAACAATCGTCCATATCGCTTTACCAAGCGTAGAGGCTTCTTTCACATTTGCATGACTGTCATCATCCGTAAGCAGTTTTATTGCAATCCAGAACAACAGAAGGGATCCCCCGGCTTGAATATAGGGGATATCAAGCAGACTTACTGCAACTAAAGTCAGGATCAACCGCAAGGCAATAGCCCCGAAAGCTCCCCACCATATGGCAAGCTTACGCTGGGCTAGCGGTAAATTTTTGCTCGCCAATGCAATGACAACAGCATTATCACCGCTAAGCACAATATTGATCAACATAATTTGTAAAAACAAAATGAGCGCATCAATCATGCTTTACAACCTCCCAAGATGCATGGCAAGCAGGTGACGATGTGTGCGATCTTAGCGGCGAATATAGTTAGAATAAATGGGAGTCCGACACCTTCTTCATTTGTCCATGAACAATTTCAATGGTTTCTGTTTGTAAGACAGCTTTCTCAATTAATTCAGGTAAGAAGTCCATGCTCATTTCGATTTTCTCAACCATACGCAAGTTAGGATTGGTACTTGGTGATGGCGGAAGAAATAAGGAACAGCAATCCTCATACGGCAAAATCGAGATCGGGAAAGTGCCTATCGATTCAGCTATTCGAATAATCTCTTGCTTGTCCATCATCATGAGCGGTTGTAGAAGCGGCAGTGTTACAACACGCCCTATGACGTTTAGGCTTGGCAGCGTTTGACTAGCCACCTGACCTAAGCTTTCACCGGTCACTAACGCACTTAGACCTTCTCGGTCTGCAATTTGTTCGGCAATGCGATACATCGCTCTTCGTATAAGCGTTACTAATAAATTATCTTGATACTCACGGTGGATAGATGTCTGTACCTCCGTAAATGGAACCAAATGAAGCTTCAAGGAATCCGTATAAGCAGACAGTTGGTGTGCCAGTTCAATCACTTTTTCCTTCGCACGTTCGCTGGTATAAGGATAACTATGAAAGTGAATAGCCTCGATGGAAAGTCCCTTACGCATCGCTAACCAGCCGGCAACCGGACTATCAATTCCCCCTGATAGCATCAATAGCGCTTTTCCGCTCGTTCCAGACGGGAATCCTCCTGCCCCCTCAATAACCTCTACATACATGAGTACTTGCTCTTCGCGAATCTCCACCCGTAGCTCAACCTCAGGATGATGAACATCCACCTGAAGACCCGGTGATGCTTGGAGCACATAGCCTCCAACCAAATAATTCATTCGCTGTGAATCAAGTGGAAATGATTTGTTCACTCTGCGAACGGTCACTTTAAAGGTTGCTGGTTGTTTAGGCAATGCCTGCATCATACGCAGGGCCATCTCTTGAATGGCTTCGACCTCCATAGGAGCATGATAGGCAGGACTAAAAGACGCAAGTCCAAAAACGCGTTGCAAAGCTGCTGAAGCTTCTTCATAAGCTGCTCCCCCTAGCTCCACATATACGCGTCCAAACTCGGGAATATACCTTAAATCAGGAAATGAGCCTAAAACTTTATGAATTTGAGTCATGACGCTTCTCTCAAAACGCTTACGGTTTTTTCCTTTGAGCATCATCTCGCCAAAACGCAAAATTAAACAATCCGGTCTCATCTACGGTTCCCCCTTCTGACTGATGATTTGCCGAGCATAGGAGCAAGTTCACTCACGACCTCCCGCAATGCGGTGACGAATAACGCTATCTCTTCTTCTTGATGTTCGTCAGAGTAGCTAACTCTAAGTCCGCTGATAGCTCTCTCTCGACTACAACCTAAAGCTAGCATCACCGTACTTGGATCTGATTCCTCTGAAGCACAGGCTGATTTCGTAGAAATGTAGATTTGCCGCTGCTCGAGAGCATGAACGACAACCTCAGCCTTCATTCCAACGAAGGCAAAGTGTACAATATGGGGTGCCATCTCCTCTTCCTGCTCGGATCCTGTCAGGGTAAGCTCAGGGATCGATGAGATACCATCCACAATCATGCGTCTTAACCGATACTTATGTTCTGTTTTGCCTTTAAGGTTGTTTACGGAAAGTCGGAGCGCTTTGGCCATTCCTACAATGAGTGGGACGTTTTCCGTACCTGAGCGAATGCCATATTCTTGACCGCCCCCTACAAGTTGCGGCTTGAGCTGAACGCCCTCTCTGCGGTACAGAAACCCAACTCCCTTAGGACCTCTGAATTTATGAGCAGATGCACTGCATAAGTCAACGCCCCACTCTTTTGGGTGAAAAGGAAGCTTTGCGATGCCCTGAACGGCATCAACATGAAATAACACCTTTGGATATTGAGCTAACCATCGGCCGATTTCTTGGATAGGCTGAATCGTACCTACTTCATTATTAACATACATCACACTAACAAGAATGGTATCTTCTGTTATTGCTGCTTGAAGGGTATCTAGCTCAACACACCCCTTGCTATTCACAGGTAAATAAGTAACTCGAAAACCCTTACGCTCCAGTTCGAGAAAAACTTCCTTCACCGAGGAGTGTTCGATTTGCGTAGTAATGAGATGCTTTCCGCGGTTTTGATAGCTGTAGACGGCACCTTTAATCGCCAAATTATTACTTTCCGTTCCGCCGGATGTACATATAATTTCAGCAGGCAGCACACCTAATGCTCCTGCAATCACCTCTTTGGAGCTGTTTAGCAGTTTCTCCGCTTGTATCCCTAATCGATGAATCGAAGATGGATTTCCATAATGTTCCTTCATCACTTCGGCTATCGTATCAATGACTTCTTCATAAAGTGGCGTTGTCGCCGCGTAGTCCAAATAAAGCATTTTTGCTGATTCCCCTTTTTCACGCTCTTGCTGCCGCGCACAATCAATTTAAATTCCTTTCATCATTAAAGCCTAAAATTGGGCATAACTCAAGCATTCCCTTGGTAACACAAAAAGCCGACCTCCGCATAAACATGCGAAAATCAGCTTGTTAGCTAATGATTACTACGAAAAATTCTGCCTGTGACCCATCACCTTAGAGATGTAGCCTTGTGTTTCCCTTGGCAGTAAATGAAGCTTGTTTGCGAGATCCTGATCGGTCTTGATGCCTAATCGGTCAACGCGTCCAGGCCCAGCATTGTAAGCTGCAAGAGCAACCCCTTCATTTCCGTTGTACTTCTTAATTAAGTTGCTAAGGAAATGAGTGCCCGCATCCACATTTTGCCTAGGATCAAATGGGTTCGTTACACCGAAGCCGCTGCCTGTCCCATCCATAAGCTGCATTAAACCTTTGGCACCTGCCGGCGATACGGCTTGGTGATTAAATTCTGATTCTTGCTGAATAACCGCCTTGACTAGCGAGGTATCTACACCGTATTTATGACTTGCCTCTTGGATTAAACCGTCAAACTGAGAGACCGAGGATGCTTTACTCACTGATTGTAGCGGTGTATAAGCTCTATTCAAAGCGCCTAAAGAACTTGGCATACTGTTTGTCGTGTTACCTAGCATGGAAGATAAAGTGCCTTGGCTTGTAACGCCAGTCCCACCAGATTGTCCCATAATTGTGTCGAGCAATGCACTAAAATCGCCTGAATCATCCGTACTTGATGCCGTGGTTTCACCGGATAGTAAACTCATTTTACCCATCAACTGAAGCTGGAGCAATTCTTTCATTACTCTAGGATCAATGCTGTTCGTGCTGTTCATCCGTCAGACCTCGTTTCTGTCCATTCATCGTTGTCTTCATTGTACACGTTTTGTGCCTTGACGACCATCCCCAATTTATAAGGAATTACAAAAAAAGAGACCGTCATTTGACAGTCTCTCTTCCATCTCAAGAAATGTTTTGCTGCAGTAACTCACTCTCATCCGACAATTTTCTTACCATGACACGAGAAATCCGTAGATGATCTGTCTCTTCAACAATAAATATAAACTCATCGTTGTAACTTACTTGCTGGTTCTTGCTTGGCGGTATCTCTGTTTTCGAGTAAATCCATCCACCGATTGTATCATAATCATCCGACTCAATTTCAAGTCCGAAATACTCATTCACTTCATCAATTAGCAGCAATCCATCAATGGAATAGGTGTTTTCATCCTTGATTTCGATTGTAGGACGCTCTTCATCGAACTCATCTTGAATTTCTCCAACGATTTCTTCCATAATGTCTTCCAGTGTCACAAGACCTGATGTTCCACCGTACTCATCAATGAGCAGTGCCATCTGGCTTTTTCTTTTCTGCATCATTTTTAACAAATCACTGATAAGAATCGAATCTGGAACCGTGGTTATCGGTCGGATAATTTTCTTGATCCCTTTCAGGTTCGCATCCGGTTTGAGTAAATCCTTGATGTGGACGAAGCCAATAATATTGTCTTTGTCCGGATCACATACCGGGTAGCGCGTACGCATTTCTTTAATGGCAATCGCAAGATTCTCAGAATAGGAAAGTCCGGCATACAAACATTCCATTTCTGTTCTTGGGATCATAATTTCCCTGGCAGTCGTCTCTGCAAATCCAAATATATTATCAACAAGCGTGAGCTCTGTATTATCTATAAGTCCGTTTTTGTGACTTTCTTTCATAAGGACACGAATTTCATCCTCCGTATGCGCCGATTCATGTTCAGTTGCAGGCTCGATTCCCGCACGTCGTAACATCCAGTTCGATATACCATTCAATAACCAAATAAACGGATACATCACTTTGTAGAAAAATACCATGGGCCCTGCAGATAGCAGTGTTATTTGTTCAGCTTTACGAATCGCATACGTCTTAGGGAACTGTTCGCCTAATGTAATATGCAATGTGGTCATTAAGGAGAAAGCAATAATGAAGGTAATCGTGTGGAACACCGAATCTGGCAAATTCAGAGGAGCGAATAACGGTTCCAGAATTTTGGCGAACGTCGGTTCCCCGACATAACCAAGTCCCAACGAAGTAAGTGTAATCCCGAGCTGACAAGCACCTAAGTACGCGTCGAGATTATTCATGATTCCTTGTGCAAATTTCGCATTGCGGCGGCCTTCTCCAACAAGCGAATCAATGCGACTACCTCTTACCTTGACCATCGCGAATTCAGCTGCGACAAAAAAACCATTTAATATGACCAGTCCAAACATTAACAGAAAACTGATTAACGTTCCGGGCAAAGGATCTTCCAATACCTTACCTATCCCCTATCAAGCACGATTACCGCACCAAGGAGAATAGGTACACCTCCCTTAATTTTCGATTTGAATTTGATTTATCACTTTTCATTATATAATAATACTGTAATCATTCAAAGGTGCGAATATGACTCCTGAAGCCAAATAGTACGAGCAAATGGGAGTATACGCATTAAAACGATGCCTTAATGAGTCTCTACCCCCTATTTATCCCTTTGAAACGCGAATTTAAGCGATTTTTTTCAGAAAAAACAAAAACAAGCCGATCGCTCGGCTTGTTTGTAATCGGTCATGCATAATAGGGTACCAACAAAAAATAGGCGGCGACGGCAATAAAACCAAGCGCGATTGACCAAGACCCCAGTCTTTTATTCCCCATAAGAAACGCAATAACACCAAGTACAATACCCGAAACACCTAACAACACAGGCCATACAAAAAGAGAAGCCAAGGCAACGAACAGAGCGATATAGCCTACTGCTTTGTTACGCGTGACAGCCTCCACCAATTCCGCAACTTCTTCATCAGACACATCGGAGTGGGTTTCAAGTCTCTCTGGCTTATTGGCTTTGTACTGTTCGGCATAGTTGATTCTTCGGGTAGGTGCTGTAATTTCGGCTGCGTATTCTTCCTTATGGTTCAATCCGCTTTCAACGCGGAGCTGATCCTTTTGGAACCGCTCCTTGGTGGCATGATCCAGAGGGACATCGTCTTTATTCATGCTGCCTCCATGTTACGCACCTTAATGTTTATTCTTAGCTTTGAAAGTGTGGCAGCAAGTATTAGCTACTTTGTTTGCTGCATCTTGATGATCCGTATCAAATGATTCCCCTGCAAACTCTTCATTATAATTGGCGGCAGCATGCTGATCGACTTCAATCATAATCGTTCCTGCACTACAGTTGTTGCCTTGCGCCCAGTATTCGCAATTGGCAACTGCACATTTTACATCCGGCATAATCATCACCCCTTTAACAATTTGCCCGCTGTCAGGGTGAACTATGCTTATTTTAAGCTGTCAGAAAGCACCAAGAACATCGCTTGAGACCAAAGCAGTGGCAGCGCTGGTTCTCCCCATTTGGCAATCCATTCCGGGTGAGATGAGGGATCTCTTAGACTTTCAGCCACTTGTTCCGGCAATCGACCCAGCTTATCTGCTTTATTCATTACCCAGTCTAAGCATCGCTGAGCCTCTTCACGATTACCAAGCTCTGCCTGGTACCATCCATACCATGCAGTTAGCAGCAGCCATTCTCCGCCCCCATAATAGCGATCTTCGACATATCTTTGGATGCCTCCATGCTTTAGATCGGCTTCAATCGCTTGTACCGTCTTCAACATAATAGGATCATTAACCTCACAGACGCCAAACGGGACAGCAAGCCATAATAGACTTGCATCTACACCGTTTAAAGCAGGCTGCCAAACTTCTCCCAAGCAATGAATGGATTTAACGAAACGCCCCTCATAGACTGCGTGATCCATGATAAACTTTTTAATCAACGCCGCTTTCTCAAGTAATGGAGCACGATCCTCTAGTTCACCAAGCGCCTTTAAACCGCCATAAACACAAGCTAATGTTGCCGGGTGAACATAATCAGAAAACTCTTCCCAACAATCAAAATTCGGGAAATGCCAGAACGTCATCAAATAATCAACTGTAATCTCAATACTCTCCCGCAATTCATTCAATAGTGCGGAATGACCTGTTATTCGGATATGTTCCGTAAGACCCCAAAGCCATGCTCCATAGCCATCCAGTTGAAAATGTCCCCACTCTGATAAATCATCACGACCATCTAAATGATAACGTGTCCCAAAAAATTCAGAGCGGTCTATCCATTCTTTGGCTTCCTGTTTACGAATTAACGCATCCACACGCGGACGCTTGTCCTTCAAAACTTGATGTACCCAGCGATAGAAAAGCTCAGCACTTTCGGTTTCCACAGAGCGATCCATCGCATTCGCGATAAAAGTTCCATCTCTGAGCCAACTGTAAGAGTAAGGTGGGAATAACGGAGAAGCTACGTAACCTCCGCTAGGGTGCTGATTCAGCTTAATTATCGAGATACTGCTGTTGATTAATTGCTCACGCTCCATGCACCAAGCCTCCTTTTAAAAGAAAAAGGATGCGCTTTTAGTCGCATCCCTTCTTGTATTTGCCAATTCGATAAAAATTATACTTTTTCGCCTTGCATACGACGTTGAGTGATGTAGTCTGTTTCATAGTAAGACAGATCTTCACGAAGTTCCTCGAATACTTTGGACAGCTCAATCGTCAAATCACGCACTTCACGTGAAGGCTTTTTACGGAAACGAATAGCATCTTGTCCTGTATAAGCGTAGCGACCATCTTCGGAATAGCATTCATTTTTAGGGTAGAAAAATGTATTGACGCATGTATGATAAACCTCATACAGTACTTTTTCCGAAAAATCCACATTAAAAGTAGGACGTCTCAAGCTAACGCCCAATTTCTCATAAGCCACTTCACAAAAAACTAATAGATGGCGAGTATCCTGCAAATAACCGCGGTAAAACTCATCCATAGCAGGATCATTCTCCACATTTAACTGTGCGAGCGAATTTTGATTCAGAAACAGTTCCATTTTGGCAGTTGTTTCTTTTAACTTCGTACGCGTTGAATCACAAATATTTTTCACATTAAAAACAGCCATTTATGAAGACCTCCTATAATTGCGCTATTCCTATCCTACCATAAATTAACCCGAAGTGGTATATGTAAAACTCCAGTTTCCATGTATAAAACAATCCTCCGCTCCTCACCCTAGTCAAAGGTAAATCGTTTCGTCACCTGAAAATATGTTAGTTCAAAAGGAGGGCCTGAGCATGTGGCGTTATCTATCTTCTATGTCTTTAGTTCTTGGTCTAGGCATTATCCTTTTTCCACACCATTCAAATATCGAGAACCAACCTGGACCGGAAGTGTACAGTACCACGTATGAAACAAAATCCAAGCTAGCTCTGTTGGAACAGGACGTGAAACTGACTGATGATCTATGTAGAAGCCAATGTTCCATCGATTATTCGCGAATGCTTAGCCAGATTGAAAACGGAGAGCCCGTGTTAAAAGTACTTAAAGAAATGAAAACAGAACATGAAAAAATGGATATGCTTATTTGGTCGAAACAAAGCCAACCACTGGAAAAAGGGATTACAGTAGGTGAAGTGCCAAGTTCTTACAAAGAACAGGCCACCTTTTATTTGAAAGAAGCTAAAGCGGCCGTTGATGAAGGTAAACATTATCAATCACCTAAATTCGGCGCGGCACAGCAAGTTTATTTCGTTCAGGGTACTCCTGCTACTAATAGAGACAGCTCGCTCGTAGGTGTTATTCATCAGGATGTTCTTTATCAAGTAACCGATCACCAATTGAAAAACTTGCGTCTAGAGCCTTACCCTAGCGAAAATCGTTGGAAAGTTGAGTCTGTGGATACGGACACTTTACAAGATAAAGTCGTCGATCATCCTGAGGATAATCAAGGAACAAGCCATTATCATCAAAATGAAGTTGTGGTCCGCTTCAAACAGGATCCTACAGATGCTCAGCTGACACAAATTAAAAACGAAATAAAAGCCATTTCCGCCCAAAAACTTGGTTATACGTATGTATTTCGCACGCAGAGCATGGAAGCCAAAGCATTAATGGCTTATTTCAAGAAATGGGATGTCGTCTATGTGGAGCCTCATTTCCTCTACTTAACCAATGATTATTATGACGATCAAGAAGAAGCTGCTAATAAAGATGATTCGAGTTCAACAGATACGGGAACCTCGACCTCAACAGATATAACCACTAATTTTATGCCAAATGATAATTTATACAGTAAGTATCAATGGAATCTGCCCCTTATCGAGACCGTTCAGGGCTGGCAATTAACGCGCGGTTCAAAAGATGTGATTGTCGCTGTTGTCGACACAGGAGTTGACTTGAAGCATCCTGATCTGAGTAATAAACTTTTACCTGGCTATAATGTTATTAGTGATAATGACAACCCGCAGGACGATGTTGGACATGGTACACATGTCACCGGTGTTATTTCTGCACTAGTTAACAACAATCTGGGTGTTGCAGGTATGACATGGTATAACAAAGTATTACCGGTCAAAGTTTTAGACCAAACAGGAGCAGGCAGTACCTATTCTGTCGCTCAAGGAATCATTTGGGCTGCCGATCATGGCGCTAAAGTTATGAATCTCAGCCTTGGCAATTACGCGGATTCAAGCTTTCTGCACGATGCCATCCGATATGCCTACAATAAAGATGTGGCACTCATCGCGGCGAGCGGCAACGACAATACAGAAAGACCTGGCTATCCAGCCGCTTATCCGGAAGTGTTAGCTGTAGCCGCGAGTGATTCTCAAAATAACAAGGCACCCTTTTCAAATTATGGCGACTATATTGCCGTGACGGCTCCTGGTGTCAGTATCGCAAGTACGTATCCTAATAATCAATATGCCGCGTTATCGGGTACATCGATGGCTAGTCCTCATGTCACTGCTTTGGCAGCCTTGGTTCGTTCTGCGAATCCTAATTTGAAAAACACGGAAGTTTACGAAATTATTAGACAAACCGCTCAAGACCTTGGTACAAAAGGTAGAGACAAATATTTCGGCTTCGGATTAATTGATGTCGTGAAAGCTGTAAAAATGGCCGAACAGAGCTCAAATCAGGTTTCTTACTTTCCGCAAAGCTTAACTCGTCAAATGCATCTCATTACGAAAAAGTATGCCTACTAAATTAAAAGGTTGGTCAGCCTCTAAGCTGATCAACCTTTTTTGGTTAATGATACAAGTGAAAAGTGTATTATTTCTCTTCTTTTAGAAAAGTAAGACTCGTTCTAAGAAGTCGAATCAATTCCTTCGTGTCCTGCTCACCTAAACGTTCCGCAAGCCTTTGAATACATCAAAGAAATGAGCCTCCGTCTCCTTGATTTGCTCCTCACTCTAAAATTAAATAAGGGTCTTTAGGGACTCTTATTACTCTTCATTAGCCACTTTTTGTGGGAATAGAAGCTTCTGGAGACTCTTATTTGCTTGAAATTATCCAAAAAGGTGATCTCATTATCAATAGGAGTCTTTAGGGACTCTTATTTCGCCTCTTTAACCACTTTTTGTGGGATTAGAAGCCTCTAGAGACTCTTATTATTCTTCTAGAAAAATTAAATACCCGCAAGGCCTAAGCCTTGCGGGTAACCGACAGTATGGAAAGTTTGCCGTAAGCCGGGTTCTGTACTTCCAGTGGTCATAACGGGCGTCTGTCCCCTGCCACCATTGAAGTGACAATCATCTATCTAGGCCATACATTGCTGCACAGCTCAAGCGACCAACCCGAACGCGTCTCAGGCTAAGACTGCCACCTCGAAAGCGGCTTGCGTTCCTCTAGGTCTTGCTCCAAGTGGGGTTTACCAGGATCTATGTCACCATAGAACCTCGTGGTCTCTTACACCACGGTTCCACCCTTGCCTGTGAATCCCTTGCGGGAAACCATCGGCGGTCCATTTCTGTGGCCCTATCCTTCAACTCGCGTTGACTGGACGTTATCCAGCACCCTGCCTTATGGAGCCCGGACTTTCCTCTCGCTGTGGCTTACCCACAGCCAGCGATTGTCTGTCAAACTTTCCGGTGCATTTGCTAGTATACTAAGAATGCCTTAGAAATACAACTGCTGATCGTTTCCTCAAATACCATTTGTAACTCAGCAAGTTAATAAGGCTTATAAAGAAATACCTCGCAAGTAATCTAACCACCCATCCCTACAGGAACTGGAATGGTTCTGTATCCACCTCGGATGCCAGCACCTGTGTGTCCGTCTTGACCAACTGCGCGGCGAGATAATCGGCCACGCCGCGCTTCATGATCTTCTCGACGTTATGTCCGACGTCGATCAAAGTCAAACCCGCCGCAAGCGCATCGTGCGCAGTGTGATAGTCGATGTCGCCGGTGACCAGCACATCGGCGCCTGCGAACAAGGCGTGCCGCATGTAGCGGCCGCCAGAGCCCCCCAGAACGGCCACCTTACGGATGGGCCGTTCCAAATCGCCGACGACGCGCACCGCCGGCACGTCGAACACCTGCTTCGCGAGCTCCGTCAGCTCGCGAAGCGTCGTGGCCGCGGGCAGCTTGCCCACGCGGCCCAGACCGAACACTCTACCCTTGAGGTCCATCGGGTAGAGGTCATAGGCCACCTCCTCGTAGGGGTGGGCCTTCAATAGAGCCTGAACCGCCTTGCGCTGGACGCTGGCGGTTACGATGGTCTCTACGCGTACTTCCTGTACGCGTTCAAGCTTGCCTACTTCCCCGATAAACGGGTGCGTCCCTTCCTGCGGCAGGAACGTCCCCGTTCCGGGGATGTTGAAGCTGCAGTGGCTGTACTGCCCGATTCCACCCGCTCCAGCGGTGAAAAGGGCATCCAGTACAGCCTGGTGATGCGTCTCAGGGACGAAAACAACCAGCTTCTGCAGCTTCTCCGTATGCACATCCTCTAAATGAGTAAGCTCCGTCAAACCGAGCTTATCCGCCATCATATCGTTCACGCCGCCCTCAGCCACATCCAAATTCGTATGAGCGATATAGACAGCGATGTCGTGCTTAATTAATTTTTCATATAAACGACCAGCAGGCGTATCCGTTTGTAGATGAGCGAGCGGTCTGAAAATAATCGCATGATGAGCAATAATGAGATTAGCACCTTGCTGAATCGCTTCTTCAACCACTTCATCGGTGACATCCAGGGCTACGAGGACCTTCTGAATTTCCTTCTGCAAAGACCCTAGCTGTAAACCTATTTTATCATCAGGCATCGCATAATGCTTCGGCGCCAGCTGTTCAAACAGCTGGATTACGGTTTGACCTTTTGCAAACAAGCGAGTACCTCCTTTATTTCCTTCATTTCTTGACCGACCTGCTTCGCCTTCGCTACAGACGCTTCTGCTGAAGACAACTGGAGCTGCCCTTCAATCATGGCCAACTTTTTCAGTTCGCTTTCCCATTTGGTAAACCATACTTCTGGAGCATCGCTGATGAAGTATGGCCCCATTTGAAGCAAGCGTTCCTTCGAAACCCTAACCCCACCTGGCAGTTGACGTTCAGCGTAAAGAACCTCCAATGTAGGTTTTTCCTCATCCGACACAACTATGGCTGTCAATATCTCATAAATCTTGCCGTCTTCCTCTAGAATCGTTTCGGATTCTAGCTTCCAGCCCTGCTGCAGCAACCAACGCCGCACATGATCTTCACCAACATTGGGCTGCAGAATGAGATGAGTGACGCCTTGCAGCTTATGCTTTCCTGCTTCCAAAATACTCGCCATTAAACTTCCGCCCATTCCGGCGATCGTAATAACATTCACTTCTCCAGCCTCAATAACAGCGAGTCCGTCACCGGATCTTACACTGATTTTCTTGGACAATCCGCTTTCTAGAACCTGCCGCGTTGC
This sequence comes from Paenibacillus sp. JT22N1, assembly GCF_059692155.1. Taxonomy (NCBI): domain Bacteria; kingdom Bacillati; phylum Bacillota; class Bacilli; order Caryophanales; family Paenibacillaceae; genus Paenibacillus; species Paenibacillus sp. JT22N1. The sequence goes on from NZ_JCAUAW010000003.1 coordinate 432,415, forward strand.
CGCTTCAAAAGGCCCTGGATTCACCTCGCCAGCCACAGCAAACAAAATAATACCCTGTTGTGCCAAATACGTTGGCAATAGGGCATGATCGGAACCAATGTCCGCTACCTTTGATCCTAATGGAACTCGATCTGCAATCATTTGCAATCTTTTCGATAATTTCACCATATGTTACATTACCCACTCTACCCATTTTTTACGCAGCAAAAATAATGCCACGCCTGCAGAAACTAATTTACCTGTAAACGATAATTGAATGAGACGAGAGCTCATATCGACATCTGTCAGAAACGTCATCGCTTCAGGAGCAAACCAAACGATACTCCCGACTAACAGAAGCACACTAGCCGCTTGCTTATTCGTATGATGCGCAAGCCAAGCCATCCATATAAGTACAATACTAACCGGAATCCAACTAATTTCAAGTGAGAACCAACCAGGGCTGTCCAGCTTGTGAAGCAATAGCCACCCATATGTACCGACCAGACCCAGCCATCCACATATTTGGAAAATGGCCATACGGCCAACTAACCCATTAAACAGCCAGACACTGCTACAAAAGGCTAAATAACCAACATATGCGTTAGCAGAACTCACAGCGTATAAATCTAATAAATACAAACCAACAAAAAGCAAAGCAATCGAAGAAACACCACAGAGCAAATAAGAAATAATAGGTGCTTTCTGATAATGCCGATATGCAAATCCATAACAAATGATGACAAAAAGCGTGGAAATTCCAATTTGCATTGGCAATCCAAAAGAGTTAAAATTAAGAGCAGATAAGGCCAGAGCGGCAATCACCGCCATAATGGCCAACCATATTTTCCAATTACTGTTTGCTACCGAGGATGAGGATACCCCCATTAATGAAGCAGGTTTAGGTGTTGATTCATCCACATACAAATTCATTAGGAAATCGCAATAATGCTCAGGAAGCAATTTGCTTCTGCGCCAATGATGGATTTCCCTTACAATCACTTTTCGTTTCTCTGCATCCATTTATTCGCTCACCTTCCTAGCTACTTTATCGGTGAATTCGTCCTCTGGCTTTAGTGGTAGTTTTAAAACAAAAAAAGACCCCGCCGAATTTGGCAGGGCCCTCTCACAGCGTCTTTATTCCAAGAAATCCTTTAATCGTTTACTGCGGCTAGGGTGTCTCAACTTCCGCAAAGCTTTAGCTTCGATCTGACGAATCCGTTCACGTGTAACACCGAATACTTTACCTACTTCTTCAAGCGTACGTGTACGTCCATCATCTAAACCAAAACGTAAGCGAAGTACATTCTCTTCTCTTTCCGTCAACGTATCTAGAACGTCCTCAAGCTGTTCCTTCAGAAGCTCATACGCAGCAGCATCAGCTGGAGCCAATGCTTCTTGATCCTCAATGAAATCTCCCAAGTGGGAATCGTCTTCCTCACCAATCGGTGTTTCTAACGACACAGGCTCTTGTGCAATCTTCATGATTTCACGTACTTTATCTGTGCTCAAATCCATCTCTTTGGCAATCTCTTCCGGCGTAGGTTCACGCCCCAATTCTTGCAGCAATTGACGGGAAACACGGATAAGTTTATTAATTGTTTCGACCATATGTACCGGAATACGTATCGTTCTCGCTTGGTCAGCAATGGCACGGGTAATCGCCTGACGAATCCACCAAGTCGCATACGTACTAAACTTATATCCTTTAGTATGGTCAAACTTTTCCACAGCTTTAATAAGCCCCATATTACCTTCTTGAATCAAATCTAGGAACAGCATGCCTCGACCTACATATCTTTTGGCGATACTGACAACGAGTCTAAGGTTAGCTTCTGCTAAACGCCTCTTCGCTTCTTCGTCCCCATTTTCAATCCGTTTGGCTAACCCTACTTCATCTTCCGCAGAAAGAAGCGGTACTCGACCAATTTCTTTCAAATACATCCGAACTGGATCATTAATCTTAATCCCTGGCGGTAAGGCCAGATCATCATCGAAGTTAAATTCATCGCGCTCATTTTCTTCTGGATTCATGGAATCCTCATCGGATTCGTTCCCTACGTCGATCCCCTGCTCCGAAAGCTGTTCGAAAAACTCATCGATTTGTTCAGGATCCTGATCAAAGGGAGCTAATTTCTCCATAATATCCTTGTAAGTTAGTGAGGACCGCTTTTTCCCCTGCTCAATAAGCTGGTCTTTCACCTGGTCCAGGGTCAATTCTGTCTCTAGTTCTGTACGCTGATCATTCGCCATGGTACGGACTCCCTCCTCCCTAGTCATTGCAGTAATTCTAAGTTGACTTCAATCGTTTTTCTAGGGCAATAATTTCAATAGCAATTTGTGCAGCTCTAAGATGGTCGCCCGCGCGTTCAGCGCGAACTCGTTCTTCTTTCTTACGTTCAACTTCTTCTTGCATTGGAACTTTGCGAATTTGGCGAATATAGTCGTCAATCACTTGTTCGTTAATTCCATGACCAGCACCCATCATAACAATGGAACTAGCCAAGCTCTCCAGCTGTTCGTCTTGCAGCATGGCAATGTATCGGCTTGCATCCGGCTCAGCATTCTGAGCGTAGTAAGCATATAAATAAGCAGCTAAGACTGCGTGAGCTTCAACATTGAATTGATCACCTAATTGCGCTTCCACTTGTGAGCAGACATCACGGTCATGCATCATTACCGCCAATATTAACCGTTCTGCATTATGATAAGCAGGCAAAAGCGAAGGTGATTTTTTGGGTGTTCGTTCCACTGTTCTCCCATTATTCATAACATTATTCCACAGAATTGGTTTATTATCCCCCTCTGGTCGGTTTTTTTCCGATTGCAGCAAGATTTCGTGAAGGTCTAACTTCATCGCCTCATACGAAGATTCTGGGAATTCAGAAGCCAACTGTTTCAAATAATGTTCACGTTCCATAGGAGATTGAAGATGACTGATTAATTTCACAGCGGATTGCAGATAACGAAGTCTGTCACCGTCCTCGTGCAACTTAAAATTTTTGCGGATGTACAATAGCTTATATTTCATCGATGGTACGGCTGGCTCAATAATCTCCCGTACGAATCGGTCAAAACCATAGTTTCTTACATAATCATCTGGATCCTTGCCATCTGGCAGCATGGCTACCATGACTCGGCTGCCTGTCTCTTCTAGAATAGGGATGCTTTTGAATGCAGCTGATTGTCCCGCGTTATCCCCGTCGTAACAAACGACGATTTGGTCCGCGTTACGGTTCAATAGAGCGGCATGTTCCTTCGTTAATGCTGTCCCCATCGTAGCGACACCATTACTAATTCCCGCTTCCCATGCTTTAATGACATCCACATAGCCTTCAAAGAGAACTGCTTGTTGAAGCTTACGCATATTGGGTCTAGCCAGATGTAGGTTGTACATTGTCCGACTTTTATTAAAAAGAATGGATTCCGGACTATTTAAATATTTGGGCTGCGCATCGCCCATCGATCTGCCTCCGAATGCGATAACTTTGCCAGTAGAGTCGCATATAGGAAACATGATGCGTTCCCGGAATTTATCCACATAGCCGTTACCTTCATGTTTGGCAGAGATTAAACCGCCCTTCTCCATCAGGGCTAAGTCGAACTCTCGCTTATCTAGCTGTTGAACGAGTGTGTCCCACATGGCCGGTGCATAACCAATTTGGAAGGTATCGATCAGCTTATCCGATATTCCTCTTGAGGCCAAATAACCTTTAGCCACTTTGCCTTGTTCCGTGTTGCCAAGAATATAATGATACAATTTTGCGGTAAAATCATAAGCTTTTAACAATGTTGCTTTCTCTTGCTGCTGCTCATTTTGCTCCTCTGTCGCTTCTTCCCAAGTGATTGGGATATCCGCTTCTTCAGCCAGCTTGCTAACGGCCTCGGAGAAACTAAGTCCTTCGATTTCCATTACGAATCGAATCAAATTCCCACCCACATTACAACCAAAACAACGATAAATTTGTTTTTCTGGTGTGACAGTGAAAGAAGGACTTTTCTCAGAGTGGAACGGGCATAGCCCCTTCATATAATGCCCTTGCTTGCTCAAATGTACGTGCCTACCAATGACATCAACAATGTCATGGCGCTTAAGTACAGCCTCAATGACCTCTTCAGGTATGCGTCCGTACCTCATTTTTGTTCCACCTACAATTCAGGTCGCTTTTCCGACTAATTACTATTCGCTACTTGTTTTCGATTTCCTGCAAATATTTTAAAAGTTTTGTCAAACCATGTAGAAAATTTTGACGATCTGCTTCCGTAAAAGGTTTTGGCCCCTTCGAATGCTTTCCGCTTCTGCGCATTTTAGCCGATGCGTGACGACGATCCAATAGGAAATCAATCGAACTATCGGTATATTCCTGCCCTCGATTCGTTAAGCAAATAGATCCCTTAGCCAATCCTAAGGCGGCGAGTCCAAAATCTTGTGTCACCAAAATATCACCTTGCTGAATCTGGTTGGCAATATATAAATCGACAGATTGATCGGAACGGTCGACTTGAACGACCTTCACGCCAGGGTTCTCCTTCATCCGATGATCGAAAGAAGCAACTAGCACAACTTGTACACCAAACTGCCTACCTGCTTGCTCAATTTCGGATTTTACTGGACAAGCATCAGCATCAACGATAATACTTCTCGCTCGCATACAGTTCAGCCCCTGCTCTCTAGACGAAATCTCACCGTACTATTATATACGATGGACTTACAAAAAATCCTGCAAGGGAAAACATAAAACCTTACTGAACTCGTTCGATATGGTCCATGATTAAACTTGCTGTCTCTTCAACGGCACGGTTGGAAACATCAAAGATGACGCAACCAATTTTGCTCATAATTTTGTCAGCAAAAGCCAGTTCTATTTTAATACGTTCTACATTGGCGTAGGTTGCATTTTCTGCAAGCCCTAATGTTCGCAGCCGTTCTTGACGTATGACATTCAATTTATCAGGGTCGATCCTTAGTCCAATGATCTTATCCTTTGGAACCGTATAAATCGCAGCAGGAGGCTGCATTTCGGGTACCAATGGAACATTAGCGACTTTAAATCTTTTGTGCGCCAAGTACATAGATAAGGGTGTTTTGGATGTACGAGAAACCCCCAATAAGATGATGTCCGCTTTTTGTATGCCGCTAAAATCCCGACCGTCATCATATTTGACCGCGAATTCAACCGCTTCAACTTTTTTAAAATAATCTTCATCGAGTGGGTGAATCATTCCTGGTTGTCTGCGAGGCTCTTGGTGTAATGCTTGCCCTAAGGTAGCAACAACCGGCCCCAGCAAGTCTATATGCGGGATATCGTACTCCTTCGCCTTAGCAATCAGATCGTCTCGCAATTCAGGAATAACTAAGGTAAAAACAACAATTCCGCCATGTATTCTAATCGCATTGATGACTTTATCTATTCCTTCAAAATCATGGATAAATGGAGCTCTCATAATTTCAACGGGTACAGGATGAAACTGCATCGCAGCGGCACGCACGACAGATTCTCCCGTTTCCCCAACTGAATCCGAAACAACATATACGCGAGTAGGTAGTGGGTGGTCCATTTCCCTAAGCCCCTTTCAGCAGGGACGAGGCCCTACATTAGTCATTTGTATGTAAAGTAGACGCAAACAGAACGAAAGCATGAGAAAAACCTCACCGATATGCGGACAGCACAAGGGCGAGGTGATTTCCACCACATCATATCAAAGCCGAATTCACATGTCAAATTAGAAATCAACACTATATATTGTATTTTTCCATTTGTTCGATAAAGCCTCTGGATTTCCACTGAACACCAATATGGATATCCATATAAGCTCGCATACAGGTCTTCAACTGCGCTTTCGTTTCTTCCTTTACCTGCACGGCACCAAGTCTCCGCATATCCATGCGAGGAAATATTTTCAGAAGCTTAAGCGTCCCTTCACCGATAGGAATACCCGCAGAGTCTTTGTATCGACAGCGAGCACATAAAGTCCCACCCATTGCAGGGCTAAAGGTCGTAATCCCCGATGTTTCTCCACAGGAGACACAAGCATTTGTCACAGGGAGATAACCGGCTAGATCAAACATCTTCATTTCATAGAGGTGAACGACGATCTGCATGTCCTTGCCCTCTTCAATAGCCATCAGTCCAGCTTTCAACTGCTCAAATATATAAGTGCTGCCCTCTTCGTCACCAAGCATTCGGTCTGTCATCTCCACCAAATAGGAAGCATGCGCAGACATATGTAAATCCTCTCGTAAAGCATGATGGGCTTCGATAATCTCAGCACTATTCAGAGATCCCATCTGACCCCTTTGTTTGAAAAAAACAAAATCGCCGTACGTAAAAAGCTGCGTAACGGCGGCATGTCGACTTTTCACTTTCTTAGCGCCCCGAGCCATGACACCAACCTTACCCAGCTCGGGGGTGAATAGACTAATGATCTTGTTTCCCTCTCCATAGTCCATACTACGGAGTACAATCCCCTGTACGCTGCGCAGCAAATGACTTCCCCCATGAATGCCGCTCTGAACTTACGAGCTAATGAATATGAATTTACATATTCAGACCTTCGAGCGGCTCTTCGTTACTTTGATCCTCTTCCTGTACATCGGTGTCCATACCCGGTTCTCCGGAAACTTGTTTGTACAGCAGATAGGCATCTACATCACCGGTCTTTGAAAAATACGTCCACGAAAAATCTTTCATGTTCAGCATCCTCCCCATTGAACGTGATGTTCTTAGGATGCGCAGAGGAAGCTTCTCTATGCGAGATAAAAACTGGAACTCTTAGGAAAAAACCTATTAGTCGTGGCGGAAGCCAAGATCACGTAGAACTCTATCTTGATTTCTCCAGTCTTTTTTCACTTTAACCCACAGTTCCAAGAAAGTTTTGGAGCCTAGCAGCGTCTCGATATCACGGCGAGCCTGCCGTCCAATTTCTTTGAGTAAACTTCCTTGTTTGCCAATGACGATACCTTTTTGTGAATCTCGCTCAACAAATATGACCGCTGAAATATGGACTACACCATTGGGCTCGACACGCATGTCTTCAATCTGAACGGCAATGGAATGCGGAATTTCTTCCCGCGTCAAATGCAAGATTTTCTCACGAACGAGTTCAGCACATACGAATTGTTCCGGGTGATCTGTAATTTGGTCGGCTGGGTAGTATTGCGGACCTTCCGGCAAATAACGAACAATTTGTTCCAACAATGTTGTTACATTGTTACCCTTGAGAGCAGAAACCGGCACGATTTCAGCAAAGTTATACAAATCTTTGTAATTTGTAATAATCGCCAATAGTGCTTCAGGTTGAACAAGGTCAATTTTGTTTAATACCAGAATGACAGGCGTTTCAACATGCTTTAGCTGCTCGATAATATAACGGTCACCGCCGCCAATCCCTTCGGCAACATCAACCAAAAACAGCACCGCATCCACTTCCCCAAGCGTCCCATGCGCCACTTTACTCATGTAATCGCCTAATTTGGAAGTCGGTTTATGAATACCTGGCGTATCCAGGAAAACAATTTGACCGTTATTGGATGTATAAACCCCATGGATTTTGTTTCTTGTTGTCTGAGGCTTATCTGACATGATTGCAATTTTTTGCCCGATGATTTGGTTCATCAGCGTTGATTTCCCAACGTTCGGGCGTCCGATGATAGCGACAAAGCCTGATTTAAATTCTTTTTTAGCCACTTCTAGTTATCCTCCATTTATATGCAAATCTTTCGTTGTGAAAGCACCTGGCAATAAGGCCGACACGGTAGTTTCTGCAAAATCACCTTTCATATTACCAAGGTAAACTGGCATATCCGGTTCACATAGCTCCACCAATACCTGGCGGCAAACACCACATGGGGAAATAGGACCTTCTGTGTCCCCCATCACCGCTATAGCTTGAAAGGAACCTGCCTTATGACCATCTGCGATGGCACGGAATAACGCAGTTCGCTCAGCGCAGTTGGTCGGTCCGTATGCTGCATTTTCTACGTTACAGCCATAGTGCACATGACCGTTTGCGTCAAGAAGCGCCGCACCAACTTGAAAATTCGAATAAGGTGTATAGGCTCTTTTCATCGCTTCTTTCGCGTGTTCAATGAGTTCTTGTTGATTCATTGCCATCAACCTACTTTCATTTTATATTAACGTTATAGCATGTTAAGGCAGGAAAAAGCGAGGATTGTGACCATGATGCCAATGAGTGCTCCTAGAATTAGTGCTGGAAATGGTCTCTTCCTTTTGTCATATAACATAATAAAAATAAGTATAGAGAGCGTATATGCAAGCAGTGCAACTATCGTTTGCGAGACGAAAATCGTAATAACAGTAGCAATTGCAAAGGCAACAGCTGTCAACAAGCTAGGTCGCACCAGTTTCCCTTTATCTGAGAAACGTGTCTCAATTACAATGACCGTCAAAATAACAAGGGCAATAAGGACCCAAATCGTTCCCGCGGATACCGGAGTATCCTGCATTCTTGAATTTCGCAGCAAGTGATCGATAGGCTCATAAAATACAATCATGCCAACAATCACGGCAAAACCTGCGGACACCAATACGGACGCCGCGGCGACGTCCTTCGCAATTTTGGCTAACGGATGGCGATCTGGCATCGCCAGATCCACTGTTTTTTCCACAGCCGTATTGATGAGCTCTGTAACAATCATGAGAGTTACCGCAAGTAGAATAAACAGAATGTCCGTTTTGGGCAGATGGATTAAAAGCGCTGCCAACAAAACAAGAAAAGCAACGCAAAAATGGAATTTCATATTGCGCTGCGTATCTAAAGCATATTTGATTCCTTCATAGGCATACCGGAAGCTCCTGCGCCATTTACGGAAGCCGTCCGACATTAGCGGGTCAAACCTGCCTTCTGCAAAATGTCCTCCTGCTTAGCAAACATAATCTTCTCTTCCTCTTCACTTTGGTGATCATAGCCGATCAAATGTAGGAACCCATGAACGAATAGAAATCCGAGCTCACGCTCAACGGAATGTCCATAATCTTCGGCCTGAGCGATGGCACGGGGAACGGAAATGATAATATCCCCTAAAGGCTCAATGAACCCTTCAGACACCGTTTCACCGTCTTGAAGATCATCTGGGTCGCCTTCACCATCATCCTCGTAGTTGATATGAATTTCATCCTCTCCGAACTCGCTCATTGCAAACGAGAGTACATCGGTCGGTTTATCTAAGTCACGGTATTGTTTATTAAGCTCTTGAATCGCTTCATCGTCTACGAATGTAAGGGCAACTTCCCCCTCCGTAACGCCTTCAAGCTCGCCTGCTAAACGCAGCAGCTCTTCAAGCTTTTCAATAAAAGCAGGCATGATTTCTTTCACTTCTTGCTCACTACTCCACTCTAACGTTAAATCCATACTTGCCATTATGTGCCCTCCTTTAATTTGTCGTAGATATCATCAAGCCCCTGACTTCTTTGGAGCTAGCTCACTTGGATATTCGATCCTTGCGTGAAAGATCCCTAACAAGGTTTCGTTTAATGTTTTGGCAATCTTATCGAGTTCTTTGAGCGTGAGATCACACTCATTAAATTGTCCGTCGTCCAAACGGGACTTAATAATTTTGTGCACCATCGAATCGATTTGTTCAAGCGTCGGATTACGCAGTGATCGAACAGCAGCCTCCACGCTATCCGCTATACCCACAATTGCTGCTTCCTTGGATTGCGCTTTGGGACCTGGGTAACGAAAATCCTCTTCACGGATTTCTTTCTCACTGCCCTCTTCTTCGGCTTGTTTCATCGCTTTATGATAGAAAAAGTGCAGCAGTGTCGTTCCATGATGCTGTTCAGCAATGTCTCTTATCGGCTTAGGCATTTTGAAATCTTTAAGCATTTCAACGCCATCACGAGGGTGCGCTATGATGATGGACTTACTTAAATTCGGATCAATGCGATCATGCGGATTCTCAATATTCGTTTGATTTTCAATAAAGTAGCTTGGGCGCTTAGTTTTGCCAATATCATGGTAATAAGAACCAACTCGGCACAGCAGCCCGTCGGCTCCGATGGATTCAGCTGCGGCCTCTGACAAATTCCCCACCATGACACTGTGATGATAGGTCCCCGGTGTCTCCGTAAGCAGCTTGCGCAGCAAAGGATGATTCGGATTTGAAAGCTCCACCAATTTGAGCGGTGATAAAATACCGAATGCAACCTCGAAAAAAGGCAGCAGCCCAATAACGAACACAACTGTTAATAATCCGCCTGCAGCCGCGAAAGAAAGCGACAGAAGGGCTTCTCTCTTTTGAAAATGATCTTCCATCAACAGCATCGATGTGATCGTTAACATAGAGAAGAAGGCAATCATAAGACCAGCTTTCAGGATGGTAGCCCGTTGGCTTGCCCTTTGAATCGTAAACACTGCACTAAAACAAATAGCCAAGCTAACTAATCCGTAACGGTAGTCAAAAAGCAACACGTGCTCCGTGTTAAAGATAATACTAGCCATTAAGGAGAATAAGACCGATGCAATGAACGCTAGCGGAGCATCCAGTAAAATGGCAATCAGGATACTTCCTAACGCGGTCGGAGCCAGATAACCAATATAAGGATAATCTAGATTTTGCACGAGAGAGATCATTTTCATTCCAATAACATTGATAAGAAATATAAGAATGAGCATCACGAGCTGAGAATTATTGTATTTGATCGGCAATGCGCTTTGTCGGACAAACATATAAATGGCGAATGACAAGAGAGCCGAAAGAATACTGAGCCCTAGTTGCGGCAAATAATTCGCTTTGTCCTTCAGAAGCTCCAGTTTATCTAGTCTAGCGTATATCTCTTCCGTTATGACATCCCCGACTTTAACGAGAACTTCATTCTTATTGATGTATACCGGTTTCACGCTCTCTCTAGCTTGACCTTTGGCATCCTCGGTGCCCTTTTGATCAAAAAATTTATTCGGCGTTATGATGGCTCTAGAGATTTCGGTAACCATTTCACGGGATGTATTCTTCGTCAAATTCGATGTATTCACAAGCTCAGCAACTTTAGCCCGGGCCGTCTGCGCATCCAAGATTTGATCATTCATCAATTTGTTAACGATGTCTTTCGTCACAGGACGCATAGCCGCTAAATCATCCTTGGTCAACCTTGGAAGCTTAAAATAAGTTTCCTCCGGCAGCGGGTAATGCTGTTCGGCAAGCCCCTGCTGGATTTGTTCAAGCAATAAATCGTTATATTGACCGCTGATACGAAGTGATTTGATAGATTGATTTTGCGTATCGCTGATTAGTTGCGGAATAACCCGGCGATAAATGCTGACTTTGTCATCAAATTTCACTTCTTCATCCGCATTGATTTGCAACAATTTATCATAAATAACATCAATCAGCGTATCATTTTTGAGATTCACAATTCGATAAACGGGTTGGACGCGCTTGGCAGCGTCTTCTTTGGCTTGTTCAGTAGCAATTGCGTTTTCAATTTGTCTAGGAGCATAAATGGTTTTTTCACTCGTCGTTCCTAACACAATATCATAAACTTGAGGCACAAGCTTGACGTAAAGGGACATATAAAAAATTAAAGCCAGCAAGAGAAACAACAGTACCCGTATTCCTGTACTGTATTTCCATCCGTTCAGCTGGTAATGAAATTTGCCTTTCATTTGCACTTCATTTTTCTTCACGGAAGGTCATTCCTCTCTACCTAACAACCCTGCTCAGTTACTTATCATTTTCAGCATTGTACGCAACAATGATTTTCTGAACAAGTGAATGTCGAACCACATCCTGCTCATCAAAATAAATAAAGCCAAGTTCCTCGATATTACTGAGAATGCGATTTGCTTCTACGAGACCGGACGATTTGCCGCGCGGCAAATCAATTTGCGTAACGTCCCCGGTAATCACCATTTTGGAACCGAAACCAAGTCTTGTCAGAAACATTTTCATTTGTTCAGGCGTTGTATTTTGCGCCTCATCCAGAATGATGAAAGAATCATCTAACGTTCTACCGCGCATATAAGCCAGTGGTGCAATCTCGATAAGTCCTCGTTCTAATGACTTGGCTACCTGCTCAGGTCCAAGGACATCATTAAGAGCATCATACAATGGGCGTAAATAGGGGTCAACTTTTTCCTGCAAGTCCCCTGGCAGAAAGCCCAGACTTTCCCCAGCCTCGACTGCAGGGCGCGTTAATACAATCCTTTTGACGGCCCCTTCCTTAAGCCTCGTCACGGCAAGCACAACAGCTAAATAGGTTTTACCTGTTCCTGCGGGTCCAATCCCGAAGACGATATCTTTCTTCTTAATCGTCTCGACATATTTCCGTTGTCCGATCGTTTTGACACGTATAGGCTTACCCTTATGTGTTGTTGTAATTTCACCTTTGAACAAATCAAGCAATTGGTCGGTTTTCATCTGCTTCGCAAGTTCAACCGCATACAAAACATCTCGCTCTGTCAACGTATAGTTATTACGGATGAGCTGTAAGAGAACCTCAAAAAGCTGCTGAAGTGAGTTCACTTCTGCAGCAGCTCCTTGTATCGTTATTTCGGCTTCACGCGTATAGATTTGTGCAGGAATCTCCCGTTCGATGACATGCAGAAATTTATCCTGCGGTCCGAACAAGGCTAGTCCTTCAACCGGATTTTTCAATGTAATTTTCACAGATTGCGCGTATTCTACCAACAGCCCTCATTCTCCTCGTATCACAATTGGTTGTTCTTCGGCGATATTTTCTTCGACTTCAAAATGCACGTCTATATAAATTTTACCATTCTCTGTTTTTTCATGCAAAATTTTTTCGCCGACAATTCTAGCATCTGCTCCTTCAGCTCCAAGTAATTTAGCTTTTGCCTGCTCTAAGCCCGCCTTTTTCGCAATCGCTGGATCAATAGGTTCCTCGACAATATGTACCTCCATCACCTTTTCATGAAGCCAACCGAGCGGAAGTGAAAAAGATCGCCAAGCCAACGTTTTACGCTCTGGAATCGTTTCGAAATGTTCGAATTTCTGCTTACCAAAACCACTTAGTTGCAGTGCTCTTGTCCCAAAAACAAGATAGTTGCGAGTTATAGTTTCACCTGAATATACCCTATATGTTTTTGTAAGCGGAGACTCGATTCGGGAGGTAAACCAAACGATGCCCTTAACTTTACCACTTGCAACCACCACTTGGCTATTTTGTTCATCGCCAATGGTACCCGAGATAAGCACGTCCCCTTTTCGCACATACGTATTCGGCTTCACCATGGGTTTGCCTTTATCTGATAAAATCTCGGTAACGAGCGCGTTTTTGGCAGCAACCAAATTCCGAGGATTCATAAGCGGTCCCTTGTCAGGAATGGTTGCCTCGACAACCTTGATCGTGATATGGGTACCACGAATTTCGACACCAACCCAAGCCGCATGCGGCAACATTCCTTGGATTTCGCGCGATAAATCCTCTGCTTTCTTCAACTTAAATTTCCATTGAAACGTATGTATGCCCTGTTTGGATGCAGCTTGCAAAATTTCCGACTCAGAGATACGATCATTCCCTTCCACACTAACTTGCCATACGAGCGAAGTCAATAAATAAAGACCTATGATAAAAGCTGCCATTCCTGCAAAAAAAACCTTTCTGCGACCCAGTCTGTCCATAAAAAAAGGCAGCCCGTGCCTTTCAGTAACATGCACCCTGCAGCCTGTCCGTTTCAACAGCGGTTTAAGTCTGAAAAAATCTTTGATCAGGATGAAAAGCTCAAGCTTCCCCTCATCTCCAGCTTGAATATCCCATATGGAGAATCCCTTCTCCATCATGGGATTAATTAATCTTCCACAACCTTCACCTCGTATTTGAATGCGCACATAACCTCGCAAACGAGCAATGAAAAGGGATTGTTTCATGACTCAGCCTCCTGTTCTCAGTCCATACTCTCATCTATGGTTCATATTTCACATTATCGATCAAACCTTCAATAAACACTTCTTCTGAAAGAATAGCTCGAATAACTAATTGCCTTCCGAACACTTCTAACGTCCCTTTCGTTAATTCGAGCTTCAACTTTTCACTTGAAAAATGAAGTACACCCCGATGATTCTCTACATAAAGCTGTACGTTGCCGATCATCGTAATTCGCGGCAAGTCCTGTACCACATCCTGAGGAAGATCAAGGATTTTGGCCGTGAACTGGTTCCATTTGCGGGTCAAGCGACGCATAGCTGGGAGTACCCCCTCTAACTAGATGATCATAAATACAGAAAATGCGCAGAGACTTTCTACCAAATTATGCGGAGAGCGCCAGTTTTATGTGAAAAACCTGCAAAGCAAAGAACGCCCTCTCGATCAATCGAGGGGACGTTCTTACATACTTTTATCTGCGATAAGGCTTCTTCGACCTTGGCGGACCGAGAATTTCAGCCCACACAATTCCTTGCAGGAGCTGATCACGGCTCGGTTGTTCAGGAAAAGGACTCGGCGTTGAGATTGCATCTGCGTAAACAGATGCATTTTCGTTAATAACCTGTGTTGGCGAGCCGAAAGGAGAGGCCTTCTGATTGGGCATAGTCGAGACCGCCTTGGCTGTGTTAGAACGACCATACTCGTCTTGCACGCGCCCCGATTGCAAGGTCGATCCAAACCCCTTCTGGCCTGATTTCTTCGCTTCTACTGGGCGCGTAGCGCCATTAGGAGCTTCACCAAAGGATGGCATTCCCGGCCTCGCCTTAGTTTCCTGATTTGCTCGCCGGCCCTTACTTCGAATTTGATAAAAAAAGGCGAAGGCAATAATAACCAGATACCAGTTCTTCAACAAAATTTCAATGAGCTGTCCCACCTGATCACCTCTTCAAAACTACTATTCTTTCTCACTCTTACCATCATTTATTTTGCCAAGCGAAGAACGCATTTGTGTATCTGCATCAATATTTTTAAGATTCATATAGTCCATGACACCTAGTTTACCATTTCGAAGTGCCTCAGCCATCGCAAGAGGCACCTGTGTCTCCGATTCGACAACCTTGGCACGCATTTCTATAACTCTGGCTTTCATTTCTTGCTCGACAGCAACAGCCATCGCACGTCTTTCCTCAGCTTTAGCCTGAGCAATTCGCTTATCGGCTTCTGCCTGTTCCGTTTGTAAATTGGCGCCAATATTTTTACCTACATCCACATCCGCGATATCAATCGATAATATTTCAAAAGCTGTTCCGGCATCTAACCCTTTACCCAGAACCGTTCGTGAAATCAAATCTGGATTCTCTAATACATCTTTGTGAGAGTCACTGGAACCAACTGTAGTTACAATCCCCTCACCTACACGAGCGATAATCGTTTCCTCGCCCGCACCCCCTACAAGCCGGTCAATGTTGGCTCGAACCGTAACCCTGGCAATAACCTTTACTTCAATTCCGTTCTTCGCCACTGCTGAAACATTAGGTGTTTCAATGACACGTGGATTTACACTCATTTGAACGGCTAACAAGACATCCCGCCCTGCAAGATCGATAGCCGCTGCACGTTCAAACTCCAAGTGAATCTTCGCGCGGTGAGCAGCAATTAATGCATTGACAACCCGATCAACGTTACCGCCTGCAAGAAAGTGGCTTTCTAGCTGATTGACACTTAAATCAATACCCGCTTTAGTAGCTTTAATCATCGGATTGACGATCCTACTTGGGGTCACGCGACGAAGCCTCATAGCAATTAAAGTAATGATACTAATTCTTACCCCGGAAGCAAGTGCTGAAATCCAGAGCATGACAGGCACAATACTCAGCAATACTGAAAGTGCAATAATAATAATGGCCGCAACCAACACCAAATATAATCCTGGTTCTATATTCATATTTATTCCCTCCTAATTCTCTCGTACTACAACGCGAACTCCTTCTACTTCAACAACGACTACATTCTTTCCTGTGGCAATAAAGCTGCCATTCGTCACCACATCCACGCGCTCACCATGAATGATTGCAGTCCCGGCAGGGCGGAGCGGAGTAATCGCTTCTCCCGTCATTCCAATTAAATAGGATCGATCTGGGCTGGATGTAAATCCCTTGTTCGTCGTTAGCTGCTCCTTCAGAATAAAACGGTTCCAAATACCGCGGTGCTTAAAGGTTTTGATCGCGAAGGAGATCGCAACGATTGCTAACAACAAGGCGATACCCAGCATTATCGCTGCTTGTGTGGGATCTGAAGATGCCATCAGAACCCCGCCAAAGAGGCATATTGCGCCTAATACACCTAGAATCCCAAAACTCGGAACGACCAATTCTAGGATAAGAAGAAGTAACCCGATTCCGAAGACAGCCAAGTCTCCGAAACCAGCAAAACCAGCTAAATAAAACCCGAGAAAATAGAGTGCAAAACCAGCTACCCCCGCTAAGGCGAGCAATCCACTGCTGAAAAAAAGCAGCTCCAATGCAATTCCAATGATCCCAACCACTAATAATACCGTCGCTGTAACGGGATGAGTCAGAAAGGCAGATAAGTTTTCTACAAACATCATCTTTCACTCCTTTCCCTGAATCTTCCTTATCACTAATATGTACGTTACAACATCCAAACTGTTTCGTTTTTGCCCAAGATAATGAGAAATCCTCTATCGAGGCCATTCAGGGATGCGCGACCGCGTTTAGTGTGGAAACAAAAAACCGAGAGGACTTGGTCCACTCGGTCTTTTCTAACATATTTTGTATTAACCTAATAATTGTTGAACTAACTGATTGATAAGTTTACCATCAGCGCGTCCTTTGACCTGAGGCATCAATGCCGTCATCACTTTGCCCATATCCGCTTTGGAAGAAGCACCAATTTGCTGGATGGTCTGCTGTACAATGGCTTTCACTTCTTCCTCAGAAAGCTGTTGCGGCATGTACTCAGCTAGAATAACAAGTTCTGCCTTCAGGCTCTCGGCCAAATCATCTCTGCCGGCCTTCGTAAATTCTTGGAGGGAATCCTTACGCTGTTTGATTTCACGAGTTAGAACGTCAAGCACTTCATTGTCATCTAAGGCTCTTTTCAGATCAATCTCTGAATTCTTGATGGTAGATCTCACCATTCGAATTACGGAGAGTTTGAACTTGTCCTGACTCTTCATCGCTTGCTTCATATCTTCGTTCAATCGATCGCTTAAGCTCATGTTGCCTCCTAGAACTTTCTCTTACGAGCAGCCTCAGATTTAAGCTTACGCTTAACGCTAGGCTTGTCATAATGTTTACGTTTTTTAACTTCTGCAAGAATGCCATCCTTAGCGATGGAACGCTTAAAGCGACGAAGTGCAGCATCTATAGTTTCGTTCTTACGAACTCGAGTTTCTGACAACAGTTTTCCCTCCCTCCGAACAGACCATCTAAGACAAAACGGTTCATCAAATCTCATTATAGGTCATAGTAATTAGGGTGTCAATCGCAAACCTTTCGATTCGTGAAAGGAAGCTTAATTGTGCACCCCTAAAGGCGATAATCGTGCCCCAGCCATAAGATGATAATGAAGATGGTGAACAATTTGGCCCGCGTTAGCTCCAATATTCGTTATAACCCGATAACCAGATTCTTCTACTTCTAGTTCTCTAGCAATTTGCGCAGCCACACGCTGAATTTGACCTATCAAGTTCCAATCCTCTTCTCCCGCATCGGCTAGTGAAGCAATGTGCTTCTTAGGAATGATAAGGACATGAATGGGTGAAGCTGGCTGAATATCATAGAAAGCAACAATTTGTTCGTCCTCATACACTTTCTTAGAGGGAAGTTCCCCCGCAATAATTTTACAGAAAATACAATCACTCATTGTTCGGCTTGTCCCCCACTTTCGTGAAACTACTACTTTTAATTTTATCGGAAAAGAGCTGAAAAATCCAATCCAATCTACAATTATAAATGGAATAATTGCAAAAAAAAGAAACACCTCATTGACTGTAAGATGTTTCTAGATTGAATGGGTTTCATTCTATTAATAATACGGAAGTAAGGATAAGGTTAGTAATGCAGCTAGCGGTAGGATTTGTCTTGCAAAACGCCGTCTTGGAAAGCCGTAACCGTAACCCGGAAATCCGTACGGGTAGCCATAACCCGGATAGGAATAAGGTAAAAAAGCTCTCATTTGTTCCTGATCCATTCCACCGATCGGAATGGCTAAGTATAGATGGTCATCATCCACATTTTCCACAATACCGTCATAAACCACACCACTTGTCATTGTGACGCTCACATAACGGTACATATGCATTTTACATATATCATGTGCTTCCTGATGTTTCATAGGCTTATGCCTCCTTTTTACCAACAGCATATTCAGCTATAGGCAAAAGGCTACTCTGTGAACGCGTTAGGGCTTATCTAACTACGTAAAATTTTAACGGTTATGCTGACTTTTTAAGGATTGGTGCAGCTTTTTCCATTTCGCTTTCTCGGCTGCTTGAAGCCCTTTATCTTCTTTGCGCGCCAAATAAGCGAGCTCCTTTTGTAATTTTAAGTAGTTATTAAATCGTTCAACTGCCAAAGTCCCTTCATCTAACGCATGTTTCACAGCGCATTTCGGTTCATTTTCATGCTTACAATCCTGAAAGAAGCACACTCCTGCAAGCACTTCGATATCTTGAAATGACGTGCTTAATCCCTCCGAAACATCCCACAGCTGGAGTTCACGCATACCTGGCGTATCAATCAATATGCCTCCTCCAGGCAGCGTGATGAGCTCGCGGTGAGTCGTCGTATGCTTCCCTTTGTCATCCCCCGAACGAATATCCCCTGTGTCCAGAATATCCTTCCCATAGATGCGGTTGACCAAAGTGGATTTGCCAACACCGGACGAGCCAAGAAGCGCGACTGTTTGGCCTGGAGAAATATAAGCAGCAAGCTCATCTAGTCCGCGATTTTCTGTTGAACTAATAATATGAATGGGCACCCCTACCGCAACAGCCGCGACCTCTGCAGCCAGCGCTTCCGGGTCCTCACATAAATCCGCTTTACTTAGAACAACAACTGGATTTGCACCGCTTTCCCAAGCTAATACCAAATAACGCTCAATACGGCGTACATTAAAGTCTAAATTAAGTGCTGTGAACAGAAACACTGTATCTACATTCGTGGCAACAATTTGTTCTTCGGTGACTTGACCAGCCACTTTACGGGAAAACTTACTTTTGCGTGGCAATACAGCATGGATCGTTGCTCGCTGTTCTTCTCCTCTGATTGACAGTACAACCCAATCGCCTACAGCTGGGTAGTCTTCGCGACGGAAAGCAAGATGTCGCATTTTACCCGATACCTCGGCTAGCGCTTCCCCGACTTCCGTCTGAACGCGATATATATGTTTATGTTCCAAGGACACCCGTCCAACCTGGTATCCTTCATTTAGGTAAGGTTCGAACGCTTTTTCAAAAAAGGAATTCCATCCTAAATCTTCATTTTTCAAGTGTGTATTTCATCCTCTCGTATGGTTCTATTCTGAAGTATAGACCGCAGGTATCGACATCACACGGTAAATAATGATTTAGATTGTTTTTTCCTTCTTCAAGTTTTAAGCGAAGGGTCAATTAAATTGTAGACTGAAAGTCTATTTTTGCATATAATAGGAGTAAATCGATGGTTGGAATGGAGTGAGCGGATGAGCCAATTCATGAGAGCCTCCACCCGCAAAAAACGTGATGTGATGATGGAAGTCGCCTTAACTATGTTTATGGAAAAGGGTTATGAGAATGTATCTGTAGACGATATCATCGCGGCGACGGGATCATCAAAGGGAACGTTTTATCATTATTTTAAAAGCAAAGATGCCATCATTTCAGCGCTTTACAGTAAACAAATTCAATTGATTCAAGATTGGGTGAAGCAGCCTCCCTCCAAGGTCCAATCCCTTGAAGGACACATTAATCGCTTATTCTTAGACTTATCGTCCAACATTCAATCTTCACCCAGATTAGTCCGCAGTTTACAAGCTTTATCCTTGCAGAATGAAACCATAAAAACGGAAGAACAACAGCAATTAAACGTACTATCTGAAAGTTTGTTACATTGGCTTCCAGAACCCAGAAAAATTGAACTTCTCGTTTGCATGTATGCGGGAACGGTCCGTACTTGGTGCAATCAAGATGAAGCCGATTTACTCTCCATGATGAAAAACAACTTAACCTGGCTGTGGGTAGGTTTGCGCTCCGAGGAGCCTTACGCATCTCTGCAGGTAGAACCAGTCCCCAAGGAGGAAAACAAAATGAAAGTAGCTATTATTGGCGGAGGCTTAGCAGGTTTAACAGCGGCCGCTTATTTATCTGAGAATCCACATGTCGAAGGTATCCTTTTCGAGCGTAGCCCGCAACTTGGAGGACGTGCTTTTACTTACGAAAAAGCAGGATTTACACTCAACTATGGCGCACATGCCATCTATGGGATTGATCGACATACGTTAACAAACATGGAACGTGAACTTGGACTATCTTTTTCTTCTAAGCAAGTAGATAAACGCAAAGTTTTTTATGCGAAAAATAATCAGCTTACGCCAGCACCACTTGACGCGATAAACCTCTTAAAAACTGATCTGCTCAGCACGATGCAAAAAGTA
The DNA here is from genome assembly GCF_059692155.1 of Paenibacillus sp. JT22N1. Lineage (NCBI taxonomy): Bacteria > Bacillati > Bacillota > Bacilli > Caryophanales > Paenibacillaceae > Paenibacillus > Paenibacillus sp. JT22N1. The sequence goes on from NZ_JCAUAW010000003.1 coordinate 452,895, forward strand.
AGATTCGTCGGTGAAATTACAGCCATTATCGCGAATATTCACAATTTAAAAAACTACGCAACTCTTGCTGATTATTTGGCAGAGTCCAATGCGGACGAGGATGTTAAAGAGTTATGGGAGCATCTGGTTTGCTCCAACTTCTTCATTACACCTGAGGATGCACGCAACGTGTCCGGAGCGGTAATCAGCGAGTACTATCACAACTTGTTCCTTTCCTCGAAGCCCGTCAATTATGTATTGGGAAGCTGGGCCGTTATTACGAATCAGCTTAAACAAAAGCTGACAACGTCCGGCAAATGGGAAATTGCCCTTCAAGAAGGCGTGGAAAGCCTCCGATACGCAGATCGTAAATTTGTACTGCAAACCAAAAACCGTGAAGTCACCTTTGACAAAGTGATTTTCGCAATGCCGGTTCAGCAAGTCGTCAAGCTACTGAAGGGTACAGCATGGGAGCCGTTCCTAGCTCCGTATGAATCCAATACGGCAACCGAAGTGATGGTGTATGACGTTGGGTTAAGCCGTGTTGTCGCGAGACCTTTCAGCTACATCAGCGACATGGATAACAAACTATTCATCAGTGATGTTTCCGCGACAGATCACACACTGGTACCAGAAGGCGGGCAGCTGCTGCAAGGTATCGCATACTTAAGCGACCGCTTTGATAACGAGGAGCAGCGCAAAGCGTATCTAGAAGAAAAGAACCTCCAAATGGAAGCCCTATTTGATAAACATTATCCAGGCTGGCGCGATGTCACAGCCGTGAAACGGGTTTCGAAAAAAGCGATGGTATCCAGCGTGAAAAACATCGCTTCCAATAATCTACTGCCGACACGTGTGGAAAACGTGCCTTTCTACTTCTGCGGAGACGGCTGTACGGGTAAGGGTGAGCTGGCAGAACGCGCATTCTCTAGTGCTCGCACCGCTGCGTTATCCATTGTGCAAGAAGTTCAGCAAGCACTTCAAAGTGTTTAACCATCATTACACGAATCGCCTTTCATAACGAACAAACAACCAGCCCTCCCATTCGCGGGAGAGCTGGTTGTTTGTTTATTGTTTGGTCACACGTACATCATCAAAGTGAAGTGTAGTTCCGCCAGGTGAATCCACGTAAAATCCAACATCGATCTGACCATTGGTCACCATAATATCACTTACACTGATGTATTTCCAAACACCGCTGTTGCTGATGTTCGCATAAAGAGCAGATCCGCCATAGTTTTGAATTTCGGCTCTGGCCGTCGTAGGTGTCGTGTTCTTCATGCGGACCCAAGCTTCGAATTTGTATTTTACATTATTAACAGGAACACTAATGGTTTGATGGATGCTTTGTTGATAGGCGCCTGATGCAAAGAAGTATGCCCGCTTATCGCCCGTCCATGGGGATTCCGGCGGATTGGTTGTTGAGCCGCTATCAACTCCATAAGCAACAGCTTGCGTGCCTGGATGCCACTCGACCCAGTTATGACTCTGACTCGTGTCACGCTCAAAACCAGGATTGTCTAACAGATTCTGCTCAGAAACCGGCGTTCCCGCTGCCGCAGTTGAAAGAAGCAGGCGATCTAAGTTGATGTTCCCACTATCAGCAGCGTCGTATTTAAACGCAATCGTGTTTGCCCCTGCGTTTAACGTCACCGTTTGGACATTATCCTGCCAAACGTTCCAATTGGTACCAGGACTCGTGAAACTGGTTTGTCCTAGCTTGGATCCATTGATGTAAGTACTCAACGTTTTCGTTGCAGCACTGCCATTAGCATATCGCAGCGCTACCTGATAACTCCCAGCGCTAGGGACATTCACGTTGTATTTCACCTGCGCGCCTGCTGCACTCAATCCGTCTACAAAAGCCGTACCACTATAGTACCAATGGTTCGTGTTCATTGTACTGCCACCAGAAAGTTCAGCACTCTCTGCTTCATACTTGCCGACGATTGGCGCAAAGGGTACTGTGATGTTGTCGATGTTAACATTGCCCGTATCGCCTGCATCGGAGTAATACTTATAAGTCACAATATTCACACCTGCCGTCAGCGGCAGCGTCTCGGATTGCGTAGACCAAGTGTCCCAATTCGCAAGATTAGTGAGCGAGGTGGACTTCACTCTTTTTCCATTAACAAAAATACTGACTGACTTAGCCGAGCCTGAAGCATTCGCATAACGCAGGGAGACATTATAGTCACCTCCAGTTTTCACCTTTGGATAGAAAGTGACACCCGCGCTATCATTGCCCAAACCATCTACAAATCCAGTTCCCGTATATCCCGTATGATTAGTGTTAATGGAAGCCTTTGTAGCAACCGAATTTCCAGAAAGCGATGCATCCTCACCTTCGTATTGCGCAGAAGTTGCGCTCACTACATCAACACCTGTAACAGCAATAGATTTAGAAGAAGCTGATCCTGCCGTCACTTTCACATAGGTGACATCCCCATAGATGTCCTTCCCAGTTACCCAGCCTTCCCCAGCGGCAGCTTTTAATGCTTCCAAGCTTGCATAGGACGTCATAGCTGTGCTGTTGTTTGTTACAGAAGTTCCTCCAGATCCGTGCAGCTTAACGATATAGGACTGGAGAGCTGGCGTGTAACTGCCACTCTTTGCCCCTAATGTAAAACTTAGCGAGCCTGCACCATTATCCTGCGCAGTCATATTTTGCTTAAAATAAGTACCGCCTTCGTAGTTATAACTGGAGCCATCATCATCGTAGTACGTGAAACTCGACTGCGTCGTATCCGGAAACACATCCACATCAACGGAAGTGACAGAAGCCTGCCCAACGTAATCCTGCACTTTCTGTGTTGGAATAATCGCACCTTTTTTAATAAAGAGAGGAATGTCTGTCAAGGTGTCCGGATTAACCGAGTAACGGATGGTTTGACCGCCAGTTATTGCATTACCTCGCGCATAGTCAATCCATGAACCAGACGGCAAATAGATATCTTTACTCGTCTGCTGTTTATCTACCACAGGCGCAGCTAGCAGCCAGTCACCGAACATCCAAGCATCCGTGTAATTTTTGACAGCAGCATCCGTCGGATATACCTGCATCAAGGGACGAACGAGCCCATTCCCATTCTCGAAAGCACTTCTCTCATAGGCATACATATAAGGGATCAAGGAGTACCGCAGTTGAATAGCCTCTTTGGAAGCCTCTTCCGCCGTCGATCCGAAGTACCATGGCTGGCGCTGCTGATGGTTGTTCCCATGCACGCGGAAAACAGGTGTTAAAGCGCTGAACTGCATCCACCGTCCGTATAAATCGGGATTCGGATTGTTCGTCGTGCCATCCTGCTGATTGAATCCACCGGTATCCATGCCCCATTTCACTTGGCCATTGTTCACGGAGGACAGCATAACTGCCCTTTGTTCCTGCATCCCGGCAGCCCAGCTGATCCGTTCGCCTTTATTGTATTGAATGCCAATATCACCAGACCAAAGGGTAGTCGCATACCGCTGGGCCCCTGGGTAGAAAGTTCTAGCTGTTTGCCAAACACGCTGTGCTCCACTCGTGTAAGCCCGTTGACCCTCGTACATGGTCTGAGACATATGGCCTGTTGTGAAGTTGCCAAACCAATACGATGCTCCACCGGAAGATACTTTATCCGTCTCGTCATTCCACCAACCAACGATCCCTTTATTTAGCGCATCTATGGAATGATTCCAGAACCAGGTACGTTCACTAGCATTATAAGGGTCGATACTGCGTACAGTTACGGGTATGAAATAATCCTGATACTCGTTATGGCCCGGATAAAAATAACCGCCGTTTGTCGCGTCCGTCCCCTGGGTCGTCACATTCGTAGAAGCATCCTTCGTAACGATTCGAGGTTTCGTAATTCCGATCATTTTGATGCCTTTAGCATCCATTGTTGTCTTTAGAGAAGTCGTGGAAGCAGAAGGGAAATTAGTCGTATTCCACGCGAATTCGCCGTAGTTGGTTTCCCCGTATTTTTTCCAGTCGTAGTCGAAGGCGTAAGCATCTATGGGGATATTTTTGGCACGATACGTATCCACATTATTCGTAAATTCCGTTTGATTCGTATCCCACTCAAAGTTCATGAATCCAAGCGACCACTTAGGAAGCATGGGTGGTTTCCCCGTGATCTCCCCTACGCCGGTCATAATTTCCTTTGGGGTTCCGAGCATTATATAATATTCCACGTTTTGTTTCGCATAACGACGTCCCTCAGGAGGGGTCCCACCATAATAAAACTCCATTTGGCCGGTTGTGCTATCTGTATATGGGTAACCACCATCGCTATCAACTAATAATCCATAACCCGCTGTACTCCAAATAAGAGGACCACCGGAATCCCCCTGTTCACCCGCATGGGTGGCATGACTGGACGAATTCCGCAGCAGGTCGCCCCCGCTATCAAAGGCGTTAAAGCTCCGGATGCCATACATATTGTCCCCGGTGGCATGAACGAAGCGCACACCGTCTGAGAATACCCCTCCGCCGGATGGTTCCCAGAATAGCGTAGTGCCGTCAGACTTTTTGACCGTCATTCGAACTGGGCTCTTGGTAATCTCAATCTTCATATTGGAGGTCGTGATGGTCATTGGATTGGCAGCCGTGTTAATCGTAGCCCCTACAGCTGACCAAGTTTTGTTTGGATCCAGCATCGGAGTTTTCGCGCTTGCCGCAATGCCATTTGGTCGATAATCTACCTTCAAGATACCGTTTTGAACCGCTTGTACAACCAAGAGGTCATCACTCGGCTCCGCACCATTATCAACGGTCAGCGTCAAGGTGTCCCCGGTTACACTCGAAGTAATGAGATTGCCTAGGCTGCCGACATAAGCATGTGCAGGAGAAGCAGGAAGCAAGGCAAGGGTTGAACCAAACAACGTAAACGCTGTAAAAAAAGCAAGGATACGTGGAATTTCTTTGTTTGGTGGACTCATCTATGATACTCCCTTTCGATTAGAAATTAAGGGAGGGACTTGACCTCCCTGCTTTTTATTGCTCTACGATCGCGATGTTATCGAGATTAATACCGAGTGAACTGGTACCATCATAGCTGACTTTCACCGAGTTCAGACCTGCACTGAGCGAGACGTTGACCGTAGCCGTACCCCACGTATCCCAGTTCGTTGTTTGCGGTAAGGCAAGGTCCGTCACTTTGGTGTTATTTACATAAATGGCTCTTGAGCCATTGCCTGCACCGGATGAATATCGAACCTTCATCGAATAGGTACCTGCAGCTTTGACAGAAACATCAAAAGTAACATTGTCTCCAAGGGTCTCAAAGCCGTCTACAAACCCTGTACCTGTATAACCCGTATGGTTTGTGTTTGTAGTTACGCCGCTTTGCGTGCCGAATTCAGCTTCATATTCCACCTTGTTGACGCCATTTAGCACAACTGATTGAGCAGATGCACTTGAGCCAAGCTTGACGTAAGTGAATTTCTGTACCGTGTCGTAATACCAGCCTGTCGATGCTCCGGTTAAGGCGGTTAATGTACTGTACTCTGTCATCGCTGAACCACCCACCGTTACAGAGGAAGGCTTTGTCGTATACACTTGCAATGTCTTCGTAGAATTAATCGCTGGAACAGTGACTGTTTCTTTATTCAACCCATATTGCTCTGTAGACGTAATGGTTTTCACCGAACCGCCGATATCATCATTCCAGTCATACGTTGTAGTACCAAGCGGATAAATGCGGAATGCGAGATTCGTGTAGCTCGTTAAGCTGTTGCCAATGGTCCCGCCTACTTGATATTGCGCGTTCAAATTCATCGGAAGAATACTGCCAGACTTCACAAAAACCGGTAGATCATCGATGCCGGCCGTGTAGCTGATTGTTCGACCACCGGGACGCTGAGCACCGAACCAGAAATCGATCCAATCCCCCTGCGGAAGATAAATACTTTTGTTTGTTTCTCCCTGATTCATGACAGGAGCAACAAGTAAATTACCCCCGAACATATACTGCTGCGTCAAACCGTACGTGTTCGTGTCCATCGGATATTCAAGCGCCATGGCGCGCATCATCGGAACGCCAGTATCACTTGCTTTCTTTGCCTCGCTATAAATATAAGGAAGTAAATTCATGCGTGTATTCGTATATTTGGCAAAATGACTAATGATCGTATTGTCGCCTGTACGCGCTTGTGCGTTCCATGGCGAGCGCTCCTCGTTAATACCAGAGTTGCCGTTAGACTCAGAATGAAACTGCATGACCGGTGCAAAAGCGGCCATTTCGGTTGCACGTTTGTACAACTCAGCCGTTGGATAAGTACCTGTGAAGCCTGCCATATCCCAGCTCCAATAAGGAACGCCAGACATACTTGCCGTGAGCCCTGCATTCACAGCCTGCTGGAAAGCACCAAACGTCGACTCTTGGTCACCAGACCAGAAAATCTGATTCGCCTGTGCGCCTTGTGTGCCAGAACGGCTGAAGGAGACCGCATCGGCTTTCTTCGAGCGTGCGTACTCGTTATATGCCTTCACATACTCATTTGGATATTGATTTCGCATTTCATCGCCCTTCTTGCCGTTCGAGAAGGTATTCGAGCGACCCCATACCATTTCACCGCCATCTGTTTTGAAGCCGTCGATACCCACACCATCAAACAGATAAGCACGTTTAGACATCCACCAATTTTTGGCGGTCGTATTCGTAAAATCAAGCAGCAAACTGTTTTCGAACCATTGTCCTGTTGGTATCCGGTACTGGCCACCACTGCCGTTGCCCACAGCATAATTCTGAGCAGTCATATAGGCTTCGTCATTATCCTTCTGGGTATAAGTCGTCGAAGTCCATTTCTGAATAGGGACCTGCCAGAGCACCAGCTTCATCCCATTGTTATGCACATTGTCCGCCATAGCTTTTGGATCCGTCCATTTCCCCGATGTCGGGAAAGTGAAATCGGTATATGCATGCGCAGCGCTGCCTGTTTTAGGGGTATAGGTGGCATCATTGAAAATATAAAACGTGTTCTCATCGCTCCACTGTTCCAGCACAACTGCCGTTGCCGGAATATTGTTGGTGTTCGCGTTATTAATGGCTGTAGTCACCTTGGATTGACGATCCCATTCGTTGGCTGACATCCATAACCCGAAAGCCCATTTCGGCAGTGCTGTTGGCTTACCAGTAATGTTAGCGTAGTTACCCACAACATTCTTCAAATCATTTCCGTAAATGAAATAATAATCCAGTGTCGAGGCAGCACTACCCCCTGTATCAGCCGTAAAGCTGAACATATCAGAGCGTTCGGTTGCCAATCGGAATTTGGAATAATACGTTGAATTTACGAAGATGCCATATCCGCTGCTGTTAAGCATAAAAGGAATTGCCATGTAGGTGCGGTCATTTTGATTCTTATACTGATTGAATACATAGGTGTCTACATCATTTCCGCGTTTACGGAAGTTGTTGTAATGTTCGCCAAAGCCAAAAAACTCCTCTGAAGCTGGCGAATAAAAATGATCTTCTACCTTATCGATGATGGTACTTCCATTGGTTAACCAGGCTATGTTACGATTCGTAGTGCTGTCATATTGACGGGCAATTAAGGTCGTTCCATCAGGCTTATAAACACTAAGTTTGAAAGGATTCTTATCCACCTTCACCTTCAGCTTGGAGGTTGTAAGCCATGTGGTTGATGCGGTATCCGAAACCGCGTAATTACTTAGTCCGCTGCTTAGCGTTCCTGTTCCAGTTGGAGAAACCTGTACACGGAGCACATCATCCGCCGCAAAGGAAAGGTTGATCTTCGGCGTCAAAGCGCCTGTATTCGGTACCGCATTCAGCACAACACGGTTCGTATTATTCGTGATGGAGCTGATACTGCTAACGTATTCCCATCCAGTTACCGTAAAAGTAAAAGCTCCGCTAGTCTTCTCATTCGCGCCATCCTTGTTGCCATGAACGGTATAACTGATCACATCCCCTTTAGCAAAAGTGCCAAGGTTCGCTTCCCAGTAAGTGTTGTTGCCGCTGTTGTATTTGTAAGCTGCTCCGACAGCAGCTTGATTGACACCATTTTTCGTCCAGGTCACCCAAGCCGTTTGTCCTGATTCAATGGGCCACGTTGTTATTTTGATATACACGGTGTCGCCTGCAACGGGATCTCTTGGACTCCGCTCCGTCGCCTGAATCTCGTACAGATCATCGATTCCGTATGGCGAATGATGAACACCATCAATGGCATAAATAGGGGGGACGAAGAGACAGAAACAGAACAAAAAAGAGAGAGAAAATCGGAATGGTACTTTCCTTACATACATAAACGTTTCCCCTTTCGTACCGAAATTTGTTTGCTAAACACGAATGACTCTGAGGCTCCAACAACTGTTACTCCTCGCCAAGCGCTGCTCCAAGCATCCCCCCTTTCAATATTGAGCGGCCGCGAATCCTATACAATCGCGACCGCCGTATGATTACATCAGATATTCCCTTTCTACAATCGTTTGTGCGAGCTGCAGCCATTTATTTGAATCCGATTGCCAGTAGCGATGATCACCTTCGCAAACGTGCACATCGCATATTTTCGCCGTATAACGGCTCCACTCCGACAAATGATCAACAAGCGCATGTTCATCCTTCTTACCTGTAAAAACACTGAATCTGGCATGAAGTGGCTCTCGATTGAGCTGAGTACGATATTCCTCCACTGGCTGGCAGCCAATCTCAGATGCATCTCCCTGCATGCCATTCGGTACACCGCGAGGCCGAAGAAGATGCGGGGCGCTGCAGCCAGATAGAAATAAGTGCCGTGGCTCAGCAATGCCTTCTACTCTCAAGCGATGACTAGCCTCAAAGGCAAGCAAGCTGCCCCAGCAATGGCCGATAAACACGTATTCTTCACCAGGCATCACCTGCTGCTTGACGTATTGGCAGGTCTCGTGCAGAGCTTGCTCCCACAGTTCAGAGGAAACCTCCTGCATGGATAATCGGGCCTGACTCAGTTCAATATGTTGGAACCTAACACGAGCGGGTAATCCTCTGCTCCAAGTAAGGTACGACTTTGAATGATCTCCACAGTGAGGGAACCCGAACAAAATCACTGCGCTATCACCAGACTTCCTGCCGATTCCGAGACAGTAATGAGTAGATTCTTTTGGCTAATCAAATAATGACCCGGAAGCAGTAGTTCCACATGATCGACTGGTGTGAGTTCCGTTTCTGAATTCGAAACAATGGATACTCCATCTGGTTGATGTAAAATAAAGGTTATTGGTTGATTATGACTAATACTGCCTGACCAGTGCAAACGGATCTGACCACTTACTCTTTTTGCTGAAATAGTTACACGATTGCCTAGGTCATCCTCAAACTCTGTCTGCAGTTCATTTACAACATAAACGCGGAAACACAAATGCTCATAGCCGTTTACTCTATTGCCCACATGATCGCCAAGTGAATAATTCTCAGCAAGATTGAGCGCAATGACACTATCCTGTTTCTGATAAACAGGGATAGCTTCTAAAGGTGCAGCAACTTTCACCAAGCACGGACCTTGGACTTCTTCCTGATCGAACAATGATAACCATGACCCTTCCGGAAAATAAATCTCTTTAGCACCATGGCCCTCCTCCGTAACCGGAGCGACCAGCAAGCTTTCTCCGAACATGTACTCACTAATCATTTCGGTGCAATGCGGATCAGCAGGGAATTGAAGGGACATTGCACGCATCATTGGCAGGCCCGTTCGGCTGGTACGAATCGCTTGATCATAGATGTAAGGCAAGAGGTTCATTCGAATGTCTGCGTACTTTTTGTATAAATCGATGACTAGCGGCTGACTTGTACGTTCAGCAATGTTCCACGGTGTTCTGTCTTGATTGAACTCGCCTTTCGTTTCAGCATGATACTGCATGACCGGGCAAAATGCGGCCATTTGGGTGGATCTTATAAACAGCTCCGCCGTCGGAATGTCGCCATGAAAGCCACCCAGGTCCCAACCCCAGAACGGGATGCCCGACATACTGCTGGATAACCCTGCAATCATCGAGGAACGGAAAGCCTGGAAGGTCGAACGCTCGTCGCCCGCCCAATGCATTGGGTACCTCTGTGCTCCCGTATAGCCCGCCCGGCTAAAGGTAATGCCTCCCTCTTTGGCATACTGCTGGATGAAATCGTAATAGCTGCCCACATATAAATTCGGATACAAATTGCGCATTTCACTGCCAGTTGAACCGTCATAGAACTGCAGATCGTGACCGAAGACGAATTCGCCGCCATCTGTTTTAAAGCCATCCACACCGATCTCATCTGCGAGGTATTGGCGCTTATTAAACCACCATTTCGCCGCTTCTGGGTTCGTAAAGTCAAGAATATGACAATCCTTAAACCAGTTATAGGGCAATGTGTACGGCTCCCCATCCGCCATTTTCACACAGTAACCTTGCTCTAGGAGTGTAATTTCATCCTGATCGCGCTGACCGTGAGTAACGCCATACATATGTTTATGAATGGGTATTTGCCATAAAAGCACCTTCAAGCCCTGATCATGCAGCTCTTCGACCATCCCCTTCGGATTCGGCCAACGGCCCCACTCTGGGAACTGGAACTCATCATAGCGAAACGGTTGGTTACCGTCTTTGACATTGTACTGCGCATCGTTAAAAATATAGAACGTCGCTTCGTCACTCCATTGCTCAATAACTAGCACAGTGGACGGGATCTGATACTTCGCCGTTAGCTCGGCCTGTTTCAAAACCTCTGCCTGGGAATCCCAGTTATTGCTGGACATCCATGGTCCAAACGACCACTTCGGCGGCAATACAGGTTTGCCCGACAGATGGGTGAAGTGTCCGACCATCGCGAGCGGCTCCTCCGCAAATAAATACGCAACCAGCTGTTGATTTGCCTGCGACACGTCCGCTTCCACTTCAACAAGATCAGATAACCGTGTATGAAAACGGAAAGTCGAATAAAGCGCCGTATCCACGAAGATCGCATATCCGCCGGAGGATATGGCAAAAGGAACCGGCATGTAGGTCTTCAGGCCTTGATCCCGGTACTGATTGTACACATATTGATCGACTTCATGACCCGAATATTCATAATGGGAAAAGCGTTCCCCCATGCCGAACCACCGATGTTCCGGCCTCGTTTTCAAGTTCAAGCGAAGCTTATGCAGGCATCCCGAGCCATCGGTTAAAGCCTCGATAAGCGGCTTCCCTTCGGCGGCGAAGCCCTCCATCAGCACGCCCTCCGTGCTGCGCAGCGCGAGCGCAAGCTTGCCCCCGCGCACCTCGGCTTCCAGCCGTGCGCGTCCAACAGCCAGTGCCGCCCGCTGCGCCGGCGCGCCCTGCAAGCGTTCGCCCTCTGCGGCGAACGTCAGCTTGATCGCGCCGCTCGCGTCGGCGCGGAAAGACAACTGAGCGGTGCGGGTGTCCGCCGCACCGTAAGCTAATTCGACGACGAAGCCATCCGTCGTCTCATACAGCGCATGGACGCGCTCCAGCGCCGTCCATGTCCGCACTTTAAAGCTGTAAGTCGCTGAACTCAGCGACTTACTTCCGCTCTGAAGCGCAAAAGCATAGCTGACCTCGTCACCTGCGAGGTAAGGGCCAAGCTGCGCTTCCCAGACCTTTTCCCCGCCGTCCGTCACTTTCATGACGGCGGTCACGGCTTCGGCCGCCGGAATTCCACCCACGGCGGCCTGCACGGTTACGACCTGACTCGCCTGAAAAGGCTGAGTCAAAAGGCGTACAAGCACCGAATCCCCCGCTTCGGGATGACGGGGAAACCGCTCGTAAGGTAGGATGACGTAAGGGTCATCGTAACCCGTCGGTTGATGCACCAGAGAGACGCTGTCTAAGCTTTCGCTACGGACATCACCTGAAACAAGTGCAGCCTGTGCAAGCTCCAACAGTACGCCCCCCAATGTACTGACGGATGGTTCCCCTGCATGTTCACGCCAATACGTAAGCAATAAAGGCTCCTTGGCTGTAGAGGTGTCTACTTCATACAGCTTCGAATCTTCCTTCTGACGCGACTCCGCATGAGCGAGCAGTTCTTTCGCTCGAACCGTGTCCCCCTTTTTAGCGTAGTACCATGCCAACAGGCAGGTTAGGTCAGACCGCTCACAGCCTCCATAAAATGTGTCGCCAGCTTTGAATCTTACACCTTTACTAACAAGTGTTTCTTCCAGTTTATACAACGCTTCGATCAGAATACGGTCTTCAATACCCAGCATACCGAAAGGAATCGCCGCTGTGATGATATCCCCATGAATTGCTGTGTCACCTAGTTCGCTGACAACTCGGCCCTCTTTAAGGAAGCTAGCAAAAACAAGTTCACGGATCGCCTTCAGTAAACGCACACCCCGCTCGCCAACTCCGTTCTGAATATTGGCTTGAACAGCAGCGAAGTACATCGCCAAATGACTCAAATAAATACCTTCGCTTCCACGCTGCAGCCAGTGAGGCTGCGGTTTCTGCCAATTGCTATCTAGAAGCAAGGTGGTTTCCTCGATAATCCCTTCTATCTCCAACCTAAAATCCTGATCTTCCGTTACCTTCAGATATTCTCCGAAAACCCATATCCGAAGCGCAGCATCCGTCAGCGTCAACTGTCCATTAAATTGATCGCTGCTCATCAAACGCAGCACAGGTAATGCACGCTCCAATTCACCTCGTTGGATAAGTGCGTAACTCAAAAAAGTAATATCTCTAAAAGTGGCTAGCTGCCCAGAGATCGTAATCTGACCTGTATGTTCATCTAAAAAGTAAGTAACATTTTGATTTGAATCTACTGTTTGCACCATAAATCCTCCTACTCCATCCTATGTGTATGAATGAGAAAGGGGCCGTTGCCGCAACAATGCCCCTTCCCTGCCGACTCTATGTCCGCAATACGCTATTTAGTTACTAATTTTTCAATCTTCGCTTGCGCTTCATTTAGTGCTTTTTCCGCTGTATAATCGGATTTCAATTTCGCTTTATCCAGCTCGTCGCCGATCGCTTTAGTCAAGTCGTTCCATTTGTCCGGAATTGGACCTACTGGCGTCAGTACAAGCGAATTCAAAGCTTCAAGCACGATTTTCTTCGAAGCTGGCGGCGTTTGTTTGAAATAAGCCTCCATGACTTTTTCATCAGAAACAGCCGGTACACTCCAGCCCTTCTCAATCCGTTTGCTAACAACGGAAGGATCGGAGGACATGAATTTGATAAACTTCCAAGCTGCTTCGGCATTTTTCGTTTTTTCAGAAACAACAAGGCCATCCGCAAAGAAATGATGTGCTTTCTTCGTATTACCAGGCTCCAGTGCAATATCCCATTTGAACGGGGCATCTGCAAAGCGGCCAAAGTTCCAAATACCGCCACGCAGCATAGCAAGCTTACCTGCTTTAAATGCGTTTAAGTCAGCATCCGGTTGATTAAAGGTATCGTCGTTAAGAGCCGGAGATACTTTATACTTTTTCGCTTTATCCAGCATCCAGTTCAAGGCTTCAATATTTTCTTTACTGTTTACTGTAGGTTTACCATCTGCACTCCAGATACCACCGCCGTTCTGAGCAATTGTTTTGTAAAACTCATAAAATTGAATTGGCGAGTAGGTTCCCCATACGCCGCTTTTGGCGTCAGTTAGCTTTTGAGCCGCTTCCAGTTCTTGCTTCCATGTCCAATCAGCCTTCGGATACTCAACTTGCTTTTTGTCAAACAAGTCCTTATTATAGAAAAGAACTACGTCTGAAAATGACTCTACGACTCCATATTGTTTTCCGCTATATTTGAAAGAGTCATAGGCGAGACCTTTGTAGATTTCCGGCTTGAACGTCGTGTCCTTCGCAATGATCGGCGTCAAGTCTTTTAGTGTATTTTTGGCTGCATAAGAGACGAAGTTTTCGTAACCGACCTCAAATACGTCAGGCGCATCCCCCGATGCAAGCTGTGTATTGAGCTTCGTGTAGTAGTTATTGTAATCGACGATATCCACTTTGACCTTCACGTCAGGATTGGCCGACTCGAACGCTTTCACCATATCGCCGAGCGTCTGCTCTTGAGAACCGCTAGCGGTATACTGCATGAACTTGAGGGTAACCGGTTCTTTCTTTGTCTCCGGTGTTGCCGCTGCCGTTGCGGCTGCCGTCGGCTCTTGTTTTGGCGTTGACGCAGCTTCTTTTTTCGTATCCGTTCCACACCCCGTTGCTGCAAGAGAAACAACCACACCTAACGCTACGACCCAACCTGTTTTTTTAGTAACCATCTTTAAACCCTCTCTTCTTATGAATTTTCTTCAGTTAACTCACCATTGTTATTTTCATTTTCATCACTTACGTCTCAAACGACTTCCATCACCCCTCTCATTATCCTTTAACGCCACTCATGGTCATTCCCTTAATAAAGTATTTCGAAGCGAACAAAAACACAATGAAAATCGGTATAAAGCTGATCACGTTTCCCGCCATCAAAATGTTCCACTCCGTCGCCCATCTGCCCTGAAGCTTGCTCAGTCCAATCGGAAGTGTCATCAACTCCTTATCGCTCGTAATAATAAGCGGCCATAAAAAATTGTTCCACGAAGCCATGAAAGCAAAAATGGCTAGCGTTGCAAGAGCAGGTTTACTAAGCGGAAGAATGATACTCACAAACACCCTCACATAAGAGGCTCCGTCCATTCTGGCAGCCTCAATCAACGGATCAGGAATGGTCATGATGTGTTGTCGAAGCAGGAAAGTCCCGTAAGCACTAAAGATTCCTGGCAAAATGAGACCTAAATACGTATTCGTCAGGTGCAGTTTTTGAAATACGATAAAGAGCGGAGTCATCGTCACCTGCATAGGAATCATCATCGTGATTAAATAGAGAACGAATAGTGTTTCCCTACCGCGGAACGGTATTTTAGCAAAAACAAATGCAGCCATCGCACACACAACAATCTGTGCTGCCGTCGTTACTAAGGAAACGCCTACACTGTTGCCCAAAAAGCGATAGATCGGAAAGTATTTCGTAATCTCGACGTAGTTGCTGAATTTAAAAGTATCGGGTATTAAATCCGGCGGCATTCTGACGACTTCCAAGTTATCCTTAAATGAACCCGACAGCATCCAGACGAAAGGAAACATGAGAACGACAGCCGCCACAATCAAAATGAGATGTGAAAGCAGGTTCCGATACGGCATATATTTATCTGTCATAGGTAACCCACCTTTTCTGAAGCTGCTGCTGAACGATGGTGACGACGAAAATAATTACAAATAAGATCCATGACTGCGCAGAAGCAAAGCCCATTTTATAACTTTGAAAAGCATTCCCATAAATTTGCTGCACAAGCGTGCTCGTTTGACCAGCCGGACCGCCACCCGTCATAACTAGCACCTGATCAAAGAGCTGGAAGCCATTGATGAGGGATATGACAAGTACGAAAAAAATACTAGGCGTGAGCAGCGGAAGCGTTACACGGAAAAACTGCCCAAACCCACCTGCACCATCAATCGTCGCTGCTTCGTAGTAATCCTCTGAAATATCCTGCAGCCCCGCAAGAAGTATGACGGTCACATAGCCGATATCCTTCCATACACTCACTGCTATAATGGAGGGCATTGCCCATACAAAGTCCTGCAGCCATACAGGTCCTTGTATTCCGACTAGTGATAACAAGTAGTTAATGAGTCCGCTCTGTCCATTCAGCAGCCAGCGCCATACGATGGAAACAGCTACCCACGATGTGATAACGGGTACAAAGATGAAAATTCGATAAAGCTTAATACCCCTTAGCTTCCTATTCAGTAAAACGGCGAACAATAAACCAAAAGCAAGAACAGATGGCAAGTAACCAAGTATGTACTGAAGAATGTTCATCAGTGATGTAAGCGTTTTCTCATCCTGCAAAGCTTCCGTGTAATTATCCACCCCAACGAACTTCGCCGGGGTTAACAAATCCCAATTCGTAAAGGAGATGACAGCGGATGAAAGCATCGGGATGAGTTGGAACAGAAACAACCCCGCTAAACTTGGCAATAAAAATCCGATAATAACAACTGCTTTGGAAAATCCCTTTTGTCCGACCATGACGTTCTCCTTTTCCGGTTCCTACGTGCTAATTATTCCCTGGGTCTAACTGTAGCTCTCTCCACAATCGTTAGCGGCAGCATAATTTCATTCGCTTCTTGCTCCACGCCGCCTTGAATCATGTTGATGAGATGTTCGGCCGCAATAGCTCCTTTTTCAGTTATATTTTGCCGGATTGTTGTTAGTGGCGGGATAAACATCTTCGACATCGTGATATCATCAAAGCCAATGACTGAGATGTCTTCCGGGACTTTTTTACCCATGTCCATCAAACTCCGAATCGCTCCGAATGCAACCATGTCCCCCGTAGCAAATACAGCGGTGATCTCGGGAAACTTTTTTGCGATGAGCTGACCTGCAGCCACACCATGCTCATAACTCATGGATTCTTCAAACACATAGTCGGGATTATAAAAGAAGTTTGCTTCACGAATCGCACGTTTGTAGCCGAGGAAACGCTTCTCAACAACACCGTCTTTACGAATCGCTCCGGTCACGAGTCCAATGTTGGAGTGACCCTTATCGATCAGGTACTTTGTCGCCAAATATCCGCCGTACTCGTCATCAATGCCGATTCGCTTGAAATAACTGTCGTTAATGTAACTGTCGATCAGGACAATCGGAATATTAATCTTCTTAAAGCCGTCATAAAACTGTTCGGGATAAATACCCATCATAATAGCACCATCCAGATTACGCTGAACGGATAAATCCAGATAACTTTCCCCTTGGTTAACTCCAGATAACAAGAGGTGGTACCCATACTCGCGAAGCTTGCCTTCAATTCCACTAATCATTTCGCTGTAGAAAGGGTTTTCAAGTATAAGCTGCTTGTGGGATTCTGTCTGTGGAATCACGATGCCAATCAACTTGGATTGGTTTTTGACTAAACTTCTCGCTGAGAAATCCGGTATGTAGTTTAAGGTTTCAATAATTTTCTTAATGCGCTCGATTGTCTCATTGGAGACTTTATCCGTTCTGCCGTTTAATGCATAGGACACTGCGGCTGCTGAAACGCCTGCGACTTTGGCCACATCTTTAATTGTTGGTTTTTTCATTCCTCAACCCTCTTTAGTTACACGTTTAACTAGATTATAAGACACAATTGTCGATATTACAATATGATAGCGCTATCTTTTTACCATTAAATTGATTTATCAGTTACGCGTTTAACTAAATTATTTTTAATGTCTATTTGAAATGGGCGAATTTCGTGCAACTTCATGCTGCGCTGGCCGTATTTGATCAAACTTTTTTGAAAATAAGATAAAAAGCTGCTCCAGCTCTGACTATTGATCAGATGTTGGAGCAGCTTTTGTGGTAGGTAAATTCTATTTGGTTGTAATCGTGACCGTTCTACTTGTGCCATCCCAAGCGACTTTGCCGCCAAATGTTTCTCCAACAAATCGAGCAGGTGCAAGTGTATAACCGTTCACCAGCTGAGCTGGCTCATCTAACTGCACAGCCTGGCCGTTCACATACACTGTTTTCTGATCAAGAGTTAGGCGTAACGTTGTACTTCCTTTTTTGGCTGTAACTGTTCTAGTTGCTGCCTCATAATCAACGGTTGCACCCATCGCTTCGAAAATCGCACGCAGCGGCGTTAATGTTGATCCTTTTACAATGACAGGCGCTTGCTCAAATTTCTGCTCTTTCCCATCAATTTCAACAGATACTTGTGAAGATAAGCCGAAGGTACGTAAAGCTGTTTGTTTACCTGCTTTATTATATACCCTGATCTGAATGACGGAACCCTCCGGAACATCACCTGCTCGCAGCTCCAGACCATAAGGCAGATCTGTTTGAGAAGCAATCACTTGTCCGTTTAAGATATACTCTACTTTGCCAATGTAAACGTCAGGTATTTTGACAAAGGGAATTAACTTGGTTTGTTTCGTAAAAGCCTGATGATTCGCATCTACGGGTACATAACCCATACGATCAGTAGGTTTTGCTGCGTCTGTTACCTTGGATAACAAATAAGGATTAGCAATTAACTTGCTGTAGTAATTTTGGATCTCAGAGGAAGTGGAAAGTGAATAGTCGTTTTTCGCGTTGTCCATCTTTTGATCGACATTAAAGTAAGTGATAGCCTTCAATCTTGGATATTTATAAGGCATAATCTCATATAAACGCTGCAGATTAAGCTTCGCCCATTCCGTGAAGTCTTCACCTGCCGAATGCGCGTAATGCGGGACTCCCGTTTCACTTAACATTAACGGTTTACGGTTCGAATAGGTGTTGTAAAGCCTCGTTAACCTCTCAACACTACTCGTAGAAATCATGGAAGGCAGTGACGGATCCCCGTTTTCATAAGGCTCAATATATAAGCTAACCCCAACCCAGTCTACATAAGCATCTCCCGGATAATAAGGGTCAATATCATTCGCTGGTACATCGCCAGGACTCCAAACCATCGCGACATTCGGTGCTTCAGCAGCGAATACATCGTGCAGCATACGGAATTTAGCAATATATTGAGCAGGGTTTCCATGCCATTTGACCCAAGCACCATTCATCTCCCCTGCAAAACGCAAGAAGATCGGGATTCCTGCCGCCTTGGCATCTTGTGCCCATTTGCGCAAATAGGTGCCGTCTGTAACCGGATCTAGGCCATCGTCAGGTTCCCATGCAATTTGTAAAGCGCCACCTGCATCTTTAGCTCTCTTCGCATACGAAGCAGGGAATCCTTGACCCCAGTGTGAATAAGCCAAATAAATCGCGTGCTTTTTACCATAAACAGTTTCCATCTTCGTAAAAATATTACCCACCTTGGGATCCTGCTCCGAGTATATCCCAAGATAAGTGCCATATGTAGGTTCAAACTTGGCCAATTGGCTGTTCTTAGGTAGTGCTAATTGCTGTACCGTCGTTTCATTACGATCCTGTCTATACAATTCAACCGTTGTTCGAATTTGATCGGCACGCTGCAGCTTAACTGCCCCCCAATCCTTCCCTGCTTTCACCCAATATTCGTTTTCGGACTCGTAATAGCTAATCGCTTGATCGTAATCACCCATAGTATCGTAATAGGCGGCCAAGTTTCCATTGAATAAAGCTGCATTCTCCCATTCTCCAGTGCCCGCATAGTGATTAGCCAGGAATTCCCAATGCGGCACAGCCTCATCTTTATTCCCACTTGCACGAAGTGACTCTGCTTTCTGCCAGTGATCCCATACGATGTCTGCACGAGCAGGCGCCGGCGCACTTGCTAGGCTAGCTGCGATAATTCCTACAGCCAACGTCATTATTCCGATTCTTTTTTTCGTGATGTTCAAGATAAGATGACTCCCTTCGACCCTGTTGTAAGTTTTTTATGTCCATAACTAATACGTTTCGAATGGAATAAAGTAGCATTTTGCCGAAAAATAAATAAAGACAAAAAAACCAATGAGACTAACTCATTGGTTTCGAGATAAGATGACGGTAATTACTTGGAAGATTTGACAAGTACAGCGCGTTGCCATTTACGTTGTTCATCTGTTAAGGGCTGAACGTAGCGAAGATTACCTCGCGGAGCAATTCCTTTTATGGCGCCGCCTTTGAAGGTACCTCCTGAGACCGGAATGGCAGTACGTACCCCGTACGTGGACATAACTATTCCAATTGGATTACTAATCGAACGGCGACCATCCGATGTACCCGCGAAATTGAGCGCCGCCGCAAACCTATCCGATGCACGGAGCCACACGGAACCGGAATCACCAGGGAGTGAAACAGCGCCCGTATTCCCCCTAATAACCGATTGATTTCGGAACAATAATGTTCCTAAAGTTCCTCCATAAGAAACACGTACATCCACATTATTGGATTCTACTGTTCCTCTAACAAAACCAGTTGTACGACCCGATTTAAACACTTGAAGTCCCACTGGATAGCTTAATAAATGTCCAGGAACTGTAACCAGCTGCCCACTTGCACTGAATAAGTATCTCGGTTTCAATAAACTCTTTGAAATCGGTTTTGCGATCGCTGAATCTTGGAAATTGACTCCACCCGGGCGCAATCTGACGAATCGAAAAGCTCTACCTATGGTATTCCCGGAAATTGCAGCATCTGCTGGCCCTGGTTGCACGGTTGCTGAAAAGTCTGACGAGTTGTTTTTGATGAGAACATGGTTGTTGCCCAGGATGTAAAGCTGTTTATTTCTTGTTACAATCAAACCTGCCGTTCCTGTAGAGGACGGATCTGGTTTACCAATGCTTACACCGCCTGGCACTGGACGAATTCTACCGCCAAACAGTGTTGGCCTGATGGCTTTTGGTTTTGAAGATGAGACATTCGTTTTAAACATCCCAGAAGGTACAAAACGAACGGGAACAGCCGTGCCTGCTTTGGCAACTACTCCTTTGAGGCTACTCAAACTTGAGGAGAAGATTTTTTGATGCGTGTAAACAACAACGCCTGCTCCGAGTGCCGGTTTACTCGGATCAGCATAGCCAACACCTACTGCCATAACCTCGGCTCTTTTTAGTAAAACGGGGGAAATTCTGTCCTTGTGTTTAAGCGCCTCATTAAATGTAGCCATTCACATTCTCCTCTTCCGTAAAGATGTTGCAGTGTATGCCAACCTGTACGAATCGGCATGATGACTTCACCTAAAGGTGATGTATTAGGATGTAAAAAAAGGCTAACGACGGTGTCGTTAGCCATGGAAAGGGATATTCATTTGAGAAATAAATTGTTAAAGTCTATGTTCTTATATTTCATTAGTCACTTCATGCTTTATAATTTCAGATGTCAATAGGACATGAAAATCTCTCTTTATAAATTCGGGGTACACCTCAATTTGATTTAATTCTTCAAATGAAAACCACCTAAAAATCAATCTGCCACCGTCTTCAATCCCATTAAATTCAGAATCCTTATTCATGATTTCGTCATGCTCTGGTAGGGAGATCAAATAATAAAATCCAAGCTCATGAAAGTTTTTACCAACTTCCGTAAAAATCAATTCATGAATATAACATAGACGATCCACATGCGCTAAGACACCCAGTTCTTCTTGTATTTCCCTCACGATTCCATCACTAGTTGATTCATTAAATTCCACACGTCCTCCAGGTAAAACCCAGTAATCATGATCTGGAGTTGTATGTAGGAGGATCTTGTTGTTATGGATAGCAATCCCTGCAACTCTAAAATTAAACTTATTATTTTGTCTTTCGAAAGTTAACAAATGTTCACCTTCCTAAGTAAATTCTGAGCAGTATACAAGAAGAAGCTATAGTTCCTCAACTACAATACGGCTCCCGCGCCCAGACGGCTCTGCTGGGAGAACGATTAATTTACGAGCTAGACGAGCACGGAGCTCTGGAACGTGGGAAATGACGCCCACGGCTAGACTGTCCATATGAAGCTTCTCAAGCGCACCGATGACCATGTCCAGCAGCTCTTGGTCGAGCGTACCGAAGCCCTCATCGAGAAAGAAGAATTCAAGCGGATATTCCCCTTTCAGCTGGATCTGTGCCGAAAGCGCAAGCGCTAACGCCAGCGAGGTAAGGAATGTTTCACCGCCCGACAGCGTGCTTACCGGGCGCTTTACCCCGCCGTTGGCGTCGTCTCGGATGACGAAGCCTCCTCCAGAGTCGACCTCAATCGCATAGCGCCGACGCGTCAATTCACTTAGCCGCTCCGAGGCCGCCCTGCTAACTTGCATGAGCTGCTCTTCGGCGAGGTATTCGACGAAGGCATTGGCCTTAAGCACAGCTTGCAGCTTGCCAAGCCGTTCCAGCTGCGTCGCCTGTTCAGCGCGACGCGCCTCAAGCTCGCACCACCGCGCATGCCGCGAAGCGAGCTCGCTCGCGCCCTGCGCCGCCTTGGCCCGCGTCTCGAGCGCGGCCTCGGCTGCCGATTTCGCGGCGCTAAGCTGCGCCTGCGACTGCGCCCACTCGTCCGCGCTCAGCTCGCGGCCCTGCAGCTTCGCTGCCAGCTGCGCCAGCTGGGCGCGCAGCGCCTGCTCGCGCTCGCGGTGCTCCGCCGCAAGCTGCGCCCACTGGCGGCGCTGCTCAGGCGCCAGCGCCGCGTCTTCTGCGGCTTCGCGCGACGCGAAGCCGTTATCCGTGAGCGCGCCGTGCAGCGCGCGCTCGGTCTGCGCCAGCTGCCGCGCGGCGGCGGCTGCGGCTTCGGCGGCGGCGCTGTAGCGCTGCGCCGCCAGGAGCTGCTCGCGCTGCGCAGCAGCGTGCGCGAGCTTTGTCTGCTGCGCGAGCTGCCGCAGCTGCTCTAGCGCGGAGGTCGCCTCCGCGATGAGCTGCGGCACAGCCGCGCCGGGTGCGCGCAAAGCGAGCTGCCGCGACTTGTCGGCGGCGAGCTGCGCCAGGCCTTGCAGCCGTTCATGCAGCTGCAGGGCAGTACGATCCTGCTCCAGTGCGGCGCGCTGGAGCTCGTCGATCTTCCCGTTCAGCTCGTCAAGAAACGGGATGCTCTTCTCAATTCGGCCGCGGAGCTCCTCAGCCAATCGCTCATTGGCAAGAAGCTGTTCAAGCTGTCGCTCCACGTCTATCCAAGAAAGCTCCTCATAACGCTCTTGCCAAACTTTTAACTGCTCAACTAGCGTTGTTGTTATTGAAGTTAACCTGCTATCCGCTTCCGATAATAAGCTCGCAGCCGCTTGCATCTGAGCACCTGCTTGCATGAATAGTTGTGCGAGAAGTGCATGCTCTTTCTGCAGACTTTGAAAAGAATGTTCAAGTTCTTCAGACTGGTAAATACAGGTAGATAGGCTTGCCTCCATAACCTTCCATTCCTCACGCAAAGCCTCAAAACTAATCTCTTCATGAAGCGCCCCAAAAATGGCATAAGCTCCTACATCTTTTCCGGCAGCAGCCTCACCCCATGCCATTGGGGACTGTTCACTATTTACTTCGCCCTGTCCCCGTCTGGATAAATTTGGAACAGCCAGATCAACAGCTTGCTGATAGACGGTTCCCAATCTACGCAGCAGCTGCTGCCCCGTGAATTGACGCTCTTTTGCAAGCTGAAGCAGCTCTTCTACTTGTCCAAGCAGTTCTTCATTTGCCTCTAGATCATTTGCAGTTTCAGTTGGGGCTTCGCTATGCTGTTTTAACGGATGCTCTGTCGCACCACATACTGGACAGTGATCCCCATCCACAAGCTCACTGGCAAGAATCGCTGCCAAAGCATGACGCTCTTGCCTTTTCCAGCTCAGCTTCTGCCTCTCTTTGTAAGCTTGTAAAGCTGGAACGAACTTGGTGAATGCTGCATTTTGGAAATTAACCTCAGTACCAGTTTCCTGCAATTCCTTCAGCCATCCTGACAATTTAACCTGAAAGGCTTGCTGCTTGGCTGCCAATTGCAATTGACTTTGTTCCACTGCCGAGTAAGCGCCAGCTTTTTCTTCTCTGGCCTTCTTTGCTTCAACCTCTTGGGCTTGGAGTTGTTCAATGGCCTTCTTTTCTTGAGACGCAGATTGTAATAGCTGTCTGGATACAGATGTGGTTTCCACCAACTTCAACTGATCTTTAAGCTCGGTTTGTTTAAGAATTGCTTTTTGTTTTGTTTCTATGTTTTTGCTCACTTCAACCTGTAAATGCGTTAAAGTCGCCTTGACTTCAGCTTCTTGATTCTGAGCGGTTTGGATTTGAATTTGAACTTGTTCAAGCTCCTGTTGAATGACAAGAGCTTGCTGCAGCTGGTCCAAACGCAATAAAAGCGGCCCTTCCTGTAAAGCCAGCTCTTGCTGCGCATGTTCAAATTGGTGAACAGCTTGCTGATACGATGTTTCAGCTGTTTGCTGTGAAGCTGCAGCAATCTCAAGCTGCGTTTTCCCTGTCAACACATCTTTGGAAGCCAAAACATGCTGCTCCAGATAGGGTCTCACCTTTTCGGCCTGCTCTGCTTTTTGAAGAAGCAGCTCCTTCTCATTGATTAACGCCTCTTGTTCCTGCTGCTTTTGCCTTTCTTTTTCCAGTGCTTCTTTCTCACTCTGCCACTGAAACACCTGCTTATGCTCGTCATAAGACTTCTCCTGCTGTTCCAAATGAAGACGACATCGAACCGCTTCTTGTTCTGCTTCCAGAAGTCTGGCATTAGCCTCTTCTAGCGCTCTTTCTGAAGCATCACCAAGCCCCTGCTGCTCTGCTGCAAGCTGTTTTACTGTGCTGTCCGTTTCTTTCACTTTGGAACTGACCTTCGCGCTCAAATGGTCCCCATACTGTTCAAGGTGAAATAGCCTCTGCAGCATTTGCCTACGATCCTTGCCGGTTAACGTCAGAAATTCCGCGAATTTCCCTTGCGGGAGCACGACAGCTCTCGTAAAGTCCTGCATTGACAGACCCAGAATATGCTGTACCTGTTGGTTCACCTCACCCGCTTTATCCGCAAGTACGATGGTCTCGGTCCCTTTGATATGTAAAAGCCGAGTAATTGTCCCGTTTATGGACATCTCTGCTCCGCGCTTGAATTGCCGCTCGACACGATAACGCTCAGTGCCAGCCGCATTCGTCAGCTCAAACGTAAAAGAAACGAACAGCGTCTGTTCCGCATGATTCATAATCGCTTGCGTGCCTCCGCTAGCTCTTTCCACTTTGCCATATAACGATAGCGTGATCGCATCTAGAATCGAAGATTTCCCACTGCCCGTTGGTCCAAATATACCAAACACGCCCGCATCCACTAATTGGCTAAAATCGATCGTCTGCATTTCCCGATAACTCTGAAGCCCGGACATTTGCAACTGAATTGGACGCATACGCTTGTCCTCCTTTCATAAAAGCACTAGAATCGCTTGTATATGATATGTTTCATCTGTTTTTTCCTTGGTTAACATAAGAAACAGCTTAAGTTTTTCAAAGTTATCCACAAGCACTTATTGGGCACAAAACGCTTATTTTCCTGTAACCAATCCGCAACTACTAAAATGCAGCTACTTCTCCCGGCTCACGGAAGAAAGAACGAGAGAATAAGAAAGAGAGAGCTTGCCCCCCAAACTACTCCCCAGCAG
This sequence comes from Paenibacillus sp. JT22N1, assembly GCF_059692155.1. NCBI lineage: Bacteria > Bacillati > Bacillota > Bacilli > Caryophanales > Paenibacillaceae > Paenibacillus > Paenibacillus sp. JT22N1. The sequence continues at coordinate 477,827 of NZ_JCAUAW010000003.1, forward strand.
CATCTGCCAAATCCTTCTCCTGCAGCAGCTCCAAAAACAACCTAACCAATTCAGGTTCTGGCTGCGCACCACCTGTTTGACGCGAATAGAAGCGCGAGAAGTGCTCCTCCATCGACAGATCAGATCGGGATACCACAGCTCGGACAGCCTCCATCTCCGGGTAAATTGGCCGAATATGTATGAAGCCCTCGTATGCTTTGCGCAGCGATTGAATTTGTTCGATAGACATAGCTTCAGTCATTGTGACTTCTAAATCGATCCAGGCAGAAGCATCACGTTGTTCATCAAGCCATTGATGTACTTGCCCAATTCCTTCTTTGGCTTTCCAACTAACAAGTGGACGGCCCGAAGTCAGAAATATCTCCTTAGGCTCGGCTACTTGTCCCGGTGCTAGATCGAGCACTGTGACCGATTTCGCTTGACCAGCTTCTGAGAAGCTGTAGGCGATAGGAGAACCACAGTAACGGATAAGAGACGTTGCTTTCACATTCTGCGGTCTATGCAAATGGCCAAGCGCAACGTATTGCGCTCCTGCCGTCAGAGCACTTGTATCCACCGTGTAGGCACCTCCTACTTGAATAGGGCGTTCCGATTCCGTTTCATGACCGCCGAGTACGTACAAATGGCTCATGATCAGATTCACCGTGCCAGTTTCAAAAGAAGCTGCTTGTTTACGAATAAGTGCACCTACACGTTCCGAATATTTGCTGCGCAGTACTTCCTCCTCGGCAACATCCGTTAACAGCTCCTTGAGTCGTGATTCCGACGGGTACGGTAGCGCAATCAGACGTGCCAACTCACCTGTTCTAGCAATACCAATCGACTGGATGTCAGGGACCGGTAAGCCAATAATCGTGATCCCTTGTTTAGCCGCAAGCGGACCTGATGCTGCAAGCCGATCCGGATGATCATGGTTGCCGGAGATAATGGCCACTTGGCGCTTACCGCCATCAGCCAACCTGGCAATACCTTCATAGAAAAGCTGCTCCGCAGCAGCGGGAGGATTTACGCTATCATAGATGTCTCCCGCGATTAGAACCAAATCGATGTCTTGATCTTGCACAATCTGCACAAGCTCATCCATGAAAGCTGTCTGTTCCTCTAACCGGCTGCGTCCTTCGAGTGTTCGACCGAAGTGCCAATCGGCTGTGTGTAAAATTCGCATAACTCATCTCCTTCCTAAACATGTCATATGCTCCGTATCTATCCCCTTTTACATCTCCAACAATTTCGCCCCATCAAAGAAATACAAGAACTTCCCATTTACAGGACGCTTCCAAATATGTTCCACAGCCCGTGTATACAGTGATATTTGCTTCTCATAACGCACCATAAGTTCCGCATCACTGCTTCCCTTTACCGCATCCGTTTTATAATCAACCAACACGAGTCCAAGCTCGTCTTCGAATAAACAATCGATAACCCCTTGAATTAACACCGTCTCACCTACCGTGGAACGGTCTGTTCCAATGTAAACCTCATCCGCAGGCAGTCCATAGCTAAATGGCACCTCACGCTGCACGTTCTCAGCTTGTACCATCCGTTTGCCAACTTCTGTTTCGAAAAACTTCAATACAACTGGAATATCTACAACATCACACTGCTCCTGCGTTAGCGTTTGTTTGTTCAACATCTCTTCAAGAGTTGCCTGTATGCTTGATTCTGTCGGCGATTCCTTCAATGAAAGATTTTGCATAACTGCATGAACAACGGTCCCTTTTTCAGCTGCAGTTAGCTTTTTCTCTTCCATGAATCGAGGCCTGCGCCATACCGCAGTCTTTGGCTTCACTTGAGATTCATCCAAAACAGCAGTCTCTCCTCCAGATGGGAATTCCATTTCTCCAGCTAGGCGATTCCGTTCAGACAAACGCTTCATTTCCGACACAGTGGTCTTAGCAAAATGCTTTGGCGCATCCGGGTATTCGTATGTCCAAGAAAGCCGATCCTCCAACCAATTCTTCCATCTGCCCACTGTAGGCACAGAATGACTATGATGAACAGCTGACATTCGGTCTGCGTCGGGTAACACACTCTCAGCTTCCAACGTTTCTTCCATTTGCAAGCTCTCAGGCTGGATAACCGTCAACTTCCACTGTGAAGGATCTTGCAGCAGACGAACACCTGCGGATGCCTCACTAATGCCTAGGCGCTCTCTCCACAGAGCCGCATCTGGATGACGAAGCAGGGCAGGTCCGACCCAATCGAGATAGCTCCTCGCTTTAGCCAGTTCAAAATCCGGCAAATACCAGTCTGTCCTAGACAGATGACGCCCCCACCCGCGCAGCAGCTTATCAAGTGATTTCACTGTGCCTAGTAAATACAGCTTTTCTCTCGCCCTTGTGAGAGCCACATATAAGACGCGCATTTCCTCTGCAAGCAGCTCCAGCTTCATTCTTCTTTTGATAGCTAAGGAAGGCAGTGTTGGATAGCTTACACGCAAATTCGTATCCACAAAACGAGGTCCAAAGCCGAGTTCTTTATGCAGTAAAAAAGCATCATTCAAATCCCGCTGATTGAACATTTTGGCCATTCCTGCCACGAATACAACAGGGAACTCAAGCCCTTTACTTTTATGAATGGACATGATGCGAACCACATCTTCTTGTTCACCGAGCGCACGTGCAGTGCCTAAATCTCCGCCACTCTCTTTCATTCGTTCGATAAAACGCAGGAAGCGGAATAATCCACGTAGGGATGTGCTTTCGTATTGTCTTGCACGATCGTATAGTGCTCTTAAATTAGCTTGTCTTTGCAAGCCACCCGGCAATCCGCCGGCGAAATCGTAATAGCCTGTTTGTCTATAGATGCTCCAAATTAAATCAGCAAGGGAGCCTTGTCTTGCGTCATTCCGCCAATTTTCCAGAAGCACAAGAAAATGGTTCAGCTTTTTTAATAGAGCTTCGTTATCATCTGACTCTGCACTTTTAACTACCTGTAAGACAGACTCGTAAAAAGGCACTGATTTATCCGCGACCCTGATTTGTGCTAAATCCTCAGCGGTTAGCTGCACAACCGGTGAACGCAGTACGGCTGCTAATGGCACATCTTGATACGGATTGTCGATGACTTTCAACAAGGAAAGCATCACTTCTACTTCCGTTGCAGAAAAATATCCCGTGCTCAGTTCCGCATAGGCCGGTATGCCTTGTTTTTTGAGTTCTTCAATGATGACAGGAGACCATGCCTGCGTCGCCCGCAGCAAAATCACGATATCGCGATAGGTCGCAGGGCGATCACCACCGGTTCTTTTATCAAAAACCTGAAAAGTTTCCTGTCCCCCTGCACCCAGCAATCCTCGAATTTGGCGGGCAATCGTGCGCGCCTCGAGCTGAGCCGTTTCCAGCTCTTGCGCTTCTATTACGGGATCAGAGGCCCCCTCGGCCCCTTCTCCAAAAGCTTCTGACTCTTGATCATCGGCATCTTCAGTGAACGATTCACTTTTGTCTGGCACTTCCGTCCCACGATCGACAATCAGCATTTCTACTGAACAATCGGAAGCAGATGCCGGATAGCCCGCTCCGTATACAAGCTCTGCGCGCTCATCATAGGCGATTTCACCAACAGTTTCGTTCATCATTTGTTTAAAAAGAAAATTGACCGCATCGACAACCTGAATGCGACTGCGGAAATTACGAGCCAAATCGATTCTTCCACCTTCGGAAGACGTTTCTGGCGATTCATCCTTATTGGAACGGTACGCCTTATATTTCTCCAGGAAGAGACCTGGCTCAGCAAGACGGAACCGATATATACTCTGTTTCACGTCGCCTACCATAAACCGATTACCAGGCTTCGTATTCGAGATTAGTTCAACAATAGCTTCCTGTACGCGGTTCGTATCCTGATACTCATCCAGAAGCACTTCCACAAATTGTCTGCGATAAGCTTGAGCAGCCTCGGATGGAATCAGTTCCCCGGGGATTGAGCCCTCTGCGCTAAGAATTTGTAAACAATAGTGCTCCAAATCGGCAAAATCGATCAAACCCTTAGCCTGCTTGGCTTCTTGATACCGCCCGCCGAAATCAACAACCAGATCCACTAACGTATGAAGCAAAGGAGCCATTTCGGCAATTTCCTGATGGAATTGTTCCGGTGTACGTCCGAACAGCTCTTCTTTCATTTTGTTAATTTGCTCTTTGGCTTTATTGCGTAGTTCTTTGACTTCTTCCTGCAGCTCTTTATCATAGTCATCGCCCTTGCATGCTTTGAGCTTTCCAAACTCGACCGTCTGGAAACCAAGATACAAGACAGACCACGGATAGGTGGTCGTTTCACGCAAATTGTTTACGAGCAGCAAATCTTCTCGCAGATTGTCCAAATACGGGGTCGGACCGCCAGGCGATTCAGCGATTTGCTGTGCTTGCCGCAGCAGATCAGCGGCTCCTTCCAGCTCTAATGATAGGTCGCGGATCAGACTCTGCTCCCAGATCGAAAAGTCCGGTGACGCAGTCGCAGCGGCAACGTAAGGCAGTGCCTCCTGCATAACGGAGGCCGCCTCATCCGGCACCTCCTGCGGTGCCTGCGGCGCTGGTCCAAACATCGAAGCCGTCGCCCTGAGCCAGTACTCCGGCCACGGATGACTGCGCGACACATCATACAGCTTCTGAATAAGCTGCATGATCGCGTCGTCGTTACGCTCGCCGCTGAACGAATCGACCAGCCGCCAGAAGGCGCTGTTCTCTCCGCTCACGGCGTAGTATTGCTCAAGCATTTCGCCTAACAGGTCTTCGCGAAGCAGGTCTGCCTCCGTTTCGTTTGCGATACGGAAGCCAGGGTCTAACCTAATGAGGCTGAAGTAACGTTGAACGACTTCCAGACAGAAGGAATGCAGCGTAGTAATCGATGCGCGTCCCATCAGAGCGAGCTGCTTGCGCAAATGCTGCGAATGCGGCTGCTTCATCAACTCTTTTTCCAGTGCTTCACGAATGCGATGCTTCATCTCGGATGCCGCTGCCTTGGTAAACGTAGCGACCAGCAAGCGGTCAACATCAATCGGCTCCCACTCATTGGATATCCGGCGTATAATCCGCTCGACGAGTACGGCGGTTTTACCTGAACCAGCAGCAGCGGCAACCAGCATATTTTGACCCTTGAGTGTAATCGCATCCCATTGATCATCCGTCCATGTACTGCCGGGAGGCTTAGGCTGTTGTTGTTTATTCACGTATGTACGCTCCTTTCTGCCTTTATGATTGGCTCACGTTTTGCTCCAGATCGGACCAGAGCTGATCTTTGCCCCGTTGTTTGAGCTGGTGAACCTCATTGCCTTCAAATAACGGATCAAATTGACAAATCGATTTATACGAACAATGCAGACAGGCTGTTTTTTTACCCAAACGGTACGGAGCAATATCCACATGTCCATCTGTGATACCCGTTCCGATCTGTTTGACCTGTTTCCGCACATATTTACGAAGTGTATCCCACTGTTCATCCGTTGCTACTGAAGAGGTTGAATAGAAGCTGCCGTCCTTCTTCAAGGCAACTGGGATAAGCTGAGAGTGACCGGCACTCTTCACCAGCTCATCGTCCATCATACCGGCTACTTCCGCATCGGCGGTGATTAAGCCTTTCATTTTATAACGTTTACGCAGCTCCTTCTCCACTTCAGAGGGATCGAGCGCATTTTTTTGCTGGAGCATCGGATTGTGCACATGAAAATAAAGCACGCCTGCCGGCCTCGCTGCAATGCCCAGCCACTGCTCCGCGTGAGTAATAATGACGTCCAAATACGTCAGCATCTGCAGGGATAAACCGTAATACACTTCAGATAACTGTAAGGAGGTTTGACTCGATTTATAGTCAATCACGCGCAAAAGAACGCCTTGTTCGCCATCCGCTCGATCCACTCTATCGATTCGACCGATAATTTCCATGGTGCAGCCATTATCCAACTCAAAGGTCAGTGACGGCAATTCTTTGCCAGGTCCAAAATCGATCTCCAGCCCCAGTGGCTGGAACTGTCCATGCTTGGCATGCTCACCGAGCACAACTGCTGCTCTGCCTACAACCTGCTTCAATTTCCTTGCTATGTAAGCATAACGGCTTGAACTTAACAGAATTTCTCCCTGTAGCCTTGGCGCGAGCTCGTCTACGACCTGAGCGGAGCGCTCCATGCATTGCTCAGCTGTAAGCGAGCCCCAGTCGAGCTGATCCTGCTGGAGCTTTTGGACAAACTGATTTAGCGCTGCGTGGAACAATTGCCCAATGTCCGGAGCATCTAGTCGGTAAACCCGTCTTTCCAGCAGTCTTAAGCCATGGGACACGAAATGCGAGAAAGGACAAGCCACATACTTCTCCATTCTCGATACACTCGCACGTAAATTTTGCCCATATAAAAGCTTGCTTGTCTTCGAACTGAGGCCATTCTCTTTATTCGTATATTGCAGTGCTTGAACTAACGATTGCAACTTCATCTGCCACACCGGCTGCTCGGCATACCAATTGTACGTTTCCCACCAAAGGTCAGCCATTCGTCCACCTAGCATCCAATGCTTCATACGGACCGCCAAATAGGAGATGGCTTGAATGGGATGTGAAATATAAGCCGCCTGTTCGCCTTCCGGCGTTTCAGCTGCTGGTTCAGCAAGTAAAAGCGGGGCTTCTGTCCCTGGAAAAAGCTGGCGCATCTGCTTGATTAACTCCGAAGGCAGAAGTGATTTCCCTTCCTCATCGGCAAGCGGATAGCTCATCCAAAGCCTTTTACCTGGCACGGTTAGCGACGTATACACAATAAACTGCTCGTCCAGCAGCTTGCGACGACTGCCATCCGCCATTGGCAAGCCTGACTCTGTCAGCACACTTCTTTCCGCTTCCGTAAGGACACCTTTTTCATCCATTTGCGCAGGGATAACCCCATCGTTGACGCCCAAAATGTAAGCATACCGAATCCCGCTGGAACGTGTCCGATCCATGCTTCCAATCAATAGCTGATCCATCGAAGGAGGCACTAAGCCTAGCTTCATACTCTCCATACCGGTCTCAATAAGTCCGTTAAAAAGCTCCAGACTCAGGTCGTCTTCCCCCATTGTCTCCACCAATTGATCCAGCATATCCATGACGCTATCCCACATTTGGCCATGTTCTCGCGCTTTTTCTGGCTTTCCATCTTGGATCGCTTGCCCACTCCAGGACTCTAATTTTTCAGGAGCCTGAACAGTGACCAGAAGCTCATATAACGCTTCAACCTGATCTTTAACCGAGCTTGCTTGCTGTAAACGTTTCGAAAAGGCAAGGAGCGGCCTTACAACCCATGCTTTGCTCGTATTTAAGGATTGCATCTCTGCCGTTTGTTCCTGTCCACCATCGTCCGCTTGCTCCAGATTAGCTCGAAATTTAAAGGTCCATGGCTTACCATCCGTCCATCTGTACCCTTGAATGCCGAACGCAAGTACATAATTCTCTAATTTATCCAGCTCCGTCCGCTGGGAAGCTGCTTCCATTGGCAGCAGCAGATCCGTTTTGACACACCGAAATACGGCATCGTAATGCCAATTGTGCTGCACAACTTCCAAGGCTGAACGAATGAATTCAACGAGTGGATGATGAAGAACTGACCGCTTTTGGTCAAAAAAGTGAGGAATGTCATAATCGGTCAAAACCGCTTTTAACAAATCCTGATAGCCATCCATGTTCCGTACCATGACCGCAATTTCCCGCCATCGGACTCCTTGTTCACGAACCAGCAGCAGCATATCCCTCACGGCACCCTCAACCTCAGCACGGCGATGGACAGCCTCCCTAATAACAAGCTGGTCGCTTAATCTCTCGTTTGGCGCAGGCTTATATTGCCCAGCACCGCCACCTATACGTCGATCGAACTTCCGCTCTAAATAGCCTAAAGCCGGACTATCTTCATAGCGCGGCGAAATTTCAGGAGCCAAGAGATGAACTTCAGCTGCCGGTAAACCAAGCTTCCATATAAGTTCTTGCATCCGTACCATCGTCGTCGCAGTAGGGTGAAACAAATCCAGCTCATCGGGCGTATCCCCGGCCTGCAGCTCACGATCAAGACAAAGTGTAACCGTCACCTGTTTGCATGCAGCGAAAAGCGCGCCAAGCACCGCAAACTCTTGCGGCGTGAAGCCGTGAAAACCATCAATCCATACCGATGCCGACCGCAAATAAGCGGAATTCGGTATTTGCTCCGCCAGCAGTGTTAAATAATCCTCGCCGTCCAAATATTGACGGGAAAGCTCAGATTCAAATTGCCGATAGACCAGCCCTATATCATGCATTTTATCACGAAGAAGACCGCTCTCTCCGAGCGTGATCACACGTCTATTCTCGTGTTCTTCCAGCTGCTTAGCGGTTACACAATACCGTTTCATTTCTGTGAAAAGCTGATTTAGCCGGTCGACAAACCCCATTTGCTCTGCCGAATGGCCGAATAAGTGAAGCTCATCTTTATATTTATGTAAAATGCTGGTTAACAGCAACTTCTTGCCTGTATCATCAATGGGCAGCCTCGCTGTGCCGCCTTCTTCTTGCATGACACGCCATGCCAAACGGTGAAAACTTAACACCTGAGCGCGGATCATTCCACGAATGCTAGGATCAGAGACTAGCGCATGCTCCGCCTGAAACGTAGCTTGCTCAGGAACGAGTAAAATAAGCGGATGACCTTCCGGCTCTGCCGCCAAATGCTGCTTCATCTCTGTAAGGCAGCGTTCGCTTTTGCCACTTCCGGCTCTGCCGATTACGAATCGAATGGACATAAACAGGGCCTCCTTAAAGCTTTCTTTGGAAAGCTTGCTTCGTTAGCATATACTTTGTTCTCATATCTCTCCTATTCTATCATACTTTTGGTAGAAAAGAGGTGTGGGAGATGATGGGCTTTCGCTAGAACAAATAAGCTGTTCCCTCGCCATTAGGGCCGAGAGATCAGCTTATATGTCTTATATGATTTTTTTCTAATCTATACTGCTGACTGCTATTTTGTACTTTTCATACCACTTTTCCCATTCGTCTTTTGGAAAGTCCATGAAGTGTCCATCCAATAAAGCGTACATCATATCGAGGCAAATGTGCCATCCTGATAAATCTTTGGGTGTATGATCGGTTATTGCGCTAATAAACTCATTTAATACGAGTAAACAGCCTTCCGGCTTTGGGTATAATTCGAAGCGAACACGATCATTACCCCACTCGAATTCCAGGACGGAGTATGGCTGGAAATCTGTAATTTTCATATCGATAAATGTCCCTGATTCGTCCTTCATATCGAATTTGATATTTCCCCCGATGCGAAGATCCTCAACTTGGAGATTAGACATCCATCTGGCAAGCTTATCATTCTCCGTTAAAGCAGCCCAGACTTTTTCAACGGAATGTTTCAACGGACGATCGAAGCGAGCGATATAGTCACCCTCAACTTTTTGTATGGAAGCTAACATATTCTTTATCCCTCCTCATCTAAAAACTGTTCAAGTGCATCCAGCCTGTACGATCAAAGTTGACGATAAGGATGGGCTCTTATGGCTGTTGCAAGGCAATAGGCATCTTACCGATATAGACGGATTGCGGCCGAAAAATGCGATTACAGCTTGCTTGTTCTAGCAAATGAGCCGTCCATCCGACCATACGGCTAGCTGTAAAGCTAGGAGTAAATAAAGATTTCGGCAAAGCAATAGCCCGCATAACGGCTGCTGCATAAAACTCCACATTCACATACAATTTCCGGCCAGGTTTATAGACAGCCAACAAATCCACGGCCAACTTTTCAACGTGAATAGCAAGTTCGAACCATGGGTCCTCTGAAGCTAATTCCGTCATGATTTGCCTTAGTGCTTCCGCTCGAGGATCGCTCGTTTTATAAATTCGATGTCCAAAACCCATCAGTCGATTGCCCGATTCCAGCTGTTCAATCAACCATGCTTCCGCACGATCTTTGGTTCCTATTTCATCCAGCATATGAAGGACTTCAGATGGTGCTCCACCATGAAGAGGCCCTTTCATCGCGCCAATCGATGCGCAAAGAGCTGAAGCAATATCAGACTGTGTAGACAGCACAACACGTCCAGCAAACGTAGAAGCATTCATCCCATGTTCCATTGCTAATACGAAATAAGCCGTTAACACCTTCACATGTACAGGCTGTGGTACTGTACCAGTCAGCATGTACAAATAATTGGCTACATGATCCAACTCTGGATTAGGTTCAATGGGCTGAAGTCCCAATGACTGCCGATATTTATAAGCAATAATGGTTGGCAGCAAAGCTGTATACGCCAAGACTGATTCATATTGGGGAGGCCAAGCAGCTTCCTTTACGGACTCTGTTCCTAGGAACGAGATCGCTGTACGCAGCACACTCATCATATCGCATTCCAATGGCAGCAAATTTATGGCCGCTTTTAATGTTTCGGACAAACTCCGATGCGCCGACCATTGGGCTCTGAAATTGACAAGTATCTCCTCTGTAGGCAGCTCACCGTGCCAGAGTAAATAAGCCACTTCTTCGAAACTCTTATTCAAGGCTAACTTCTTAGCCTCATAGCCGCGATATACTAGATATCCTTTCTCCCCATCCACCAAAGACAATTCTGTTTCTGCAGCAATAATGCCTTCTAAACCAGTAACGGATGCCATACTATCATCTTCCTTTCGATGAGAAGTGAAATCGTTCTACCCTCATCTTAGTCGGTAATGACAGTTTCATCCAATTGGAGTTTTCTTTCATCTCGATAAATAAAATTCAATAAAATAAATGTATAGATCATATAAATTTATCAATATGACTGTATTTATGAAATTACTATTCTTCTTCGTAAATCATTTTAACGCTCATCCCACCATCGATAGTTAGATTCTGTCCAGTGATGAATCCAGCCTTTGCACTGGATAAGTAAAGACAAGCAGCGGCGATATCCTCAGGCTTCCCGACCCGGCCTACTGGGTGTTGCTTTCGATCTGTTTCCGAATGGACAACGATTTCCTTCCGAGAAGAGAGCTGCCATTCTCTTACCTCGATCCAGCCTGGAGATATCGAATTTACACGTATACCATAACCCCCTAAACTAACGGCCATTGCATGTGTTAGTGCTGCAATACCGCCTTTGGAAGCGGAATATGCCTCCGTATTCGGTTCTGACATGAAAGCCCTTGTAGACGCCATGTTAATGATAGAACCACCCTTACCACTTTGCTTCATAATTCGAGCAGCTGCTTGCGAACAGAGAAAAGCCCCGCTTAGATTAACGGAAATAACACGTTGAAACTGCTCTGCCGTGAGCTCTAATACATCTGCATTATGCATAATCCCTGCATTATTGACTAGAACATCAAGTCCGCCTAAATCGGTGGCCGTGAGTTCAATCCATTGTCGGACTTCCTCTTCGTTGGACACGTCCAACTTCAGGAACATCGCATCATCCGTGTATGGGCGTAGGAGCTCAATTGTTTCCAAGCCAGCATCCTTATCGACATCAGCAATAGAGATACCATATCCTTCTTGGGCGAAAGCCAGAGCAATGGCACGCCCTATGCCTTGACCTCCTCCGGTAATCGCAGCAATTTTCCTCATACAGCACCTTACCTCTAGTAGGTTATTAATTCTATTTCCATTTCTTTACCATGCCCACAAAATCGGATAACATTATTACCCAGCCAACCTTTTTGAAGACTGAGACCTGATAATGCCTCTTAATAGGGCCCCCGAATATGATCTTTCACCTTATCTTGATAAAAGCTTTGGATACGTTCTAGCTCCTCTGGTGTGAACGAAGGAACATGAACCGTACCGAGGTTATCCTCTACCTGACGTTCATTTTTAAACCCTGGAATTACGCAAGTAATGTTCGGATTATCCAGAATCCAGCGCATTGAAGCTCGGGCCATATTTCCACGGCCTTCCGCAATCCATGTCAGCTCCCTGGACAGCTCGACACCTTTATTGAAGGGCAATCCTGCGAACGTTTCACCTACGTTGAACTGGGCTCCGTCTGCATTGAAGTTCCGATGGTCATCCGCAGCAAATGTGCTGGTTTCTGTAAATTTTCCGGTCAGTAGTCCGCTTGCTAACGGTAATCTTACGAGGATCCCTACACCCGCAGCTTTCGCTTGTGGAAATAATTCTTCGGCTGGTTTTTGGCGGAACAGGTTGTAAATGACTTGAAGCGCCTTCACACCAGGAATGCCGATAGAGAACAAGCCTTCCTCAACCGTCTCTACGCTCACCCCATAATGGCGGATTTTGCCTTCTGTTTTTAGCTTGTCCAGTACCTCAAATACATGACCATCCTTCAAGATGGAAAGCGGCGGGCAGTGAATTTGATACAGATCGATTCTTTCACGTTTCAATCTTTTCAAGCTGCTCTCACAATACTGACGCACTGACTCCTCAGAATACGTACTAAGATCGTGAATATCGCCTGCGCGGCAAAACTTCGTTGCAACGTGAATTTTATCTTCTTTTCCTTTGGTGGCTTTAGCTAAAAGCTCTTCCGCGTGGCCACTGCCGTAAACATCAGCCGTATCAAAAAAGTTTACCCCCGCGTCCATTGCATGATGTAGACCTTTCAGTGCCTCATCATCATTTGAGTGTCCCCATCCGCCCCCAATTCCCCATGTACCGAAGCTAACTTCACTAACTTGAAGCTCTGTGTCTCCCAGTTGACGATATCTCATACGCCACTCCTCCTTCGTGTTATAACTCACATTTGTGTGATGATTACTCGACATATCTAATCTGTTTCCTTTGGTTGATAGCTGACAAATGCCAGCTGCTTGCTGTCGGGCGACCAAGAATTGACGTTGATTGTACCCTGTCCCCCGAATAGCTTAACCAGTGTACGAAATTCACCGCCAGCACTAGACATCAATCGAAGTTCTACATTCTTATTCGCTGGATGGTCTCCAGGGCCGACATCATCCTTGTTATAGGAAATAAAGGCTACAGTTTCTCCATTGGGAGAGATATGCGGGAACCAGCTGTTACTTTCATCAAACGTCATTTGTGTCTGTTCACTGCCGTCGGCATTCATTCGCCATACCTGCATAAGGCCTGTACGGACCGAGTTGAACCAAATGTACTTCCCGTCAGGAGAGTATTCGGGACCGTCATCTAGACCCGGAAAATCAGTCAGCTTCGTTTCAACGCCCCCGCTCACAGGGATGGTGTAGATATCATACTGGCCGTTCCTCTCGGCACAATAAGCTAATGTGCTGCCGTCTGGCGACCAGCCATGCAGATAGCTGGGTGCCATTGGTGTGATGAGGACTGGATTGCCGCCCTTTAAGGGCAAAACATAAATGCGCGAATGACCATCCTCCTGAGTATGGTGACTTACCGCGATTTGAGTATTATCAGGTGACAGCACATGGTCATTGTTACATTGTGTGGCATATCCCGTATCGATAAATGTACTTTTTAGCGTGGCAATGTCGAAGGAATAGAGGCGGCCTAAGCTGTTATAAATGAGCCGCTTACCGTCAACCGTCCAGTTAGGCGCTTCAATCAGATCGTCGAATTGGGCCAAAACCTTTCGTTCACCGGTCTGAATATCCACGGTTTCAAGGGTACTAATCACATTTCGACCTACGATCACTTGAGGTTGCTTTAAAGTATTCATTTGTTGTTTGCTCCTTTGCCATTTCAATGTTTGAAGCGGAATCTTACTCTGAGGAGATCATAAATTTACATTTGGTATGTAAGTATTCAAGTGTTTCTTTTGTTTTACCTTCTTTCCATCCTTTACAAATTTGGTTATAGACAAAAAGGCCTTAACCTGAAAGGGTTAGGCACTTTTGCTGCAATGATGTATTTCATCGTTAGATTCAAGTTGAGGTAGCATTGCGATTGCTGCATCGATGTTTTACATCGTTAGGAGGAGATTGGGCGAATAACTGTTCATAAAAGATTGATGGAACGATGTTTTACATTGTTGCAAGGGAGCTCAATCATCGTATTAATGCTGTAACGATACTTTTCATCATTGCGTCACAGGTCGGCAAACTCTGCGTGTACTGCCTATCTCTCAGACATCCTCGACTACTTTTTGGACAGCCACCACTTAATAAAGGGGATGTCCGTTTTTTCTACTTACTCCGTACCTCAAAGATAGCAAACTTCAAGTAATGTCCCTCATCTACACCGAGGATGCGAGGATGGTCCATACCCGCTTCACGGAACTCTATTAAACGCAGAATTTTACCTGCATCAGTCGCCGCCGCGTGAATGGTCTCTAGGAATAACTCAGGGTGCATGTGATACGAACAACTCGCTGTTACCAAGTAGCCACCTTCGTTAACAAGCTTCATGCCGTGCAAGTTAATATCCTTATAGCCGCGGCAGGCGCCTTCCACGGCGCTTTTGGTTTTAGCGAAAGCAGGAGGATCAAGGATGACCACATCCCAAGTTCGTCCACCTTCTGCAACCGGCTTCGAAGTATCCACTTTAGCTTTACCGGTGCCTGCATTGGCACGAACCTTCCGTTCATCCAACCCTTTGACTTGTGTACGCAAGTATTCGAAAGCATCCGCAACCACAAACTCTACCCGTTCTTCAAAACCGTTTAACGCAACGTTCGTACGCGCACTTTCAATCGCATGCTCCGAAATATCGAGGCAGGTTACTTTTTTCGCACCGAATTTACAGGCATTTAGCGTGAAGCTGCCTGTATGGGAGAAACATTCGAGCACCGACGCGCCATCCCAATATGGAAAGGAAACGACTTTGCCATTCGCATTCACAGGGAGTGTCTGGCTCACGCCATCCTCCTCAACCTCTTTCAGTTCAATTCCGCTGCGATGGCCCCATCCTGTCATTAGGGGAGCGATGGCTGCGCGATTCTCTCTTTGATCAAAGAAGTAGCCGGTTTTCTGACCTTCTTCAATGTCAACGCGAATGCGCAGGCCATTTTCCAAAATATCAACATGCTTGGGACACTCGCCATACAGTAAGCCCTTGGTCTGTTTCAATCCTTCCAACTCACGAATCGAAACATCACTGCGTTCAAATATGCCAGTTGGCTTCACAACCTGAACCAATGCAGCAACAATTTGTTCTCTGCAGCGATCCATTCCCATCGTGAGAATCTGTACAACCAGCGTATCCTCAAATTTATCTACGATGAGTCCCGGCAAAAAGTCGGCTTCACCATAAACCAAGCGATAAGATTGCGCATCTTTCACAAAGCGCTTGCGATGCTGTAAACAGCGCGTAAACCGCTCAACTAAAAATTCCGTTGTCATCGCTTCAAGCGGTTTATAGGATACGATCCGGACCGTAATTTGGGAAGCTTCGTTATAATAACCCGTTGCTAAGTATTGGCCGAGATGCGTTTGAACAGGAACTAGTTGTCCTGGTTCAATCTCACCATCTACACGTTCGATTTCACTTTTGAATACCCATGGGTGTCCTTGTTCCAAACGAGGTTTGCGTTTCTTATGTAAAAATACTGCTGCCATTATGCTTTTAGCCGTCCTTTTTTGTGAAACCGTTCACTCTCATCAGCTTGCTTGTCATGCTTGTCTGTACGGTCACATATATTGGTTGAAAAATGATTAGCAAGCTCGCGAAGGAGATCTGCTGCAATGATAACTACCATCGTACTGCCTGTGTTGACAGGCTTAGCTCTATTTCTGTTCGGTATGAAGCTGATGGAAACCGCGCTTCAGCGATGGGCAGGCCCCCGCCTCCAGCTGTGGCTGGAGCGGTTTACCCGCACGCCAGTACGCGGCCTCGCCACCGGCACGGTACTCACGGCGGCGCTCCAGAGCAGCACCGCCATTACCGTAATCGCCATCGGCCTTGTCGGCGCTGGCGTACTAACCTTCCCGAGAACGCTAGGCGTCATTCTCGGGACGAACATCGGCACGTGCCTCACCACCGAGCTGATCGGGCTCAGCCTCGGAGGCATCGGCGTGCCGATGCTGCTCGCCAGCGCCGCAGTCTGGCTGGCGAGCTGGCTTGCCGGCCCGCTGTCGCAGGACGGCGCCTCTGCTGCTACCGCCGCGCATCCGCTGGCGGCGACAACAGGCTCGCTCGCCAACATCGGCGGGCGCAGCTGGCTCCGCAGCGTCCGCTACGGGTCGCTTGCGGGCAGCGGCTTCTCTCTCGTGCTGCTCGGCATCGAGATCATGCAAACCATCGGGCCAGCCTTGCAGTCCCGAGGTCTCTTCGCCTGGTTCGTGCTCCAGGCGCAGCACAGTCTGCTGTGGGGCGTCATCGCCGGTGCCGCGGTCACCGCGCTTGTTCACAGCAGCGCAGCTGTCATAGCGATGGCGATGGGCCTCGCAGCCGTTCAAGGCATTCCCGTCGAGCTGGGTGTAGCGATAACAATCGGCGCTAATGTTGGCACCTGTGTGACCGCACTAATCGCCGGGATGAGCAGTTCCCGCGCCGGGCGATACGTCGCCTGGTCGCATATCCTCCTTAATGTCGGAGGCGCAGTCCTATTCTACCCCTTCATCCATCAGCTCGTAAGCCTTTCAGCTCTTCTTGCTAATGATGCTTCCGAGCAAATTGCCCGTTCCCAAACGATTTTCAATATCGTATGTTCCTTGCTCGCCTTGCCATTTTGTTATTTTAATATGTGGAAGCGTCTTGAGTTCCGCTCACAATAGCAACACCTGAGCTTGTCCCTAATCTGGTTGCCCCTGCTTCAATCATAGCAATCGCAGTTTGCAAGTCTCTAACGCCACCCGATGCTTTCACACCAATCGTATCGGATACGTTTTGGCGCATTAAACGAACATCTTCCACCGTAGCTCCGCCAGGACCAAAGCCAGTAGATGTTTTAACAAAATGAGCGCCTGCTTCTTCAGAAAGTCGGCAAGCTGCTGCTTTTTGCTCGTCATTTAGGAAACCCGTTTCCATAATTACTTTAACAATTGCTTTACCTTTAACAGCGTCCACAACTTGTTTAATATCAGAACGAACAGCGTCATGCTGACCTTCAAGCAATAAGCCAATCGGCAGGACCGTGTCAATTTCAGCAGCCCCATTCTCTACAGCCTTAGCCGCTTCAAATGCTTTCACTTCGCTCAAACTTGCGCCAAGCGGGAAGCCAACAACAGCAGCAACCTTTACACCCGTTCCTTCTAGTGCTTTACTTGCTGTTCCAACAAACTGGGAGTTTACACAAACACTAAAAAATTGATGCTTCGCAGCTTCCTCACACAATTTGTGGATCGCAGCTGTACTCGCATCTTGTTTTAATAACGTATGGTCAATGTATTTTGCAATTTCCTTCGCGCTCAAAGTACTCATTGGATGCACCTCATCTTTTTATTTTTGAAACCATTCCCAATTTAAACCCTTTAATGAGAAAACCTCTAGCGTAGTCATTCAAGATGAGCGACTACGTTTAGAGGTAGGTTTTATAGCCTTAAGAGAAACGCATTACAAATTCACGACTTTAGCCGCTTCTAAAACACGAACCAGCTGTCCCTTGCTTTCATTAACTCCGGCTTCCGTTACCTTAACGCGGCAAACTTGGCCGATCATGTCTTCGGAGCCTTGGAACACAAGCTGCACATAATTATCGGAATAACCCATGTACAATCCGCTGTCAGGAGCACCTTTGTAAGCACGTTCCGGAATGACTTCTAGGACTTCACCTACAAATTTTTGCGCATAAGCAAGCTGCATTTTCTCGGAAAGATCGATCAGCTCGTGTACGCGAGCATTTTTGATTTCCTCATCCACTTGATCTTCCATTCGTGCAGCAGGAGTACCTGTCCGTTTGGAGTAAGGGAAAACGTGCATCTCAGAAAACTTCATTTGCTCCATAAACTTGTAGCCGTCGCGGAACATTTCCTCGGTTTCACCTGGGAAACCAACAATAACGTCCGTCGTAATCGCGACATCCGGCATGATTTCATGAAGACGTTCGATCTTGCGAGCGAATTCCGCTGTTGTATATTTTCTGCGCATCCGTGCGAGAACTTGATCATCGCCAGCTTGCAGCGGGATATGCAGATGACGGCACATTTTGTCCGAGGACTTCAGAACTTCAATGACTTCATCTGTAATTTGGCTAGCTTCAATCGAGGAAATACGAATCCGTTTCAATCCTTCGACTTTGTCCAAATCCCAAAGCAGCTTCGCTAAGCTATAGTCCTCAATATCTTCGCCATATCCACCAGTGTGAATACCCGTCAATACGATTTCTTGATAACCTGCAGCCACAAGCTGTTCAGCTTGGGCTATAACGCTTTGCGGTTCACGGCTACGCATCAAACCACGTGACCATGGGATAATGCAGAAGGTGCAGAAGTTATTGCAACCTTCTTGGATTTTAAGAAACGCACGTGTGCGATCGGCAAAATCAGGCACGTCCAATTCCTCGAACTGACGTGTTTTCATGATGTTACGCACAGCATTAATCGGTTGACGATCTTGCTCAAATTGTTTCACAAGCGGAATAATTTTCTCCCGATCCTGTGTCCCGATCACCATATCCACGCCTGGAATCGCCATAATTTCTGCTGGTGACGTCTGCGCGTAACAACCAGTTACAGCAACAATCGCTTCAGGATTCCGACGAATCGCCCGACGAATCATTTGGCGGCTCTTCTTATCCCCTGTATTCGTAACGGTACATGTATTAATCACATACACATCTGCCGTATTCTCGAAATCAACCTGCTCGTAACCCTCATTTTTGAATAGCTGCCAAATGGCCTCTGTATCATAGAAATTTACTTTACAACCTAATGTATGAAACGCTACCGTTGCCATAACGCTTATCCTCCCATCTCTCCGGTTTCATAGAAAAGACACGTAAGACCTACCATTGCGGCAGTCTCCGTGCGTAAAATGCGTGCACCCAGCGATACGGAAGCGAAGCCAGCCTCTTCAGCCTGCTTAATTTCCTGTTCCGTAAAACCACCTTCAGGGCCAACCGCAATCAGCACTTGTTTCCCTGGTCCCAACTTACCGGCCGCTTGCGCTTCCTGAATAGCAGGCTTTAATTGCTGACCATCTTCCTTCTCGTAGCAAATCCAAGCGACATCCGCTTCCTTCGCACGCTGCAGCAGCTGCTTCCAAGAATAAACGGATTCTACATGCGGCACACGATTTCGGTGAGCTTGTTCCGCCGCTTCCTTGGCAATCTTCTGCCAACGTTCGGTGCGTTTTGCTTCTTTCTTTGCATCGTACTGCACAATCGTTCGTTCTGATAAAAAAGGAAGAAACCGGGCTGCCCCGATCTCGGTCCCTTTTTGAATAATGAGTTCCATCTTATCGCCTTTGGGCAAGCTCTGTGCAATCCATACCTGAACAGCCGCTTCAGCGTCCATAGGCAGCTCTTCCACGATTTCCGCGGTCACACGGCCTTTATCCAGCTCCGAAATACGAGCGAGCACTTCACGGTCTACGCCATTGCTGCAAATGATCTTGTCACCAATGTCTGCTCGCATGACTCGCTGTAGATGATGTGCGTCGTCTCCCTCTATGGTGACTGTTTGTGTAGCTTCGTGAAACTGCTCAGGCGGGAGAAAATAACGCTGCATAGTCTAAGCCTCTCTATCTTCGTTCATATCGATATTGAAGTGAAACTTCCACTCACCATCATACCTTTTTTAGTCATGGAAATCTACATTGGGTTGAATTTGGAATCCTTACATCCCCAAGATCCAAGCAATCGGCGTTGATAAAATACGGACGATGTCTCCACCCAAACTTAAGTAGGGATCTAAAGTCACTTGACGTAACGGTCTTATAAATACAACTAATAGGAAAATGACCGATGCCCATTGTTCAAACTTTTGCAACGATTCCGTGTATCTCAGATCTACGAGATCCTGAATAATTCGATAACCATCGAGTGGCGGGATCGGAATTAAGTTGAACAGAAACAAAGTAATATTAATGCTTAACATCAATTGTAAAAAAAGAACAATAGCATCTCTACTACCTTTAGACATTCCTTCTAACCAACCATACTTCTGGAATAATAAAGCAACAAATATAGTGATAAAGGCAAGAATCAAGTTGCTCAGCGGTCCTGCTGCGGTCACAATGATCCCCATCAAGCGGGGATTTTTGAAATTCCCGCGGTTTACTGGTACAGGCTTCGCCCAACCAAAACCAGCAATCAACAGCATAATCGTACCAAACAAGTCCAGATGGACCATCGGGTTTAAGGAAACCCTTCCGAACTGATACGCCGTAGAGTCTCCTAGTTTATAGGCGCTATACGCGTGAGCAAATTCATGAATGGTAAAAGAAAGAACGAGGACTAGAATAACAAACGGTAATGTACTCCAGTCATAAAACAGTAATCCTCCCATGTATGGACACCTACGGCTTTCTAGCTACAATCACAACCCAATTCGAATCATAGTTTTTCTCTACGATCGTAAATTTGGCTGCAATTAGTGCTTTTTCGACATCTGCTTCTTTGTTTGTAATAATCCCCGACGTAATATAGTAACCACCTTGCTGCAAGACTTCATACACATCATCTACGAACAGTACAATGACTTCAGCCAAAATATTCGCGACAACGAGCTGTACAGGAATTGTGACCCCAAGCTGCGCAGCGTCTTCGGTCTCGCTTTCTTTCAATACGCCGAGTAAATCACTGAGTTTTACTGTAATCTTATCTTCAAGTTGGTTCTGCTTCGTATTATCAAGGGCACTCGTTACCGCAACTGGATCCAAATCAACAGCTAGAACATGCTTTGCACCTAGCTTCGCGGCCGCAATCGATAGAATTCCGGAACCAGTTCCGACATCAATGACGTCATCACCAGGTTTTAGTACCTTCTCTAGTGTTTTCAAACAAAGAGACGTTGTCGCATGCGTACCAGTACCGAAAGCCATTCCCGGATCAAGTTCCAAGATCAATTCATCAGGCGAAGCCGTATACTCTTCCCATGTTGGTTTAATCGTCAAACGGTCGGACACGCGAATCGGTTTAAAATACTGCTTCCAAGCATGAGCCCAATCCTCATCGTCTACTTCTATTAACTCAAATGTAGGGTTTCCAGTATCGATATCAAACTCTTTAAGCTGCTCAACAGATTCCTTCAGGTTAGCCATGATAGGCTCCATATCTGTGCCATGGTAGAAGTAACCTTTAATGACGGCTCTTCCCTCTGGGATATCATTAAACGGCGTTTCGTACAACTGGCCAAACGAGGTATCTCTCTCTTTGTTTAAGGTCCCTGATTCTTCAATGGAAACGCCCCCGGCGCCTAGTTCATGAACAAAGTTCGTAATCATTTCTATTGCTTCTTCTGTCGTATGTACAGTTAATTCCTGCCAAAGCATCGGTATTGCTCCTCCTGTCGGTTATCACTTACAAATAAACCAAGCCCTAATCGGCTATTTGGGCTATTTTCACACTGATTATTGTACTACACTTCGCTTCTTGGGTAAAATGGCGCACAGCTTGTAAGCGCTCTAAAAATATTTTGCATCCTAACAACTTCCTAATACTTTCATGTTACATTGAAAAAGTGAGCAGTGCTTATCGTCTTTCTTGCTTTATACATCATTAGACTGGGGTCATCACATGTACAAAACACTATTCATCTCGCTTGTTTTCGTTGGTGCGGTACTGGCAGCACCTTTCACGACACCAACCATGCTTGCTGATAACTTTAGCCAAGTTACCGCTCACCGAGGCAGCTCAACAGCTGCACCGGAAAATACCCTTAGCTCGATCCTTCAAGCCATTTCTGACAAAGCCGGTTACGCCGAGCTTGACGTTCAAGAAACGTCTGACGGCGTCGTAATGGTCATGCACGATGACAGTGTCTTTCGCACCACAGGAATTAACAAAAATATGTGGGAAGTCACATCTTCAGAGCTTAAACAGGCTAGTGCCGGCAGCTGGTTCCATTCCAAATTTAAGAATGAACATGTTCCAACTCTCGATGAAGTGTTAGAGGTAGCCAAAGATCGCATCAAGCTGAATATTGAAATGAAAAATAACGGGCACGGTAAGCTGCTCGCTGAAAAAACAGTCGATCTTATCCAAGCACACGGCTTTGTGAAGGAATGCACGGTGACATCATTTGATGCCAAGCTACTTTATACCGTGAAAAATCTTAATCCCCAGATCAAGACTGGCCTTATCGTGGGTCAAAAAACGGAAAACATTGATACCATCATGGAGAGTTCTGATTACGATGTTATTTCTGCAGCCTATCCCCTCGTAACCGAATCATTCATGAAGCTTGCCGAGACACATCAGAAAGAAGTCTACGTATGGACGGTAAATCAACCGACTATCATGAAGCAGATGCTTGCACTCGGTGTATCCAGTATTATTACGGACCATCCAGACCAACTTGTTCAAGTCATGAGTGGGCAATAAGCACTGCCCTATATAATAAAAGCATCTGATCAATAAGGCTTTTGCCTTTTGATCAGATGCTTTTTTCAGGTTACATGGTTCCGCCTGCGCTTTGAATGACACGTACCGCCTGCTCATAAACGGCATCGTCGATGACGGCAGCTAGTATAATGTCAATTCCGGTTACACCGCCACCTCCACCGTCGCTTAAACCGCTTGCCGCTGGATCTGCTGCAATCAGAATCCCTTCATCCGGCGTAGACACATCCGCAGCCTGGGTTAACGAACCCAAGCTTCCGAAGTCCCCCGCATAGGGATTCATGACGGATTGCAATCCGCTGCCCGCATATCTGCCGAATCGATCAACCTGAACGTCAATAGCACGCAGTGCTTTCAGCTTGGAAGCTGCTCCCTCTGCTTGCTCCGGTGAATGAAAATAGGCGAGAATACTTTTCTCCGCCATTACTGTTCTTCCTGTCTGTAATCCGCCGATTGCGCTCTCTCAGCCGCTTCGAAATCATCGGCATCAGCTACTTCTGCCGCGAACTCAACATCCTCATTTTTGACAATAGGAAGATGGTTGGCATCTTGCTGCTTCTGCTTGTTGTTCTCGCTCATGTCTGAACCTCCCTGAATCGGTATAGGTAACCAATTTTATTGTCCCAAAGAGATTCATTTTTATGCAATGAAATGCTTACCTAATAAAATGAAGAGACCATGGGTGCAAAGTGCACCACAATGATCTCTTCCAAATTTGTTAATATTAACGACTCAAGAAACTGTTCAGAACAGAAGTAGATATCATCGTTTTTTCGTTCTCAATACGAGCTGCGTACGGCAATTGAACGGATTGACCATCAACAATAGCTGAAGTTTCGTTAATTTTCACTACCAGGGAATGACTGCCTTTGGTCACTGTAACGCTGCGATCCGCTTCATTCCATTTTACAGTTGCGCCGTTAGCCTCAGCCATATCACGGAGAGCAGATAGAGATTTATCAGTAGACATCCACTCGATCATTTGACCTGAAGTCGGGATTCCACTAATGTAGCCAACGCTGCCAGCACGTTTATTGTCATAGGTTTTGTTAATAACTGCATCAACTTGGCCTTTCAACGGTTCCGGCAAAATCATTTCATCTCCGGGATGCTGCATATTGCTCATGACGTAACTGAAGCCATTCAAGTTATCTACCACTTGCAGCCCTGTAGCTTCTCCACCAGCTGGAATCGAAAGAATACGAGAAAGCTTTTTCGTATCTACGTTATAAGCCCAAGTGAAGTTATTCGCATGCATGCCGCTGTCTTCGCCAATAAACAAGGTTCTTAGCTCATCTGAGTAAGACAGATTATCAGGGTTCGCAACTAGATCCTCAACTGCCGTATTGCCCTTGCTATCGGCTTTTGCCAAATCTTGACCAACAATTAGACCCTTCATCATTGAAGGAACGTATTCACTGTTAATTGGCTGCTTGCTGCGATCTACTTGTCCACCTTTCATATCCAGCTCATAAGTTACGCCAGCTTTGATTTTCTTGACTTGGATATCGTCTGTAGGATCAGCAGCTTTCGTATCTTTTTCCATGGATTTCTCAACATAAGACATTGCTACATAAACCTTATTATCCTTGGCGTTAACTGCAACGCCTTCCATTTTGTTGAATTCAGATGTCGCTCCGACAACTGCACCATAACGGCGAGACTCAAGGAAAGCAGCTGCCTTTTCCATACCCGGCTTCACTTTCAGCCATTCTACTTTGCCGCTTGGATACGATTTAATTTTTGTAAATCCTGCTGTATCTTTGTCCGCTGTTTCGAAAATATCGCTAAATTTCAAACCTTTATCTACATAACTTTTCACTTCAGCATCCGTTGCATGACCAAGCGGAATCCATTGAAGATTTGCTGCTCCACCATTCTCGTCACTTGTTTGGATCCATTTAGCAGCATACAGCGTTCCGGCAGACAGGTCTTTCGCTTTGTCCGCAACATAGAGGAACAACATCGTATTTCCACCATCATCACCGAAGAAGACAGTTTTCATGTCAGGTGCAACACGGCCAAGTTCGTGTGAGAAACGACCCATACTGTAATGCTTTACTACCGTAGTTGTGTTATCTGCAAGGACAGTAACTTCAGGAATATAACCATTTGCATAAGGGTTTCCTACTTTTTTATCGTCTTGAGAGAATGCTCTAGCAAATGAATTTACATAAGTTTGTGTAGGATCCGCTTCAAAAGCACGTGCATCTGCTTCATACTCTTCACTACTTAAGTGTGTATTCCACGGTGTTAAGGAACCGTTACATGGAATCCACAATCCGTCTACGCCACTAAAATCCACTTTTTTCAAATCTGTAGCCGCGAGCTCACCCGTTGTTTTATTTTGATCTAACGTGGTTAATGACATAGAAGCGGGAACCATACCATATGCTGACTTTCCAGCATTATTTAAAGTTATATATTCATAGTGAGTAATCAAAGAGAGGGGGTTGCCGCCTTTTGCCGTCGCCTTAGCGCCATCCACTTTAAATAAAGAGTTGGAATCCGGTGCATCGGAGACAAATGGAGTTGGGCTATTAGGTACACTCGTGTCCATAATCGGTTTACCATTCTTATCTTGAGATACGCCAGCAACTGTGCCATTAATGGATTCATCTGTTTTAAAAAGTGTTTTATAAGTTAAAGGGAACGATTTAACCGTACCATCAGTATAAGTAACTTGAACAGAAGCGCCAGAGTACATTTTCGCCATTTCTTCCGGGGTTGCTGGTGCAGCCATTCCTACGAAATCAACTGATTTTACTTTGACATCGTTAGCTGCGTAAGCCATATTAGGAAGTACACTAGGAGCTAACAGAGCAAGTCCTAAAACTGGCATTAACATTTTGCGGGATTTAAATGTATTCTTCAAAGTAATCTACCTCTTCCTATTAAAATAATTCTATTCATTAAAAGTTTACTAGTCTTTTGTAAAGGGACTATAGGATAAATTGGCGTTTTGTGTAAAATTGACGTGAATTTTTTGTAAAGCTTCATCTAACAAAACAAAAAACACTCCGTTTCATAGAGCTAGACTAAAATAAAACTTAGTCTATATCTAAAAACGAAGTGTTTTTATCTCATTAATGACTCTCGTTAATCGCCTAAGAAGGCTCTTTTCATACGCTCGAAAATGGATTGATTCTGCTCAGACGTATTTTCGCCGCTTTGTTTACCGAATTGACGGAGCAAATCCTTTTGATCTTCGCTCAGATTCGTTGGCGTCATCACGATCACTTTCACGTGTTGATCACCTTGACCGAAGCCGCGAAGGTGAGGAACGCCTTTACCTTTTAAGCGGAAATACGTATCGGTTTGCGTACCAGCAGGAATTTTGAGCTTAACCTTCTCAGTGAGCGTTGGAATCTCGATCTCATCACCTAACGCTGCCTGCATGAAGGTCAATGGAACTTCACAATAGACGTCATTGCCTTCACGTTCGAAGAATTCATGTGTTTTCACACGAATAACGACGTAAAGATCACCCGCAGGGCCTCCGCGAGTTCCGCCTTCACCTTCGCCGGAGACACGCAATTGTGCGCCATCATCGACACCAGCAGGAATCTTGATGTGGATGGTACGTTGTTTTTTCACCTTACCAGCGCCATGACACGTTCCGCATTTTTCTTTGATGATCTTCCCTTGGCCATTACATGTCGTACAGACACGACGGTTAACAATACGGCCAAACGCAGTATTCTGCACCACTTCCTGCTGCCCGCTGCCGTGACAACCGCCGCAAGTTTCTGGCTTCGTACCTGGCTTAGCACCGGATCCGTTACACGTATCACAATTTTCAGTTCGAGGAATATGGATATCGGTTTCTTTCCCAAAAATCGCTTCTTTGAACTCAATCGTCATTGTGTATTGCAAATCGTTCCCACGCTGCGGAGCATTCGGATTACGACGATTTCCACCGCCGCCACCGCCGAAGAACATATCAAAGATATCCCCAAAGCCGCCGCTGAAGTCTTGGCCGCCCATACCCTGGTTAGGATCTACATGACCAAAGCGATCATATTGGGCTTTTTTCTGATCATCGCTCAAAACATCATAAGCGTCTTTCGCTTCTTTGAATTTATCTTCCGCATCCGCGGCTTTGTTCACGTCAGGATGATACTGACGAGCCATTTTACGGTAAGCCTTCTTGATATCATCTTGCGATGCATCTTTGCCTA
This sequence comes from Paenibacillus sp. JT22N1, assembly GCF_059692155.1. Classification (NCBI taxonomy): domain Bacteria; kingdom Bacillati; phylum Bacillota; class Bacilli; order Caryophanales; family Paenibacillaceae; genus Paenibacillus; species Paenibacillus sp. JT22N1. Next base: position 504,300 of record NZ_JCAUAW010000003.1, read on the forward strand.
GCCCAAGCACCTCATAATAATCACGTTTACTCATTGTTCCACTCCCATGTTCAAGACTACAAACGGAAAGTCAAAGCCACGGAGAACCTCCTGTTGGCTTTGACTCATTCGTTGATTAATAAAATACAGGTTTAAAAATTGGCTTTCAGAACCGAGAAGATTGGACGAAAATCGGTGAAGGAGGAACGGAGCGTAGGCAAACCTACGTGAGTACCGGACTTCCCGATTTTCGTTCAATATTCGATGCCGAGATACTTCATGAAAAAACATCGTTATCAAAGTCAACTTTTTAAACTTCATATTTAATTAGGATATGATTATTTTTTTGGTTCGTCAACAACTTCGTAGTCAGCGTCTACAACATTTTCTCTGCCTTTAGGGGCTTCGCCAGCACCAGCATCGCCTTCAGCACCTTGCGCCTGAGCCGCTTGCTCATACAGCTTCACGGAAAGTTGTTGAATGACTTCTGTCAACTCTTCTGTTGCTTTTTTGATCGCTTCGAGTTCGTTACCAGCTAGAGCAGCTGTCACTTTCTCTTTTGCAGCGTTCGCTTTGTCGATCTCGCCTTGGTCTACTTTATCACCAAGATCTTTGATCGTTTTGTCAACGGAATATACGAGTTGATCCGCTTCGTTACGAGCTTCTACAAGCTCTTTACGGATACGGTCTTCTTCAGCATGAGCTTCCGCATCTTTCACCATTTGTTCAACTTCTGCATCGCTTAAGCCGCTGGAAGAAGTGATCGTGATTTTTTGGCTTTTGCCAGTTCCTTTATCGAGTGCAGACACGTTAACGATACCATTCGCATCGATATCGAAGCTAACTTCGATTTGTGGAACACCGCGCGGAGCCGGAGGAATATCACCAAGCATGAAACGGCCTAGTGTTTTGTTCCCGCTAGCCATCGAACGCTCACCTTGAAGTACGTGAATCTCAACGCTAGTTTGGTTATCTGCATAAGTGGAGTACACTTGTGATTTCGTTGTAGGAATGGTTGTGTTGCGGTCGATCATTTTCGTGAACACACCGCCAGCTGTTTCGATACCAAGGGAAAGTGGTGTTACGTCAAGAAGAACGACGTCTTTCACTTCACCTGTCAATACACCAGCTTGAACAGCTGCACCAAGGGCAACTACTTCATCCGGGTTAACGCCTTTATGAGGCTCTTTACCAGTCAATTTTTTGATAGCTTCAACAACCGCAGGAATACGCGTGGAGCCACCAACAAGAACAACTTTATCGATTTGGCTAGTGGATAAGCCGGAATCCGAAAGTGCTTGACGAGTTGGTCCTAGTGTTCTTTCTACAAGACCAGCGGAAAGCTCTTCGAACTTAGCACGAGTTAGGTTTAACTCTAAATGCTGAGGAACGCCGTCAGCTACTGTAATGAATGGCAGGGAAACGGTAGTTGTTAGAACGCCGGAAAGCTCTTTTTTCGCTTTTTCAGCTGCATCTTTTAAACGTTGTACCGCTGCTTTATCTTTGGAAAGGTCGATGCCTTGCTCTTTTTTGAATTCAGCTACGAGGTAATCGATGATGACTTGGTCGAAGTCGTCGCCGCCAAGCTTGTTGTCTCCGCTTGTTGCTTTAACTTCAAAGAAACCATCGCCTAATTCAAGGATGGATACGTCAAACGTACCGCCACCAAGGTCATAAACGAGAATCGTTTGATCTTCTGTTTTTTCCAAACCGTAAGCAAGTGCTGCAGCAGTTGGTTCATTAACGATACGAAGAACTTCAAGACCAGCAATTTTACCAGCATCTTTCGTAGCTTGACGTTGGCTGTCATTGAAATAGGCAGGAACCGTAATAACAGCTTGAGTTACGGTTTGACCAAGGTAGGCTTCAGCGTCAGCTTTCAGCTTTTGTAGGATAATAGCTGAGATTTCTTGTGGCGTGTAATCTTTGCCATCGATGTGTTCTTTGTGGTTAGTACCAATGTGACGCTTGATGGAGCTAATTGTTTTGTCTGGGTTTGTGATTGCTTGACGTTTTGCTGTTTCACCAACAACGCGCTCGCCATCTTTCTTGAAACCAACAACGGAAGGGGTTGTACGGTTACCCTCCGGGTTAGGAATTACGACGGCTTCGCCGCCTTCCATTACGGCAACGCAAGAATTTGTTGTACCTAAGTCAATACCAATTACTTTACTCATGTAAAGCTGCCTCCTTTTGCTCCTATGGAACATTTCGTTTATTTGAATGTTGATAAAAATAAGATCTCTTACACGCTAACTTTGACCATGGCAGGTCGGATGACTTTATCTTTGAGAATGTAGCCTTTTTGCAGTTCTTCTACCACGATACCTTCTTCGTGTTCTTCGGATTCAACCTGCATAACCGCTTGGTGGAATTCCGGATTGAACGGTTGACCTACGGAATCGATCGGTTTAAGCCCTTCTGCTGTAAGCAGTTGGTCGATGCCGCGGTACGTCATATCCAAGCCTTTCACCAAAGCGTCGAAATCCTTCGTCTCTTTGCTTGAAGACAGCGCGCGATCGAAGTTATCTACAATCGGTAAAAGCTGTTCAATCAATTTAAGCGAAGCGTATTTCGCGAAATCTTCCTTCTCCGCTCTAGCGCGGCGGCGGAAGTTGTCGAAGTCCGCTTGAACGCGTAATAAACGCTGATAGTTTTCTTCTGCTTGCACACGCGCCGTTTCCAACTCGCTTACTTCTTTGGTTTCCTCAGAAACCTCCGCTTGCGAATCTTGGCCTACCGCTTCTTGTTGTTCAGCGGCTTGCTCGCCTTCGGCTGCGTATGTAGTGTTCACGTCTTGCTCGGCTGTTTTGTTATCTCCAGTACTCAATTGTCCTTCACCTCCTAAACATAATACATCATAATCTCTCTAACGTCAGTTTGCCCATCTTTAGGCCTCTTCAAAAGGCTGCTTCATCTTAATAACCGTATGAATACGCAGCACAGCGGCAGCAACTTCTCCAGCCGCTTGCAGAGCGTGAATTTTCACATCAGCTGGATCCACAATACCTGCTTCTAAGAAGTCAGTTACTTGTCCGGTATCACAATCGATACCAAGACTGTCGGTTTCCAGCGCAATCTGCGCTGCTTTCAGCTCTTCAACCTTCTCGAGCGGATTATATCCCGCATTGACGACAATCTGGGCCACCGGCTTACGAAGTGCCCCTGCGACAGCGGCAACACCGAAGCCTTCCATGCCCTTCATCGTCTCGCGGACGCGCTCGAGATCATGGGCGACCGCCATCTCCGCGGCGCCGCCTCCGGGCAAGTACCCGCCGCGTACGGCGGCTTGAACGGCTGACGCAGCGTCCTTCGCGATGCGCGAGCGCTCGTGCGCCGCTTCGCGTGTCGCGGCGCCAACAATCACGGTCACGTGCTGCTCCCCGTGACCGCGCGCAACGCGCACACGCTCCAGGCGCTCGTCGTACGCGGCATAGCCTGCGTGCCCGAGGGCAGCGCTGAGCTCCGGCGCGCTCTTACGCAGCGCTGTGCGCCGAACCGGCCTAGCGCCGGTGTGCTCGCTCAGCAGCTGCATGTCCCTGCGGGACAGCCGCTGCAGCACGATAATGCCATGGTCGGAGCAGAACTGCTCCGCCTCGGGGTCAACCCCGCGGTCTGATGCGATAAGACCGACGCCAAGCTCCAGCAGCGAGCCTAGGCTGCTGCGGAACTGCTCCCGCAGCTGCATGTAGCGCTGGAAGCCTGCCTCGGTGACCAGCGCTTCTTCGCTGACCGCCTCAGGCTCCAGAGCATCATGCAGAACGAGGATTCGAGCATCGCGCAGCTCATGCTCGAGATGCAGGTTCATCGGCTTCTGATTCAGCAGAATGCCGGTCCATACCTCGCTGCTCGCCTCTTCATGGGCGAGCACACTGTCTGCGAAGCGGTAGCCGTCTTCTCGAAGCTTCGCTTCACCGACTGCTTCGGCGGCCTGAACGATGAGCTTTGCGATGTCCGCCTGCTCCCTACCGGCGGTGATAGCAATACGCTTCAGCGCGCTATCACCTAGGCCGACAATCGCGCGGCTTCGGCTTTGTAAGCTTTTTACCGCCAGCTCGATGCCTTGCAGCATTCCGCTGACGACCTTTGCGACCGGTACGCCGCGCGTCACCTGAGCGACACCTTCTTGCACCAAAGCTCCAGCAAGAACCGTTGCCGTCGTTGTACCGTCGCCGATTTGGCGCTGCTGGCTGCGTGCGACCTGAATCATCAACCTAGCCGCAGGATGAGTGACGTCCATTTTTTCCAAAATAGTTACACCATCATTGGTAATAATGACTTCACCCTGCCCACCAACTAACATGGTATCGAGTCCTTTGGGTCCAAGTGTCCCCTCGACTGCAGAACAAATCGCTCTTACGGCAGCAGCATTGTTGACCAGCGTAGAGTAACGTTCCTCACCCTCGCTATGAACTGTTTTCATTCCGCTCATTTGCCATACCAACGCCCAAGAACGACTTCTAGATGCTTCGACAAATGCTCCATTAAGCTAATGACCCTGCCGTATTCCATACGGGTAGGACCCAAAATCCCTATCGTTCCAAGAGGCTTATCACCGATCGAATACGAGGCCGTTATTAAGCTGCAATTATTGATAGCTTCAATACTATTTTCAGCACCAATTTTAATCTCAATGCCTTCATTTGATGATGTAAACAATTTGATGAGGGTTGGGGCTTCTTCCAATAGATCAAAGATGCTCTTGACCTTGTCAACATCCTTGAACTCGGGCTGGGTCAACATATTCGTCATACCGCTTAGGAAAACGCGATCCTTCTCATTGCTTTGAAGTACGCTTTCCACAACCGCAAGAAGCTCTTGATACCCGTTCACATACTTGCTTAACTCGCTCGAAATTTCATTATAAAGCCTGGATTTAAACTCTATCAACGGTACATTTTTAAGCTTTGCATTCAGAATATTAACGACCTTCTCGATCTCAGACATCCGTATGCCTTCAGGAATGGAAACTGTTTTATTCTCCACATGACCCGTATTCATAACAATAATGGCAACGGCTGTCGTTTCTGAAAGCGGGATAATCTGTAGGTGTTTCAGCGTTGTACTGAATACCTCAGGGCCAAGCACGATCGATGTATAATTCGTAAGACTGGAGAGCATTCCCGCAACATGCTGGATCACACCTTCCATCTCTTGAATGCGTTCGGCAAAAGCACCCTTCATGGAGTCCAAATCGTTATTATGCAAGGTACCATGTTGAAGCAAATGATCGACATAATAGCGATAACCTTTGTGTGAGGGTATACGACCTGCGGACGTATGGGGCTGCTCCAAATAACCCATTTCTTCGAGATCAGACATTTCGTTACGGATCGTCGCCGGACTGAATCCGACATTGCCCCGCTTCGAAATACTTCGCGAACCAATTGGCTCTGCTGAACGAACATAATCATCAATGATTGCACTTAAAATCATGCGCTGACGCTCCGTCAACATAAGGTACCCCTCCTCTTCACAAATCACTATTTGCCACTTTCGTTAGCACTCGTATTTAGTGAGTGCTAAATCCTAATACAAAAATAACAGACCCTAAGGTCTGTTGTCAAGTCAATCCAAACGTTTAAGTACGGCGATTTCATCGCAGCAATACTGTTTTTTGCAATGCATACAATCTTTCCAAACCTTCTCTGGGAAAATCTCTTTTGGCACGAGGGTAAAGCCGTTTTTCTGGAAAAAAGCTACTTCATACGTGAGCGCCATCACTTTAATAATTCCTTGGCTCCTTGCTTCTTCAACTAAGAAGTTCACAAGTTTTCCGCCGATTCCTTGCCCCTTGTAGCCTTGTGTCATCCCAAGTGAGCGAATCTCAACAAGATCAGGCCCAAGTCGTGTAAGGGAACCGCAGCCAATCAGCAAGCCATCCGATTCAGCGACAACAAAAGTGTCGATCTGCTCCTCCAGCATCTCTTTGCTCCGCGGCAGCATAATCCCTTGCTTGGCATAGCCTTGTATAATATCATGCAGCTTCTCAATATCACTTATCGAAGCTTTTCTAACGGACACTGTAGTTGATAGATTCACTGTCATCCCACCAATCGCAACAAAATGCATAAAACCCACGCTAGCGCCACTACGGCTTTGCCGCTGATTCGCTTGTGGATTCATGTATAAATATACAATAAACCGTATATTTGCACAAGAGTTTTTTGCATCAAACAGGTCTCTCTATGTTACTCGCCTAGGCAAGGAACGAAGCAAAGACTTCGTTGCCAAGCAGGATGCCATGTTTGGACAGTCGATACCCATCCGGCGTTTGTTCAAGAAGCTGTTTTCGCAGCCAGCCATTCAAGGTCTCTCCGAATTGTGATTCGATGGTGATTCCGAATTGATCGATGAAATCCGCGTTCCGCACACCTTCCAGTAATCGCAAACCAACCATCATGAAGTCTTCCATAGCTTCCTGCCGCGTTACCTCAAATTGTTCCATAATCGGCAAGCCTACCTTAGCAGCATCGATATATGGTTGAATTCCCTTCACGTTCACATGACGCTGGCCATTCATATACCCATGAGCCCCTGCTCCGAGTCCATAGTAGGAGCGATTGCGCCAGTACATCGAGTTGTGTCTGCTCTCTCGACCTGGTTTAGCGAAGTTGCTGATTTCATATTGCTTATAACCTGCTGCCTCTAACCTCTTCATGATGAGTTCGTACATATCGACTTCCTCATCTTCACTTGGAAGAGGCAGTTGATTCTTATTGAACAATGTGTGAAACAATGTATTCTCTTCTACTTTTAGACTATAGATGGAGTAATGCTGCAGATCCAGAGATAAAGCCTCATCCAATGTAGCCTGCATGATTTCCACGGTTTGTTTGGGAAGCCCGAACATCAAGTCAATGGAAAGGTTATTGAATCCAAGCTTTTTGGCATTCGCGATGCTTCGATGCACGTCATCTGTATTATGAATGCGTCCAATCGCGGCAAGCAAATCATTATTGAAAGATTGCACACCGAAACTAATCCGATTGACACCGCCTTCTTTCATAACGGCCAGTTTATCTTCGTCCGTCGTTCCTGGGTTTGCTTCCATGGAAAACTCGACTTCTGCGCTATCTGCTGGGAAATACGTACGAACCATGCGCAGAAACCGCTCCATTTGATCAGGAAGTAGTACAGTTGGCGTTCCCCCGCCAACGAAAATCGTTTCCACCTTAATCGGTGGATTATTCTTAACCGTAAGTTCCATCTCGCGCTCGAGCGCATCCAGATACTCCATAACGGGCTGGCCTTTGAGGACATAAGAGTTGAAATCGCAATAATGGCATTTGTTTGTGCAAAAAGGGATATGAATGTACACAGCGGTTGGGGCCGTATAGGTTACTAACATAGGGGGTATTTCCTTTCTATCTAGGATAAACAACTCCGCCGGCCTCAGGGACGGGCGGTTTGTCAAGGTTGATGCAAAGCAAAGTATAAAACTTATACTTTGTATCAATTAAGAAAAAGCCAAGGGGCAGAGTTACTCTGCCACCCCAGCTTCTCATTCATTTCGATCTATTCTTCGATTTCATTTCAATCTATTCGTCGATTTTAAGAACAGCCATGAACGCTTCTTGCGGCACTTCTACGCTGCCGACTTGCTTCATGCGTTTCTTACCTTCTTTTTGCTTATCAAGGAGCTTACGTTTCCTTGAGATGTCACCGCCGTAACATTTGGCGAGTACGTTTTTACGCATCGCTTTAACCGTCTCACGAGCTACGATCTTTTGTCCAATCGCCGCTTGGATCGGCACCTCGAACATTTGCCGCGGTATCAGTTCCTTCAGCTTATCACAAATGATTTTGCCGCGATGATACGCGGTATCACGGTGAACGATGAAGGAGAGAGCATCCACTTGCTCGGCATTCAAAAGAATGTCCATTTTAACGAGATTCGATTTCTTGTAGCCAGACACTTCATAGTCAAATGAAGCATAGCCCTTTGTTCTTGACTTCAACATATCGAAGAAATCATATACGATCTCGGATAACGGAATTTCGTAAGTTAATGTTACACGATTAGTATCCAGATATTCCATGTTCATATATTCACCGCGTTTGCCTTGGCAAAGCTCCATAATTGTTCCTACATAATCATTTGGAACAATAACCGATGCTTTGACATAAGGCTCTTCGACGAAGTCAATTCGCTGTGGATCTGGATAGTTCGATGGGTTATCGATTTCCATCACATCGCCATTCGTTAATGTGATGCGATATATAACGCTTGGCGCCGTCGTAATTAACGGAATATTGAACTCACGCTCAATCCGCTCCTGAATAATTTCCATATGCAGCAGACCCAAGAATCCGCAGCGGAAGCCAAAACCTAAAGCTGTAGATGTTTCCGGTTCAAAACGTAGGGAAGCATCATTCAGCTCCAGCTTCTGCAAAGCTTCGCGCAGATCGTTGTAATCCGTTGTTTCGATCGGATACAGTCCGCAGAACACCATCGGGTTGATTCGGCGATAACCTGGCAGAGCTTCAGGCGCCGGCCGATCCGCTTCGGTAACCGTGTCCCCGACTCGAGTATCCCCTACATTTTTGATACCAGCTACAACGAATCCAACATCTCCGACCTCAAGGGAAGGAACGGATGACATTCTCGGTTTGAAAGCCCCGACTTCAATAACTTCAAACACCTTGTTCGTCGCCATCATTTTAATTTTGGAGCCCGCTTTGATCGAACCATCAACGACACGCACATAAACGATAACGCCTTTGTAGCTATCGTAATGGGAATCGAAGATCAATGCTTTCAGTGGATTGTCCGGATTTCCTTGTGGAGCCGGCACTTTCTCACAAATTTGCTCGATAATCTCTTTAATCCCAATACCGGCTTTCGCGGAAGCATGAACAGCCTCGCTGGCATCGAGTCCGATAACGTCCTCGATTTCCTGCTTCACTTTGTCAGGATCAGCACTAGGTAAATCGATTTTATTGATAACAGGTAAAATTTCTAAATTATTTTCCAATGCCAGGTACACGTTGGCAAGCGTTTGCGCTTCGATACCTTGTGCAGCGTCTACAACCAGCAGCGCACCTTCACAAGCGGCAAGACTTCGGGAAACCTCGTATGTAAAGTCTACATGTCCCGGTGTATCAATTAAATTAAGAATATAATCGACGCCATTGTCAGCACGATAAGCCAATCTAACCGCCTGAAGTTTAATCGTAATTCCGCGTTCCCGCTCCAAATCCATCTGGTCCAGAACTTGCTCCTGCATCTCACGCGATGATAACGCGCCCGTATATTCTAGTATGCGGTCGGCAAGTGTTGACTTGCCATGATCGATATGAGCGATAATTGAAAAGTTGCGAATTCTTTGTTGTCTTTCTCGAATGTCCGTCATGCTAAAGACTAACCCCCACTACATGCAAATAATTTTCATTATAGCAGTTGTGGGAAGTTGCAGCAATGTACCCCTTAACCTTTCCCTAAGACGGCATCAAACAAGGACACGAATAACTTGATTCCGTGATGCGAAGCAATCTGCAGAAAGTCCCCTAATTTATTACCGACATGATTCAATGAATCATCGTGATCAGCAACCGGTTCCGACTTCTTTTCAGCCTCTGGTTTCACGGCAGTCTTAGCTTTGGCTGCTGTATCTCCTTTGGCCGCCTCAGTTGGTGACGCTTTTACCGTGGTCGCTTTCCCAGGTAGTGTTTTGACAGCTGCCTCCTGCACAGCTTTAGAGGAAGGCTGAGGCCCCTGAATGCGTTCCATCCCGCTCGACGCCAAACTGACTCCGAATAAAATACAGAACAACAGCAAGAGTCCAAACAAACCTACTTTGATATAAAAGTGCCTCAGCCTCATTTTGGGATCCTCCTTAGAGTTTTCGTAAGAAAACTGGCATCGTAAGCATTAACTAAGTTTTGCTTTAGCAAAACTTTCTACGACTGCTTAGGGGTAATAACCGGTGCGTCCACTTTTTTCGCGTTCAAAATCACCTCTGAAATAGCTTCCGCCAACCAGTCTGTTGTTCGATAGCACTCTTCGAGGGAATTGTACGGGCCGCCGACTTCAATCAATATATTATTAGGCGAAAAGCTCTGATTATATAAACCATTGCCTTCACTGGCTTCTTTTGCGTGAATTCCTTTGGATATGCCGGGATGTTTGGCCTCTAACACTTGGTGAATCTTGTTGGCGAATTCCTCATTCTTTTTCCAATTTGGATTTTTACCGCCGATGATGAAGTACACCTGAGCATAATCTTTGCCATCAAAGGTTGCAGTCGTTTTATTACGTGCAGCGGAATCCCGATGAATATCGAAATAATATTGCAAATCCGGATGTGCAACTGCTGCTTCCTGCAATGTTTTCAATGAATATTTGTAGGAGTATGGATATTCGAAATTTTTGACAGTACTCGGATAGACCGTTTTGGAATGTACGGCACCAATGCCGTCCTTCTCCAAATTTTGAGCTAATCTTTGACCTACGGAAATGATATTCACCTTATCGCTATAAGCCTTGTCAGGATCCGTAACACCTCTTAACTCCGGCAAAAAAGACTCATTGCTATGCGTTTGATAAATGAAAGCTATATTATCTCCCGCGGTTCTTGGCGGTTGCCCCGTTGCGTTTGTAATCGGTGCAGCCCCCCCCACAGGTGAAGGTTCTGGTGATGGAGATGGCTGAGGATTCTTTGCATCTGCCTCCAAATCAAGGGAGCTTGGGGGGCCGTAATCAATAGGATCACTTGGATTTGACGCACTCCCTCTTACCAATACCGTCGTCTTATTGGCATCCATCCCTGGCACTTCACTGGCGACAAGACTTTTAGGGTCGTTCGGATTGATATCCGTCAAGAACTGGAAAGCGAAATGAAACACATTATGCTGAGAAAATGTAAATTTCTTCTGATCTGTATGTAGATGAGGCACTTCCATGCCCAGCATATCGATAAAAAACTGATTCGTGACGGAAGCAGCTAAGCTCTTCATAGATGAAACTGGCGAAGTCGTCATGACTCTATTCTGTAAGAAGCCACCTACGCCAATAAGAACAAATAGAGCTAATGTGCCGAAGCTGAGTATAAAAAATGTTTTTCCGACGGAACTTGCGCTCTGAAACGTTTTACGAACATGGCTGAGATTCAAAGTAGCTGATGTCCATTTCATAGTTTGATTCCTCCTAATCTATCTTACTTTAATCTATGAAACGAGCTCCTTCGATAGAACCCAAAACGATAGAATTTTTCTGATAGAGGGAAAAAGAAGCGCAAATAAACCTGAGACGCTCCTCAGGTTCTTCAGTCGATCCTTACACGGTGACTGCAGTTAAAGCTTGTTTTCTTCAAAATCACCTGTCGCCTCATGAAAGGGAACGTAGATACTTATTTGGGGCTAAATTGGACTTTTTCATGTCTAGGCGGAACGACAATCTCTTAATTTCTCCTTTGACCGCAGTAAATCAGCCAAAATGGCAAAATAACGCTTCTACGCTCCTCTACTTACCTAAAAGTGCAGCTATTTGATAAATAGCGCTTCGCAGTTCCCCTTAGATCGACCTCTTGCGCCTGCACGCAAAAAAGAACCCCTTGCGGGGTTCTTAGGTTTATCTTATTAATGCTACGCGAGAGATTCGAAATCAAATGACCCTTTGGCCACAATCGTTACCCCACTCGTTTTATTCAGAACAGTGGGTCCGTTATATAATTTGAGCAGCGTCTTGTCACTCGGTTTATGTTTATTGTCTGTGGTTGGTCGGTTACGAACTTTCTTCATGTGCTTCAGCATAAATAATCCTTCCTTTCACAATGGATTTGAGTGAAGACACGAGCTTCGCATTTCTTTCCGATAACTCCATCATAACTTGATGATGATTGCGCGCGGGAATATCCGTCCTTGTCTTGAAATGTATGGATGAAACAATGGTCGGATGCAGCTTAATGCAGTAAATGTATTCAAACTCGCCATCTTCTTTATCCTTGGCTTGCCCCAGGTAGATGTTCGTATCCTTGCCCCGGTAACATTCAGCTAGGTAGCTAGTTGGGTCATTGACGTTGAAACTGTGGTTATTACTAACCTGACCAGCACGGCCAAACTGCTGCAAGGTGATACCATCTTCGAGAAGCTCAAAGAGCGTTGCCGCAGTCACTTCTTGGAGCTCAATTATACCACAATTTGTATCAAATGTCTTATGGAATTTATCCAATACGCGATCATAATCCACACTGGATACACTAAGTGAATCCAAGGCGTCGAATAAAAAACTGCGTATAGCATCGTTCTTCTTCATATCGGATAGCTTGAACCGATTCTTATGAACACCGATACTATGTTTAATCGGGTAGAGGTGAGGACCTGCTAGCTCCGCAATTCCCGAAATGGCCTGCTGATCATCGATTCGCAGCGGGTTGTAACCCTCCAGATACTCAGGCAGTTCACAACTCCTAGACATCACTATGAACGTGCGGCTGTGGCCCAATTCTCCGATACAAAGGCCTATCAATACGAGTATATTACCGTAAACCAAGGGATCATGACAATCTGCATGCGTGATAATAAGAAGGGCAAAGTCCGTCTCTTCGATATGCTTTTTTAGCATTTTCAATTTATGATTGGACGCCGTAAGCACACCCTGATTAATAACCGTAACCTCGGATGAAGACGACAACTGCGCTTGATAGAATTCAGCCCAGAGCGAACTTGCGGGGGAGCAGCCTATAAATATCTTTGGTTTCATTTCTCTCTCAGCCCTAACTCTTTGAGCATTTGCTTCACAACGAAAGTTGCCGGTCCTAGGCCGGCCATTAGCCCAGAGGAATGATTCGCATCATAGGTAAGTGGCGTTAGGCCGATTAAATCGGAGGCTATATGTAATTTTTCTTTTTCCGGAATTAGAAAGTACGTTCGCTCTAGACCTATTTGTCCAATAAATAGACCGAGTTCCAAAATAACATTGTCACGTACTGTGCTTACCAATGAATCTCTCAAAAGTGTCAAATCATTAGGTTGGAAGACAAAGATAGCAAAATCACTAGACTTCGCCTGCTTAATAAGTGGAGCCAAGGTTGTATGTGAAGGAGGGAATAGCAATTGACTCCAAACCGTTACATCAAATGAAAAATGGAGATTAGACTGCAAAGCCTCTGCTACTTCAACACTTTCAGCAGATGACCCTATGAATAGCTTCGCTTTATGTGTGCTGCTCAACAGAACCACGTCCTCATTTAAGTTGATCGTCCCTTATTTCGACGCCCCCCTCCTTATTCCTTCCAAATTACGTAAAAATGAACAAAAAGAAAGAACTGCATCCACGCATTTAGTGGACACAGTTCTTAAAATCATTTAGTGCGTATAAGCCGCAACATTATCAACACTTACGGCATCGTGTAAGGCAGCGTTTAAGCCGCTAGCAATAATATTGGCGATGTCTTCAATAAACTGGTCGATCTCCTTCGGCGTGACAAGCAAATCGTGTCCTACGGGGTTTAGCACCTCTTTCACAAGCATTAGGCGCTCTTCCTCCTGCATACCGTCCAGCAAGCCTAGGATCTGCCCTGTATTTCGCGTCTGCTCGCTAAAATGTTTTTGCATCAGGTCAAAGGCATTATTCACGATGGTCGATGCATACACAACGGTCGGGACTCCAATAGCAACCACGGGAATGCCAAGGTTTTCTTTCGTCAACCCCTTGCGTTTGTTTCCGATGCCTGAGCCTGGATGAATGCCCGTATCCGCGATTTGAATAGTCGTATTCACGCGGTCTAGGGATCTGGAGGCCAGCGCATCAATGGCGATAATGAAATCAGGTTTGGACATATCAACGATCCCCTGAACGATATCACTGCTCTCAATCCCCGTTGTTCCAAGCACCCCTGGCGCTACAGCGCTGACAGCCCTATACCCTGGACTAACATCATCCGGAACTAATTCAAAGTAATGACGAGTGACCATTACGTTATCCACAACTAGGGGACCAAGCGCATCGGGTGTCACATTGGAGTTGCCCAGACCGATAACGAGCGCTTTTGCATGCTTGGGGATGCCGATGTCACGCAGAAACTGTTCAAACTCCTGAGCTAATTTGGTGGCGACGCGGTCTTGCAATTGGCTGTCTTTCTCCCGAAGCGCAGGTACTTCTATCGTTATATAATGACCGAGAAGCTTACCAAGCGCTTTGGAGCCCTCTTCGTTCAGAACGTTGATCTTGGTAACTCGTATCCCGTTTTCACGTGTCGACTCCTGTTCAATGCCAGGTATCGGTTGCCCCTGATTGGCTGCATGAGCCATATCCCTTGCATCTAGCGCAAGATCCGTATGTGTTGTAAAAGAGCCTAAGTCCATTGAAGTTCCCCTTTCTCAGGTGCATTGCATCCCTTATTGTGCTACGATTTACAACCACTTATACAAAAACAAAGACCACTGAAAACCTATTGACAGGTCTTGCATTTTCAATAGTTGCATGGTAGAATACTTAAAGTTGTCAGCAAACAAACAAATGTAACGTTGAACCGTGTTTTGTAAGTAGGAGGTGAATTTCATGCCAAACATTAAATCCGCTATTAAACGAGTAAAAGTTAGCGAAAAGCGCCGTCTTCGTAACGCTTCCCAAAAGTCCGCTCTGCGTACTGCGGTGAAAGCTTTCGAAACAGCTGTAAGCCCAGAAGCTCTAATTAACGCTTCCAAGAAATTAGACAAAGCAGCTTCTAAAGGTTTAATCCATAAAAATGCCGCTAACCGCAAGAAGTCCCGTCTGGCTAAAAAGCTGAACGCTCTTACGGCTCAAGCGTAATAAAACGGACATAAAGCAAAAGTCCAGTTCTCTTCACAGAGAGCTGGACTTTTTACTTTTTGAAAAGCCGCCCTCCTAGGCAGCAAGCCTAAGAAGGAACAACTCCAAACCTAACACTTTATCGATTTTCCCCGTTTTCATTTGGAAATCGAGGTCCGCAAGCTGCGACATAATTCTGCTCAGCTTCTCAATATCGTATTTGCGCGCCTGCCCTTCAGCCACCTTCACGGCAAAGGGATGCAAACCGATCTGTGAAGCCATTTGCTGCTGGGAATAGCCTTGTTTACTTAGCTCCTTCACCTGCAGCATGATGCGGAACTGTCTTGCGATGAGCGCCGCGATTTTGATTGGCTCCTCACGCTGCTTCAGCAGCTCCTCAAGAATAACGAAGGCACGTTCCAGCCTTACATTTACAATGTCTTCTATAAGAATGAAGACGTTCTGTTCTGTACTGCGGGCTACCAATTGATCGATTACATCAACCGATGCTTCCGCACCGACTCCAACATATAAAGAAATCTTCTCAATTTCTGCGGATAAGGATTGCAAATTCCCGCCGGTGTATAAGATCAGTTGATCGGCGGCTTCCCCCGTTAACGTAAACCCCAGCTGCTGAGCTTGTTTGGCGACCCATTGCTGCAATTCTTCTGGGCTCAATGATAGGAAGGGAACCGCCGCTTCAAGGTCCTTGAGTGCCTTCACTATCTTCTTACGCTCGTCCAATTTATCTGCATCTACTGTAAACACCACGACGGTATGTTCCGCTGGAGATTTCAAATAATCCGTCAAACGATCCAAGTGATGTTCAATCTTCGAACTTTCCTTCGCCCCTGTGAAAAACAGTGCATTCTTCGCGATAACTAGCTTCTTCGGAACCATAAAGGGAAGGGTCTCCGCATCCTCCAGCACCGCAGCGAGACTAATCTCACTCAAATCAAATTTACTCACTGCAAACTCTTTGTGCTCGGGTTCAATGAGCAAATCCGTTAATACCTGAATAAATTCCCTCATCTTATATTTCTCAGGACCGTAGCACAAATAAACCGGTGCAGGGCGCCCTGCTTGTATATCTTTCAATGCTCTCTTTGCGTCCATAGCTAGCGTTCACTCCTTGCTTACATTTTACCAACAACAAAGGGATTACGTCAAAGCCCGAAGACCTTGAAGTAATCCCTTTGTTTGTCTATTTAAACACCGGTTAAAGGCTCTAGAAACCTTATACCGTGTGGACACCACCAAAGTATTGCCGCTTCCTTATCCTACAGCATACGCTAGAACCGTCACATTGGTGCATTCGTATCACAAATTTACTTAGCTACTTCCTCTTTCGCATTTAAATCAATGAGAAAAGTGTGAAGTGAGCCTTCGCTTTGAACTTGATAAAATATTTTGTCGTCCTTAGACCATTCTACTAGCGTGATAAGATCACCAGACTTCCAAACTTGCTTGGACGCAAAAACCACTTCGTGGGTAGAGCTGTTTCGGATCACGACATGCTGCTCTTCAACAACAGCCTCGAAAGCGCCCGTTGCTGATTTTAACGTATTCGCATCGATAGGTGCTGTCAAAGAATATATGCCTCCAACATCTCCACCCTTTTTGGCAACTGGCGTAGGAGTTGGATCCGTCGTTTTCAATACCTTTTGCTCTTCCGGCGGGTTATTTGGAGTTACATTGCTGGCCGGCGGATTCGTCGATACAGGGTCCGATTCCTTCTTCACATTAGTCCCAGCGGAAGCCGAATCTTTCATCCGTTCAGGCTCTGAGGTAGAAGGCGCCTGACGCAAACCATCCGTACCTTTCGTCGTCCCAGATGTACTCAGCGTTTGTGGCTCCTCCAGCTTCGCATCTGTTGTAGCTTGCGGCCCCACTAGCCCATTTCCCGTCGTTGAATCCGGCACTGCTTTCTCTTGCCCGAATGACTCAGCGGCCGGAGCATTAGGTGCCACCTGTTTCGCGTCTGCACTGTCTGCTGCCTTTTTCTTGACAGTATCTTGTGCGGCATTTGGATCGGAGGCTGCCGTACTGCGCATTTGTCCGGCACTCTGATTCTCAGATGCAGCCTTTGGCTGCAGCAAACCATCTGCTTGATCCAGTATAGGATGCTTCAGATTAAATGCGAAGAAACCAAGGATGAGACCTGCGGCAACGACACCACCAGCGAATTTCCAGGAGAACTGTGATCCTAAACGGCGTGTCCAAGGGAGTTTGGGAGGCTGCACAGAAGCTGTCTGGTTAGCATGGGTGCCGAAAGCAGCCACCTTGTCGGTAATGGACGCCGCGGCATGTCTATCTATATCAGCCAGCTGCGGCATGATAGCATCGACCAAACTGTATGGAGGAACGACCTTTGGTAACTGGGTCAGTTCATCGGACAATCTTTGTAAACGTTCAAACATCTGTGCACAGTCCAAACAATGCATCAGGTGAGCATGAAGTTCAGCTTCCTCTTTTGCATCTAAATCCCCATCCAGCTGTCTTTGCATAAATTCCATCACCTCTTGACAATTCATCCCCGAACACCTCCTTTCTGATATTCTTGGAGCAGCGACTGTAATTGCTGTCTAGCTCGAAATAAGTAAGACTTCACCGTGTTTAACGGTAAGTTAAGAGATTCTGCAATTTCATGATACGAAAAGTCCTGCAAATAACGGAGAACAACAACAGATCGATGGTGTTCGGGAAGCTTTTCGATTGCTTCTCTAATATCTTTGGCTAAATAGCCAATTAACATTTCCTGTTCAACATTATGCTCTGCTGTAAAGGTCATATCATGCTCATCAATCGAAACCGTTGGTTTCGCTTTGCGAAATTTATCGATGCAGATGTTCGTTACAATCCGCTGTACCCACGTCTTGAAGAGCGCTTTTTCTTCATAGGAATTAATTTTTGTATAAATCCGAAGGAGTGCCTCCTGTGAAGCATCGAGGGCATCCTGTTCATTATTCAAAATATAATAAGCGGTTCGGTAAACGTGAGACTCAATTTCTCGCAATAGGGTAATGAGAGCATCACGATCACCGGCTTGTGCAGATCTTACCAGTTCGGGTGCTACCACTGGGATCCCTCCCTCTTGCAATCTTACAGACGCAACAACGTCTCATAAGGTTGCAACTCTTTTAGAATAAAAAAACGATGGCAGTCTTGCAACTACCAGAATAACAAACTTCCTGAAATAAATACACTTGTTATTAGACGTATGCTAGACCGATTAGTTTCACGTTCTCCTCACAAACCGTCCTCCCCTCTCTCTCATCAATCAAATTACTCTCCATTGTAAGCTTTTTTAAAAGAAGGGAAAGTACTATGTTTGGATAGTACCGCCTAAGAAATTGCCATAACCGATTAATTCTAACGGAAGTGGTAAATATTACAGATGAGCTATTCGAAAGTGGAGGGGCTGCATCATGTTCAAACAATTATTTGGCAGAAGGAACCGAACCCCTCAGGTTCATCCCCAGCCAAACACTTCAGATTCCAGTAAACCGTTATCTTCGTCATTGCAAGAAAATTTGACTACTATTCAGACGATCCTACACCATCCAAGCGATCTACTCGTTAGACAGTTTACAATTGGTACAGACCAATATCCGTGTGCAATAGTCAGCATTGATGGTTTGGTCGACATAGCGATGATTAATGAGCAATTACTAAGCCCGATGCTTCATTCCTTTGATCACCCTGTTACCTCATCTTCGGAATTAATAAACGTACTAAAGCAGCAAATCCTAACGGCTTATGAGTTAGAAACAGTTGAACTTCTGGACGACGCTTTAATGGCCATTCTATCTGGCGATACACTTCTTCTATTCAACAATCTTGCACAATGCATCATCATTTCCAGCTGCGGTTGGAAAACTCGTTCGATTGAAGAACCACAAACAGAATCGATCATTCGGGGACCAAGAGCAGGTTTTACAGAAGACATACGTACGAACACCGCTTTGCTTAGAAGAAGAATTAAAGAAACCAACCTTGTTTTTGACACCTATCAAATCGGGCAAAGAAGTAGACGTGAAGTGATCGTCACTTATATCGCTGACATTGTGCATCCCGACCTTGTGAAAGAAGTTACTCGCAGAATAAAGACCGTAGACATAGATGATATCGAAGGGTCCGGTTACTTGGAGCAATGGATAGCAGACAGCTTCCTTAGTCCATTTCCACTCATTATGAATACAGAACGACCTGATCGAGTATCTGGCGCACTTCTCCAAGGTCGAGTTGCCATTCTTGTAGATGGAGACCCCTTTGTCCTCATATTGCCGATTACATTCGCTTCAAGTTTGCAGTCGCCCGAAGATTACTATCAGAATTGGCTCATCTCGACGCTGACTCGGGTTCTCCGATTAATATCAGCTTTCATAGCTACCTTTTTGCCAGCTCTTTACATTGCTTTGCTCGAATTCCATCATGGAATGATCCCTTCTAAGTTAGCTTTCTCCATCGCAGGAGCTCGGGAAGGCGTGCCATTCCCTGCAGTCGTTGAAGCCTTTGCCATGGAATTCACGCTCGAACTTCTTAGAGAAGCAGGACTCCGACTGCCCAAACCAATTGGCCAAACCATTGGGATCGTAGGCGGTTTAGTTATTGGAGAATCTGCTGTGGCTGCCGGCATGGTCAGTCCCGTTATGGTTATTGTTGTAGCTGTTACAGCAATATCTTCTTTCTCGCTGCCTTCTTATTCGTTTGCCATTTCACTGCGCGTCATGCGATTCAGCATTATGTTGGCCGCAGCTTTTTTAGGCTTATACGGGATCATCTTAGCCTACATCATGATCAATATCCACCTGGTAAATCTGAAGAGCTTTGGCGTTCCATACTCCACCCCTTTTGCGCCAATTTTATTACGGGACTGGAAAGATCTCATTTTAAGATCACCCCTGCAATTCGTAACAAAGCGGCCAAAAATGATGCAAACTAAAAATGATCAGAGAATGAAAGGAAGGAGAAACAGAGGATGAAATCTTTTGAATATGGCGATAGTGAGATCGGTTTCGTGGATATAGTCATCACGATTTCATCCATGATTATTGGCGTAGGTATACTCTTTCTGCCGAGGGCACTAGCAAAAACGGTACAATCATCTGATGGGTGGGTATCCATGCTTCTTGCAGGTCTTCTTGCGATCGGCTCAGCATGGTTGCTAGCCAAAATTGCGACTCATTTTAGCAAACAAGGTTATTTTGCTTATGCCTCAGCAGCCGTTACGAAGCCTATCGCCCTCATTGCCATCCTTTCTCTCACCCTTTACTTTATCCTGTATAGCGCCTATGAAGTTAGGGCTATTGCTAATATTTCCAAACAATATCTATTTGAGCGGACTCCTGTTGAAGCGATATCCTTAACCTTCTTACTGGTCGTCGTATATGCCGTTTCTGGCAGCCGAGTCGGTATTATTCGTCTTAATATTTTATTTTTGCCCATTGTTATCGTCATCTCAATTGTCGTACTCACTTTTAGCATGGGTATATTTCACCTGGACGATTTAAAACCGTTTTTGATCTCGGATTGGAAAGGTTTGGCAAAGGGAATGCAAACCAGCGCATTCTCACTCTTTGGTTTTGAAGTCATTTTAATTTACATCACCCTAATGAATCACCCAAAGAAAGCCCCCAAAGCGGTTGTCTTCGGTGTAGCTATTCCAGTTGTACTATATACAGTAATCTACCTTGCTTGCGTTGGTGTATTTTCACATTTCGCCCTTCAACAAATCACGTATCCCGCCATTGAGCTTGCCAAGGAAATGCAAATTCCAGGCGCATTCTTTGAACGGTTTGAATCTATATTTTTTACAATTTGGATTATGGCTGTCTTCACTACGACCATTATGGCCTTTGACTGTTCCATCTATCTGCTAATGTCTGTCTTTAATAAAACAAAGAAAAAAACATGGGTGTTCATATTAAATCCGTTCATTTATATACTTTGCATGTTTCCACGAAACTTAGCTGATTTCGATGAAATAAGCAGTATCATTAGTTATATCGGATTAATTGTCGCCATTATGTTTCCTATCCTCATACACGTTGCTGCCAAAATTCGAGGAGTGAATAGTGATGCTTCTTAAAAAAAGGAGCTGCTGGGCCAGTCTAATCTGCATCCTCTTCCTTTTAACAGGCTGCTGGGATCGTATAGAAATTGACCAGCGGGGGTTTGTAGTCGGTGTTGCGATCGATTACAGCAATACCCAGAAACACAAATTCAAAGGAACCTATCAGATTGTCGTACCTAGTGGGCTGAAACAAAGCAGTCAAGGAAAAAGTGGATCTGGCAGTTCCAATAAAGCCTACTTTAATTTATCCACAACCGAAAACTCCATGCCTGCCATTAGCTCGAAATTGGCAGGCAGGACGAGTCGCTCCCCTTATTTTGAACATCTAAAAATCATTATCATTTCCAGCGAATTAGCCAAAGACGATAAAATTTTCGCCGACTTGTTGGACTTCTTCTTACGAAATAGTGAAATGCGAAGAGGCGTTCAAATATTAATTGCCAATGGAAAAGCCTCGGATATATTAGATATTCCTACTTTTAATGAACCAACACCTATCGATTATATTACATCTATTGCCAGAAACGATCGAAAAACCAATTACATGTTACCCGAATCACGAATAGGTGACGTCCATGAATATTTGGTCAAGTATGAAAGCTTTGCTATTCAAACCGTTAAATTGGAAGAAAAAGGGGTTGCGATGACCGGATCCGCAATATTCGATGGTCATACCAAGGAAATGGTCGGATTCTTGACAGGTGATGAAACACAAGGGTTGAACTTCGTCACTGAGCAAGTGAAAGGCGGTATCATCGAAGGTAAGATTAAGGATCACACCTTTGCCTTCCGAGTGGAAAGAGCGAAAAGTAAAATTACAATGCAACAGCTTAATCCAACAAAGTTCAGGTTCAACATTAAACTCGCAACTGAAGGGGTTATTGATAAAGCGATTTCCGATTATGATACCTCTAAATCAGAAACAATTAAAAATTTGGAGAAAAGCCTGGAAGATGCAGTCCAAATCAATACCCTCAAAGCAATTAAAAAACTCCAACAAACTTATAAAAAGGATGCATTGGGGCTGGGTGCTTATCTATTTCAAAATCATTATAAATTATGGAAACCAATCGCAAATGATTGGGATCAGGGATTAAATATATTCACACAATCAGAGATTAACGTGCAGACAGAAGTCATTATAAGGCGAATCGGAAATATAATCAAAACGACAAAGGAGTAATGCAAGTATGTGGTTTTCTCTCATTGGAAGGTTCCCTTCAGGGATGATACTGATCTGTACCATTCTCTCATTCGTCATTCCCTTCGGTGTTCATTGGATATATAAAGAGCTGCATGCGCATGGGGATCCACCGTGGAAACAGGAGCCTATAGCAGAAGAACACAAAGATCAACAATCTAACAACTCTGGATAGAGGCCATTCAGATGTTAATTAATCCATTATTTTAACACGGGAGTAAATCCCTTCTTTGCGGACTTCAAGTTGCACTTCCCCCATTTGATCTGTTCGCAATACCTGCACCTCATTTTCATCCAAACGCCTTAATACATCAGGTGATGGGTGACCATAACTATTCATAGCTCCTACGGATATGACGGCCCAGGAAGGCTTCCAGAAGTCGAGCCACCCTGGTGTCGTCGATGTTTTGCTGCCATGATGAGCAATTTTCAGTACATCGACCTTGTGATTATGTTGTTCTTGATCAATTAACGAAGGATGTTCTTTTAAATAATCAACCACAACAGCTTCAGATTCTTTCTCCATATCCCCCGTAAATAACCAACGTGTACCTTGCATCTCGAGCAAAAAAACAACAGACTGCGCATTCTGTTCTTTGACAATTTCGATGAGCCGATTATCTTTTTCCAAAGGATACAGGACCTGCAATCTAGTAAGCGGATCGATCTGAATCCAATTGCTTATGTTCGCAGGCAAAAGCGGCACTTTTCGCGTTAGGAGGGTGTCAAACAATTTCTCTATGCTTGCCCCTGGCTTAAGTGTTCCATTAAAGAGAAACTGTTTGACGGGCATTTGCGCAATAACAGCCTGCAGACCGCCACTATGATCCGCATCTTCATGTGTGAGAACGACGAGATCAAGTTGATGAACACCACGCTTCTTGAGCAGCGGAACGAGCAGCTTTTGGCCAACTTCATAAGGATCCTTGCGAATTTTCCAAGCTTCACCAGGTTTCCTAAATGTAAGAGTCCCTCCACCATCAACCAGAATATGTCGACCATAAGGCGTCCGAATCAGTATAGCATCACCTTGACCAACATCGATAAATTGAACGAGACCGGATCGGTTGAAGCGCTCAGGCGAATACCCCATCCAAAGCAAAAGCAGGAAAGCTCCTGTCGCACATACTAACCATTTTGATAAGTTCACATTCTTTTTGCCTTTGACACTTACCAAAATAATCGGAGGCCTCCCTTCAGCTTTTTGAGACAAGCTCCGACATAATCCATATATCAAAATAAGAAAAGCATAATAAAAGGTAATCCAGGGTAAGCTTGGCGACGGCCACAGCATCTTAAACTGCTGTAAATGCTGAAGCTTGTCTGTCATCCAGAAAATCACTTCGTTTAACCAAGAAATAAGCAAACCGATGCTTTTTCCAGCAGGAACATAAACCATTCCCATAACTAAAGCAAGCAGGCCAGCTGGGAATACGATCATGCTGATAACAGGAACCAAGATGGCATTAGCTAGCCAAGACAATAAAGAAAACTGATTAAAATAATAGATAGATACCGGAAAGGATACCATTTGGGAAACAAGCGTGATGGAGGCCGTATTTCTTATAATTGGGGAAGAAATCCACGGAACGAATAAATCATTGACTCTTTGTACCCCAACTATGAGACCAAGAGTAACCAGAAATGAAAGCTGAAAGCTGACATCCAGCAGGAAGTATGGATCCCACAAAAGCATGCTCCATGCGACAATCGCCATAATATGCAAAACATCCTTAAAGAGCCCTCGCCGTGCTGCATAGAGGGCAATTATAGACATGAGTCCTGCCCGAACAATGGAGGGGGAAGCACCTGTCAGTAGGATATAGAATGGCAATAACCATATACAGATAAGCAAATAGGTCTCCTTTGCCAGCTTTAATCGGCGCATGATCCATATACATACACCCAGGAATACAGCAATATTCAAGCCGGATATGGCCAAAATATGGGTCAATCCCAGCTCCGAAAATTGCTGGAAGCGCTCGGGATCGAGATCGTCCGTCTGACCGATCAGCATGCTCTTCATGAACCCCGCCTGCTGCGCGGGGAAGATAAGGTCCATGCGCCTGCTGAGGGCGCCGCGCAGCTCGTCGTTCCAGCGCAGCACCTGGACGACGCTTAAGCGCGCAGCCGCAGGCTCGACCTGCGCCTGATCCACCCCTTTGGCTGAAAGCAGCCAATGGGTGTGGTGAAGGCGCAGGTATCGGCGGTAGTCGAAGCCGCCGAAGTTGCGGGCTGGGGACGGGCTGCGCAGCGTCCCGTGCAGCGTTAAGGCGTCGCCTCGGCGCCAGCCCGACGCCACCGCCTGCTGCTCCTGCTGGAGCAGGCGCAGCGAGACCTGCACGCTTTCCCCGCCGAGCGGGAAAGCTTCTGCGCCCCAGAAGCGGATGGATTCCGCTTCCATCGTGAAGCTGGCCCTGTCGCCGTCGACGGTGACAGGGCTGGAGAATCGGCCGAGCAGCGTGACCTCGCTGCCGTCCAGGGTCTGCTGCTGCGCCAGCGGCAGCAGCGCAGAGACATTGCGCTGGTCGGTCCATTGGAAGTAGGCATAGGCTACTCCGACCAGCAGCAAGGCGCACAGCGGCTGTCTGCCAGGCAGCCGCAGCGCATAGATGACGATAAGCGCGGCTAACAGCAGCGCGCTCGTCATCAGAGATAACCAACGGAGCTCGGTATAGAGCGCCAGCATGTAGCCAGTTATCCACAGACAACATCCTATAACAACTGGTCGTTTCATTAGCATTTGTAAATACATTTGCTTCCCCCTCCTCTTGAATGTTATAAAATCAAATTGTATTCATTTACAGTAGTTACGTAATTGAAGAAACCATCTGTACATTGAACTTCATCATTCATCTTTCATCCTTCATCCTTCATCTTTCATCATTCGCCTTCATCCTCATCCTTCATCTGCGCCATTGGATTTTTTACAATGCTTTTCATACTCAGGCTTCGAAAAACTGCTTCTGTTGGAGTAATTCCAATAGAAGTCTCTTAAAAAGCCAATTTTCAAGGAAAATCATAAATTCCATTGGATTATTCCAGTGAAAGCACAATAACCCAAGTCAGAATAGCCATTACACTGTATTTACTCCAATGAAAATGTAGGTACCGCACAGCTACCGCGCCTTTGATATACATACTTTTTCCAAGCTGCATAAACAAACAAAAAAACCTCTCCCCAGAGCAGCCCAAACGGCTGCTTCTAGAAAAAGGTTCTTCCTCTTGTTTCAGTAGACATATTTAATTCACAACATCAGATACAGTGCCTGGCGGAGGTTCATATCCTTCCATTCTACGAAAAACGATGCCTCTGTCCTCCATCAAATGGCTTACTTTCTCATGATCCTTAGGGTATCCCCGATGGAAAACGATTTCCATCACACCGCTATTGGCCAGCATATTAGCACATGTCCAGCAAGGCTGATCTGTAACGTATACAGTTGATCCTTCGCGATCTTCTCGATCAGTAAACAACAGCAAATTTTGCTCTGCATGAATCGTTCTAATACACCGCTGTTTACGAATAACTTCCTCGGTATCATCCACCACTTTAAGCTCAATTTCTTCTACAAGCATACAGCCTGCCTCTGTGCAATCGGGTACACCCATGGGCGCACCATTGTAAGCTGTCCCAAGCAGCTTCTTACCCTGAACCAACACTGCCCCCACATGCCGGCGGTTACATCTTGATCGTGTTGATGCCATGTAAGCTATATCGAGGAAATAAGTATCCCAATCTTTACGGTTGCTCATAACGGATAGCTGACTCCTCCTTCCGAAGACCCATATATAATCATCGGATCCCCTTTTTTTCATTTCTAGTATTCTCTCATATTTCCTAGCAAAATAAAAGAAAGGAAAGGACTATGATGAAGTTACATAAAGAAATGCTTTCAACTTCTCAAGCATTTTCTCCCCAATGCCCTTCACCTCTATCAGCTCTTCAATCTGGCTAAATCGCCCCTTCTTCAATCGATAGTCCATTATAGCCTTTGCCTTGCTCTCTCCAATACCCGGTATCTCATCTAACTGTTCGAGCGTAGCAGTGTTAAGATCCAATCGACCGTTAGACCGCGCTGCTGGCAAACTAGCTTCCGGTTTTTCATTAGTTACAACAGAAGGCGCAGGTATTGTTGCTTTCGGTTCTGTTTCACTTGTTACTTTCGGTTCAGTGGCTCTCGTTACTTTCGGTTCTGTGTCTATTGCTGCTTTCGGTTCTTTGCCTACAGTCGATTTCGCATCTAATTTTCCTGTTAGTATCGCCTCAGGTTCCGGTTCATCACCAGTATGAGAAATCATAGCCTGCATCTGAGTGTTCATAGGCATAAAATCTGTCTTTATCATAGATCTGCCTCCACGAAGGAATGGCCAAACGACAAAAGCAAATAAACAGATCACTGCCATGACGAGCAGTATCCTTCCTCTTTTGTAACCAAAAAAATCCACGAATTCCCTCCTAAGAGTTTTGCTTTTAGCAAAACTAACTTCGTAAGCATAAACTTTTGAGTTTTGCTTTAGCAAAACTAACTTCGTAAGCATAAACTTTTGAGTTTTGCTTTAGCAAAACTAACTTCGTAAGCAAAAGCTTTCCGAACATAATTGCTGACGTATGAACATATACATGAAAAAGCATCTGAATGGCATTTAAAACTGACCCCGTTCAATAAACTATGAAAGAAAGTGACTGATTTTTTCGGGAGGGATTACTGGATGAAAGCAGGGTTCATCGGTACTGGGAGTATGGGAAGTATTCTGATTGAAGCATTCATTCATTCTGGAGCTTTCAATCCGGAGCAAATTATAGCGGGAAATCGAACAATTCGTAAAGTTGAGCTTCTAGCGGAGACATATCCTGGACTTCATGTTGCCGGGTCGAATAGAGAAGTCGTACTGGGGAGCGATCTCATCTTTCTATGTGTGAAGCCGTCTGAATTTAAGAATGTTATTGATGAAATCAAAGAGGACGTGCTTCCCTCTCAACTCATCGTGTCCATTACAAGCCCTGTCCTGCTCAAACATTTGGAAGGTCTTCTGCCGGCGAAAATCAGTAAAATTATTCCAAGTATCACGAACTACGTGTTAAGTGGTGCTACACTATGTATTCATGGGAATCGAATGCAGCCTGAAGACAAAGAATGGCTTGAGAACCTATTTGCGCATATTTCCTCACCTATTCGTGTATCCGAAAATTATACGCGGATCTCTTCCGACATATCCAGCTGCGGTCCCGCTTTTTTAGCCAAATTCCTGCAATCTTTTATTGATGCAGCTGTTGAGGCAACCGGTATTTCTATTGAGGAAGCTACCTTACTTGCAAGTGAAATGACGCTAGGCACAGGAAAGCTGCTTACAACCGGAGGATTTAACCCTACTACCCTGCAAAAACGCGTATCTGTTCCCGGTGGAATAACAGCGGAAGGATTACGTATTTTGGATGATGAGCTTGCGGGGATATTCTCACGAGTCATTTGCGCTACACATGCCAAATATGAAGAAGACATTGAGAAGGCTGAGCTGCTGTTTACTTAGAAGCAGTAGCCTTCCCAAATTGCCAACTTCCCTTGCTATCCTACGACAATATTTACTAATTTGCCTTTTACAACAATCAATTTGCGAACGGCCTTTCCGGCGGTCGCTTCTTTGACTTTATCGAGATCAAATGCGATTTTCTCCATCGCTGGTTCATCTGTATCCTTTGAAATCAGCACACGATCAACAATTTTACCATTGACCTGTACAACAATCTCAATTTCATTGTCGACTGTCCACGCTTCATCGTAGGTTGGCCACGGCTGGTAGGTAATTGATTCTGTGCCGCCTAGCTTCTCCCAAAGTTCCTCGGCCAAATGCGGCGCAATTGGAGATAACATCTGAACGAAATTTTTCATCGCTTCAAGCGGTAAACGCTCTGTTTTATAGGCTTCGTTAACGAAAATCATCATTTGACTGATCGCTGTATTAAACCTAAGGGCTTCGAAATCCTCGGTTATTTTTTTGATCGTCCGGTGCCAAGTACGTTTGAACGCATCACTGCCCAATGTTTCGTCGGCGCTGATTTTAGCATTTATTTGACCATTCTCGTCAACAAACAGCCTCCACACACGATTCAAATAACGATAGATACCATCCACACCTGTTGTATTCCAAGGTTTTGTAGCTTCAAGCGGCCCCATGAACATTTCGTAAATACGCAGTGTGTCGGCCCCTTGATCGCTGACGATATCATCCGGATTTACAACATTCCCGCGAGATTTACTCATTTTCTCCATGTTCTCACCAAGAATCATCCCTTGGTTTACGAGCTTATGGAAAGGCTCTTTGGTATGAACAAAGCCAAGATCATAAAGCACCTTATGCCAGAAACGCGCATACAGCAAGTGAAGAACAGCATGTTCCGCTCCGCCGATATAAAGATCTACAGGCAGCCATTGCTGCTGAAGCTCATGCGAACAAAACTCTTTATCATTACGCGGATCGATAAAACGCAGATAGTACCAGCAGCTGCCGGCCCATTGCGGCATGGTATTCGTTTCACGGCGAGCCTTCATGCCGGTTTCCGGATCAATCGTGTTTACCCATTCGGATACGTTCGCAAGTGGTGATTCTCCTGTACCTGATGGTTTAATTTCATCAACTTGTGGAAGTAATAGCGGCAGTTGATCCACAGGAACAGGCTTCATAGTGCCATCTTCAAGATGAAGAATTGGAATCGGCTCTCCCCAATATCTTTGACGGCTGAAGAGCCAATCTCTTAAACGGTAGGTTACTTTGCCGCGGCCTTTGCCGTTCTGTTCCAACCAAGCGATCATATGACTGATCCCTTGTTCGATGTTCATGCCATTAATCGGACCGGAATTGACGTGTTCGCCATCCCCTGCATAAGCTTCCTTCTCAATATCTCCACCTTGCACGACTTCGATAATCGGCAAATCAAACTGTTTAGCAAACTCCCAGTCCCGTTGATCGTGTCCCGGAACAGCCATGATGGCTCCCGTACCGTAACCTCCAAGCACATAGTCAGCAATCCAAATTGGCACTTTCTCGCCATTAACCGGATTGACAGCATACGCCCCTGTGAAAACACCTGTCTTGTCTTTTGCCAAATCCGTACGCTCAAGATCGCTTTTGCGAGAAGCCTTTTCTTGGTATTCCTTAATGGCAGCTGCTTGATCTCCTGTTGTAATTTGCTCTACAAGCTCATGCTCAGGTGCCAGAACGCAGTACGTAGCGCCAAACAATGTATCTGGACGTGTAGTGAACACCGTCAGACTCTTCTCATCGTATCCATCAATGGCAAATTGGACTTCTGCGCCTGTTGATTTACCAATCCAGTTGCGCTGCATATCTTTGATACTTTCGGACCAATCCAGCTCCTCAAGATCTTCAAGTAGACGTTCAGCGTACTCGGTAATTTTCAGAATCCATTGACGCATCGGCTTACGAATAACGGGATGGTTACCGCGCTCGCTAAGACCGTCAATCACTTCTTCATTTGCAAGAACAGTACCCAGTGCAGGACACCAGTTTACGGGCACTTCATCCACATAAGCGAGTCCTTTATTGTACAACTGGATAAAAATCCATTGTGTCCATTTGTAATACTCAGGATCTGTTGTACTAATTTCACGATCCCAATCGTACGAGAAGCCTAGTGATTTAATTTGACGACGGAATGTATCAATGTTCTTCTTGGTGAATTCTCGCGGATCATTTCCCGTATCCAGTGCGTACTGTTCAGCAGGAAGTCCGAAAGCGTCCCATCCCATTGGATGAAGTACGTTAAAGCCTCTCATCCGTTTGAAACGTGAAACGATATCAGTCGCTGTGTAGCCTTCCGGATGTCCTACATGCAGACCAGCTCCAGATGGGTAAGGGAACATATCCAACGCATAAAACTTCGGCTTATCCGAATTCTCAAGCACCTTAAACGTTTTCTTCGCATCCCAATAAGCCTGCCATTTCGGCTCAATTGCTTGTGGATTATAGCCCTGCTGCTCTTTTGTTTCTTTGGTTTCTTTAATTTCCTGTGTCATGTGCAAAATCCTCCCTGTGTACAGCCATCCTCTTCATGATTCAAAAGCGCTATAAGCGCCAAAAAACCCCTCATCGCTAGCGGATATCGCTAGGGACGAGAGGTTAGATTCCCGTGGTACCACCCTAGTTAACACAAGACATTCTTTGCCTGTGTTCACTCTGCCCCTTAACGCGGGTGAGACGATCCAGCTAGCACCATATATAGGGATCTTTGAGCGTAGCTCAAAGTCTCTTCACTTTAAATGGTGATTTACCTTCTAGCTCCAAGGCGAGTTCACAAGACTGACATCTACCGGCTTCCACCCTACATCCGGCTCTCTGAAAGATGCTGTACAAGCTACTATTCCTCTTCTAAGCTTTAATCATCTAATTAGCTTTGATTATATGTAAAATAATGCCGCACTGTCAAGCCGCTATTGACTTCATTGCCGTTATTTCTTTGCAATAAAGAAAGCTCGCTCCGTCATAGAGGTAGGTTGCTCCCAAGTAAAGTCGGCGGCCATATGTACCTCTGCGAAACCGACAGCAAGCAGCATTTGCTTAAGCCATTGCAAAGAATAAGCCCGCTGCTGATGAGTTTCATCGATGCGTCGGAAAGTATCCTTTCCGCTATCTTTGACAAATATGGTCAACTCGTGCTCAATCTGCACTCTCTCTTCATCCAACTCGCTTGTCCAAATGTAAGCAACATCTTCTTCATTCAGGAAAAAGGGCTGAGATTCCGCATAAGCGAACAATTGCTCAGGAGTATGCACATCGAAAAGGAAAAGCCCGCCTGACTTAAGCCCCTCAAAAGTTTGACGGAAAGCATCAACGATATCTTCTTCCTCTAACAAATAGTTGAGACTATCACAGATCGAAAGCGCCACATCAACTTGTTCACCGAGGTCCCATTCACGCAGATCCTGTTGTACCCAATGAATGGCGCCACCGCGCAGTTGACTTTTGTACTCCCCCGTTTTTTGCTCAGCGACTGCCAGCATGTCTTCAGATAAATCAATACCCGTCAGCTGGTACCCTTCCAAGGCTAAAGGAATCGTTAAATTCCCAGTACCACAGCCCAGATCAACAATTGTAGATGGTTTCATACTAAATCGTTCGAAGCTTTCTTTCACGAAACGAAGCCAATCTTCATATGGCATGCTATTCATCAAGCGATCATAGGTGTATGCGAATTTTTCGTAACTCATGCTAACCTTGCGTCTCCTCTTGCTTCAGATAGGTCCAATCATCTTCCTGATAGATGAGCCCGTCCTTCATAAGCTTGCCTAACGCGCGTTTGAAAGCCGCTTTACTAAGGCCAAACCGATCCTTGATGACATCTGCCGACGTTTTATCCGAAAATGGCATCGCATTCCCTGGTCGTTCTTGGAGGACACTCAAAATGGTCTCTGCATCTTCATCGCGGCCTTTTTCCTTCGGGAGCCGCATCGACACATTGACCCGCCCATCCTCTTCACGAACGAATGCGACTCGTACTTCAACCAGCTCGCCTACACGCAGCAAGCGTGTCCGTTCCGGAGCAGCAATAAGTCCAATAACACCATAGCCAAGGACTCCTGCTTCGCAAATGACAAAGGTGCCAATTTGAAGCGGTCTGTACACACGTGCTTTGACCCACTGATTACTCCAACTCGAGGGTGCACGAACGCAAAGAGGAGCCAGATCCTCTTCCAGAGCCAGCTTAGCGATTAAACGTCCTTGCCGATCGTGAGCTAATGTGGCAAATACCTTATCTCCTACTTGTGGACGCAGCTCTTCTAGCTCCGGTACATGTCGGTAGGGAAGTAATAGGTTGCGACCCAGTCCCATTTCCAGAAAATATCCAAATCTAGGGTGAATATCTACAACTTCCAGAAGTCCTACTTCGCCCATGAGAAGAAGCGGACGCTTCATTGTTGCCATCAATCGATCCTGCGTATCGTGGAACATAAAGGCTTCAACATGATCTCCTGGTTGTATCTTACCTACGATTTCTGAATAAGGCAGAAGAACATCCTGCTGGCCGTCAGTAAGGAAATAACCGTTAGGAGGAACCTCCCTCGCTACCTCTAGGGTAACAAGGGATCCTGCTTCCATTCTCATACGCGCTCCACAACTTTAGCATCGGACCAAAGTCTTTCGATATTATAATATTCACGATCATCGCGGTGGAAGACATGAAGAACAACATCCCCTAGATCAAGCAGAACCCATCTTGCTGTATCAATACCTTCGTAGCCTCTGATATTAACGCCAAGCTCATGTGCTTTTTTTCTAGCCTCGCTGGCAATTGCTTGCACTTGCGTTTCCGAATTCCCGTGACAAATAACGAAATAGTCGGCGATTAGGGATACGCCTTTCAAGTTCAGGGTTACAACATCTGCCGCTTTTTTATCTTCAGCAGCCTCAACAACAAAAGCCAAAACTTCTTCTGGGTTTTTACTCATTCAATCAACCTCCAGGGTTATGTGTTTATTTGTGTAATCAAATCGTTCCGTGTAAAAATAGTAAGCGGATAAATCCGTTTGCCTTTGGCAATTAAAAAGCTAATCGTGGAATCAAAACCGGCGATCAGCGCCTTCTCTAAGCTTTGCTCAGCGATTTCGCGAATGATATCCACACCCGGAAAGTCGCGTCCAGGCTCCATATAATCCGCTAAACATACGATTTTGTCCATTAATGTCATCTGAACACGTCCGGAGGTGTGATACCGAATAGCATCTAGTATCTCCTCATCATGGATGCCAAATTGCTCCTTAGCAATAAAAGCTCCAGCATGGGAATGCCACAGCTCCTTATCATAGTCCAGCAAGTCTTGGGGCAAATCGTTCTCGCGGATAATCTTAGCTTGCTCCTGTACGGGCCAATACTTGCAATAATCGTGCAAAATGGCCGCAAGGTCGGCTTTGACCGGGTCTCCACCAAAGCGTTTCGCTAAAATAACGCTAGTTTCCATGACACCGAGTGTATGCAGCCAGCGTCGCTCAGGCATTTGTTCCTTTACCGCCGCTATCAGTTCCTCACGATTCATACAAACGGTTCACCTCCATATAACCATTCACCGCATCTGGGACAAGGTAACGGACTGAACCGTTCCTTTGCCTTTCATTACGAATGGCTGTTGACGAAATTTCAACAAGCGGCATGGGTACAATCGTAACTCGATTACGAATGTTACTAGGCATTTGCGACAAGTCAAGTTCATAGCCAGGTCTGGCTAATCCAATAAAGCGAATATGCCGCACGATGTCATCAATGCGATGCCACTGCGGCAAATATTGAACCATATCGGCACCTATAATATAAGCAAATTCCGTACCTGGATATTCCTTGCTGAGCAGCTCAATCGTATCGATACTATATGATACGCCGCCTTTGCTGATTTCGATATCCGTTGGACGAAAAAAAGGATTGCCTTCCGCAGCAAGGCAAACCATCTCCCAGCGCTGCTTCGTCGTCGCTTTTGGCGCATTTGGCTTATGCGGCGGTACATTTGCCGGCATCAACCACACTTCGGTGAGATCTGCTTCCACCCTCGCTCTCTCCGCCGCGATCAAATGACCGGTGTGGATAGGATCGAAGGTGCCACCCATTATTCCGACAAGCATACTTCCACCTCTTTAGCGCGGCAGTTCAATCTTCTTCTTGTCACGCGATTCTTTGTAAAGCACGACGATTTTACCGATAACCTGCACGAGCTCTGCGCCAGACTTTTCGGATAATTCAGTGCCGACCTCGTCGCGGTCTTCTCCACTGTTGTTGAGTACAGTAATTTTAATCAATTCACGTACTTCCAAAGCTTCTTGAATGTGACGGATTAAATGATCGTTCACGCCGCCTTTACCTACTTGGAAGATTGGATCTAAATGGTGCGCCATTGAGCGCAAATAACGTTTCTGTTTGCCTGTTAACATGGATGTCCCTCTATTCATTCTTATTCAGCTAACGACTGTTCTACCACCTGTCTCATCGCCGCAACGGGCGCAGGGGTACCAGTCCAATATTCAAAGGCAAAAGCACCTTGATAAATAAACATACCGAGTCCGCCATGTATGCGTGCTCCTCTTGCTTCCGCTTCACGAAGAAATCTTGTAATTCGCGGATTATAAATGAGATCACTGACCAGATGATGCGAACGCAGGAGTTCAAGCGGTAATGGAAGTTCTTCAACATGAGGATGCATGCCGGCCGAAGTTGTATTCAGAACGAATTGGACCTCATCTACAACATGTCCTAGCTCATCCATGCCAAGTCCAATCGCTTCGGTGTACCTACTAATCGTGTCGGCAAGCTCCAAGGCGCGTTCTTTGGTACGGTTCGCGATGTAGATACGGCCTGCTCCTTCTTTGGCAAGCGCATAGGCAACGCCTCTCGCCGCTCCACCAGCCCCAAGGAGAAGAACACTTTTCCCTTTCAGTTCAATACCCGTCTCTTCCTTGAGCGATCGCACATAGCCAATACCATCCGTATTGTAACCGATGAGCTTGCCAGATTCATTAACGATGGTATTCACCGCCCCAACGATGCTAGCCCCTTCATCGATTTCATCTAAGTACTGCATAACTTCCACTTTATGCGGAATCGTTACGTTGATACCTCGATATCCTAATGCCCGTATCCCGCGAACAGCATCCCCAAGTTCTTCAGGACGAACGTGGAAAGCAGCATAAACGGCATTAATACCCGCTTCCTGAAAAGCCCGATTCAACATAATTGGGGAACGGGAATGTCGTATCGGATCTCCGAAAACCCCATATAGAATGGTATGACTGTCAATCGTCGTCATCAGTTTCTCCATGTTCTCCTCTTGTCCCCCTAAATCAACGACTCACGCGTGATAACCTTAATCCCCTTCGGCGCATGAACGGCAAGCTGTGCTCCAGCTAAGCTGTTCACTTTAATCCAGCCTAAACCAGAGATTAACACATCCATCTGTTTCCCCTTCGGAATGTGCAGCGGATGCTTCACAAGCTTAGGCAGCTCGTCCAAGTCCGCTAGGTTAGGTGGCGCAAGCATGACACCTTTATGTTCTTCATACAAATCATCAGCCTTTTCTAGCTTTGTACGATGAATTTGAATGGCATTGGACGTGTAGCAAGTGAACGATTGATGTTCACCACTAATAAAATCAAATCGAGCTAAGGCGCCAAAAAATAACGTTTGCGCTTCGTTTAATTGAAACACCATCGGCTTAAGCGGTTTGTCAGGCATGATTCTAGTTAAATCACGCTTTTTCACGACTTCAGTTAAACGATGAGTGTGCACGATTCCTGGTGTATCAACAATAAACCGACCATCATCCAATGGGATTTTGACCAGATCCAGCGTCGTACCCGGGTACTGTGACGTCGTAAGCTCCGACTCCAGATCACTATAATCACTGATTAAGCGGTTAATAAGCGTCGATTTACCGACATTCGTTGCACCGACCACATAGACATCCATGTTGCCGCGATATTCCTGCACAGCTGTAATAACACGATCGAAACCAATGTTTTTCTTCGCGCTGCATAGGATGATATCAACAACCTTGAGGTTCTCCTCTTTGGCTCTGCGCTGTACCCAGTTAATGATTTTGTTTGCGTTCGTCACTTTTGGCAGCAAATCAATCTTGTTTACGACTAACAGAACAGGATTCGTACCCACAAAGCGTGCAAGACCGCTAATCATACTGCCTTCAAAGTCAAAAATATCTACGATTTTCACAACCAGAGCTTTTGTTTGGCCGACATGTCCTAATAATTTAAGGAAGTCGTCCTGCTGCAGTGTGATACTCGAAGATTCATTATAATGCTTGATGCGATAGCAGCGTTGACAAATAACCGGTTCCTTCTGCATCGCTTCAGCCGGGATAAAGCCCAGCTTACCCTTTTCTTCCGTTTGCAGCAATACGCCGCATCCCGCACAATGATTAATCGTTTCTGTACTCATGAATCCTCCTATTTCTTCATCCTTGCTAAAGCCCATTTCTCAATGCGGCGATTGATTTTCGTGAAAAAACCCTCATCCTTAATTGAAATGGGTTGAACTAGGATCGTGTATAGCCCCATCCGATTGCCGCCAAGCACGTCTGTTAACATTTGATCACCAATAACAGCTGTTTGTCTGGCATTCGTACCAAGCAGCTTCATGGCTCTGTGGAATGAAACGTTCGTTGGTTTCTTTGCTCGGTGAATGAAAGGAATGCCAAGCGGCTCCGCAAAGGCTGAAACCCGTCCATGATTATTATTGGACACGATGACGACCTTGAAGCCCATTTTTTGCAAATGATTCAACCACTCTATTAACTCCGGAGTCGCATGCGGATCTCGTGCGCCTACGAGTGTATTATCGAGATCTGTTATAATACCACGAACACCAAATCCCCATAGGTGATTGGCATCAATATCATAGATCGTATGTACAGACTGTTTGGGCACTAGCTTGTTCAGCAAACAAATTACCTCCAACTGCTTCCTCGCAAAGCGGAGAGACTTTGAACTTCATTCAAAGATCCCTAAGCGGAGAGACTTTGAACTACGTCCAAAGATCCCTAAGCAGAAAGACTTTGAACTACGTTCAAAGATCCCTATATTATATACGTGACTATACCATAGTGATCCACTTGTTGCAAAAAGAAAAGAACATATTTTCCCACTAGGAACGGGCTGGAAGCGGCAACCAGTTCAATACGTTTTGAATTTTACGATCCCAATAGCCCCACTCATGTTCGCCTGGCTCTTCTTCATAGGTCAGATCCATACCCAATTCACGGCAATAATCTCGGAATCGAATATTATCTTCATAAAGGAAGTCTTCCGTACCGCAGCATTGATAAAGTTTAGGGGATTGTCTAGTCGAGCCTGACAGCTGATCAGCCAAATAAAACAAATCATTCCCGCTGCCTTTAATCTTGGACACATCGCCATAAATCAATTTGAAATCGTCTGGAAAATTCAATGCTCTGTCCGATATATCTAATGCCCCTGATAAACTTGCCGCTGCTGCAAACCGATCTGGATGTGAAAGTGCCAATTTCATCGCGCCATAGCCACCCATGGACAGGCCTGCCACATAATTCAATTCTCTTTCCTCAGCTAGTGGGAAAAATGATCGTGCTAAAGCAGGCAATTCTTCACTAATAAACGTCCAGTATTTCGGCCCCAACGCCATATCGGTGTAAAAGCTGCGATTGACGGCAGGCATGACGACCGCTATCCCCAATTTCGAAGCGTACCGTTCAATCGAGGTTCTTCGCATCCAAATCGTATGATCATCAGATAAGCCGTGCAGCAGATATAGCGTAGGATGCTTAACCCCATAAACCGCGGATGCCAACCCGATTTGATTTTGAGCGGCTTGCGGCAAAATGACGTACATGGATGCTGAAACACCAAGGGAATCTGAATAAAAATGACAGTCGATAAAAGCCATAAATAATAATCTCCTCTCATAGGAAAACCACCCCCTCGAAAGGTGAGTGGCTTCATTGTCCTATTTCATTTGTTCTTTTAATCGAATAATAGATTGACTAACGGTTTGGTAGTCGCCTTCAGTGGAATTCTCCTGACTGTACTTCGCGCGCTCAAACAGTTCGAGCACCGTTTCCAGCTCTTTTTTCATCCACTTACTTTGGTTCGACCACCTTGCCGTCGCTTCTCGCATTGTTTCGTACTCGTGTCTCGTGTAGCCCTTACGACGGCTTAGCCGCAGCAGTTTTTCGAATTCAACGATAATTTTCTGATTAAAATTAACGACTTGCCTTTTCTTCCTGCGGGTTCGCCATGCTCGCCAATTGTCGCTTTTCAAGATAAAGAATAAAACAACTGCAACAACTGCGGCAGCTACTACACTGCTTAATGTCAACCACAACCATGTAAGGCTCGGAGCCTCTTTTGTTTCTTCTGGCAAAGTAACAGGGTCACTTTCCGTTGATAGATCAACGGGTGGAGGTGTTTGCTCTGGGAACACGTTCGGCAGTTTGAAGCCTGAGGTCGGTTCAAAAGGTATCCAGCCAAAGCCTTCAAAGTACACTTCAACCCACGAGTGAGCGTCTGAATTTCTAACCGTATAGGTACCTGCTCCATCCGTATCGATTTCAGCACCCAGTTGACTCAAAATACCTAAATCCCTAAATTCCTCAGGAATCGGTGAAGTGCCCGATGAATAACCTTTCACCCAACGAGTTGGAAGCCCAATAGAACGGGCTAGTACAGCCATAGACGATGAGTAATAATCACAATACCCTTGCTTCACTTCAAATAAGAAGCGGTCTACGAAATCCTTGCTCTTGCCCTTACTTTCATCTGGGGTATTTGTATACGGATAATGATCCGATAAATACTTCTCGATAGACTTCGCTTTGTCATAAGGATTCGTCGCTGACTTGGTAATTTCAACAGCCAACTGCTTCACTCGTTCAGGAAGGTCAGCAGGCACTTGTAGATACTCCGCCCACTCCAGTTGATTGGCATAGTCTGATTTGACTTCTCGCAATAACGCTTCTTCTAGAATAGGTTCCTGGGTAACAATTGTATAATCTTTAGGATAATTATTTCTTCCTACATAGCGCAGCTCTGACTGACGTGGAGACCATATCAGGCGTTGAAACG
This sequence comes from Paenibacillus sp. JT22N1, assembly GCF_059692155.1. Taxonomy (NCBI): domain Bacteria; kingdom Bacillati; phylum Bacillota; class Bacilli; order Caryophanales; family Paenibacillaceae; genus Paenibacillus; species Paenibacillus sp. JT22N1. Next base: position 542,900 of record NZ_JCAUAW010000003.1, read on the forward strand.
GGTTCTCACCTTTATTCACTTCCACAATCTTCTGGATGGCAAATCCCCCGAACAAGACGGGAAATGCTTCCTCTCTATCCATGACAACCGTTTGTGTCACTTCTTTGGTTTTTAAAAGTGACAGATCAAATCGCGGTTCTAGAGGCAGCGGATTACTGTTCACACGATAGACTGGCAATTTACGCTCTACGGGGCTAAGCTCCCAGCCTTTTCCGTTATATAACGATCTCGTTTCGCCTCGGAAATAGGTTCTCTTACTCGTTTCAACAGTCATAACCGGCGTGTAATCATAACGAAAACCGCCGCCAAGCCGGCTGTCATCCCGACTATAGCCGGAAGAAGCATCGGCGTTCGTAGATGATGTGATGCTGACTCCTTTTCCAAGTAGAGGGATAGTTTCACCACGGCTTACTTTCCAAGCTGTGTAAGGATCCGTTAATATCGGATTCACAGTTGGCGCTAGTAGTCCAACTAGAAAAGTGACACCAACAATCAATAGAACTGGAACAATGAGGGTTGACGGGTAATCCGTAATCGTTTCCCAAATAACCGGAGCCCGCCTCTTTAGTTGACTAAAATGCTGCACCATCAACAGTGAGAATCCGCAAAATATGACCATAGCTACTTGCGGCCACAAAAAGATCATACTGAAGGAATCACGCATAGCAAAAAATAAGATACTGACAAAAATAAGGACAAATACACGCAGTCTTGATTGGACAGACCACATCGCAAATAAATAAGTAATCCATGCAGTTAAACTAAACCAAATGTACGGCTCCAACTGCCCTGCATTCAGAGCAATCCATTTCACTGCATCTTTCCATGCCGTCACATTAACCGCAACAAAATGATAGTTCATACCAATTCCGTGCAGCCATATAATCAAACCGAATTGAATCAAGGAACGCCAGCCGCGATGTAAGTGCGGTATGAGGTAAGTAACCGCTACAATTAAGAGGGTTCCCGTCACAAAGGCGACCGTTTCAGGCAACCAAAGTCCATCTTCTTTCATGATCCAGATAACAAATTGATAAAGAAAAATACCAGTAAGAATTGCAGTTACTCGCTGTGACCAATCTGTTAGTAAAATCCTTTTCCATAATACGCTAGGCATAACGTTTCGCCCCTCCCAACAGGTTAGGCAAGTCCGTTAACTGACTAACCTCATAACCCATATAGCCTTGTGAGCGAATCGCCTTTATCCAATCCTCCTGATTGCCTTCAATGTCCACTCCTTGCGGTTTGAATGCATGGTTGGACTTCGCATGAACCCAGATATGGCATGGATTCATCTGAAGATGTTCCAAGTGATGAATCACCTGAATCATCGCTGAGCCCTTTTGCGGAGAAATAAGTACAAAGAAGCAGCCTGCTGGCCATTCCCTTGAGCGTTCCTTGATGATTTGGTGAAGAGAGTGATAACCATCTGCCTCTACACCAACCAAATGCTGTATGATTTGCTTGTGATGATTCTGACTTTGCTTCGGTTCAAAATACGTGGATTCCTTCCCAATCGAAAGTAATCCCAGTGCTAAGTCACGACTCGTTCCATAGCGAAATAAGGAAGCTGCGACAGATACCGCCAGTTCAAATTCGGCAGCGTCCCGATAGGCACGGGCATTCCGATCCAATAGAATAATCGTCTTGGGAAGGGATTCTCGCTCGAATTCCTTGGATTTCCATGTACCTGTCTTCGCAGTGGCATTCCAATGTATACGTGATAAGCGGTCTCCATAAATATATTCACGGACACCATTAATTTGCGTCGTTTCACGATGTGCTCGTGTCGTAGTGGAGTGATGCTGCATGCCTTTTAGCATTTGGTGAAATTGCGCCCATTCCCGAATAGCAACCGTTTGTGGATACACAGTAATCGGCTGCTGAAGCTCTAAACGGCCCTTATGCTGAAAGAAGCCAAAAATATCCTCGGTTAAGCACTCCGTTTCACCAAACCGATAATACCCTCTTCTTAATGGTGGAGTACTGTAAAGTAATTCGCCTCTACGTTTCCAATCCGGAACAATGGAGCCTTCGAAAATGGTCTCTTCCCCATTCTGTCGAACAAGCTGATCTTTAATCATCATATAAGGAATAGGCCAGTACCCCGGAATCTGCACGCCAATTCCAATCTGCAACGATTGCCCAGCTTCTATTTGAGTTTCTTGCCCAACATTCGCAAGCTTGCGTGTACCTTGCGCACGTTTAATTCCACTCCAGTTGCCAGAGAGTAAATAGGCAGACAATAACGTGATAATAATAAAAAGCATAGAGGCCAGCTTCCCACCTTGAAACAACAGGAACAATAAACTAGCTGTGAAACAAGAAATAAGAAGCCATAGAGCTGCCGGAAACCGGGGAAGTTCCCCGAATCGTTTGAATACCGGTCGATTCATAGGCTCACTTCTCCAATCGAACCGGCACGCGTACTTGCTCGAAAATCGCGCCGAGAACTGAGGAAACCGTCGCTCCGTCCATACGGGCTTCGGAATGAAGAATCATTCGATGACCAAGAACATAAGGAGCAAGGTATTTAATATCATCAGGTATCACATAGTCTCTTCCATGGAGGAATGCAAAAGATTTGGAAGCTAAAACCAATGAAAGCGTTGCCCTTGGACTAGCTCCGAGGAATACGGCCTGATGTTCACGTGTTTTTCTAGTAATGGTCACTAAATAATCAGCTACTGCTTCATCCAAGTGGACATGACGAACCTGTTCCTGGATGGCTAGCACTTGAGACGTATCCATGATAGCCTGCAGCGCCTCCATCGGATGCACTTTGCTTTGGGATATAATCATTTGCTTCTCGGCGGCTTCACTCGGATAACCTAGACTAAGCTTCATCATGAATCGATCAAGCTGCGCTTCAGGCAAAATATATGTACCTTCGAAGTCAATTGGGTTCTGGGTCGCCAGCATCATAAATGGGGAAGGAAGCTCGTGTATATCACCATCGACGGTGATATGTTGTTCTTCCATTGCTTCCAGCAAAGCAGACTGTGTTTTGGTTGTTGCCCGATTAATTTCATCGACAAGTAAAATATTCGTCATAATCGGTCCTGAACGGAACAGGAACTTCTCTTCTTTGGGATGATATATAGAAACACCTGTTATATCGGAAGGTAACAAATCTGGATTACATTGAATACGGCGAAATTGACCATCTATGGATCTAGCAAGTGCTTTAATCAGCACTGTCTTGCCAGTACCCGGCACATCTTCAAGCAAAACATGCCCACCGGCCAGCATCGCAGTTAGCAACAATTCAATCTCAGAGCTCTTGCCAAGAATGCATGATTCCAAATTCGATTTCAACCTAGCTAGAGCTTCTACATGATGATGGGTGGCAGTTTCCATGTGTGATCCTCCTTAGAGTTTTGCTCAGCAAAACTTTCTTCGAAAGCGCTACTGAGTTTTCGTAAGAAAACTTACGTCTTGAGCGTATGCTGAGTTTTCGTAAGAAAACTTACGTCTTGAGCAGTTGCTGAGATTTCAGAAAATTTACGACTTAATCATTAGCTGCATTTTTCTTGGCAAATTGCGTTTTTGCTGCCATTTATGGTGAAAATACTTCCATAAGTCCGTATTCCTCAAAAATGATAGGAAAATGAGCGTAAATCTAGTTTACAGTAAAGTTTTTCGTCCGTATACTTGTAAATCCTCTAAATTTATTTGTTAAATTTAACCATCCATAGCGGTATACGATGATAAGCAAAAAAAAGAGATCCTCAGCAACGTGCTGTGAATCCAAAAGTGATTGCTGTCTCAGTACTACCAAAAGAAAAACGGAGACATTCGGAAGAAAAATGGGCTCAGAGGGATTTTTGTCGATGTCGAATGACATCCCTTAAACCTCCAATTGTGCATACTCTTAAAAAGCTTGAGGTGTGTTACGAATTACCAGACAAATACACTTGTAATAATAACCAAAAGAATGAAGAGAACCAAGACAACAGCCGTACTTGTACCCACACCACCGGTATAACAACCTCCTGCAGCATAACCCATTCCATCTCGCTCCTTTCTGTTATCAGATGGTCTATTGTTTTTCAATGGCATTTGAAATGTATGGACAAATATCAGATAGTAAAAGCCTGTTTTGAGTTTATAATTGATAAGAAAAACGGCTTACGTCGTCCGTGGTTGAGAGTGTTTATAAAGATTGATGCAAATCAATCTACGCTCAAGTCACGTAATGCTGCAACATTCGCATACTTATCCGTGTAAAGCGCGGGATGAATGATGTTGTAGAACGTGCAACAATTGCTACCTAAATCTCGCTTTTTCCATTAGTTGTTGCATAATGTACAACAATTTGGTCCTAAAAAGGCCATTTCGCAACACCTGGGCTAAAAATGTTGTACAAACTGCAACTTCAAGTTGCAAAATAGCTTTTAGGCGTGCAAATTGTTGTATAAAATACAACATTGGTAACCACTATAGCCCATTTGCCCTAACGAAAGCTGAATGACTCTAAAATCGGATTTTTGGAGTTTTGTTGAGAGACATAATGAATCAATCGACAGTCTCCGTAGAAAAGCATAGTTACTTATCTAATGTCGAAAAAGCCCCTTCGGAAATACCGAAGAGGCTTGCTCAAGCTTTCATCTTATCCTTTGGGTTTGACAAATACAGCAGCTATGAAGGAGAAGATAATCGCCGCGGATACCCCCGCGCTGGTCACTTTAAAAATACCGGTGATGATCCCTATATAGCCATCCTTATGAAGTTCTTCTAACGCCCCGTGCACCAGGGCATTGCCGAAGCTGGTAATCGGAACGGTTGCACCCGCACCAGCAAATTCAATGAACGGATCATACAAATTACAGCCGTCTGCTATAGCGCCCAGCACGACAAGCGTGCTCATGGTATGAGCGGGCGTCAACTTGCCCACATCCATCAAAAGTTGGCCAAATACACAGATGGCTCCGCCAATCAGAAAAGCCCAAAAAAAGTTCATGCGTACAACCCTCCAGACTCAATTGAAACAGCATGTGCAATGCAAGGGATGCTTTCCCCTTGTTGGAAAGTAAGCGGTGAGAGCAAAGCTCCGGTCGCTACGACTAGGATTCGCTTCAATTCGCCACTCTTTATGCGCTTTAGAAGATGACCATAAGTCACGGTTGCAGAACAGCCACAACCGCTTCCTCCCGCTTGGACGGTCTGCTTCTCGCGATCATAAATGATCAATCCGCAGTCGTCATATGTCGTTTGATCAATTGGAAACTTATGCTTATCGAATAGTTCGCGCGCAATGTTCACACCCACTGTTGCCAAATCACCAGTGACGATTAGATCGTAATAACTAGGCTCAATGTTCAATTCTCGGAAGTGAGTTTGAATGGTGTCTACCGCTGCCGGCGCCATCGCAGCGCCCATATTAAACGGATCCGTGATGCCCATATCAACGATTCGTCCGATTGTGGCCGAGGTGACGACGGGGCCGTCACCGGTCTTACCCAGCACGGCGACCCCAGCGCCAGTGACTGTGTATTGAGCTGTCGGCGGCTTCTGCGATCCGTATTCCGTCGGATAACGGAACTGCTTCTCCGCCGTACAGTTATGGCTGCAGGTGCCGGCCATCACGTAGTTGGCGGCCCCCGAGTCCACTAGCTGCGCGGCTAGTGCGAGCCCCTCCATCGATGTGGAGCAAGCACCGAATATGCCGAGAAACGGAATATCTAGCGTGCGCACAGCGAAGGTATTCGAGATGATCTGATTCATTAGATCGCCTCCAATGAAGAACTGTATGTTGCCGCCCTCGAGCCCGGCCTTAGAAAGTGCTCGCTGCGCAGCTTCCTCTAGCAGCGCCTTTTCGGCTTTTTCCCACGTTTTTTGACCAAGGGTCAAATCACCGTGGACGATATCGAAATCTCCACTAATTGGCCCCTGGCCTTCATCAGGTCCAACAACCGTCCCCGTCGATAGTATCACAGGGCGATTCTCAAAGACCCAGCTCTGATGTCCCTTCAGCATACGGTCAACCCCCACCCGAAATAATAAGATGAACGATACCTACAACAAAAGCTGCGACGGTTCCGAATACAATGACGGAGCCAGCTAACTTGAACATATTACCGCCTACTCCAAGCACAAGTCCTTCTGCCTTGTGCTCAATAGCTGCTGAGCATAACGAATTTGCGAAACCTGTTACAGGAACGGAGCTTCCCGCTCCGGCCCATTGGGCCATTTTATCGTACACACCGAAACTCGTCAGTATGACGGATATGATAATTAACACGGCAACCGTTGGATTCCCTGCTGTTTTTTCGGTAAAACCAAACCAATTAACGAACATCTCCATGAAACATTCACCAATTAAACAGATTGTCCCTCCAACGAGAAAGGCTCGCATGCAATTTATTAGAACGGGTCTTTTTGGCTCTTGCCTCTTCGCTAATTTCTGATACTCCTGCTGCGTCATTGTCAAGTTCTTTTTCTTGTTGTTAGCCATGTTTTCCCTCCTGCTTCCTTAATGCCCTAAGTTCTTAAAATCATATGCAGATCCTGAATGACCTTCGTTAACTGTACCGAACATGCCTCGTACATCTTCTTTGCTTGCGGATGACTAGTCGTCAATGAAAATAGTTCAAGATCTGCCTCACATTTCTTCAAAGTGGCTAATAAGGCAGGCCTTTCACTCGGTTGAGGCACTTTTAATTTATCATCATAAAGATCGACCGTTAATTCGCCATGCGTGTCTACTTGTGCGAGGAACACATTCTCCTTCGTTACTCCTAGCTTATCCAGTTCCGTATGTAGCCATCCTCTTCCTCTCCCTGTTGCGGCCAAGGGTTCATCTTGAATGACGCCATCCATGATGACGGACTGCGTCGGTTTCTCAATGCTCAGCTTCATGCCCAAATGCTTTGGTGTCAGAGGCTGGAGTTCACTTTTGAGTAGAACACTTAAATCACCACTAGCCTCAAGCATAGCGAATTCAACATCTGCCATCTGAAAAACACTTTTGGTCCGCAGCTGCGCCAGCAGCTCATCCCCCGTGTAACGTTCTTTTTTCAAATTGTCCTCAAGAATTTTGCCATCTTTAATGACAACAGTTCCTTTGCCCTCAAACCAAACCCGTAGTGTCTTACTTTTGAGCGTCAGAATCTCCAGTGTTAAAGGGATGAGAACCCAGACGAGTATAGCAGTGACCCCATGCCAGAATCTGAAATCCACATCCGTGGAAATAGTCCCAGCTAAGTCACCAATCGTAATTCCGAGAACATATTCAAAAAAAGTAAGTTGAGATATTTGTTTTTTACCAAGAATACGCGTCAGTACAAACAAAAAGACTAGGGCAAAAAACGATCTGACTACGATACTCACCCAATCTGCCACAAGCTTTCCCTCCCCTTCCTAAAGCTCGAAACAACCTCATTATGTGCTATTTTGACAGCAAGTATGATCAATTTGAGTTGGATTTAAATGTTAACGATGCGAGTGAAAAAATAAACTTGCAGGATTAAATTTACACGAGTAAAATATATTTTATAATAAGTGGATAAAGAGTAAATTGCTCCTTATCCCTTTTATTTTCAACTAATTTTACACGAGTAAATTACAAGGAGGAAGATGAGAATGACGACAGTGACTCTGGATATCCCTGAGCTCTCACGACAATTTGAAAATGATGGTTACTTACTGCTTCGCAATGTACTATCAGAAGAAAGGATAGCAGAATTGAATAGAACCGTTGACGGCATCCTTTCCGATGAGCAAGAGTCGTTATCTTACAACATTTACAATAGCGTAGAACGAGCCCCCTCTATTTTGTCCCTAATGGACAATCCGGCACTTCTTCCGCTTATCGTTAATCTGATGGGTTATAACATCCAACTTCATATCTCCCATCTAACCGTGCGCAAACCAAATCCAGATGATCTCAAGACGGAGACCAACAGCTTCATTAACTGGCATCAGGATGGACCAGCGCCCAAATTCCCAAGTATTAATGGATTAACATCCACCTACTACATGAAAGTTTGTTATATTTTGAGTGATATGTCAGAGCCAGACCGCGGGAATACGAAAATCATTCCGGGCAGTCATAAGTGGCCAAATTACCACCCTATTCAAACCGACGTGAATGTCCCTTTACCAGGAGAAATGCAGATTTGCGGTAAGCCTGGTGACGTATTCATATTTGCACAAAATCTTTGGCATGCCGGTTCTCCGAATCGCTCCGACTTCACACGTCGCCAATTATTTATCGGTTATAGCCCGATTTGGATGAGGCCTATTGATTACCATACTGCTTCTCCAGCTCTACTCGAAGGGGCAGATCCGATACGCCGCCAACTGCTTGGGGCAATTAGTGAAAACTATTTCAAATTCTACGTTCCGGAAGAGTCAATGGTCCCGCTTAAAAAGCTATGGTTAGGCGATGCTGCTACGAAAAGTGAGTACATTTAGATTTGTCCAAATTTATGATACCCTTGAGGAAACAAGAAAAGGGAGTTCCTTATGATTACCAGGAAAGAAGTCGCAGACCGGGCGGGTGTTTCGGTAGCTGTCGTTTCATATGTGCTTAATAATCGAAGCATCGTCAAAGAAGAAACAAGGCAAAAAGTACTTGCGGTAATCAATGAGCTAGGTTATCGTCCTAATCAAACAGCCCGCAGCCTCAAAACCAGGAAAACAGGGCAAATTGCTGTCCTGGTCCATTTCGTGGGAAATCCATTCGAGGGTGGATTGCTATTGTATATTGAGAAAAAAGCTAAACTCAGCAATTATTCTGTTTTTTTCCATTCCTTTGAACCTGCTCGTGAAGAAGAATTAAAAAATACACTGATGGGGCGTGTGGATGGCATTCTTCTGCTCGGCCAAACGCTAAGTGAGGAAAGTCAGGCATTTTACAACTTGATGGAGCTCCCCGTCGTATCACTGATGCATCCAGGTGTTTCCATGCCGAGCATCCCTGTCGTTGATGTGGATTGGATAGCTGAAATGCGGCGGTTAATTGTTCATCTGCGTGAACAGGGGCATGAGCAGATTGCCTTTATGACCGCTGGCGATCCGCAGGATCCGATTGCTCATCGACTCTTTGCTTTCCGGGAAGCTATGCGTCTCGAAGGATTGAAACTGCCGGAGCCATTTATTCTCGAAGGAGCCGGACGCTTTGAGCGAGCTTTCGAAGCGTTAACCACAAACCTAACGCATGGTTTTGATTTTACTGCTCTCATAGCAGCAAATGATTTAATGGCGGCGGGTTGCCTCGCAGCTTGCCGCGAATCCGGCATTCTTGTCCCACAACAATTGGCAGTCGCCGGGTGCGAAGATATTTTAATGTCTTCGCAACTCTCGCCAGCTTTGACATCTATCTGTTATCCACGGATGGAGGTTGGCTTGGTGGCGACAGAACTTCTGCTATCACTCATTGATGGGGATAATAGGAAGACACCACAACTGGAAGGCAAGCTTTCAGTTAGAGCTTCTACAGTAGAGAATCCTTTGAATGTCAAATCAATATAGCAATTAAGATGTACTATTCAGCTAACCGCTATGAACAATATTTATTGGAATTAATTGTTATATATCTGGGTGAAAAATTAGGGCATATTAAAGATCGCAATCAATTGAAAAACGATCAATTTGCTTGCTATCCTACACAAATCTTAAAAGAAGAGGTGCACAACATGACAGTAGCTTCTCAAGTAAAAACAACATTGGCGTCACTTAAAAGTGCGCAGGCAAGCTTAGAAACATTTGCTCTAGGCACGCAAAATCAAGAAGCCAAACAGTTGTATGAAGCGGCCGCCTTATCAGCTCAAGACATCGTAAATCAAGTAGCCTCCCGTGTGCAGCAATTGGAAAATGAAGAACCTCAGTACAAAGGCTTCTAGTTAACAAACCAAACCCAGCCGGCTGCGAACACTCGCGGACGGCTGGGTTTGCATTAGAACATACTAACGAGTATCAGAGTAAGTAAAACGAACAGAATTAATATAAGCAGTATCAGCTTATCTTTTGGCATTCAAGCCGCCCCTCGTTTCGGATGAGATTCCTATCTATTCCAATGGTTGACCGGATGATTTCCTAAGCTCGTTGGCCAAACGATGAAATTCTACTCTTGCTTCAGCATCCTCGGTTGCCAAATAAGCCGCAGACAAGAACGCAATGATTTTATTTGCATCTTCCACACTTAACATAGATTCAGCACCTCCCTGAAGTCGGTTTATTTACCGGTCCAATAATCGAACGTCATCACGTTGTTTTTGAAAAAGGAATAGGGCATATAACAATAGCCTTGGTCTCCCCATGCTTTCCCCCATGAATTCCGCACGATGACTGTTCCCTGTCCCTTCTTCTTACCATCCTTATATCCGACGGCTAATAAGGCATGCCCGCCTAACAATCGCTCTTTTTGCCGATTCGGGTACGGAATCCTCCCTGTTTTTGCCGCCAATGGACTTTCGAAGGATTGATAAAGCCAGATTCCAAAGACAACAGGCTGGCCATCAGCTAATGCAGCTTTGATCCCTGCCAAATCATGAATCCGATGATACCCCTCGATACGGTAGGCTCCTGCTGCAGCTTCCGCCTCAGAATCAGGCTTTACTTTAAATTTGGCTATGCGATAAGGCCATTCGGCTTCCGGGCATACCCCTATTTTATGCAGCACCTTCATGCCATCACGTACTGAGGCTCCCGAGTCCCAGTTAATCGTTCCTTCTAATTTACGCTCATGCCAATAATGAAAAAGGCGAGATAGCCGTATCGTTGAATCTCGCTCTTGACGAAGCCAATACTCACGCAGCCCGCTTACAATGGCATTCGATGTGCAAGAGCCTAATTTCCCCTGATTTACGATAGGAGACAGCTCCTTGCGCAAATCTACTTTGCGAGGTAATTGCGATTCCCGAATATAATTGACGCTTTTGTAAAAATAATCCCGAAAATCTCTCTGGTCCCGTTTAACCGTGTATTTACGCATCCCATAGCCTCCCACGGTATGTTAGCAGAATTGTACTCCAGTATATTCACCCATAGGCTTCAGCGTGCAAAAAGCACGCATCCCTATGGAATGCGCGCAGTTTGTTGTAGATTACTTTCTCATTACTTTTTGATAAATTTTCAAGTAATTTGTTGTCATTTTGGACGTTGTAAATCTACGAATAACATAACGGCGAAGCTCGGCTGGATGCGGAAAATTCCCTTCTTTTACCTTTGCAACCATCTCAGAAACGGAATGGCAGATTAATTGCGGAAATCCCGCCATAACCTCGGGTACCGCCCCATTTTTCAAGGCGATTACTGGGGTACCGCAGGCCATAGCTTCAATCATGACTAGTCCGAAGGGCTCTTCCCATAGCGTTGGAAACAGCAAGCAGCTTGCATATTTGAGCAGCTTCTGTTTGCTTTTGCCTCCTACGGGGCCAACAAAATGGATATGGGGATTCCTTTTGATGCGAGGAGCAATTTCATTACGAAAAAAAGCTTTATCTTTAATCGGTCCAGCAATAATAAGTTTTTTATTCGTTCTCTCCGCAATCTCAATGGCGTGCAGGACTCCCTTCTCTCTCAGAATTCGCCCCATAAATACCATGAAATTGCGTTTTTTGTCACTGAATTCATATTCGTTTGGGTTAAGTCCATTATACACATAGTGCCCGCGATCTTTGCCCATCACCTTTCTAGCTCGTTTAGAAACATATACAGGATGTCTCACTCGCTGTTTTACAGGGAGATGCAAGGTACACACCGTAGGAAAATTATGATTGCTCCGCCCGAGTGCAGAACTGAACGTATGATCATGAATGACGTCAACATCCCGCGGCATCTTACTTAAGACATACCTTGCTATTCCTTGGTCACGAAGACCCTTTGGGTATGGAATAAGCTTAGCACTAGTTCGACTGCCCCTTGGTGCAAATACGGTGACTTGATGTCCTCTTTGCACAAGGTTTTCGGTCAATTCATGCACAACTTTCTCCGTTCCCCCCTGGTTCGTGGGTGGCAGTTTCTGTGCATCTGGAAAGTTAGAAATCACCTGCACAATGTGAAGACGTTTCATTCCCCTATCACTCCGTTTCTCTTAACATGTTCTCTATGTGCTCGCGAAGCCATGGCCTCAAATTAGCTCTCTTTTTCGCTTCTGAATGACCGCTTTTCGAATCTTCAAACATATCAGCATCTCTCAAATAAAAATTACTAAGCTTTATGTTCAAAATATGCAAAACAGTTTGGAATGCCACGGACATGTATCTTTTTCACTCAAAATGTACTGGTTAAAACAGGTCATAGGCACTTTGTAAATTTTCAGTTATGATGAAGGTGTGAACATGATTAATTGACAGAAAGGAACGATCACCATGACGATGACATCATTCACGAAAATGCTGCTTGGTTGCACCAGTCTCTTATTCATGCTGACTTTGGGGACTCAGACGACGGAAGCCAGAGAAAGTCAATTTACTAGAAATGGAACAGGGCCCCTATATTGGAGCACTTATGAATATCAATACACACGTAATGCCCCTATGAACGAGGCAGAATGGAAAAAAAACATTGATTGGATTGCAAGCGATTACAAAACATCGGGCTATGACATGATAGCCTCCGACGGTTGGATTGAAGGTGCTCAGCTCACAAATGAGAACGGTTACATTATATCCCACAATGATAACTGGCAGCACGATTGGGCTTATTGGTCAACCTACATTCAAAATAAAGGCATGAAGCTCGGGGTTTACTATAACCCCTTGTGGGTAACGCGGAGCGCCGCGGCAGATCCATCGAAAACAGTCGTCGGAACGAATTACAAAATTAGTGAAATTGCCAGCTCCGCAGATAAATTTAATGATGATTTGTATTGGGTAGATGTTACGAAACCCGGCGCCAAGGCGTATATTCAAGGGTATGTGAATTACTTCAAACAGCTAGGTGTTCCCTACCTGCGAATTGATTTTCTGTCATGGTATGAAACGGGAACTGATAAAGGCAAGACGATTGGGGTTAATCATGGCTCCGAGAACTATCAGACGGCTCTAAAGTGGATGCAGGAGGCAGCCGGCGATGATATGGAACTAAGTCTCGTAATGCCTCATTTGAACAATCATGCTGCTGGCGAACTGCCGTATGGTGATATGGTCCGAATTAATGAGGATCTTGCCCATGGCGGTTGGGAAAACTTAAGCGGTCAACGTCAAAATTGGGTGAACAGCTGGTCGCAGTGGGCCAATCCATTCCAAGGATTTACTGGATTTTCTGACATCGCTGGCCGCGGTTCCAATATGATTCTGGATGGGGATTTCATCCGCATGAATACCTTCAATACGGATGAAGAACGCAAAAGCATCATTCAATTATTCACCATGGCGGGTTCACCGATAGCGATCACGGATCAATATTCTACGATTGGCAATTCCGGCAGTTTTTACAAAAACAAGAACATGCTTGCGCTCCATAATCAAGGGTTCGTAGGCAAACCTTACTATAATAATGGGAATTCATTTAGCAGCGATCCAGGGGCAAGGAATTCAGAAAAATGGCTTGGACAATTACCAGATGGCAGCTGGGTTGTAGGGTTATTTAATCGATCTGATGAGACAGCCACTCGTTCGGTCAATTATCTGAAAGATTTGGGACTAACTGAATCAGCGAATACAACCGAGCTCTGGACAGGAACTAGCCTTGGCAAGCTTACTGCGTACAACCCGACTCTTGTGAAACATGCATCAAAAGTTGTGAAAATCGAACCAGAAGGCACGAAAGCGAGTTATGCTGCTGAGGTCGCTACTTGGATGGGCGGTACGCATTTTAACAATAATTATGCGGGTTATCAAGGGTTTGGTTTTGTGGATGGGTTGGGATTGACGGGGGCTAAAATCGTCTATGTAGTCCAAGCAAATGAAGAAGGTGATTATGCGCTTTCCTATCGTTATGCGAATGCGTCTGGGATGAACAGCACTCTTCATGTAAGCGCAACCGATGATAAGGGAGTTGTGGTTCAACCATCGCGGGTAGTTTCGTTTGGTTCGACTTCAGCTTGGCAGACATGGATGAACCAAAATGATCGCATTCATTTGAAAAAGGGTGTGAACCTGATCACCTTAGAACGCACAGCCTCAGATACGGGTGAGATTCACCTGGATGGTCTTGTGCTCGACAAGAATCGGTTAGCCGACATTGACTCTTCGCTCATGCAAAATGGGGATTTTGAAAGCGGTGACATTCGAGGCTGGTCGGAATGGCATCCAGCAGGTCAGACAGCAAAGTACGGCGTCGATTCCTACGATGCATATAAAGATAAATACAAGCTCTATTTCTGGGACACCAAAGCCTATAAGCAAAGCATTCATCAGAAATTAACTGGACTTCCGAATGGATCATATACCGTCAGCGCATGGGTCAAAGAGACGGTATATGGAAATAATCCGACGACAGTCCGGATGGAGCTTAGTAAGCATGGTGCAAAGACAATATACAAGAACATTAGTCCGACCAAAGGGTATCAACGCGTTCAAGCAACCGTTAACGTAACGAATGGTCGCTTGGATATCGGCTTCTATGTGGATTCACCGGGTCTAACTTCTTTGCAAATCGACGAAGTTTCGATTGAGAAGATGGACTGATTGAGCAGGAAAAAAGGAGCTCGCCAGCTAAAAACTGGCCTGAGCTCCTTTTTTAATTTTGCTATTTGAAAGACCTACTTTTAGACGGGTTGTCCGTGATAGGCTTTTACCTGTAATGGAGCATTGAGGAAATTTCCAGCTTTACCCACGAAAGAAGTGAAGTGATCACTAGCATTATGACTGGCAATTGCTGCTTGATCTTCCCAGACTTCAACCATGGTAAACTTATTTACAATTTCTGTATCTTTGTGCAAATCGTATGAAATATTACCATCTTCAGCTCTTGAGGCAGCTATTAAAGGTTGAATCTCGTTTAGAAATGCTTCATGTTTTGCTGGATCAACATTGAAATCTGCATGAATAATAATCATTGGACGTTGGTCCTCCATTCTTCGATTAAGTAGTGACTAGCTCCATTGCGTGATGGTTTCGATGGGAAGACGTACGGAGATGACCCCCATCATCTGCTTTACCGATTGAAATAAGCATAACAGGAACATAACGATTTTTATCTAAGCCAAATGCTTCGGCAATTTTATCTTTTTCAAAGCCACCGATTGGATTTGTATCATATCCATGAGCGCGCGCTACAAGCATCAGCTGCATAGACACAAGACCAGCATCAATAAGAACCGTTTCTTTATTCACAACCGGATCAAGAGCTGCGAAGTGTGGTTTTATTTTAGCAAGTGTCATTTCTTTTACCTCTAAAGGCATGTAACCCAACTCGACGGCCTTGCCGAAAATTTCATCGGCGTAATCCGAATTGTTTAAATCACCAAATACAGCGATCACAGCTGATGATGTTTCGACTTGAACTTTGTTAAATTTAGCAAGCGGCGCAAGTGTTGCTTTACCTTCGGCACTTTCGATAACAACGAATCGCCAAGGCTGCATGTTTATGGAAGATGGCGCGAGTGTTGCTTCTTTCAGGATGTCTGTCATCTCTTCACGACTAATTTTGACGGATGGATTGTACTTTTTTATGGAACGGCGTCCTGTAATAATTTCTTTAAAATCGTTCGTTGTCATAGTGTTATTCATTTATCATTTCCCCTTTAATATTGGCTAATATTCGTTAACATGCGTTGGAGCATATCGGAGAGCATATTGCGCTCTTCTTCGTTAAAATCTTTAAGCATTTGAGTAATGAATTGTGCTTTTTCTTCTTTAAAGGAAATGATTTCTGTTCGTCCATGATCGGTAAGACGTACGAGAGTGACCCGATTATCACCAGGATTCATACGCCGTGAAACCATTCCGTTTGCTTCAAGTTGTTTTAAATGCCGTGTAACGGCTGCGCTGTCAATGTTAACCTCTTTTTGAAGCGTTGTTTGACTAATTTCATTCACCTGATAAAGCTGATGTAAAAGACGAAGCCGCGACGGGCTAATACCCGTACAACGTTCAAATTTAGTGCTTATTTGTTTATTGAGGCTCAGAAATTTATCAAATAAACCAGTTTCGTTGACATCGGATTGGGTCAAAATATACCTCCTTGGAGACTAGTTGATAAGTCAATTGTTGATGCATCAATTATTGATATATCAACTAATATAGAGAAACTTCGTTAAAATTTCAAGTGTTCCCGAAAAATTAAGCCTTAGTAAATTGTGGAATTCTGCATCATTGCTGACTTTCTATAGCGATGAATAGCATCTTCTCGAGTCATATATTAGAATGGTCAAATCTACCGAATTTACACCAAACAAATAACCCCGCCAAGTGTGACTTTCATCACTCAAGGCCGGGTTAATATTTATTAGCTACTAACGAAGATAACGCATAAGCGGCTGGATATTTTGCTTCTTTATACTGTCTACGACCAGCTTGGCAACGGCAATACCGCCTCTTTCCTGGAAATGAGTATTATCCTCTGCGCCTTTGGGGAAGTTAGGGAACTCACCTGGCCACGCCCACATGAACAATGATTTCGTTTCCTCCGGACCTATTGCTTCAAACAATTGCATGCTCTCTTCTGCCAAATCTATCATGGGAACGTTCTCTTCCTCGGCAAGCTGCTTCATCGCGGTGATATAGTCACCATGCGTATCTATGATTTTACCAGCACTGTCAAAAAATCTTCGCTGAACTGGCGTTACTAGTACCGGGGCAGCTCCCCGCAATCTCGCCTCTTGAATGTAGATGTTCAAATGCTCTTTATACGTTGTAAAAGGGGAAGTAGCCCGCTCCGCATCCAGCTTCTGATCGTTATGCCCAAACTGAATGAACAGGTAGTCATTCGCATTCATGTGGTCAAGGATGGGTGCCAGGCGTCCTTCCTCCAAGAAGCTTTTGGAGCTGCGGCCTGATACCGCATAGTTGGCTACAGCAGCGTCCGCTTTTATAAAAAGCGGCAGCATTTGTCCCCAGCCTGTGTACGGATAACCATCTTGCGGTTGGTCGGTAACGGTGGAATCACCCACGATATATAAGGTAGCCGCTTGCGGTGCTGAGGTGATTTCCAAAGCATTTATTCGCGGGGCAACGCCAGAGAAATCAAGCTTTAGCTGTCCATCTGCCACATGAGCGGTAAAGCTGCTAGTTACAAACTCTCCTGCTGCCGTCAGAACATCGGCCAATACAAGTCTTCCAGGCCCCACCTTCAATCCTGTGCATGTTGCAGTTATCAGGTCTCCCATAAGTGTCTGAACCGTATAGCTGCCATTCGGCACATCCACTACGAAGACAGCACCAACCGGAATGCAAAAATCTTGACGAAGCGCCGCGGGAAGCCCACGATCTCGTCCAAACACAGTTGAACCATCCAGAAAGCCGTAGCCCATTTTTTCATTGTAATACGTTTGACCGCTAACTCTCGTATACCCTTCTTTCAAATAGCTTGAACTCATTTCTGGACCGAAATCAAACCTGAAGTGTACGCTCATAAACGTTTACCTCCTACCAATCTTTGCGATTAAGCAAGGATGCTAAGAAAGTAAGCCCTAACCCTTGTCCCCAGCCTTGAATCCGTTTGTAAGGAACCCCTTTGTAGCCCTCAATATCTCTCATTACCGCTGTTCCGGCTGAAACATGAGTGACTGTCCCATCTTCCGTGATGCGTGAAAGTATGCCTTGAATTGATTTATTCGTATATTTGTTGTAAAGAGGACCTGAACTGATAAGCGCCGCCGCGATACCCGCAGAACCGCTTGTTTCCAAATAAGCATCCTTGTCCGTCAATACGGTATGCCAGAGTCCACTCTCATCTTGCAAGCGGACAAGTGCGCTCAATTGATCACGCAGCGAGCCTTCGAGAATCATAAATGAAGGATGTGTCACATGCACCAGTCTCAACGCACGAGCCATCGTGATCGCTGCCCAAGCATTGCCACGGGCCCAGAATATGCCTGACATATGATTTTGTGCTAGATGATCCCAGCCGTGGTAGTAGAGATTAGTTGTCATATCTTGCAAATAATTCTCGTGACCGTGATATTGCTTCAGCCCATCTTCGAAATAATCGTCACGCTTTAGCACGGAACCGATCCGCAGAAGGAAGTAACCTGCCATGAACATGGTATCCACCCAAGCCTGCTGCGGAAAGTTATAGGTTTCCGAGTTCACCGTGTGCTGGAAAATGCCTTCTCCGAAGCGCTCAGCCTCATGCTGAAGGAATTCAGCCATTTGGGTAGCTATATCGATATACCGATCTTCGCCGGTTTCTTTATACAGTGTCAGCAAGGAGTGTCCAATTGAGATCCCATTAACGGACAGCTTAGGCAGGCCATCCTCCAGCTTCTCATCGATCCAATCTTTCAGCAGCTGCAGATATTCCTCCTTGCCCGTTGCTTCATAAGCTTCGGTTACGCCGTAGAAGGCTACACCGCCCGGCCAATCCCAATTAAAGTCCATCCGGAACGTTCTATGAACAACTCGGTCAATCACCTTGCGAATTTCATCTGGATCGAATTGTAAGGCTGGCATCTCTTCATTTCCTCCCTGTAGTTGGCTATTTTCTATGTTTGTAATCATCTTTTCTTATCCTTTCAAGCCGCTCGTCGAAATCCCGTCAACAATATACTTCTGGAATATGATGAAAACAACGAAAATCGGGACAAGTGATAACGTCGACATGGCAAACATGCCACCCCAGTTATTCAACGACTCGCTATCCAAGAAAAGCTTTAGGGCTAAGGAAACCGGATATTGACTCGGATTGTTCAAATAAAGCAGCGGCGTATAGAAATCATCCCATCTCCAATAGAAGGAGAAGATTGCCGATGTCACGAGTGCCGGAACAATTAAAGGTACGATGATTTTGTAAAAGATACTGTATTTACTGCAGCCGTCCATTTTCGCAGCTTCATCCAATTCCGGAGGAATCGTACGAATAAACTGCATGATCAAGAAGATGAAGAACGGAATCCCAAAGAACTGTGGCACAATAATCGGTTTAAAACTGGATAACCAGCCTATTTTGGCAAATAAAATATATTGAGAAATAATCGTTACGTCTTGAGGAAGCAGCAAAGTAAGCATAACCGCTGAAAACCAGAATTTGCTTCCGGCAAAACGAATCCGGGCAAATCCATATCCTACTAAAGCGGAGGAAACCACCGCACCTATCGTTGAAAGAATAACAATAATGAACGAATTTTTCATGAATGTAGCAAATGTATTGCCTGCAAACCCTTTCCAGCCTGTCACATAATTGTTCCACTCGAGCCGACTTGGGATCAGACTGGTAGCCGTTGTATAGATTTCATCATTCGGCTTCAATGAGCTGGCGACCAGCCACAGGATCGGATAAATCGCAGTTATCGCGATGATACAAACGATGAGATGATACAGCAGCGTTTTCACATTTTTGACCCGTAAAACCATTGTTTACCCCTCCTAGCTTTCGTAATGAACCCAATATTTCGATGTTTTGAAAATTACTAAGGTAATGAGTCCAATAAGGATCAGCATGAACCAAGCCATGGCAGAAGCGTAACCCATTTCGAAGAAAACGAATGCTCGATGGAATAAATAGAGTGAATACAGCAAGGTATTGTTCAATGGCCCGCCCTCCCCATTGGAAATAATGTAGGCCGGGGTAAAGGTTAAGAAGCCTGAAATCGTTTGCAGGATTAAATTAAAAAGAATAATCGGACTTAACAAAGGCAGTGTGATGTGAAAAAATTTGCGAATCGGTCCAGCGCCATCTACACTTGCAGCCTCGTAATAGGTTCCTGGAATATTCTTAAGTCCTGCAAGAAAAATCAGCATAGAGGAACCAAACTGCCAAACTGAAAGCAGTACTAACGTTCCCAGCGCCGTTGCCGGGTAACCAATCCAAGATGTACTGGTGTGAATGCCGATGTTTCCTAGAAAAGCGTTGATTAGTCCCTTATCTCCGAATATTTGTCGCCACATAATGGATACCGCTACGCTGCCGCCAATTAATGACGGTAAGTAATATGTGGCTCGGTATAAGCCAATTCCTTTTACCGCGCGATTCAGAAGCATGGCGACAAGCAATGCAATAATGAGTCGCATTGGAACGGACGTAAGTACATAGGTTAGTGTCACTCGGATGGAATCCATGATTTTGTCATCATCCATGAACATTTTCTCGTAATTGGAAAGTCCCACCCATCGTGGAGCCGATAGCAAATCGTACTCGGTAAATGAAAAGTACAGCGATGAAAACATCGGAAACAGCGTGAAGATCAGAAAACCCAGGATGAAAGGTGATATAAACACATAACCGACTATGTGATCATTTTCACGTAGTTTCATAGTTCCACTCCCTTACGTTCGTCAATTTCTGTTTATTTGGGGAGGGCGGCTTGCATGAAGCTACCCTTTTCCCCCTTTGTAAAGCTGCTTAATAAGTTCTTATTTCTTATTTTTGGCGAGAATTGCGTTAGCATCGTTCATAAATCTGGCTGCCGCCTCCTCCACCGTGAGCTTCCTGTACAAGATTTGCTCTTGCATATCCCGAAGCAGCTTGCTTACTTCTGCAGCCCCTAGCGGATCCGGTGGATCCATAACACTGCTGTTCAGCTGCGCCCAAGCGACGTAGTCATAGACTTTCTGATCAGCCTCTGTCAGTGTGGGTTTCAGACCTTCTTTAACAGCAGCCGAAATCGGAATCCCGCGGTCTCCATTTATGAGCTTATTCGCTTCCAAATCATTAATAATCCATGAAATAAATTTAGCTGCTTCCGTTTTCTGCTTCGAGTTTTTCGAAATTGAGAATAGCATGGTTGGCTTCAAATAGAGTCCTTGCTTCCCATTTGGCCCCGGCAGCCCAATCATGCTCAATGACTTCTTAGAGGCCTCCTGCAGAGTCACGAATTGATTCGACCACGCCATCGTCATGAACCCATCACCGAGGGCAACCGGATTCTCCTCCGGTGTCAATTTGGTTAAAGACTCTTTATCCCAGTTCCGCATGTAACCGGCATCGTACCATTTGAGATACATCGTGAAGTAATCTATAAAATATTGGGGATCGCTATAACCAAGACTCGTACCATCCGAGCTAAAATAGTGCTGATTTTGCGTACGCAAGTAGTAAGGAAAGAACTGATCGAACCGCATATGATCGAGCACTTTACCTTGCCCCTTCATTTGCTTAGCGATTTGCTCCAGATCAGACCAAGTCCAGTTCACAGGAATCGAAGCGATACCGGCCTGCTTCAGCAGCGCTGCATCGAAGGTCGCTCCCATCGCATTCACCCCAAGAGGAACACCATAAAGCTTGCCACCAATTCGTCCAGAGTCTATTGTTTCCGCTGAAGCTGAACGAACATCTAGCGTTCCGTTACTGGTAAGCTCTGTTAAATCTTCCAGCTGATTCTTCGAACTGTATTGATTTAAGTACGAGATATCCATCTGGATAATATCCGGTAGTTGGTTGGCCGCGGCTTGCGGTGCCAGCTTTTTCCAATAATCATCGAAGCCGGCATACTCCGTATCGATCTTCACGCCTGGATTCTGCTGTTGGTATAACTCTATCAGCTTCAAAGTGTAGTCATGTCTGGCTTGACCGCCCCACCAAGCGATTCGAAGCTTAACGTCATGCTTGCTTTCACTTTTCGCAGTTTCTATCGTTCTTGATGTCCCAGTTCCCCCATTCGCTGATTGCTGACTTGAGCTGCATCCGATTATGGTTAACAACAACATGACTAGGAGCAGGACTGGTATTGGTATGCGTTTCATAGTTAGCTTCCCCCTATGAGTCACCTGCGCTCCACACTTCTTATTATCAGCTTGGAAGAGCGAAAGTTGAATCTAATTTACCGCGATAAATGTTCAAAAAACAGTGAAAACAAGATTTATAGCGTCAACTTCTTATACTCGGAAGGAGCGCAGCCTGCAATCTTTTTAAACACTTGGGAGAAGTATTGCGGATTGTCGCCAAAACCCAGCTGTTCCGCTAGTTCGAACATTTTAACATCATCATGATGTCTAATAATCTCCATTGCTTTCTTAATCCTGACGGTGACCACATAGTTAGAGAAACGTTCTCCCGTCTCTTTCTTGAACAATTTCCCCAGATAATCCGGGTTCATATACAGCATCTGATGGGCTACCCAATTTAGAGAAAGTTCCGTGTTGGCTAGCTCCACATTAATAATATCAATAACCTTCTGAACGACTTGCGAATGTTTATTTTTATTTTGTTCGAAGTTAATTAGCGTGATTTCGGATGCGATTTGCTTCAGCAAATGGATGCTTGCTTGCAGGGTTTCCAATTGAGATATTTGACCGATCAGCCCCATGTAATGATTCATTTGCTCTTCCGCACATAGTCGCGTCATGGAAATAAAAATTTGAATAACATACGACTTGGTCGTTTGAATATCAAGTCGGGAATTGGCCAGTTGATCGTGAAACGCATCAATGCTCACTCCTGCTTCCTCCCAATTGCCTGCCCGTATCGGGAACAAAATCCGATCTTCGTCATAGACGAAATCAGTTTTGCTCAGCAGGGTGGAATCTAGGATATCACGCATCGTAATCAGACCGCCTTCACCGAGATAAAAGCGATGGCCCAAACAATCAAGCGCTTGCAAGTAAAGGCGTCTCGCCTCTACGATGTCTCCTGATTCACTTAAAGCGACAGTCGTGTCAATTTTGTAATAGAGCATAAAAATGCGCCGTATCTCTTTGATTTGCTCTTGTAATCGCTCCATATCTTCCTGATCCTCAATCATAATCAGAATTTGCTCGGCAATGGTTGAGCTTAGAAGAGGTTCATCGAGAATATCCTCAGCAATATTTTTCACGGCAAAAAGATGCTCATATTCGAACTTGTCTTCCAGACGGAAAAGCAATAAACGCACTTTCTTCCCGCTAACCTGCATACCAAATAAATCCTGATAATAATCCCAATCCCGGCTTCCATAGGATTTGTTCGTCACGAACTCCTTAAGAAACTGTTCCTTCACATGGGGCAGTACCTTCCGCAAATTCGCCTTCATCGACTGAATAAAGCCTTCCTTGCTCTCTTCCTGCTTATATTCCGCAGCAATTTCGCTTAATGCCTTCAGAATACTGTTCTCGTTGCATGGTTTTAATAAATAATGCTTCACCCCATATTGCATGGCGATTTGGGCATATTCGAATTCATCGAATCCAGAAAGCATAATGAACCGGATGTGCGGATGGGTTTCTTTTACTCGGGCTACAAGCTGAAGTCCATCCATACCAGGCATGCGAATATCACTAATAATAATGTCGGGTGTATGTTCACACACGAAGGCGTAGGCTTCAACACCATTTCGCGCAGTTCCAACTAACTGTGTATCCACCGAATGCCAGTCCACAATGGAAGAAATACCCTCCAGAATCATCCGTTCGTCATCTACTAACAGCACTTTATACATAAGCAGTCACCCTCTTTTCGTAATAGGAATACGGACTGTAATTCGAGCACCGCCGCCCGCGCGATTATCCACTTGGACTCCGAATTCATCGCCAAAAGAAAGCTTGATCCGTTCATCAATGTTTTTTAGACCGATACCTGTACCTCTGGATTTACGTTCTCCTGTCAGGATCTGCTCTAAATAGGCTTCATCAATTCCGGGTCCATTATCTTCCACGATGAGTAAAATGGATTCGCCTTCTTCTCGACCGATAATTTGAATCACACATGGTTCTAGCATGACTTCTACCGCATATTTAATCGCATTTTCCAAAAGCGGCTGCAGCGTCAGCTTCGGTATACGATTAGTTCTTAATGGTTCCGGAACATCGAGTCGAAAATCGAGCCGTTCTTCAAATCTGACCCTTTGAATCGTAATATAATGCTGCACAAGCTGAAGTTCATCTTCCACGGTGATGATATCCTGCTTCAAACTAATCGACGAACGAAGCAAATAACCGAGTGATTCAACCATTTGGGACACTTGCTTCTGTCCATTCATCTTTGAGATCCAGTTGATTGATTCTAGCGTATTGTACAGAAAATGCGGATTAATTTGCGCCTGCAGGGAACGAAATTCGGTTTCTTTGATGATCAACTGTTTGGTGTAGTTCTCTTTGATCAGCTCTTGAATACGTACTAGCATCATGCGATACGTACGCTGCAGCATGCCTACCTCATCCATCTGCTGGGATAATGGTGCGATCGTCGGCAGTTCGGACTTCTCTAGATCACTAATTTGTAGGCCGCGCATGTTGGTAATTAAGCCTTCGATCGGGCTTGTTACGCTTCTTGCAACCGTCATCCCAAACCCGACAAGGAGGAAAAAGCTAAGCAGGAATGCGGCAATCATCCAGTTTTTCATCAAAATAATATGATAAAAGATGGTTTGGAAGGGCAGGGTATTGTAATACGTCCAGCCCAAATAATCAGAGTGAATATGAGAAACGAAATATTTCTCTCCGTCTTGTTCCATAATGCGAAAGCCCTTGGATGCCGACTCCGCTGGATTGCCCTCACTAAGCAAGGATTTCATACTAGCTGCGCGCGGGTATACTAAATTCCTGTCTGATACAATGACGAGTTCGCCGTCCCTCGTTACAGCTTCTCTTGCGTATTGGTTAACAATTTTGTCTAAATTTACATGCAGCACCAAGGTGCCCAGCTTGTTTAGTTCCAATTTTTCGAAGGAACGAATTTGCCTGGCAGCAATTAAACTGTAATCCTGAGCGTCCGGGTTCACCCACCCCAGAGTGCCATTACCTCGGTCAGCCGTCGATTGGATAAGGTCTCTCCGCTCTGATGAGAGCGTTGTCAAATTTCCGCTGGAATAGCTGCTTCCCTTCACATCGGTTATATCTGCCGCAATGATATACGTCTCAGTATTAATGTATTGCACAAGCCGATCCACAAGTTTAGCACGTGATTGGATACGATTGTAATCAGATTCATCTGCGTTCATCACGATTAAATTTTGTTGGATTTGTTCATCCGACATGATACTAAAGGTCAATCGTTCCACTTTGTTTAACTCGTTCTCAATCAAGGTGGATGAAAGATTCAGAACCTGAGATGATTTCTCATAAATTTGCTGATCATAAATCGAATAGGCAATCTGGAGCCCCACCAATGAGATGCAAGAGCTGACAGCCATAGATATTGTAATGAGTAGAAACAGCTTCGCTTTAATACGCAGATTTCGTATTTCATTAAACCACTTGCTTATGCCTGATTTCATGCAACGTCACCACTTTTCTTCGCTGAATAAGGTTCATGTTGGAGAGAGTCTTCGTGATGGATGTTCCAATTCCCTTTAAGGGTAATAAAAAAGGATGCTGGGATTAAAAACCAGACATCCTCTTCTGTTTATGAAATTAGGCACTCTCCAACGAATTCTAGCGTTTACTTCTCTTCAGTATCCGAACTCCGTAAGGCTGAAGCAGCAAGCTTGAACTGATCTTCACAGACGATGCTGAATCCGAGGCTAGCATGTCCGTATATGCTTGTTCATCTAATGTAATGGTGTGGGTTTTACTGCTAAAATTCATGAGGAAGATGAACTCATTCACACCGTCCGTACGAATTTGAGCTGTTACCTCTGCAGGCAGCTCTGTCTGTAAAGCACCATCGATCCCCGTTTCTTTAAGGATCTGCTTATAGAAGCTGCTCTGGAAAGTTTGATCCGTACGAGCTGCGATATAGTAAGCTTTGCCTTTACCAACCGCATTGACTGTGAGCGCAGGCCGGCCTGCATAGAAGTCATCACCGTAGACGGCAAGAGTCTCTGCACCTTCTGTATGAATCAGCTCGCACAGCTCACGAACCTCATATTCACCTGTGATTTGAAGCGCGTTGCCCTCCGTGAAAAGGACACGATTCACCTCATGATCATGCAGTCCGTCGATTTCCTCAGACCAGATGCCCAGCGTTTTGCGAAGCGGTCCTGGAAACCCGCCCTGGAAGCAAAGGTCATTCTCATCCACGATGCCAGACCAATACGTCGTGACGAAAGTTCCCCCATTCGCTACAAACTGTTCGATTCGCTCTCCGACACTCGGACGTACCAAATATAACAATGGCGCGATAACAAGCTTATATTTGCTAAAATCACAGTCCATATCGATGACATCAACAGGAACGCCTTGTTCCCAAAAGGCACGATAGTGACTTAAAACCGTTTGTTCGTATTTGATCCCCATATTCCGAGGACCTTGCGAATCCTTAACGGCCCAGCGATTTTCCCAGTCAAAAATAATGGCTGTTTGAGCGGGCACTCGTGTCCCGATGAGATCAGTCAGCTTCTCCAAAGCGCCACCAAGCTCAGCTACATCTTGAAAAACTCGCGTATGCTCATGACCAACGTGATCAATCACCGCACCATGCAGCTTTTCGCTGGCTCCTCGGCTTTTGCGCCACTGGAAATATTGAACGGAGTCAGAGCCATGTGCCACTGCTTGCAGGGAAGACAGAAGATGCATGCCCGGCTTTTTCAGCTTTGAGACAGGCTGCCAATTCGTTAAGCTCGGTGTACTCTCCATTAGCAGGAAAGGCTTACCGCCCCCAAGCGAGCGAAACATATCATGATTAAGCGAGAACCATGCGGCTAGATTGCTCTGATCTGCCGTATCATGCCAAGTTGGATAAGCATCCCATGAGATAACATCCAGTACATCGGCGAACTTCCAGTAATTAAGACCTTCGTAAGCGTCCATGAGATTCGTCGTTACGGGCAGCTCGGTATTCTCCGCCTTCAGTGGAGCGATTTCATGACGGCAGAAATCAACCGTTTGATCTGTCACGAACCGTTTCCAATCTAAATTCATCGCATGGACCAGATTCTCGCCATGCGGTGCAGGAGATTCAATCTGAGACCAATTCGTATACGTATGGCTCCAAAATGAAGTCCACCACGCCATGTTAAGCGCATCCAGCGTTACGTATTTGCGCTTCAGCCATCCGCGGAAAGCTTCCTGACAATAGTTACAGTGGCATTCCCCTCCATATTCATTGGAGATATGCCAGCCCACTACGGCAGGATGCTGCGCATAGCGCTCCGCTAACTGCTTATTCATGATCGTGACTTTCTCCCGATAGACCGGGGACGTATAGCAATGATTATGACGCGCACCGAATAAATTGCGCACCCGGTTAGGCCCTACCCGCAGCACTTCCGGGTATTGCTCCGCCATCCATGCTGGTCTGGCGCCACTCGGAGTAGCCAACCAAGCATAAATGCCGTTGGCCGCGAATTTGTCCAATACACGGTCGAGCCAATCGAATGTGAAAACACCTTCCTCCGGCTCAAGCGCTGACCAAGCAAAAATGCCGACAGCCATCACATTACATTTGGCCAGCTTCATCATGCGAATATCTTCTTCCAGCACATGTGGATCGTGCTGCCACTGATCAGGATTATAATCGGCACCGTGCATGAAAACGGGTAATTTCGGGCTTATTGGCGGATATTTCTGTGACAAGATGATCACCTCTAGGATAATGTATGGACTCATATTAGGTTCATTGCATCCAAGTTTAACAGGTTCACCACCACAAAAATACCCGACAAATTATCGATTTCCCGTCATTTCTTTCGATTTAAGTACGAACCATTAGCGATCCTTTTGGACGCCCTTCATATTTGGCCCAAGCAATGTTGTATTTTGTACAACAATAAGTTAGCTAAGCCGCGTTATACTCTCGATTGTTGTAGTAAATACAACAATTTCTCCCTAAAACAGCTCTATAGAAGGAAATAAGGCAAAATTGTTGTACATCATACAACAATGACAGCTTAAAAAGAAGAAAACAACGAAATTGTTGTACTCCGTACAACAATCGCTCCTATTACCAAAGAAAAGACGGTCAGACTAGACTCCTCACTCCCCTACTCGCTCAAACCAGAAACCAATAATTAGGAACAGAATCACTTAACATTAAGAGTAAACAAAAAGAGCCTACCCGCAGGTAAGCTCCACATGAATCAATAAACTTATTGTTCTTCGTAAATCACGACGGACTTCGTTTCTTCTTCCCATTTAACCGTAGCTTTTAGAGCTTCGCTAATGAAACGAACCGGTACAACCGTGTTGCCTTCAACGATGGCTGCAGGAACTTCCAATGTTACTTCTTTACCGTCTACAGTAGCTTTTGTGCTATCGATAAATAGCTTCACGGTAATTCCGCCACGAGTAACTGTTACCGAACGTTCTTCGGCGTTCCATGTTACTTCGGCTTTTAGCGATTCGGAAATCGCACGGAATGGTACCAATGTGCTGCCATCTTTAATGAAAGGATTAACTTCCAAAGTAGGCTCCTCACCATTTACATACAAAAACACGCCTTTTTTACCTAGCTTTTCAAAAAGCTTGCCCAGCTTCTTATAGGAATTCAAGTTCTTTATGTTTACTTTTATTGCTTCCTTTTGAACATATACCGCATCGGTTACACTACCCTGCTCGTCCAAAACATCGGCAACAGCAGAAAGTGCAACATCTCGATCTTTAATCGCATCAAGTTCAGCCTTTAATTCGTCGCTAATGTGAGCACCGTAGTTAGTCAAAAGTAGATCAGCAATAACAGCTCCGGCAGGCTTATCCTTTACATTTTCAAGCGCATTAAGAAGACCATGAAAGCCGTTTTTACCATGGTTACCATATGTATCGGTGGTTACAGTTGCATCCTTATCTTCTTTAACTTTCACATTTAATTCTACTGCTGGTTTGGACGAATCCGCTTTATCAGCATTGTTGCCATTCTCGGATTTTGCAAATGCAGATCCTGTCATAAGGCTAGTTACAACAATACATGTAGCTGTGATCATCCAGGGCTTGTTCATTTTCATAATAACGACTCCTCAGTTGTTGGGATTTATTAACTCTCTTACATATTCGACATCTTTCCTATTTTTGGAGGGGTCAGGTACTTTCAAAGCTAATTTAAAAAAGTCCACCTCCTGAAATCAGGAAGCGGACCTCTCTTTAACTTATTTTTTCGCAATCAACGGATTAGCTTGATTCTGCATTTCAGCAACAACTTTTTCGATACCAGCTTGCTTCAGCTTATCATTAAACACTTTCAGACCATGCTTATCATCGTTAGGATCAACCAAACCGTAGAAGAGCGGTTTACCGTAAGTCTCCATAACGTTGCTAACTGCAGCAACTTCATTTTTCACTTTGGTATCATCAAACGTAAATGTCTCTAAAGGATGGTTGACAGTCACTGTCTTTTTCCAGTTTTCTGTGAATTTTTGCGTTTCAGCAGCTACCGTGGAATCCAAACGCTCATGTAAGGAGTTCCATCCCCATGGATCCGTACCGGACGGTGGGAAATCAGCAGAAGCAGGAAGCGGTTTGAACTGATCGTTGCCTACAGGCTCGTAGTGCTTGCCTTTAATCCCATAGTTCGTCAGGTCATGAATTTCTGGATCATAACGAAGTAAGTCAATCGCCATTAAACCACGTTCGTAGTTTTTGGAACCTGCATGGATGGACATCCCATTATTGATGAACGGATTGGAGAGACGTTTTTTGTCTGGACTCAGATCATACAGCTCTACTTTCCAATCTGGATGTGTTGTTTGCATTTCGGATTTTGCACGCAATAATGTTCCTAAATTCCATTCTACGGAAGCTAGCTTACCATCTTTGAATGCTTGTGTTTTGTCGACTTTATTGGCAATGGCATCTCGGGACCAAGCACCTGTTTTTTGGGTATCATTCATTTTCTTAGCAAAATCAGCGAACTCCTGCGTATCTACATAGTTGAATAGCTTGCCCGAACCATCCGTTACTTTATAAGCAACTGGCAGTTGCGGAACGACGAAGTTCCACTCATTCGGTTGAACCAACTCAATAGCATTAAACTCACTTACACCGATACTCGGTTTGAAATCCTTCTCTTTCTCCGCAACCGTTTTCAAATAAGTCACATAGTCATCATACGTTTTCAGCTCCGGCAAATTGTACTTTTGACGCAAGTCGCCACGGATACCGACCATATGGTAGCTGTACTCAAAATTGTTTTGTGGTACCATATAAATTTTACCGTTGATTTTCGCTTGCTCCCAAGCTACTTTTGGCTCTTCCGCCCATGTTTTTGGGGCAAACTTCTTAATCATATCCTCTGTCAATTCCATATAGCCGTTTTTCGTAGCTTGCTGCGCATAGTAGGACCATGTCGCCGAGAAGACGAGATCGAAATCCTCATTAGCTGCGAACATAAGCGGATATTTCTGTTGATACTCGCCCCAATCTAGGAAGCTAACATCCAGCGTTGCATTAATCTTTTGCTTCATTATTTTATTAACTTCACCATAAACCTCATCAAAAGCTTTTGGCTTGGAACCAAGCAAAACCATTTTCAGCTTTACTTCTTTACTTGTATCAATACCATTGCTTGAAGTTGCGGAAGCGCTTGCTTGAGGTGCCGCAGACGTAGCTGGTGTTGGTGATGCATCCTTCGTACCGCAAGCCGTCAGAACAGTACCCATCACGAAAAGTGATGCTAGACTGAGTTTAGCTAATTTCTTGGTGTATGCCATTTTTTTCTCCCCTTATAAAATGATAGATAATTTATGATAACCGGGAATTTGAATTCCCGGGGTTACCCTTTTACTGCTCCAACAGTTAAGCCTTGCACGAAATAACGCTGAACGAACGGATATAAGAAGATGATCGGTCCTGTGACAAGAATGGCGAGCGCCATTTTCAAACTTTCACCTGGCAATTCCGTAACCTGCATGCCTGTAATGGCCATAACCTTGCGAATGCCTTCGAGATTGCCCAGCATTTTATAAAGTAAATATTGCAGGGTATACAGTTTCTCATTCTGTACAAACAGCAAAGAGTTAAACCAATCGTTCCAATAATTCAGTGCGGTGAACAGTCCAATCGTGGCCAATCCTGGTTTGGCTAGCGGTAGAATTAAACGGATAAAAATCGTGAAATCCCCTGCTCCATCAATCTTCGCAGATTCCGTAATGGCGTCTGGTATGCTCCGCAAAAACGTTCTTAAAATAATGATGTAGAAAACGTTCAAGAGCGGCGGTAAAAGCAGCGACCAGAAGGTATTCTTCATGTGTAAATAGTTAACCATTAAGATGTACCAAGGTACAAGTCCACCATTAAAAAGGGTTGTGAAGTAGAAAAAGAAGGAAAATCCGCCACGCCACTCAAAATCCTGACGTTGAAGAACATATGCAGCCATCGCTGATATGAATAGTCCTACAATCGTCCCCGTTACGGTTAAAGCAATCGTCAACAGATAAGAGCTAACAAATTGCTGTGGATGTTTGAGCGCAAAGGCATAGGCATCCCAAGAAAATTCCTTGGGCCATATTCTAAAGCCATCACTCGTAATCGAGGATTCGCTCGTTAACGAGCCGCTAATAATAAGGATAAAAGGGATTAAACAAGCCAAACTGATCAAACTGATAAACACATAGCCAATGACATCCAGCATCCGCTGATCGATGTGACTCTTTTTAACACTCGTCGTACTCATAGGTTCACCCCGCAAATTACATTCTGTTTAAAATAAGGCATTCTCTTTATCCGATTTACGTACAAGGAAATTCGTTACCATAATGGTCGCAAAACAGAGGATGGATTGATAGAATCCAATCGCGGAAGACATCCCGATTTCATTGTTAACCAATAGAGAACGATACACATACGTGTCAATGACATCCGTCGTTTGATACAGCAGACCATTGTTGCCCACGAGCTGGTAGAATAGTCCGAAATCACCGCGGAAAATACCGCCAATCGCCAGTAAAACAAGAATGGTTATCGTTGGACGTAAGGACGGAAGTGTAATGTATCGAATCCTTTGAAACACATTGGCGCCGTCAATTTCAGCTGCTTCGTACGTTTCTCGATCAATACTAAGGATTGATGCCATGTAAAATACAGCGCCATAACCAACCGCTTTCCACGCTGAGAAAAAGATCAGAATATACTTCCAATATTCAGGAGTGGTGTAAATATCAAGCTCAGGAATATGTAGGGAGCGAAGCAGTGTATTCACAGTTCCGTGCTCGTAATTGAATAGATTGTACGCTACGGCACCAACCACGACCCAGGATAAAAAATACGGTAAAAACATAAGAGTTTGCGCCGTTTTGCGAAACAGTTTCGAACCGATTTCGGCCATCAGGATCGCCACCACAATTTGCAGCAGATTGTTAATAATGATAAAAGCCGCATTGTAAAGCATCGTGTTCCTCGTAACTCTAAACGCATCACCTGTCATGAAGAAGAATTTGAAGTTATCAAATCCTACCCAAGGCGAACCCATAATGCCCAAATCATAGCGGTACTGCTTGAACGCAAGCACGATACCGGCCATGGGCACATAGCTGAAAAGCAAAAAGTAAAGGACTGCCGGAGCAATCATGAACAGCAGTGTTTTCTTAGACTTGAGTCGATACAGGAGTCCTGTTCTCATCTTTATTCGTTCCCCCATCCGGTTCTAGTTGTCTCTCCTGTTACTAAATTAACAGGTTCCATGCAGCGTAGTAACCCGACAAAATATCGATTCCCTGTAACTTTTGCAGATAGCACCTAAGTTAGTGGCTTTGCTGTCTAATATGCGCTAATCTTAAGCTACATCTAGGATAAACGATTCCGCCGTCCTCCAGGACGAGCGCGTTTGTCAAGGTTGATGCAAAGCCAAAGTATAAAACTTATACTTTCTTATCAACTCTAGAGAAGCTTACGCTTACATCATAAGATTCTTCGAAAATTCTTGGGGGCGATTTTAACTATGAAACTTCTTTTCGCAGAGGATGAAAAATTCACGAGAGAAGGTATTCGTAAATCCATTGCATGGGGAGAACTCGGGATTACTGAGCTTGTCGAGGCGGTCGATGGTCTAGAAGCGGTGGCTATTGCTGAGCAATTTCATCCCGATATTGTGCTGACAGATATTCGCATGCCGCGCATGGATGGCATTGAGCTTGCCACGCACCTTCGCCGGAAGTATCCACTGTGCAAAATTGTTTTTATGAGCGGTTACGCAGATAAAGACTACTTAAAAGCAGCGATATCGTTGAAAGCGGTCAGCTATGTAGAGAAGCCGATTGATATCGAAGAGCTGGAAGAAGCGTTGCGTAATGCAATAGCCATTTGTTTGGAAGAGCAGCGGCATTTGGCGAACGACGCAGTAGCCAGAGATAATAAGAGCTACATCAAGCAAGAAGCAGCGCTCCAGCTCATTCGCGGGGGGTTTGACGAGGAATTGCTAGTTAAGCGACTGTTGGCCGTTGGTTTCGAGGCATCTCTTCACGCCCCGGCAGTTACGATCATGGCCAAGCTAATCACGCCGCAACCATCCAAAGAAATCATCAGTTCCATTATTGAGTCTGCGCTGACTGATTGCGAGCCCCCATACTTATATGCACTGAAAGATGACAATCACGTCATCCTGCATTTATTTTCGAGCGGCATAGAGCCTTTAGAAAGTAGTGGATTGCATCACGTTTGTTACGAGCTCTCTTCTGCTTTAAAAAAGGAATTTCATTCCTTCTCCATTGCCGCGGGAAAAATAGTACCTACAGTTAAACGGCTGCAGGAGTCGTATACAAGTGCTGTCCTTCGTCTTCAGGAGTCATTTTTTCATAAACCATGCTCCGTCATTCTGCATGATAGCCATGGCAGTGAAGTGCATTCTGAGCATTATCAGGTGCCGACTGAGTTATTCAACAGGTTCCAAGAATCACTTGTTGAGGAAAACTTTGAGGAAATTTCCCGTTTACTGAATACGGTTACCACGGATATTCATCAGCATCCTGGAACGCTAATTGTCAGCGTCAAAGAACTCTATTATCGTTTTGCTTTGGAAATGGACAAATTTGCTCGCAGCCGAAATGTCATCCTGTTCGATGTCTCGGAAGAAAATAATGTGCCGTGGAAGCTTATTCTGGAATGTCACTTCCTAGATGATATTCATCGGGTGATCACCCAGAAGCTGGATGAGCTGAAGCAATCCTTCAGGGAACGTGGGAACGGGACCATGTCATCTGCCAGCTCGCGGATCATTCGTTACATTCATCTGCATTTTGCTGAGGATAACTTGTCTGTTCAAGATGTAAGTGATCATATGCAAATGACTGCCTCGCATCTCATCTCGATTTTCAAAGAAGCGACTGGCAAAACCATTAAGCAGTATGTCACCGAATACCGAATGGAAAAGGCGAAGGATTTGCTCCGAAATAATCGATTGAAAGTGCTTGACGTCGCTTCACAGGTGGGGTTTAAAGATGGAGAGCATTTCGCGAAAATATTTCGGAAATCTACAGGGATGACACCTTCCGAGTATCGGGAGCGATGTCAAGTATGATATTCACTTTTATTCAAACGATACGAAAATGGCTGTACAATGCGAAATTACGGCATAAAATCATGGTTACTTATTTGCTGCTGATCATGATTCCACTTGGCTTCTATCAATTCATTGCTTCTGATAAAATGTCAGCCATCATCATTAATCATGTGACATATTCGGCCAAGCAAGGCTTCGACCAAACCTATTCGTTCCTCAGCTACCGCGTACAGCGAATAGCGGAAACGACGAATATTCTGGTTTCGAATACAACCATTTCTGGCATTTTAATGGACACGAGTATCACGGAAAATATTAATCGTGAGCTGCAGGATTACAGCAATCTCAAGCAGCTCCTCCGATCTATGCAGGACAGTCTTGATATTTCTCGGGTCATTCTGTATGTGCCGAAGGCGTTTATTTTCTCCAACGAAACGGAGAATTTCCTGCCCCTCGACCAGACAGTTGGCAGCCCTTGCTTTGCTCGTTTAAACGAACTGCATGCCAAATATTTATGGTGCTCGCCATCGGAATTAGGTTCTCATGCTACCCATGATAACTCCTCCCTCTATGTGGTTAGGAGCATTCTGGATCCAAACAATTATTCAGTGCCCATCGGCCAGCTACGTGTGGATGTACAGGCGGAGACACTGCGCTCCATGCTAAAAAAAGCCAATGTCGTGAAGAAAAGCGCCACCTTCTTAGTCGATCAGAACCATCAGATCGTGCTTGCCTCTGAACCTATGACCCTTACCGACTTTACCCTGCCGGATATGGCCAGCGACGCAGTTACGATGAATTGGCAAAGCAACAATAACTACTATTTATACCGGCAGCTTCCATCGAATTGGGGTATGGTGACAGTCATTCCGTTGGATGAAGTCGTACAGCAGAGCCATGAGCTTCGCAATGACTTGCTAGTTATTTTGCTTATTGTCAGCAGCGTTGCCTACTTGTTAGCCTATCTGCTCTCCTTCTCGGTCACACGTCGCATTTCACAATTGACGAGCCGTTTGCGTGATGTACAGAAAGGCAATCTAATCGCACTGGCTCAAACGCAAGGGAAAGATGAAATTGGAGAGCTGATTCAGACCTACAACTACATGATTGAACAAATAAGCACTATGAATAAGGAGCATTACCGATTAGGACAAGAAGTAAAAAACGCGGAGCTGAAAGCACTCCAATCACAAATTAATCCTCACTTCCTGTATAATACGCTCGACCTTATTAACTGGATGGCTGACAGCGGTCTTAACACGGACATCAAAAAGGTCGTCAAGGCGCTAGCTCGCTTCTATAAAGTCAGCTTAAGCAGCGGGAAAGATATTATTTCGCTTCGCGAGGAATTAAAACATGTTTCTTTTTACGTACAGATTCAGAATATCCGATTTGAAAATAAGATCGATTTTCAGATCCATGTGCCAGAGGAACTGTTAGATAACGCGATTCCGAAGATTACTCTGCAGCCAATTGTAGAAAATGCGATCCTACACGGTATTCTAGGACGTACTCACCGCGAGGGTACGATTACGATTAGTGGCACAAGGGTGAATGATAACATTCACCTGATCATTATGGACGACGGCGTCGGCATGCGCGCTAATCAGGTCGAAGACATCATGACGGGCACGAGCCGCAGCAAAATCAGCGGCAGCGGATACGGCGTCAAAAACGTCATCGAGCGCATTCGCCACTATTTCGGCGAGCCAGCGAATTTGACGTATCGCAGCGTACTCGGCGAGGGCACGGAAGTGGAGATTACGATTCCGGTAACATCGGGATCAGAGATGCAATGATAGAAATAGAAAGAGCCAAGGCAACTGCTTCCCTTGGCTCTTCTTCTATCTATTTCAAATAAAACACTTCACGCATCGGTTGGATTGGCACCGCTTCGCGGAAGTCGAAGGAACCGACGACCATCTTCGAAGTAATCGCATTCCATCGATTACAAGCTTCGCTTTCTGCTAAATAAGCGAAAGCAGCTTCTAAATCATCGCACAAGAAGCAATAAAAAAATTGTGCACCATTTTGAAAGATCGAGTAATCCCTAATCCCAGCTTTCGTGTGCTCTTCCATAATTTCCGGCCATGGAGCCAGATGCATACTCACGTATTCCTCTAAATCTTCTTCACGTATCGTCCATGTCCATGCGAATTTCCCACTACTCGTCATACGGTCACCCTTCCCCATTAACATTCAATCAATTGTACTTTACCGCGACAACATCGTCGCGTCAATAAACATCATCGCCCTAGTATGACTTTGGGACAGCCCCTCTTGTTGCATAATGTTTATTATTCAATTTTACGGGATGCGCCAATGAACCAAACGAGAAAAGCGTAGCATAGTAGTGCAATAAAGCCATAGCCGCCGAACACATCATACTTTGAAGCGAAGTAGCCGAAGCCAAGACCTGCGAGCGTGTGTACTAGATTCTCCCCTAATGACTGGAACGAATCAATCGTTGCTCGCATTGAGGAATTAAAACGGTGATGCAAGTAGCCGGTGGCGATAGGCTCCATCACGCCAGAGAACAAGCAGATGATGAGCATCGCTGTGAGGCCGATGAAATCCTTACTAATGGCAACATAGGTGAAGCCGACGGCGAATACAACCATAATAATGAAAATCAGCGTTCTATAGCTTAACCAACGTATCAGCACGTGTGCCATCAGATTGCCAGGGAGCTGCAGCAGCATGATCGCGGCGGATAACACGCCGAAGTATACAACCGGTATACCCAATCTACTCACGTATAACTGCCAGAACTCTTCGATGTAGCCCATGGCAGCACCTGTCACCATGGCTGAAAGCATCACAAGGGTGACACTTGGATTCGTTCGGAAAAAGCGCAGTGACACAGCGACATATGCCTTAAAAGGAATAACTTCCTCGAGAGAAGTGCTGTCTTCAGCAGCAGGCTCGATCAATAGCAATGAAAGGGCCAGGGCGATCAACGCACTCCCGAGTGATATCCAATAGTTCAGCTCAAGGCCGTATTTACTTGCGAGCAAGCTTCCGCACAAGGCCGCGAGTATTGCAGATACGAAGTCGCAGGCATTCAATCTGCCAAGTTGTTTTTCGAACGAAGAGGCCTTCCCTTGCAGCTTTAAGGAATCGTAAAGCAAAGCATTTTCTGATCCGCTGCTGGCCGATCTACTCACGCCCGCCAAGAAAACGACCAAAGCAAAGTGCCAGAATTCCGTCGCATACAGTAGAATCAGAAACTCGCTGCACCCGAGCAGGCTACTAAGCACAAGCATCTTTTTCCGGCCCCACTTGTCGGCCATAATGCCGGTCGGAACCTCCAGAAGGACAATTGTCAGGGCGTAAATAATTTCGGTATACACGACCATCTGAATGGTCATACCCCGCTCCTCCCAGAAAAGCCTCTCGATGACGTAGGCTGGTATAAGGCTGGAAAAGAAGCGGAGCACATATAGTTTTTGAAGATTGGCTGTGTAGTCCATGAAGGAGCTCCTCTCCTAAATCTGATTGGCTAATTAGGCTCAATCAAATAAGGGGGCGCTCGCGGTGGACTAGCGGTTACGTCTTAGCAAGGGGGTCGTGCGAAAGCAATCATAGTAGGGTCTCTCCTTTCATTCAGATCGTGGTTATCCCCATCATAAGTTGCGATGTGAGGCACGTCAATGTGATTATTTAAGCTGCTCTTTAATGCCTTTTAACGGATTATCATCAGCATGATGTCTGTGTAAATACCATGCAAGCATGCCCATTGAAATAACCGCTCCGGCTAATCCAAGTCCCATGTCTTTTTGAGTATCAAAGACATCACCTTGCAGCCCGACATAATCCACTCCCTTTTGCCCAGCTACAAAAGCAGCCCCCATCTCTATGATTTCGAAACAGGCGCTGCAACTGAAAACGACTGCCGCGGGAATGGCAAATGACCAAAAACCACGCTGTGCGGCGGCCCGGGTTAGCAAATCACGGAATGGATATGCCAAGAACAAACCGAATGCGAAATGAACAACCCGATCGTAGTAGCTTCTCTGGGTATGAAAAGAAGCTTTCAGGCACATGTCGAACGGTGTACCCTGATAGGTATAATGAGCCGCATAAGTATGTAAGCAAAGAAAAATAAACATGAGTAAATAGGAAACGTTAGAGAAACGGAAAACTTTATAAGTAAAAGCCAGAACAAGCACGACGATAACGGGAAGTATGCTCTCCATAAGCCATTGTATCCGGTCCGTGGGTGCGATGGCCGTGAATCCCCAATACACAGCAAACACGAAGATCATCAAGTGCAAAGGCCAATTGCGGGAAAACGGTATGTACGGGTTCGTCAG
Organism: Paenibacillus sp. JT22N1; assembly: GCF_059692155.1. Taxonomy (NCBI): domain Bacteria; kingdom Bacillati; phylum Bacillota; class Bacilli; order Caryophanales; family Paenibacillaceae; genus Paenibacillus; species Paenibacillus sp. JT22N1. The sequence continues at coordinate 581,482 of NZ_JCAUAW010000003.1, forward strand.
CATGTTCGTCCGTTCCTTTTACACAGGCTGCTAATCATGTAGAAGTCAACCTTTCTGCTTGTTTGTTTTTTATCTGGATTACATATAACAAAATCCCGTTAGCCATTTTGGCCAATGGGATATTTATGAATGACTTTAGTCTTCTGGTGTACGGTCCAAGTATAAACGAGTCACTGAAGTAGCATCGCCCTTTTCAATATCTTCTTCCGTTGCTTTTTTCTCAAGAGGATCATGCGTGTTCATACCCGGTGCAATCGTCGGCTCGTTATGGTTGGATTGGGACTTGTCTTTCAAATTAATCACCTCCATCAACCATAGTTTGGATAAATATGCCGATTCTATACTTGGACTATAAATTCTTTAAACAATTCCTTGACCTTTAATACGCGGAACGTCGATGCGTTATTTCGGGAAATCTGCGCTTCAAATCAAATAAGAGGAACGTGAATACGTTATTTGATCCATAGGAACGACCCTGAGGCAAAAAACAACGAAATTACGCATCGTCGTTCCTCTTCCTCATGATTTCGGGTGTTTTCATCCAAATAGCGGATCGAAGTTCTTTTGGGCAAATTCTGTACAATAAAGGGCAGAGAAATATAACATCCAAAGTGGCTTTTGGGCATCCCCAACAGGATGGTTGGGGTTAGGGTTGGCTCTCGACAAGCATAGATGTAAAAAGTACATCAAAATTTGTTAAAAGTGACTCATCTGGCGAGTATTCATGCATTTTGTACATCAAATTCAGGCCAAATCTGACCTTCGAGCCTGAATCGGTTAATTTTGATGTAGTTTTTGCAGCTTCTGCCTACCGAAGCTAGTTTGAGCTGAAATCAACTGCACTTTTTGCATGAAAGTTACAAGCTGCGGATGGCTCGGGAGGTTACCTGCTACGGTATAATGGGATACCAGCTTCCGAATGCCGCGGTTGTCGCCGGCTGCAGTTTGCTAGGCGGGCCGCAGCGAAAGCAAAGTTAACTTAATACAGCAATCTCTGCCGTTTCACGGACGAGCGCGTCGAATTGACTAATTGCCTTGGACAAATCAGAACGCTCAGCTGTCAAACAGGCGAAGCCTTCCTGCACGCGTGACTCGAAATCAATTGGAGCCATTTGAAAACGACTGCACTGAGCTACCGCCCCTTTTTCGTTCAGGAGATAAACCCCATTGCATGCAAACAATACTTGAGTCAAACAACTTACGGTCCGAAAGAGATGACCTGCCGCATAAGAAACGTCCTTGCGGCTCAATGCTTTTTTGGCATTCGATACGGAAAATTCAGCTTCCCACATAAACTTCGAGACTGTCGCTTGCCGAAGGGTATCCGGATACTGATCTGTCAACGTCTTCATTTCAGCGACTAGGCCATCTGGATCCCAGAGAGGTCGGCAATACGCCGCTTCTCCCATGTATATGGATGTGCAAAATCCATGAGGATGCCCTGGTTGATAATGGATGTCGATCCGCCCTTGGCGGCAATCGTTGATCACTTCAGTTACGTTCTCAGTATCGCGGTAGAGGAGGTCCATTGAATATCCCCCCACCTTTAACCAGCCGCCGCCGTTAATCCAGGGCCCCCATCCGCCTAGTGGCGTAATTAGTCCACTACGACCTTCGTCGTCTAGTGCCGATGCTAATTTATCAAGAGCCTCTGTGTCGATCGGGTATCCAGATTGGTAGTAGAGTCCAACGTCAATGTCGGATTCCGGTGTTTCTGTACCACGGGCCCGAGATCCGCCCAACACGACTGCCCTTATTCCCGGGACATTACGTAATTGCCCAACAACCGATTCAATTACATCTTTTGCATCCATGTTCCAAAGCCTCCATTCCATATGAAAGCCAGCCCAACAAAATGAAGGGCCAACTCCGACACATGTGTATTAAAACTGTAGGACAAGTATGGTTTGCGGTTCAAGAACTATTTTTTCTTTCCATATCAGATTTCCCTCTGTCTGTTCGAAGGAGACACTTTTGCCGCCAATCATTACACTTTTCACGTCTCGCCCAACTAACAGTCCACTTTCAAAGCTGGACAACCTTAGTTCCCCCATCATTACCTCTAACTCCAGCTGTCCATCACTGCTGCGAAACTCGCCCCAACCATCGTTCAAGCTCCAGAAACAACGAAAATCATCTGCTTGCCATCTCGGGCTAAAGCCGATATGTCCGCCTACCATATCATATTCGAAACCGCTTAGAGCAAGAAGCAGGCCATAGGACGCCATGGAACGAGCATAATTGCTGCCGCATTCGAATTCGTTCCATGGGTTGCGGCGCTCTCCATCATATCGGTCACGGATGGACTTAACGGCACTCAATCCTTCCATTACTAGTCCTTCATAAATCATATGACAAGCAGCTTGATATTCGAACCCATTCATGCATTCGTCTGCATAAGGAACCGGCACTATCGGGCTGTTCTCTTCAGGCCAAGTACAGATCATCAGGCCTGACTCGTCATTCAATCCATAGATGCGGCAGGCGTTCGGAAAATCACGCAAATTCTCGATATAATTATTGTCATAAATCGATTGAACCGCTCGTTTCACTTTCACAGGATCAAGGACATAGCCGAGACCAACAAGATGAGCAAACCATTGACCGAGTACTTGATCTATGCCGCACCCCTCACCAATCTGGTACTTATGTTCTCCTGCCTCATCATTCCAGTACACTTCTTCCGCTCCATATTTTCCTAGGACTGATCGATCTTTGAGATCGACCAACTGATGGAAGTAGCTGCCATTGAACAGATGCTCGTTCGTCCAAGCGGACCCTTTGGCGCAAAGCGCGTCGTACTCTGCCGCAATCTCCTGTTCACCGAGAGCTTTTGCAATCTCTGCTGCCGCCTTCAACGCAGTCAAGTACATGCTCGTCAGCCAAGAATTGGGGCCGAACAATTCCATGTCCAGCGTATGATGCTGGCGCCCTTCCATGACACCGTCCTTGTCAGCATCCCATTGGTCTTCGTTTGTAGGATCCCAGGCATATTCGAGCGCTTTTCGAACATTTGGCCATATCGAGCGCAGCCATTCCGTATTGCCTGAAATTTTCCACTCCCTATAGGACTTAATCACGCCTCCCATTTGACCGTCGGCAGCCGCCCTGAAATTGTTATCACGAGTCGTTCGCTCGGCCGGCAGCATGAGGCGGAACGCCATTTTTCCATTCTCGAACTGGGCGTGTTTGTACTCGATGTTTCGCATCGAACGGGCAAGTGCCGGGAACAAGAAGGCTGTCGCCTGCTCGTAATTCCATACATGCGTGCAGGAACCTTCACATGAGCCTTCGTTCGTATGAACGCCCTCGAAACCGTAAAGTGTCCCGTCAGTCAAACGCAGTACTGTAGGGGATTTTAGGATCGAAATATTGCTGCTAATTGCGTCAATCACAGTGTCGGGAAGTGTAGAACGGAACAGTGTCTCTTGGAACAACCGCGTCTCCTTGTTCAATCGGTCATAGTGTTCCATGATATAATTTGCCGTATCGGTGGAGTCACGGAACACCGTCGAGTAGTAATTTTTCCAAGAAGGTAGTCGGCCGCTATCATCCCCACTGCCTGGATTCCAGAAGTTGACGCAATTCGGAAAGTTCCAGGCAAGCACGAAGCGGAATTTAGCCTTCCCACCAGCCGCTATAGTGCGATGCCCGCTCAGCAGGCCAACATCTTGATGCTTTTCATGCAGCCTTTTCGCATCCAGCTCACGCGGTCCTTCGTAATTTCGCTCCTGAAAGCAGCCTGGCCGACGGAAATCCTTCCAGAATACGGTCAAGTTATCGAACCATCCACCACGATACCAATACGATTGGTAGCTGACGTCATCATTGTCAGTCATCAACGTCAGATCGCCGAATTCCGCTTCATCCGCTTCATACTGTGTGGAAGACATACGGATGGCACTTCGTCCGCCGAATTCCACCGCTTCGTTGACGGCTCCCTGACGAAACGGATTTGACACATTGCCGACCACACTGATCTCCAACTCATCCGCTGACCGATTAGTCACCTCATATTCGAAAATGGCACAAGGTATAGATGAATCCCGATCATTCAGAGGAATGAATGGATTAAAGGCTGTCAGTTTGACCGTGATCGGGTCATCAGCATCGTCGAAGTTCATCTCTGCGAACGGGAATTGTCCACGGAACGATGTATTCGTAAAGTGCGGAAATCCGGCCATGTTTTCCCGTCTGGGTCCGTACCCATAACCCTCGTATTTGCCTTTCCCTTCTCCTGTGTACGGTGCCTGCATATCCCCATTGAGCACTTTGGTCAGTTTGACCTCTCCCTTGCATTCCGCCTTTACGGCAAAGAAAGAGAATCCGTTAAAACTCAGCTTGTTGGGCCGGTTGAAAATCTCCCAATCAATTAGCCGTCCGTTGCCGGCGAGACCGATACTTCCCGTTCCAATCCCGCCAAGCGGAAAAGAGATTTGGCTCGTTTTGGCTCCTGTATACATAAAATCTTTGTCCATACGAAACTGTTCGTTTACTATATTGTTGCTCATTTCTTGGCCTCCTTAAGTTCCTAACTGATTTCATGAATCCTGACAGACACTCACAGTTTAAGTCCACCCGCAGTAATGCCATCAAGCAAGTATTTTTGTCCGAAAATATAAAAGAGCAGCGGAACGATAAGCGACAATGTCACCCCTGCCAGGATAGCTGATAAATTCCCCGTTCCGAACGCTCCCGTTAATGCCGTCATACCGATCGGCAGCGTCATTTTTTCGAAGGAATTTAGAAAAATTAAAGGGCGGAAAAAATCGTTCCAATGCGCGATGAAACTTATTACCGAGGTAACGGCAACCGCCGGAAACGACATGGGAAGGATGACTTTAAGGAAAACCCATAATCGGCTAGCACCGTCCATATAAGCGGCTTCGTCATACGTATAGGATATGGACATCATGGTTTGCCGAATCATGAATATTCCGAACGGGTTGATAAGCCCCGGCAAAATGAGCGCCAAGTGCGTGTCGATCAAGCCTAACTTCGACATCAGAATGAACTGAGGAATGATCGTTACCTGCCCTGGGATCATAAGTCCGGAAAGAAAGACGAGAAAGAGGACGTTGCGTCCCGGAAAAGCAATACGAGAGAAGGCAAAAGCCGCCATGCTTGAGATGAATATATGCCCAATCACGATGATCAAGCAAATTTTCAAACTATTGAAAATAAAATCGGAAAACGGTACCTTTGCGAACACCTCTGCATAGTTGCCGATGTGCCACGCTGTCGGAAAAATGGCAGGCGGCAGTGAGAACGAATCTTTCGGCAGACGTAACGAGGTGGAGAAAATCCAAAGGAAAGGGGTGAGCATGAGAAAAGAGAATACAAGCAAAGCGCCATCCAGTATGATGCGTTCTAGTTTGATTCGCCTCACGGTTCTTCTTGCCGTCCCTGCAACCCGCAGCTTGGTAACCTCCACAAGTATCAACTCCCTTTTAGTCCCGATCGTAATTTACCCACTTATGGCTGATGGAAAATTGTAAGATCGTAACGCACAGAATGATCAAGAACAGACTGAGTGAGAGCGTAGATGCATACCCCATCTCATGATGTTGGAAAGCGACCTCATAGATATACATGTTCACCGAACGCGAAGCATCGCCAGGGCCGCCCCCGGTGATAAGGTACGGTTCATCGAATATTTGAGTTGCACCAATCAGCGTAGTAACCAAAACGAAGAATATGGTAGGGGAAAGCATCGGCAGTGTGATGAAGAAGAATCGCTGCATTTTGCTTGCACCATCAATTTCGGCTGCTTCATAGAGCGGCTCAGGAATGCTTTGAAGGCCGATCAAATAGTAAAGAAATGCATTTCCTATAAATTTCCAAAAACTATAAATCGCAACGGCCAGGTAAACCCACTGAGGCGATTGCATCCAAGGAATCGGGTCAACACCAAACTTACTAAGAAAGTAATTTAGAATGCCGAAGTCCTTGCTGAAAATGAATTGCCAAGCGACGGCGACCGCAGCAGAAGTCGCTAATACCGGGAAATAGAAAATCGTACGGTATAGATATTTCCACCCTTTGGCTATATTCCGGTTAACCGCTAACGCAATTAGCAGCCCGAAAATAACGTGCATCGGCGTTAAAATCGCAACATACTTGATCGTATTGCCATATGTAAGCCATAACCGATCATCAACAAATAAATGTTTAATGTTGTCAAAACCGATCCATTTGGCTGGCGTGATTATGTTGTACTTGGTGAAACTAAGATAAATGGTTGCCACAACCGGTTCGCCGATAAATATAATAAAAAATAGCAAAGCAGGCGACAGAAATAAGAACCCGACAATAATGTTGGACATTTTACGATTGGCTGCCACGTTTGATCCCTCCATGAACCGGGGTGCCGACGGCGATCCGATTGGACCGTCGCCAGCATACCGCGAGTTAGCGTCATTTTTTCAGGATGGCATCGATTTCTTGTTTGGCTTTCTTCATTGCCGTCGCTGCATCGGACTGGTTAGACAGGATCTCCGATACATGCCGATCGAATACTCCCTGGATTTCACCATATTGCATCGGAGCTTCTACCGCCTTGGCAATATCGGCGCTTTCTGCATATACCTTCCAATTCTGCGCCGGTGTCTTCGGCAATACTTCGTTCATGACAGAGATGCGGGTTGGAATAGATGTGTTGGAAAGCGTCGTTTTCTGCGAATAGACGCCGCTGAGGAAAGCTGCGAGTTTATATGCCGCTTCCGGATATTTGGTTGATTTGAGCACAGGGAACGCCCCTGAACCGAAAATAACTTTGTTCGTCTTGAACGTCGGCAAAAACTGTACATCAATGTTCGTGAATTTATTTTTGTCATAGGTGCCGAATGGCCATTTACCTGCTGATATCATGGCAATCTGACCGTTGATCAACATCTGGATTTGGTTATCTTTGGGGTCAGGAACCGGCGCAACTTTATATTTGTAAATTAGGTCCTGAAAAAATTGCATCATCTCGATCGCATTCGGATCATCTAACTTACTCGTGGTCATATCGTCATTCAGAACACTCGCATTATTATTAAATAACCATGCAGACGCTCCAAAATAATAATTAGGAATCGCAAAGCCGAATGTTTTCTTGCCATCCTTCTCCGAGGTCAACTTTTGAGCGTACTGGAGAAAGTCATCCTTCGTCCAGCCTTTATTTGGTACGGATAGCCCGGCTTGCTTGAGAAGATCGGTATTGAAGTGCATAACAACGTTATTCCAGTCCCAAACAAAACCGTACGTTTTATTGTCAATAACGAAAGGCGATTGAAGCTTTGTATGCAGATCACTATAGTTTTCCAAAGCACCGGGATCTGTTTTCATATATGGATCCAGCGGGAGAAGAAGGTCCTGTTTGGCAAACATCTGAATGCCTTCGATGGCTACGCGAATAACGTCAGGCGATTTGCCGCCAGCAATCATTGTCTGAATCTTATTAAAATAATCGGCCCAACCATTGCTGACCACTTCGACCCTCTTCACTGTGATATCGGGGTTTTGCTTGTTGAACTCGGCCAAAATATTCGTAAGTTGTTCATCAGATGCTTCATTCTTGCTCCAGACTAACGTAAGTTCGGCCTTGCCGAGTTTGGTTGCAGTATTATTACCTTCCGAGCTGCATGCGATTAGCGACCACCCAAGAGTAAGAATCAATAATAGGACCCAAGCCTTTTTCATATTCGAGACACCATCCTTTACAGATTGTGGGACGCACTACCGGAACAGCTAGCCCGGTGCAGCCAGATGTCTGTCTATGTTGTTGAATCATGGATCAATTCCGTGCACGTGCACGGAAAAAGCTAAAAAAATTTGTAGCGAAGATAATTACCGATAGGGGCGTCCCCCTCGTCACCGTTCCTGCATCTGAGTGGCAAATTAACAATGTGAGCTCTAATTACGCACATCGTGCACGTGAACGACCTTATCTTATCAAATGCCCTCATGTTTGTAAACGCTTTTATTACAAATTAGTTCCTCTTTCCTATACCTACTCTTTCCTGTATCGTTCACGAGCACGGGTATTGACCAGCCCGCTCTATTAAGCTACGATTAGACCACTAGATCCCATTCTCACGGAGGCCGCATGAACATTACCAGTAAACAAATCGCCGAGCTGTGCGGAGTTACACGGGGAACGGTGGATCGAGCGTTAAACAACCGTCCCGGTATTAATCCGGAGACTCGTGTGAAAATACTACGGGTCGCAGAGGAACTCGGTTACCGCCCCCATTTTTTAGCTCAAAGCCTTGTCAAAGGACATACAAAAACGTTAGGTATCGTGCTGTTTGACATTCATAATCAGATTTTCTCCCAGCTATTCCACGCATTCGAGGCCGAAGCTAGGAAACGGGGATATATCGTCTATCTTGTCCTTTCTAATCGTGACAAGGACCTAGAACTAGAGTATATCAACAATTTGTTAGATCGTAGAGTCGACGGAATCGCACTATTGCCGACCAATTTCAACAAAAAATTTGAAACTCTTTTGACTCGCTCGCGGACACCTATCGTGACATTCGGTAATCGCCTTTCAGGCCTGTTTCCTTATGTTTGGATCGACGACAAGCAAGCTATCCGAGACTCAGTCGCCTTCCTTTCCAGTCAAGGCTATCGGCACTTGATCTACTTAAGTCCGCCTCTGATGCGAAAGGGGAAAGAAAATATTTATGTGCCCGAACAACGATATCTTGGTTTTATCGAGGCATGTGATGAGATCTCAGATATGCAGCATAACGTCATTGCACAGAAAAATTATTTAGCTGAGTTGGAGCAATTGATAGAGAAAACGGACAGCAAAAGCGCAATCTTATGCTCTAGTGACGTGTATGCACTCGAGGTTCTGAAATGGTTGAAATCCCGCAAAATCCGAGTACCTGAACAAATTGGCCTCATGGGTTTTGATAACATTCATGTATTGAAATACATTAATCCCTCACTAACAACAGTTGACTATAATGTGAATGAAATCGGCACTAAACTGGCTGACATACTAATTAATCAAATTAACAATGATGAAGTTCCTGCCGAGACACTTATCGCTCATCATGTCCTTCAGGGAGAATCTGTCACTCTAGGGGCTATCCCAAAAGGGTTATAAATCTTGGGGGGGGGTATCTACCTTAAAGATGGTTACACGTATCCATAAGGAGGACTTCCTCCAGTAGGGGGAGGTCCTTATGGGTCATCGTTGTTCTTAACGGAACGACAAGCCGCTAAAATGGATGAAATGAGCTAAACATTGAAATAGTGGAACGAGAGGGCGTTATTCGAGGATATTGTTGGGACAACCCCATTTCCAGCGTAAAGTGAGTTGTCAACCTGATTAGCTTCAAGAACCATCTGCGAAAGTTTGGCCCTTGGCAGCAAGGGCTTGACGAATCTGATCCAGAGCCTTTGGTCCCATACCATGCAGCTTCATGATCTCGGCCTCGGTGAGCTTGCTAAACTGCTCTAGCCGCAAGTAGCCTGCATTGGCAAGTGCTCGACGAGCTGGACTGCTTAACTTCGGAATGTCAGATTTCTGCTCGTCGATAATTTCCGCATGTTTAGGTTCGATGTTTTTGTTTGGCATATTAAGATCTCCTTTTTGTAGGTCTGTCTATCAACAGCCTTTGCTTAGTTTTTAGTTGATTTTTCAAGTATCTTTTGCAGCGTAGTGTTAATATTCAACAAAGCCATGAAAATGAATCCAAGCATAATAAAAGTAACTATTTCTTGTGTGAAAATCGATACCACCGCTAATATTACTGCATATATCCCATATAAATTATTTTTTGAAAATATCAATTCAAACACTCTCCTCTTATAATAAAATCCACCCAACTATTTTACCGTAATATGGTTGATGCTAGGGGAGCCGCAGCTTTCCTATAGACTCTTGTCTAATAATCAAAAAAGAGCCGCCACGGCAGCTCCTTGATGATGTTTATTTTTTTACACAAATCCTCGTTACTACGAATGGTTGACCAGAAATCCTCTGAGATTCCTCGCTGGCCCAAAACATCGCTGATGGATAACATCAAAGTTCTTTCCCTTTGTCTTATTACCGATTCCCTGCAGCATGCATCTTTTCATTCAATCGCACACTCGCCACAACAGGATAATGGTCCGACGGATAGCGACCATTGTACAGGCTTCTATCGACGTTGATTGAATTCACTTGAATTTCGGGTGTTACGATAATGTAATCTATCGGCTCTCCCATGTCGCCGCCGTTAAAGTCATGCCAGGTGCAGCCTACATCATTGTCCTCGCCATAAGCGTCATAAAGCCCCGCTTGGGTCAGAATTTCGACCACTTTGCTGCTTGGGCCGCAGTTAAAATCACCCGTCAAAATTGCCGGAATCCCGTCTCGGCCGTTCATCGTGCGGATTCGTTCTACTATAAGCTGGATGCCGTTCGTTCTAGCTTCCTCACTCATATGATCCAAGTGAGTATTGAACACGTACCACTCCTGTCCGTCTTGCTGCCTCAGCCGTACCCAGGTACATATTCGCGGACAGCCCGTGTTCCAGCTCAAGTAACCGAGTCGTTCGGGATATTCGGATAGACCGAAGTTCCCGCTCTCGACTGGCTTCAGCAAGCCACGATGATAGAAGATAGCACAATGCTCGTCTTCGTTTCCTCCTTGACGGCCATCACCGAGCCATGCGTAATCCGCTAGCTGCGCCTGCAGATCCTGCAGCATAGTGTGCGTTCCCTCCTGCGTGCAAACAATCCCTGCTCCTGCTTTTTGTATGGCCTCAGCCGCTTCATTGATACGATTCGGCCATGCATTGTTGCCATCCTGCTTGACATTAACCCGCAGGTTAAACGTCATCACGGTTATATCCATTGTTATCCTCCAATAGGGTTACAAATAACCTGCCAACTTCTTAAGAATTTGTGCTTGTTCTGTCGTCATTTTTTTGCCGCTTAAGGCATCCACTTCGTTAAGGAAAGCATGGAGCATACCTTCCTTTGCTTTTAGATTACCTCGCTTCTCCGCTTCCTGCGCATTCAGAAGCTTGCTGCAAAGCCCATTTGCAATCCCCTGGTCGTCCGCCATGAATTGACGAATGAGTTCGCACATCCCGTCATAGGTCACGGAAACCTGGAATGTAAATGTGACGGTACTGGTGTTTCCTGCCCAGTCTGTGGCCGACACTGTAATATCGTGGCTTCCAGGTTCAAACGTAAAGGCAGGTTGCCCAACGAGTGAAGATGAACACGAATTCGTAACCAGTCCGGATAAAGCGTCTGCAGCTGTGCAACCGATATAGACCGCTTGCTGTACAGTATACGAACGTTCGCCTGAGAATTCAATAACCGGCGCCGTTTTGTCGATCCGGATATCCATCGTTCGAGGAATCTCTTTGATACCCGAGAAGTTCGTGGCAGCATACGTTACACTTGTAACCCCTTCTGCAGAAATCGGGAATTGAAGTGATGCTCCCTTTACGGTCGTTTGATCAATCGGCTGTGCCCCCATTGCGGAATAGGAGATAGAGTAGGCATGGTTTGCTTCAATCGTTACGGCAGCATCCTTGTTGATCCAACCGCTTTCGTTCGGTAACGGATTGATGCTTGCGACTGAGATCGGCGGGACTGAATCTTTGACGCTAATGAAAAAATCATCATAATACGCTGATGAAATATTATATCGGCTCGTAACAGCGATTAGACTAGCGTAGGCTGCATTGGCCGGCGCCTTTCCTTTGAGTGTCACCTTCTGCCATTGGGCTAATCTGGATTCGTCCAGATGGATTTCGAGCGTGGAGATCGTCGCGTTGTTCTTGTCAAAGAAGCGGAACATGAATCCCGGTTGACCGGACTCAATGTACAGATTGACACCCGCTTGGTATTCTTCCCCAGGTTTGACCGGAATCTTGTCGCTTTGTACGGCGACGGAAGCAGTACGGAGCTTATCCGTAATCTTCAGGCTTTTGGAGCCTGAGAAGCTGCGCTCGCCGCTGATTTCATACTGGTAATCTGTTCCTGTCGCGAACAAAGAAGTCCAGCCGGGAATGACGCCATTATTTGCATTATCTTCCAATCCGGCGTTGCGGATAGGAACTGGGATGCCCGGTGGCTCCTCCACGATTTCCCCATCTACCTTCATTCGGTATAAAATCGTATTGGTCGCCTGATCGGTAAAGTATAAATTTCCATCCATTCCCAGATCAAACCTTGAAGTGTCCGCCAACGTGCGGAACTCCAACGTTTGCGGATCGATAACAGTCAGTTTGTTATTGAAAAGGACGTAGAGCAGTCCGTCCTCCGACCAGCGAAGCGGATGATGAGCCCATTGGCTGAAATTCAGACTCGGATAGATTTTCTTACTTTTCACAACGTTGTAGGTATTCGGATCTATGGCAAAAATGTATTCGTAAGAGGCGCCCCAGATCAAGCCATCCGGTCCGACGGCCAGATCGCCGATGAAGATCGGTTTCGTCAAACCGGGAACACGGAGTGGGAATTCAGCGATTTTTTGCTCCTTATCGACATCCCATACGAAGATTTTCGCTTCCTCTTCTGTCGGTTCGGAGCCAAGACCGTTCCGGATCGTGGTAGATCCATATATTTTGCCGCTAAGGTAAGCTGTACTGAGTACGCTTTGATTCTGAACAACGTTGCGGTGCACTTTCGTTTCCCCCGTTGCTGGATCATGTACCGTTAAGGAACCGCCTAACGTACCATAACCGGATATTGTGGAAATAAACAGCTTGCCCTGACCGCCTGTGATATTGACAAGCCGCTCCTGATCATCCCCTAACACAGCTAAACGTTTCGGGTTTGTATCGCTCGGCTCTACCGCCAAGTTGTATTCATAAAGGGCGCCTTCCGGGTAAACCCCCATATATACTTTGTTTCCTACAGGGTATACACTGTCCGCTTGACCGATGCTGAAAGGCTTAGCTGTATTATCCGTCAGATTGACAAGAGATGACCGAGCCTGCGAGCCTGTCGTGATTAGCTGTGTTTCTGAGACGCTCTGGAGTCGGTTTACAACCCCAGGAAGTCCAGGAATGACAGGTGGTTTGAGATAAACCTGTTTCGTTTCGATATTCATCAACGTTACGCCGCCGTCATAACGTACCGTTACCAGTGTTTTGCCAGGCAGTTCAGGGTTATTCGGAATCTCCACCCAATCCGCACCGCGCAAGCCTGAAGCATATTCCATTCCAGTCAACGCGACTTCATGCGACGCGAGATCGAAGGTCTTCAGCTTTTTATCGGACATATAGTACAGTTTTCCGTCTAATGAGTCCGTGGCGTGCAATCCCGTTACATTTTCCAATTGGACATCCAGCCAAGCTTCTGTCTGCGTATCGTAGATGTAAGCATCTCCCGGTACCCCACTGCCGTCCGTATATCGGGCAAACAAATAACGGTCATCAATGGTGTCCAAATCATACACCGTATCGTTCTTGACGCTGAGGGAAGCGGCAATATTCGTTTTCACACCCGTTGCCAAATTCACCCTGACGATTTGCTTATGTGCGGTTCCCGCATAGACGTTCCCGCCTTGGTAAGCGATAGAACGTACATATTCTTGATCCAGTGCGCCTATGACTCGGCCGTAATCCTTGGTCATTTTGGAGGCAGGGTCATATTGATATACCTTTCCGCCGGGATATGTCCCCACATAGACACGTCCCTGCTCATCCGTTGTAATACTGTTCGGTACGGATTGCCCATCGAATTGGGCCGCCAGCGTAGGCGTATGTGTCACCGGCGAGTAGCTCCAAAGCTTGGCCCCGCCACCATCAGCTGCTAGGAATAAAGTTCCGTCAGGGGCAACCGTATGCGCCCAGGAACTCTCCGATGGGCCGATTGGAATGCTTCGCAACAGCTTATAATCCTCCAGATCAATGACATTGAGATGTCCCGGCTTCCCTTTGCTCGTCGCATAAAGCACATAATGCCCGTCTTCTCGGCCTACAGTACCGTTAAATACCGCAACCGTATAATTATTCGGAATCAGAAGCTCCTCCGGAGTCCCGTAAGTTTTCTGTGAAAGTCGGCTGCCCTCAGCCGAAACGAAGACTCCGCCCCAACTTGTCAAAGTGATTAATATGATCATCATGAGCACAAAAACACGATACTTGCTGTTTGGCATTACAAAACCTCCTTAGAGTTTTTAGAGATAACTTTCTCTCTCGAAATGTGAGCGTTTTCAATCATACGGATCAGCTTGCTTGTCATTTGCCCTCCTCCCTTTATTTGCAGTTACGCTTTGGGTATTTACTTGTAAGCGCGTTAGCTTCCCTTTTTATATTAAAAGCGCTTCCAACATCCGTAAACAAAACGATTTCCGCCTACTTATATTTTTCTCAGACTTTCCTTCAAAAACAAAAAAAACCTTGTCATATCAAGGTTTTCTGTGTGTGGAGAATGATAAGCAGGTAGAAATTTGTTAAAAATGAGGAATCGCGCAGGCTCTTCTGTCAGCCGATCGTGATCTTCCCCTCCGGGTAACGATAAGCCTCTTTTTTCGGCAATGGCGACAAAGTATATGCCAATGTGACGGGACCAAGACGTCCGACAAACATTAAAATGATGATAAACACCTTACCGAATCCCGAGAGCTGCGACGTTAATCCAACCGACATTCCTGCGGTAGCATACGCCGAAGTAACCTCGAACAAAATGCCTAAGAAATGGAAGTTCTCGGTGATCGAGAGGATCATTGTCGAAAGTACAATTAAGATAAAGGAAAGCAGAGTAAATGTAATAGCTTTATAAATCCGATCCTTCGAAATTCTTCGGTGGAATAGTACAATTTCTTCTCTGCCTCGAACCATTGCGTAAACTGCTCCAACGAGGATTACGAAGGTAGTCACCTTTATCCCCCCACCGGAAGAACCTGGCGCGGCTCCGATAAACATCATGAGAATAATAAAAAACTGCGTAGCTTGCCTCATCGAGGCAATATCGACCGTGTTCACACCAGCTGAACGTGATGACACGGATTGCAGCATCGCGCTGAGCGTTTTGCCTATGGTGGACAACGGCTGCAGTGTGAGGGAATTTGAGTACTCAAACACAAAGATGACCAGTGTGCCTAATAATATCAGAGCGGCGGAGGCGGTTAGGACAACCTTGCTGTGCAGCGTTAGTTTTTTATTCTTAGGGTATGTAAGCAAATCAGAGATAACGATAAATCCAATTCCGCCTAAAATGATAAGCAGCATCGAGACGATGTTAATGAACGGGTCCTCAACATAATGCATCAGACTTCCCAATCTATTAGGTAAACCGCCAAACAGATCGAATCCCGCGTTGTTGAATATTGATATGCTATGAAAAATGCCGAAGTACAACGCTTGGCCGATAGGCATTTCAAAAGACCAGCGAAGTGCGAATAACAGCGCGCCTGCCAGTTCAATATATAACGCATAGATCAACACCTTGCGAATAAGACGGACTATACCTTCCGTTGAATCGTGGTTCATCGCTTCCTGTAAGATGAGACGTTCCTGAAAAGAAATACGGCGGCGGAGTACGAGTGCAATTAGTGTGGACATCGTCATGAAGCCGAGACCGCCAATTTGGACTAGCAAAATAAGAACAATCTCCCCAAAAGCCGATAAATGTGCTCCTGTATTGATCACGGACAGCCCGGTAACACAAGTAGCGGAAGTCGCCATAAATAAGGCGTCAATAAATGTTAATCTGCCTACGCCAACATAGGAAATAGGCATCCATAGTAATACGGCACCGACTAAGATCATCACTATGAATCCGATCGCCATTACTTGAGGCGGACCCCAGCGGAATTTTTTATTGGAATAATTTAACATATAAAGGCTCCATAAGCATATGATAGTGCGATTATTGTATAATCTGGAAGGAACAAAGTAAAGACAGCATGAACAAGATGGCGTGCCCTTAAATAGTCTTATAGAATTTTTTGATAATTATTTCTTCTTTTCATTCGAATTATGGTAAGATATCGTACGATAAGTTTAAGAAGGGAGTTCCAACCGTGTCTCGTATTATTCAAGTAGATGAACGCCCCTCCATAGGCGAAAGTATTCCCCTTAGTTTACAGCATTTATTTGCTATGTTTGGCTCCACCGTGCTGGTTCCTATTTTGTTTCATGTCGATCCAGCTACTATTCTGTTGATGAACGGAATAGGCACCTTGCTTTATATTTTCATCACCAAAGGAAAGATCCCCGCTTTTTTGGGGTCAAGCTTCGCCTTCCTCTCCCCCGTTTTCTACGTCCTCGCTTCCAAAGGTTATAGTTCGGCGTTAGGCGGATTTCTGGTCGTGGGATTGATTTTTACGATCATAGCGTTGTTGATTCGTATCGTGGGGACACGCTGGATTGACGTCGTATTTCCTCCTGCAGCGATGGGAGCGATCGTTGCCGTTATCGGTTTAGAGTTGGTACCTACAGCCGCCTCTATGGCAGGTATTATTCCGCCGGCTAATTTAAAAGAAGCCTGGGTTCCAGATCCTATCGTTATATCGGTCTCTATTTTTACACTTTTGGTAGGAGTAGTAGGCTCCATTGTCTTTCGCGGGCTTTTGAAGGTCATCCCGATTTTGGTAGCCATCGTTGTCGGTTACCTACTAGCAGCAGTGCTTGGCTTGGTGCATATTGGAGAAACATTAGGAGCTGCACAGTGGTTCAGACTTCCTACATTCTACAGCCCAACATTCGATCTGGCGAGTATTCTAATCATCGCTCCTGCCGCTTTAGTTGTCATAGCCGAGCATATTGGCCACTTGATTGTTACCGGGAATATGGTAGGAAAAGATTTATCAAAAGACCCTGGACTTAGTAGATCCTTACTCGGAAATGGTATCTCTACCATGCTGTCCTCCTTAGTAGGCTCAACGCCAAATACAACTTACGGCGAAAACATCGGTGTCATGGCGATTAGCCGCGTATATTCGGTATGGGTTATCGGAGGAGCAGCGATCCTGGCGATTGTGCTCTCCTTTGTCGGGAAAATCTCAGCGTTGATTCAAACCATTCCAACTCCAGTCATGGGCGGCGTTTCCTTGCTGCTGTTCGGTATCATTGCCGCTTCGGGGATCCGCATGCTGGTGGAAACGAAAGTCGATTATTCCAAACCAGTCAATCTGATACTAACAACCGTTGTTCTTGTTATTGGACTTAGCGGAGCAACGCTGAAATTAGAACATTTTGAACTAAAAGGTATGGCTTTGGCTACCATAGTTGCTATTCTGCTCAGCTTGTTCTTCAAGCTGCTAGAGGTTTTTAAGCTTACTAACGACAAGTGATCAAATGGTATAAAGAATGGCTATCCCTACAGTCTTAACAGACCCGAGGGACAGCCATTTTTTATTTTTTTGAATATGAGTCTTCGCTATATCTGCATCAAGCTCTTAAAAACTTGGATGGCATCAAAAAAAGGCTCGCTATACCTACCATCCTCCTGAACTGTCCAACAGGTTGCTAGAACAGAATGTGCAAAACCCCACGATAACATTCTTTTTTTGTCTAAGTTCAACTCTTTAACAAATATATCAATACGCTTCTCAATGACATGTGTTGAATCTCCATTAGGCAATTTATTTAATAAATATTGAATGACATCGTATTCTCTGTCGCCAATCAACCCTTTAGGATCAATCGCTAGCCAAGGTTCCCTAGCCGCCATTAAAATATTGTAATGATGTAAATCGCCATGAAGTAGAAATGGTTTATCCGACATAGCGTTCATTGATCTATAAGTGTCCACTGCTTCTTGCAGTATTTCCTTTGTTATAGGACCGAGACCTTCTGTATTTCTCTTAGAAATATTGATTAATTTCTCTTCCATATGCCTAGTTGTTGGAATGCTAGATGAGTTAGAAGGTACAGGAATCCATAATTTCTTCATTACTTGTGAGGCTATATGTGCAGCTTCCTCCTCGTTTTCTAATGAGGCAAGTGTTTGCCCAGGAATTAAACGCTCAAGAATAAGAATCCCTTTTACGATATCAACATCAATGATTTTAACAATGCCATTCCCATTAAAAAGTTTAAGGGCTGCGACTTCAGCTACAAATTCATCACCTGGAATGACGAGTTTTATCACAACTTCAGTTCCGTCTTTCCGTATGGCAGGAGCCACAAAATTAAAAGATAAATCAAACGGGGGCAACATTTTCATTTGCCAACGCTTTTCGCAATCATAAATAAGCCTGTCAAAATCTCTCAACCATTCTTCGGCTTTCCCCTTATGTACGTCTCTTAATGTTTGAACGAATTGTTTTGGTAAGCTGCTCATTATCTTTGCCCCCACAATAGTCAAATTGTAGTACGATCGATCTCATTATAAGATATATCGTTCAGATTAGGTACTTATCTATATATGAGAATGGTTTCATCTAATATAGGATTTGTTTTTACGTTCATTTTTTATTAAAATAAGTAAATTCGCTAACCATTTTGCAAAGAAGGAACCCATATGCCTTTTCTCAGATTTAAAGGTTTTCAAAAGGATTTCATTGCTTCGATTTCAAGCACCATCATCCAACAATTTTCGAAGTTAACGGGCGTTGTGCAAGAAAAAATAAAAATCGAACTTCTTCTTGTGGAACAATTAAATAACTCTCCCCTATCATTAGAAATATATATGTTCCCAAGAGATCAGGAATTGCATGATAGCATTGTTAAAGAACTCTATACGATTTTAAGTGAGCATGGCTTTGGCGATGTTCATATCTTTTTTATCCTGTTATCCCCTCATTTGTACTATAAAGAAGGACAACCATTAATCACCAATCATTCAGAACCTTTCTTAATAACATGACAATATGGAGTGACAAAAGAACAAGAAAAGGCACGCTTTAAGCGTGCCTTTTCTCTATTTAAACTAAACTGATAAAGCCAAAATCATTTGTGCGTCTCTTCCACGACAGGAAACCAGCCAGGGGCATGCATAATTGCTTGCCACAAAGGTTCCGGAATCACGAGACGCTGTTGATCGTGCTTATTCAGCGTCGTCACGATTTCATTTTCCCGGCCTTCAGCAACCTTTTGGACCCAATCCGGTTCCATGATGAGCTCGCGGCCCAGCGCTACTAAAGCGGAACCAGTCTGTAATACTTCTACGGCCTCGTCCGGCGTACGAACCGAACCAACGCCGATCACTAGTGTCCGTTTGGCAACGGTGTTGACAATCAATTCCAACCTGGACTGACTGTCATCTGCACCGACTCGCGGCTTGGACTGGAAGTCCATTATCGAGACATGAAGGTAATCAAGCTGCTTCTCCGCAAGCACATCCACCAACTTAAGCGTATCATCCATCGTGATGCCGTTCTCTTCCGGCTCCTCCGGTGAAAAGCGATACCCAACCGCAAACGGCTGCTTTGCATGAGCTGTCACAACTCGTTTCACTTCATCCACAATTGCGAGCGGGAAAGTCAGGCGTTTGTTTAAATCCCCACCCCAGCGGTCGTTTCGTTTATTCGTATGCGGGGAGAAAAATTGCTGAATCAAGTATCCGTTGGCACCATGAATTTCCACACCGTCAAAGCCTGCTTCAATGGCTCTTCGTGTCGTTTCACCAAAATCGCGAACGATAGCCTCAATCTCATCTCCTGTCAAAGGTCTAGGTACAACGTTGCCGTTCTGATCTGATGGAACGTCGCTTGCGCTAACGATATCACCACCGGGAACTAGCTCTGGCGGAGCCATGCGTCCACCGTGAAAAATTTGCAGGAGTGCTTTTGCTCCTTGCCCTTTAATCGCGGTAGCAAGCCGACGAAGACTTGGAATCATGTCGTCGGTGTCGCCGCCGAATTCGCCTGCAAAACCTTTACCGTTGCGGGTTACATAGATACAAGCCGTTATGACCATACCGACACCGCTTGAGCGGCGAACATAGTAATTGATCTCAGCGTCTGATACTGTACCATCCTCTTGAGATGACCAATTGGTCATCGGCGCCATAACAATTCGATTTTTCAATTGAATACCGCTTCTTAGGGCGATCTCTTCAAATAATGGTTTGTATTTCGCGTTCATCTGTGCATTCCCTCCATTTCAAATTCTTGATATTAACAGCGAGAAAGAACCATCCATGACGGAAATATTATCTTCAAAAGTAGATCATAATATGAAATAATAGTTAATTTGAACTCAACCAATGGATAATATCTCGTTGATTGTCCTCCGATACCCCATGGTCCGTCGGGTAGGTTCGGAACGTGAACAACGGTGTAAGCTCCTGCAGGTAGGCTGCTGTCTCATGTCCGATACGAACCGGAAATACTGAATCGTATTCACCATGCGAAATAAACACGGATACGTCCTCGATACTTTGCAGCGGGTACTCTATTTTGACAAAGTCGGGAATGTAACCGTTTAATGCGACGATTCCCTTCAATCTATTACCCATCGTCAGTGCAAGTGTCATTGACAGGATCGCTCCCTGGCTGAAGCCGAGTAAATAACGCTGCTCCGCGTCGATAGGATATTTCTCTGTTGCATATTGGATAAAGTCCTGCAGTTTCCGGATAGCCTCGTCAAACGACTCACGAAGAGGCACACCCAAGCTCTTTAACTCGTAATATTGGAAACCCGCCCTTAATCGAAGATCGCCGCGGATTCCGATCACAATAAACTTGTCTGCCAGAGGCTCAATTAAATCAAACATATTCTGTTCATTAGAGCCTCGGCCGTGCAGCGTGAAAATAACAGGATACTTCTTGCTTGGCTCCAGATCGGCAGGAAGATGAACGTCAAATGCGTAATGCCATTTATTCATGATCTTTCCCCCTTCAGATAGTTAAGCGGCAGCTTTACCCTTGTCGAAAAGAACCTTGTCAATCGACAGCGAGCCTGGGCCGGCAAAAATGAAATAAACCGTCAGCATGAGGTAAGCCAAATCCAGCTCATAACCTGCCATTTGCCCGTTTCCTAGTAAACCGAGCGGAAGCTTCATCGTTACGATCGCTCCAAGAAGCATAACTGTGAATAGCACCGAAACATATCTTGTGAAAAGTCCGAGAATCAGCAGGATCCCGCCTATTAATTCAAGCCATCCTGCGATATAAGCCAGGAACCCCGGCGTTCCGGCACTTGCGAACCAAGCTGCCACATTGCCTAGCCCCATTTGGAACTTGCTGATTCCGTGCGCTAAAAATAAAATACCTAAAACTACCCGCATAAGGGTAGCTACCCAAGATGTTTTGACCATGATGATTCATCCTCCAATAATATTAGTAATAAAGATAAAATATTTGTATTAATAATTTACATCAAACCTACTAGCTTGTCAACGGAAAAATTGATAATATAAAATTAAGTTCTGTATTAGTAATATTTTTAAGGGGAAGATTATATGGACATTGGTTCCAGCATCCGGATGATTCGCAAACGGAAAAATATCACAATCGCCCAAATCTGTGAAGAAACTGGCTTGTCTCAGGGATTTATGAGTCAGATCGAAACGAATAAGACGTCTCCTTCGATCACAACCTTGGAAAGTATCGCGAAAGCGCTGAAAGTTCCCCTTGCTTATCTGCTATTGAAAAAAGATGAACGCATGAGTGTTGTCCGAAAAGATGAGCGGAATGTTACGACCAGCGGAAGCGAGCAGCTAAAAGTAGAGCATCTGAGCGCTACAAAGAACATGAGGATGATGATTGTTCAGCTGCCTCCTGGAGCTTCCACTGGGCTAATGCCGCATGCGCATGAAGGCGAGGAGGTTCACGTCGTGCTCAAAGGGACGATTTATGCCTCACAGGGGGAAGATTCTTTTGAACTTCAGGAGGGTGACTCTTTTAGTTGGAATGCTTGTACGCCTCACCTAGTGAAGAATAGTAGTGACGAGACTGCCATTATACTAATTTCCGTCTATAGGGAAACGGAACAGGAAGGTAATTTCATTTCATATTAACAACCAAAAAAATGAAGTCCAATTAGCAACCGCTAATTGGACTTCATTCATGTTCTAGGATTCCGTTAAAATTCTCTTTTGTTCTAAATGATACTATGCGTATCTCATAGCCGAGGACAGATTGCAGCGCTTGAACGTTACCGGCCTTATTCCACATTCTAAATTAAATAATTTATTCATCGTTAAACGCCATATGTGTTTTTTCCTGTTTATAATAATCTAACCTGTCCTGTAAAGTACCTGTATGAAATTCGAACTTATGACCGTCTGGGTCAGTGAAGTAAATAGACCTCTTATCTTTCTCGTCTCTTGGACGACCTGGAAGGATGTTAACATTGAATTTCTTTAGTTTCTCATACAGGTCATCAAAGTCGGCTTCTTCAATTGAAAAAGCAATGTGTGTGTAGGAATGGTTTATTTCATTACGTGGAATATCTTGTTCTACATTCAGGGCAAGCCACATGCCATTCAGATCAAAATAGGCCGTACTTCTTCCTTTAACTAACAGCTTTGCATCAAAAACTTGTTGATAAAACGATATCGAATTCTCTAAATTAGAAACAGAAAATAAGAAATGATTCAAACCTTTAATAGACACCCGATCACCTCGGAATTTATTTATTTTTACTAACCCCAGCTAACTCTTTAATCATCTTCGCCAAATGCTCAATCCCCCATTCAAGCTCATGAAGCTTGGCATAGGCATATGAAATACGCAAGTAACTTCCCGCATTTCTATCATAAACCGAACCGGGGTTCAGCAAAATCCCTGCCTTCAAAGCACGCTCAAACAGCATCTGCATGGGCACATCCACGGTGAGGCAAACCCAAATGTAGAAACCGCCTGCCGGCACTGACCATGAAGCAATCTCCGTAAAATTGGCCTTCAACAACTGAACAGTTAAATCCCGTCTTCGTTTAAGTTGTTCTCTAACATAGACAAGATGCTCTTGATATAAGCCTCTACCAAGCCATTCGGCTGCTGCCCATTGGGATACCGAACTCGAGCCGTAATCGTTCTGCATTTTGATATCAGCCAATCGATCAATAACCGGTTCTGGGGCAACCACCCAACCAATTCTGAGTCCTGGACTTAAGGTCTTCGACAAACTCCCCAAATAGAGGACTAGTGCATTGGGATCCCTAGATTTTAACGGTAAAGGGGGCGGAGCTTCAAACCAAAGCTCCCTATAGGCATCGTCCTCAATGATTGGGAGTCCCTCATCCGCGCAGATTCTCATCAGCTCTTGACGTCTTGGCTCTGACATCAGCGTACTGGTAGGATTATGAAAAGTAGGAATGGTATAAAGCAGCGAAGCGTTATAGCCTTCTTTGTAACGGCTAATCTGATTCGTCTGAATGCCTTCTTCATCCATAGGTAGACCAACTAGCTTAATTGCACTAGATTGAAACACATGGACCGAATACAGATAGGATGGCTTTTCCAAAAGGATGGAAGAACCTCGCTGCAGTAGTCCGATGGATATGAGCTGTAACGCTTGGAGCGAGCCAGATACGATAAGGATATTGGAGGGCGAGGTATGAACGCCAATTCCATGCATGTACGCGGCTACCTGTTCCCGCAAATACTGATTCCCTTTAGGTTCTTCATAGCCCAATGAGAAAGGATTCAATGAACTATTCTCAAAAATCTTTTTCATTTGTTCAGAAGGAAGCAGCTCCGGTGAAAGCTCTCCAGTCCCCAAACGGATAATGCCATCTTGAAATTCCGCACGATTAATATGCTGTATGGCAGGCTGGTTTGGATAATAAGTGCCGGCTTGCACATAAGAGCTCCAGTCAGGGGGAGGTGAAGTAGCTAAAAGGTTCCAAGAGTTATTGATGACTCTAGTCCCCCCTTTGGTGTTCCCCTCCAATAACCCCTCGGCAATCAAATCGCTCAGCGCAGTCACAACCGTACTTCGATTCACATTAAAGCGTTCAGCCAGCGCACGCTGTGAGGGGATTTTGGTCCCAACCGCCCATTCGCCTAACGATATTTTATTTTTAATAAAATCTTTAATCTGACTATATAAAGGGGTTTCCGACGATAAGTCCGGTTTCCATTCCATACTATGATCCTCTCCTAACTAGCTCAAATATAACATTTGGTTGGGTGATATGCCATCCATTTGGAGGGAGACATCCGATTGATTTGCTCTATACTAGTGAAGAATAGTCTTATAGATGGGAGAGATCGTTTTGCTGGAAACTGTTTTACATGGGCTTATTTTAGGTTTTGGGCTCATTCTGCCTGTAGGGGTACAAAATGTTTTCGTATTCAACCAAGGTGCCCGTGGGCCCTCTTACCTTAGATCACTTCCTGTCATCCTCACGGCGTCGGTTTGTGACACGATCCTTATTTTATTGGCAGTCTTAGGCGTTTCTTTCGTCGTATTAACTTTCACTTGGCTTCAAGCTGCGCTCTATGGATTTGGATTCTTTTTCCTGATCTATATGGGGTGGGTACTCTGGAAGAGTAAACCTGGTTCGATGAAATCACAACGGGAAAATGAACCAAAAAAACAAATCCTGTTTGCAGCATCCGTGTCATTAATGAATCCCCACGCTATACTGGATACGATTGGAGTTATCGGTACAAATTCCTTACAATATGTTGGCGGAGAAAAATGGGTGTTCACTGTCTGCGTTATTCTAGTCTCCTGGCTCTGGTTCTTCGGTTTAGCGTTTGCAGGACGCCTAGTGGGTAAGCGTGATCCTAAAGGTCAATTCATTACCAAATTAAACAAGGTTTCAGCTTGTATGATATGGGCTGTTGCTGTCTATATGGGCATGCAATTCATTTAACCGCTTTTTCCCACAAATGAAAAATACTTTCGTTCAATAATGAGCAGGATGTCCTCCGACACCTGCTCATTATTTGTTTCATTCCAACCAAATATCTAAAAAAACTACAAAAAAAACTAAAAACAATGGCATACCTGTGGGTAGAAAGGAGCGCTATACTTAAGGCACACAAATGAAAGCACTTACAAAGATAGAGAGAGGAGGTCCGCTTTACGATGAGAATACTTCGAAAAATTGCTCTCGGTATCGATTCATTTATTGAGTCTGCCGCCCTCATCGGCTTGCTTAGTATGATCATCATCGTCACCGCACAGGTTATGACCCGCAAGCTGTTTGACTTCGTTTTCTTTTGGTCGGAAGAAGTAACCATGCTGCTTCTTGTCTGGTTTTCCTTCATGGGCATTGCGATTGGCTTTCGTGAGAAGCTGCATTTGGGCATCGATTCCTTCACTCACAAGCTCCCAGCCTCCATCAATAAAGTTCTTGATAAAGTCATCGAGGTTGTTATTCTCGCCTTTGGTGCCTATCTCGTGTATTTTGGATGGGACTTCACCGTCATTATGAATGAATCAGAATTACCGGCCACGGGCCTACCTAACAGCACACTGTATGTCATCATGCCGATAACCGGCGTTATGACCTGTGCCTATGCGCTCTTGCAGTTGTTTGGAATCGAGACGAAGCGGCATCACAATATAAAAGAAGGAGGCCCCGAATAATGGATCCGACCATAGCTATTCTCATACTTTGTATCACCTTTGTTGGTCTGATCGTCCTCCGCTTTCCGATCTCATTGGCTTTAGCAGGCTCTTCACTGCTCACCTTACTTTACTTGAAAGTCCCGCTGGCAACCGTGGGTCAAACGATGATTCAGGGGATGAACTCTTACTCCCTCCTGACCATTCCGTTCTTTATTCTAGCCGGGCAAATTATGAGTGAAGGCCAGATGGCACTGCGCCTCATCAATCTCGCTCAAGTTCTCGTTGGAGGCATACGTGGAGGCTTAGCCATGGTCAACTGCGTCGCCTGTATGTTCTTCGGTAACATCTCCGGATCAGCCATTGCTGACGTCTCCTCCATCGGCTCTGTCATGATTCCGATGATGAAGAAGAAGGGCTATGACACCGATTACGCAGTTGGCGTTACGGTCTCTGCCGCCATTCAAGGCGTTGTTGTGCCGCCAAGCCACAACCTCGTGCTTTATTCCCTAGCGGCTGGTGGTGGAATCTCCATCGCTTCCCTTTTCCTAGCGGGCATAGTCCCGGGATTGATCCTATGTGTCTCACTTATGATCACGAGCTATATCATCGCCATCAAGCGAGGTTATACGAAGAGTGAAGCTGTTCCAGTGCGAGAAATTCCGAAGATTGTACGCGATGGCCTGCTTTCCCTTCTGACAGCCGTCATCATTTTAGGCGGTATATTCACGGGATGGTTTACAGCTACAGAAAGCGGCGCATTAGCTTGTTTATACGCTTTTATACTTACCTTTCTAGTGTATCGAGATATTCCCATAAGCCGGATGTGGATTATTCTCCAACGTACATTCCGAACCGTAGCGATGGTCCTCTTCCTGATTGCTGCCTCCGCTACCTTCAGCTGGGTACTAGCCTTTCTCAAAGTTCCCGGCATGTTAACGGATTGGATGCTGGGCATCACTGACAGCCCCATTGTCATTTTGCTGATCATCAACGTCTTGCTGCTTTTACTGGGCGCACCGATGGATATGGCTCCTCTTATCTTAATCATGACGCCTATTTTACTCCCAGTCGTGACGGCCCTCGGCATGGATCCTGTTCACTTCGGCATCATTATGATGTTAAACTTAGGCATTGGACTGCTGACACCACCCGTCGGAACCGTCCTCTTTGTAGGCTCTGCGATAGGAAATATTTCGATTTCTGAAGGCACCAAAGCCATGATGCCGTTCTTTTATGTCATGTGCGTTGTGCTCATGATACTTACCTATATACCTGGTCTTGTCATGTGGCTTCCTAACTTAATGAAATAAGGAAATAACTCAACTAATACGATAAAAAGGGTGAATATTCGATATGAAAATGAAAAGAAAATACATCACGGCTCTAAGTACAGTAATTGGTACTAGTCTCTTGCTTGCAGCTTGCGGTGGCGGCAGTACACCGACGAATAGCGCTTCAACAACAACTCCTGGGGCCGCGAGCCCTGCAGCAGCGACGAAGAAAGCCGATGGTCCTAAACTAAATTTCCGTCTAGCTGAGACACACCCCGCTGACTACCCAACGACGTTAGGCGATAAGAAATTCGCCGAACTCGTCAATCAAGCATCGGATGGGCGCATCAAAATCGATGTATTCCCTGCCTCTCAGCTAGGTGAGGAGAAGGCCGTGATCGAGCAAGTTCAACTCGGCGCTATTGAATTCACACGTGTTAGTACGGGGGCACTTGGCGGGTTCAACAAGCAGTATGAGGTATTCAGCTTGCCCTACATTTTCGATAATGATAATCACCAATGGAAATTCCTAGAAAGCGAGCAAGGAACGAAGCTGCTCGATAGCTTAGAGTCATCACGTATGAAAGGACTGGCGTATTACAGCTCAGGCGCTCGTCATTTCTATTCCAAGAAGCCGATTAAAAGCATAGCCGATCTAAAAGGACTCAAAATACGCGTTATTCAAAACAAGGTCAACATTGATCTCATGAACGCACTTGGCGCGAATGCAACACCAATGCCTTATGGAGACGTCTTCAATGCTTTGCAAACAGGTGTCATCGATGCCGCTGAAAATAACTATCCGAGCTATTTCTCTTCCAATCATTTTCAACAAGCCAAAAATCTCATTCTTGACCAGCACCAACGGGTGCCTGAAGTGCTTTTGATTTCTAAAGTAGCTTGGGATAAGCTGTCTGCTGACGATAAAGCACTTATTAAAAAGGCTGCTATTGAATCCGTCAAAACGCAAAAAGCAGAATGGGATAAATTCGAGAAGGATTCGGAAGCCAAAGTGAAAGCAGCGGGTGTTACGATTACGGACGTATCTGACCTGGGGCCATGGCAAGATGCCGTTAAGCCTGTTATCGAGAAGTATCGCAATGACTACAAGGAAACGTTAGAAGCTATCGAGAAAGCTAGAAAATAGCCATTCAAAACAAAGTAAAAAAGGACATTCTTAAGGGGTGCAATCTCCCCCTCAAGTGTCCTTTTTCACTTGACTTCATTTGGCTTCATCCAGCCTTCCGCCACATTTCCTATATTCCAACGGGGAGCAGCCTATCAGCTTTTTGAACGTACTGCTGAAGTAAGAAATATCCCCGTAACCAAGTCGTTCCGCGATCTCAGAAACACGTAAAGACGTTTTTATCAGCAGCTTCTTCGCTTCCTCCATGCGCATTTCAATGACATAATCGACGAACTTGCCTCCCGTTTGCTGCTTAAAGAGTTGGCTTAAGTAGCTGGGGTTCAAATGGACCAAAGCTGCGGCATCGGTTAAGCTGATATCTCTGGATAAGTTCGAACCGATAAACTGCTGCACTTGTTCAACGACTGACAATTCGTCCGTTCCCATTAGCGGGGAATCCGCCAACCGCCTCGCTGTCTTCGTCGTCCGGTCTTGCATCCATCGGCCCAAACAATCTGCCATCGCCTCCATTTCCACTGGCTTCAGCAAATAGTCCTTCACCCCATAGCGTATCGCTTGCTGCGCTAACTGAAAATCGTCATACCCGCTAACTAGGATTAAATTGGCTGATACCTGTGCCATCTGCTCCGCCAAAGCAATGCCGTCCATGATCGGCATCTTTACATCCGAAATAACCAAATCAGCTCCGTGCTTCTGCAGCGCATCCATAGCCTCCAAACCGTTCGCGCATTCCTGCACGATTTCGAAAGGAAGCTTTGTTTGTTCCACGGCTTTCCGAAGCACGACACGAACCCATCTTTCATCGTCCACGAGAATGACTTTGTACATGACCCACTACCTCCCTTCCTCTCTGTGAGGCTTCAGCGGCAGCTTGATTCTCACCAGAGTTCCTGCATCTGCACTTTCAAGCTCCAGACCATAAGCGTCACCAAACAGATAAGAAATACGCCGATGTACATTGACGATGCCGATCTGTGATACCGCCGTCACCATGTCCTTCTGCAGCAAATCGAGCTGTAAGGCACGGAGTTTCGCAGCTGGAATTCCAACACCACTATCCTGAATCTCAACAACAAATTGATGATCATTTATTTGAACAGCTGAAATGACAATATGAACAGGCTGTGCACTCGTTTCAATGCCATGTATGACACAATTTTCAACCAAGGGCTGTAATGCGAACTTCGCAATGATTTGACCTTCTGCCCATTCAGGGATCTGGAATTCATAGGTGAGTTTATCCTCAAACCGATATTTCTGAATCCGTAAATACATATCGCATATCTGAATTTCCTGCTGCAAGGAGATCGTTGCCCCAGCATGATTCAAATTGTAACGCAGTAGACGAGCAAGGGAAGCAACAAGCACAGAGATGTCGGTCATATCCTTTTCTAGTGCCATCCCTCGCACCGTTTCTAAAGCGTTCATGAGAAAGTGCGGATTAACCTGCGATTGCAGCACTTTCAGTTCTGTCTCTTTTTGGCGCAGCTGAAGATCCTTCTCTCGGAGCTGTGAGTAGTAAATTTCATCGAGCAGTACCTGAAGCTTTTCGACCATTTTATTAAAATCGTTCGTTAGCTGCCCGATCTCATCCTTGGATTCGATATCCACACGAGCCAGAAAGTCGCCCTCTTTCACTCTTTTCATGAAAAATTGCAGCGCCCTTACAGGTCGAACGATACTCGTAGCAAAACCAATCCCAATCAAATAGGCAATCAATAATGTGGCAATGACCGTCCACCAAATCGTTCGCCGAATATACTCGGTTCCACGTGTCAATTCTTCTTCAGGGATCGTTGTCACCAACCGCCAATTTAAATAGGATGACAGGCTGAAGGTGTAGAAAGGCTTATCTCCTGTTTGCGCTTGGTAAGATCCGCTTTCCTGCTGTAAAATCCATTCTAATTGATCCCAAGCCGCCAAATGACCAATTTCCGTGTACTCAGGTGAATAAATATAACGCCCGTAGGAGTCGAGAATAGATAAATACCCTGTTCGGCCAATTGTAACCCGCTCAGCAATCTCTTGAATCCGTTTGAAGTTGATTTCCATAATTAGCGTTGCAACTGGCTCCAATGTATTGGGACTCACTAAGCGCTTCACGATGGAGAGAACAGGCACATATTCCAGTTCATAGCGCTGAGAAGGCGGTCTGATGATCAACATAATATCACTGTTGGAGGGTACACTGGCAAACCATGGCTCCTGTATTAATTGCAGCGCCGGGGTCACATTTTTGTTCATGCTTGTATCCAAGACTGTCTGGTTTTCCATAACAAGCATGATCCGAGAGATGTCAGATCGGGAGTAAGCGGTATCGTTCAAAAGCTGCATCATGGGCTCGCGAATGCCAGAATTCTTCACTTCCTGTTCGCTTGTCATCCTTAGAAACTGCTGCATCGAAGGATGATTCTGCATGCGAATCGAGTCGATCTCGAAATCTCGAATATAGTATTCAATATGCAGCTTGACTTGCTCAATGATTTGCTTGTTACTCAAATTGGCTTCCTCACGCAGCACTTCGGATGATTTCTGGTAAGAAATCAGCCCAACCACAAGCAGCGGAATGACAACCAGCATAGCCGAATAGACGAGCAGTTTCACTGTCAATGGACGATCACGCAAAAATAAGCTTCTGTAGAACCATATCCAAGCTCTACGACCTCTTCTACTCATGTTCAGCCTCCATTCCGCCGAATTTGTAAACGTATTCAATTCTTAGGAAAGAAAAACCAGTTGCATGCGCAACTGGTTACCGTTTTACAAGATCTTCGCGAATCGGTGTGAAGACATCTAACAATGCGGATTCTTCTAATGCTGTAACACCATGCTTGGCGTTACTTGGTATGTATACCGTCTGACCTTGCTCGATAACGGTCACAACACCATCTATAGTAAACTCAATTTTTCCTTTTAAGCAATAGGACATTTGTTCATGCACATGGCTGTGTTGGTAACCAATGGCTCCTGGCTCGAAATGAACCTCCATCATCATTAAACCAACCTCAGCTTTCAGAATACAGCGTTGAACGCCTGGCTCGGCTGCTTCCCATACGCCAATATTAGACATCTGACTTTCCCCTTCCCTAATTAAACGATCTAACGAAAAAATAAAAGGACCGCAAGCGGTCCTTCACTTACTTTTTTTATTATATCTGAAAAGCACCTAAATGAACATACTTGAATCTAAACGAACATTAAGAGTTAACGGCTGCGCGATCCTTCCCTTTGTCCGCTTCTCCTGCATTTTTATTCGCAGCTTCACGATCCTGCTGCATTTCTTCCACCGTTTTCACCTTCAAGCGAGCTGCACCTTCATAGCTGCGCGTAGGAACGAGGTTCCCAGCTGCGAGACGTTGTTTCGCTTCGGCAATTGCCGTGCCATATTGTGGCAGCCATGCCTCTTGTGCGACCAACATTTCATCGACCATCTGCCAGATTTCTTTGGGATTGCAGACGGCTCCTACGAGCGGATCCATTATAAACGCTTGACGAAGCAGCTTATCATCGCCATGCACGGCCGCTTCCACAGCAAGCCGCTGCACAGAAATACTCACATTGCACACCGCTGCCGGTCCAAGCGGCAGGTCCCCAACATGCGGCATCGAGATGCCGTTGCGATCTACATAGCCTGGTGCTTCGATAATCGCATCATCAGGCAGATTCGAGATGACACCGTTATTGACTAAGTTGAAATGTCCGCGATACACGCGTCCTGTCTCAAGACCCTCAATAATATAGGAGCCATGCTCTTCACTGCGTTTCTCGGCTGCGTAAACAAATGCCTTATCCTTCATCCAGTTCGGAAACTCCGTTTCGAACCAGTTGCGTCCCTCCGTGCAAACACGCAGATAGCCGCCTGTTTCTCCATTTATCCAGCTGCCCATGTCGATCCAATCTTGGATTTCGCTAGCACGCTTTCGGTACCAAGGCACATACTCGCTCAGATGTCCGTTGGATTCTGTACTATAGTAGCCAAAGCGACGCAGCATATCAATACGCACTTTCTCTGTTCGCGTGAACTCCGGATGGTTCTCGAAGGCTTCAAGTAGACCGCCTGTCAAATCTTGACCGTTGTGTCGGATCTGTACATACCACGTTTGGTGATTGATGCCTGCGCAAATAATGTCTACTTCCTTTTTCTCCAAGCCGTATACTTCAGCGATTTGTTTATGCCCATGCTGAACACCGTGACATAGACCAATCGTCCGCACACCGCCGTACTTGTTACAAGCCCAAGTCAGCATGGCCATCGGATTCGCATAATTTAACAGCAGCACATCAGGCGCAGCCACTTCCCGAATATCTTGGCAAATGCGAAGCATTTCCGAAATGCCGCGCTGACCATACATAATGCCGCCTGCACATAGCGTGTCACCCACACATTGGTCAACGCCGTATTTCAGCGGAATATCCACATCGGTAGCAAAAGCCTCCAGACCTCCCACACGAATCGTACACAAGACATACTTCGCATCTTTCAATGCTTCTCTACGATCCGTTGTAGCTTGAATCTCTATTTTCAATCCATTTTCTCGAATATCTCTTTGGCACAGCTCGGTAACCATATCTAAATTATGTTGATTAATGTCTGTAAAAGCGACTTGAATATCGTGAAATTCAGATACTGCTAACAAATCTCGAAGTAATCCGCGTGTAAATCCAATACTTCCTGCTCCAATAAAAGCTACCTTAAATGACATATCTATCGTCCTCTCTATCGTTTAATCTACAATTCACATTGTATCAAGCGCGAAAGAGAAAACGTTATCAAATTCCTAACTTCATCGGAGATGATTTGTCAAAAATTCTAACTTTTTTCTGGATATCCCCACTTCTGAGTATCCATTGATTTACGATATTCCGTAGGGGTTAAATCTGTATAATCTTTGAAAAGCATATGAAAATACTGTCGGCTCCCAACCCCGATATAATCACAAATTTCTGAAATCGGCACATCGGTTTCCAGCAGCAGCATTTTGGCTTTTTCCATTCGAATCACGGTTAAATAAGCCATAAGGGTTTGCCCCGTTAACGATTTGAAAATCCGCTGTAAATACCCGGGGTGTAAATTTACGACTCCAGCAATATCCTTCACTTGAATGTCGCGGTCATAGTTCTGATGCAAATAATCCATGCTCTGTTTCACATACCACTCACTTTGTGCCATGCCGCTGCTTTCTGCTTCTTGCCTAAGACGCGCAATACGAATGAGCAGTTGAGCGATGAGCAATTGAACCATCGTTTCACTTTTGGCTGCAGCTTTATCCAGTTCAAGCACCAAGCTTTTCATAATGTGGTAAACCTCATCGGGGTCGCGCAGTACCAAATAAGGAGATTTGACCTCCAGTAAAGAAGCCAATAGCTTGTCTTCAGCAGCCAGTTGATGAATAGATGGAAACACACCCTTTTGCTGGGCGAAGCGGAACTCTACATTTAACATTCTACAGGGGGCAGCCTCGTCAACGATCAATCGATGGGAGACATTTGCGTCCATAATAATGAACTCTCCCTTTTTGAGACTAACACTCTCGATATGTGTAGGCAGTGTTTGGATTTCAATGTCGCAGAAACCTTGTATGGTATACATAATTTCTACCGCATCATGGCGATGAAAGGACATATAGAAACCTTGCCATTGTTTAAAATAATACGCCATCACCTGAGGATGGCAGTGATGCTCGGTTAAGAAGGCGGGGAAAAGGCTACCGCTTTTCTGCATGTGAATCTCCTTTCTCCCAAGAGGAAGTCCTTATCTCTGAAGGAGTTTTACCTGTTTGCTGCTTTACCAATCGCGCGAAGTGGTAACTGGTTTGGAACCCGCTTCGCTGAGCAATTTCCGATATCGATAAACCCGTATGGACTAGTAACTCCATAGCACGCAGTACACGGTAGTACCACACATATTTAATTGGCGTCGTTTGCTCGTATTTACGGAAAAGCCGGACCAAATGCTCATCTGAAACTCCCGCATGCGCGGCTATTAGGGGCAGACTCAAGTTTTCTTTAAATGTTTGATGAATGTATGATTTGGCAAGTAAAACAGAAGGATGAATGTCTTGCTGCAGCTGCGCTGTGGACAGTTCGGATAGAAACAATTGAATCGCTGTGTGACCGAGACTTCGCATGACAGTTCCTGAATCTGCATGCTCGGATCGGATCGATAGCATAAGGTCTGTTATTCGGTTCAAATGTTCAGAAATTGGGAGGCTAAACGGAACCTGTTCCAACGCTTTCACTACATCCACAGATAATGGTTGGACGCTTACGGCTACCCAACGATGCCAGCTTTCATGTTCATCCGCAAATGTAAAATGCTCAATGTGCCCAGGCTTCAGAAGTGCCACATTGCCGGGCTCCAGTCGGAAGAGAACGCCATCAATGGTCACCTCCATAGAACCAGTATGTAATAGAACAAGCTGAATATCTTGTTGGATGCGAGGACCATACCTACCGCCCAGTGGATATACAATCGTACCGACTGTCGCGGAATCGATATGATTAAAACTAAGATGTTCCAACGGATTTGCCATGTGCCTTCATCTCCAGTAAAGCTGTGTCATCATTAAGGCAATTGTAACCGCCTGTAGGTAAAAAGAAAATCCCTTCGTATGGAAGGGATTTGGCACCATATTTATCTTTTAAACAAAACCGGAAAATACTCATTTGCAAAAGCCTGACCGTGATAAGGGCGCGGTCCTAGCAAACGGGAATTGTCATGACGTTGCACGCCTGCGCGATAGCTGGTGCCACCCGGCATCAGATGCGCGACGACAGACATACGAGGCTCATTCGTCTTATTCGCGCCGGACCCGTGGAACGTAAGAGCGTGATGAAAGCTTGCCTGACCTGCCTTCAGAATGCAGGGCTCCTCGACCCATTCGCGGCCTGCCGCATATTTGTTCCTAAGCTCCTCCATGTTCGGATCGAAGAACGTGTTGCTATCAGGTATTAGTCCCCACTTGTGAGAGCCGAGAATGGTCATCATTCCGCCGTTGGTTAGGTCCGTATCCTGAAGCGCGATCCATACGGTTATCATATTCGGATTGCTGGAGCATTGCCAGTAGCCGTAATCCTGATGCCAGCCAACGTTGCCAGACTTCGTCTCCTTGTCGCCAACACCTGGTTTATAAATAACCTGATCGTGCCACAGCCGAATTTCATCGGTCTCCAGCAAATCAGCTGTAAGCTCACCGATAAACGGATCCGTGACGGTGCTTCGGATCTCGTCATTGATCCACCATCCATTATCTAGCTTGCGTAATGCATCAGGGTTCGAGTTCGGACGGTAATGGTTCATCGGAAGCCCATCGCCATCGTAATCGCCTGTCCAAACCCGTTCATGCGCATGTCGCAACCGCGCGATTTGATCATCGTCCAGCAGCTTCGGAGATATCCAATACCCGTCGCGATTGAATGTATCCTTATCCTGAGCCGTAATTTTGTACGTTCTCTCTACTTGCAAAGTCATCGTAAATTCCTCCTTATACGTCTTGCTTCCATCATACTTAATCCCAAGTTTGTTGACGTTCATGGAGCTACAAAGTAGTATGAGAAACATATAAGACAAATAAGAACATCCGAACAATGAGGAGGCCCTCCCCTTGCCTGCGAAACAAAGTCCACGCTGGACTTACGACATCAATACAGAAGATTGCATACCAGGAGTTCCGGAATTGCTCCTTTTCGGCTTCGATGAGATTAGGTCGGCTCTGCCCCTTTCCTATCATAAGCATGCCGGGTACGAATTTGTTTTGGTTGAACGGGGTAAAGCCAGCTGGGAGCTGGACGAGCACGTCTATGAGACAAAAGCAGGTGACGTGTTTCACACAAGTCCAGGCGAGATTCATCGCGGCGGCTTCAACGTGATTGAGCCTAGCCGATTCTGGTGGTTCATCGTCACACCACCGCATTCGGAAGGCTGGTTGCGCTTGCCGCAAGATGAAAGTGAAGGCTTCAGACTTGCATTAGAGGTACTGCCCAGAGTTACCCACACAGGATTGCAGGCCGTTGACGACATTAGAAAGTTGCGAAATGCGCTAAATTCCAACAGTCCATTACGAACCTCAGCTACCCGCCAAGCGCTGCTTGGGTTGCTACTTCGAATTCTTCAGCCTAATCAACAAATGGTTTCTCTCGCTGATGATCTATTACGTCAATTGGATGCACTGATTGGCCGGATCGAGAAAAGACCGCAATGGCGCCCCGCCATCGAAGAAATGGCTGATTTTGTCCGGATCAGTCCCTCCCACTTCTTCCGCACTTTCCAGGAATACACGGGGCTCCCGCCAATGGTATTTATTGAACGTGCACGAATTAAAAGAGCTTGCGGACTGCTGGTAGCAGGCACGGATACTGTCACAGAGATTGCTAATGAATTGGGTTACGCGTCCAGTCAACATTTTGCCACCGTGTTTAAACGCATTACAGGCATGACCCCAATCCAATGGAGAATGAATCAAACTAAAAATGAGACCGTCGATTCATTCGTCTGATCTAGCTCTACATTGAGGTGTCTTAAATCGGGATCAATCGTCATATATACTGGGTTGAGGTTGCTAGATGAATGAAGGAAGGAATGAATCCATGTTCGCGGTTTTATGATAGTGATGTTGCAAAAAGTGCAACAATTGCTGCCTAAATCTCGCCTCTTTCCCTTCGTTGTTGCATTATCGGCTAGGCCCCCTAATTCCGGAGTCTTCCCGTTAAAAAAACCAATTTTCGTAAGATTGCTTCTATTTGCAAACAATTACATCGCTTTATAGAATATCGATCGGTCCTCCAGTGTCATCACCCATTGGGAGAACTGAGTTGGTGGCATCCGTTTTAAGCTACCGTGCATTTTGCGGTTATTGTAGAAGTCCATATAATGATCAAGCGCTTCATAAGCTTCATCAAACGTCATGAAATCCCTTTTCCCGATCAAA